>NZ_JADWYX010000004.1:0-123726 GCF_016786355.1 Frankia sp. AgB1.9
CGCAGGCGCTCGACCACGCGACCGGCTACCTGCTCGCCGCGTCGATCATCGACGCGCTGGTCGACCGCGCCGCCGACGGCCGGGGCCGCGACCTCGCCGCGGCCCTCGCCCGCACCGCGGCCTGGCTGCTCGACCGGCCGGACCGCGAACCGGGCCACGCTCCGGCCGCGGCGCCCACCGCGCGGTCGGCCGTCACGCACGGCACGCGCACGACCGCCCGTCCGGCGATCCCCGGCTTCGACGACTACCCGTTTCCCGCGCACCCCTGGGGCAGCGACCAGGCCACCTTCGGTGAGCCCCGGCTCTGAGGCCGGGGTATCAGGCGACCGGGTTGGGCGGCTTGACGGGGTCCTCGTCCGGCGTCAGGTCCAGCTGCAGCCAGGCGACGTCGTGCCAGACGCCGTGCTTCCAGCCGATCTTGTACATGACCCCGACGTCGGTGAAGCCGAAGGCGTAGTGCAGGCCGTTGCTGGCGTCGTTCGGCTGGGTGATCCCCGCGATGACCCGGCGGTAGCCGCGCTCGGCGAGCCGGGGCAGCAGCGCCTGGTAGAGCGCGCGCCCGGCGCCCGTGCGGCGCCGGCCCATCCGCAGGTAGACGCTCGCCTCGCAGGACCAGCCGTAGGCGGCGCGGGTGTGGTACTCCCGCCCGTAGGCGTACCCGACGATCGTCCCGTCGGCCTCCAGTACCAGCCAGGCGTGGCGCTCGTTGGACCGCTGGATCCGGCTGGCCATCTCCTCGATCGACGGGACCTCGGTCTCGAAGGTGATCGCCGTGTCGGTGACGTAGTCCGCGTAGATCGCCGTACAGGCCGGGGCATCCGCCGCGGTCGCCGGCCGGATCCGCCAGGGTTCGCTAGGCACGTTCCTATAGTAGACGCGAGACTTACCATAGTTTCACTAGGCTGGAGCCGTGAGTGACGAACTCGGCGCCGCGCTGGCGGCCACCGTCCGATCCGCCCGGGCCGCGCGCGGCCTGACCGTCGCGGGGCTGGCCGACGCGTCCGGGGTCTCCCGGGCGATGATCTCCAAGGTCGAACGCGCGGAGGCCCAGCCGACGGCGGCCCTGCTGGCCAAGCTCTCCGGCGCGCTGGGCCTCACGCTCTCGGAGCTGATCGCGCGGGCGGAGAGCGGGCCGTCGCGGCTCACCCGTCACGACGAGCAGCCCGCCTGGACCGACCCCGACAGCGGCTACTCGCGTCGCGCCGTGTCCCCGCCGGCGAGCACCGGTCTGGAGCTCGTCGAGGTCGAGCTGCCCGCCGGGGCGACCGTGGCGATGCCGGCCAGCACCTATCGCTTCATCGACCAGCAGATCTGGGTCCTCGCCGGTCGGCTCCGCTTCGTCGAGGGTGACGACGTCCACGAGCTGGACCAGGGCGACTGCCTCCAGCTCGGCGCCCCGGCCGACTGCGTGTACTTCAACCCGGCCGAGACCCCCTGCCGCTACCTGGTCGCCCTCTACAAGCTGTCCGCGCCGCGCGGCTTGACCCTGACGCGAGGTCAGGGGACAGAGTCGGCGGTGTGAGCAGCGATCAGGCGGAGACCGGCACCGGGCTCACGGTCGGGCAGGCCGCGCGCCGGGCCGGGATAACCGTCCGGACGCTGCACCACTACGACCGGATCGGCCTGGTCCGCCCGTCGGGCCGCACCACCGGCGGGTACCGGGTCTACCACGGGCCCGATCTTGAGCGGCTGCGGCAGGTACTCGTGTACCGCGAGCTGGGATTCACGCTCGACGCCGTCCGAGCCCTGGTGGACGACCCGGACGTGGACATGGTCGCGCACCTGCGCCGGCAGCGGGAGCTGCTGGTCGAGCGGGGCGCACGGCTCGCCGCGATGGTCACCGCCATCGACAACGAACTGGAGGCACGCGCGATGGGCATGCGACTGACGCCGGACGAGCAGCTCGAGGTCTTCGGCACCGACCAGGTCGGCGGGGCCTGGGCCGACGAGGCCGAGCTGCGGTGGGGCGAGACCGACGCCTACCGACAGTCCCAACGCCGTACGGCCGCCTACACGAAGGCCGACTGGGCCCGGATGAAGGTCGAGTCGGACGAGGGCCTTCGTGCCTTCCGCGACGCGCTGCGGGCCGGCCTGCCCGCGGACGGGCCGGCCGCGATGGCGCTCGCCGAGCAGCACCGCCGGTTCATCACCGACTGGTTCTACGACTGCGACCACACCATGCACCGCAGCCTCGGCGAGCTGTACCTGGCCGACGAGCGTTTCACCCGGCTGTACGAGGACATGGCCCAGGGTCTCGCCCAGTACGTCCGCGACGCGATCGCCGCCAACGCGGACGCCCAGTCCTGACGCCGGACGGCCAGGCGCCCGCGGCAGGGGTTGACCTCGGTCGAGCGGCGGAATTGGGTTGGGTCATGGTCGAGGTCAACGTTGCCCAGCGGATGTGGCGGCTGTTCGAGCCGGTGCACGCCGTCACCTACTTCGCGCCGGCCAGCCTGGCAGCGTGGGAGGACGCCGGCGTGCGGGGCTACTGGCGCGGGTACTTCGCGGGCCGGGCCGCGCCGCTGGGACCGGTCGAGGCCGGGCCGGTCGTCGGCGCCTTCTTCGGGTTCGCGCCCGCCATGGTGACCCGCGCGCTGCCGGAGGTCTGGACCCGGATCTCCCCGGAGAAGGCGCTGGCCACCCGGCTCGACGGCGCCCGCGCCGCCCTCGGCCCGCTGCTCGCCGGCACCGACCCGGACGAGGTCGCCGAGCTGGCCACGCTGCTGCGGTCCACGGCCGAGGCGGCGCCGGTCGCCGGCCGTGTCCTCGGCGCCGCGAACGCCGCGCTTCCCTGGCCCGACGACCCGGTCGCCGTCCTGTGGCACGCCAGCACCATCCTGCGGGAACACCGAGGCGACGGGCACGTCGCGGCCCTGGTCACCGCCGGTCTCGACGCCCCCGAGAGCCTCGTCTGGCGGGTCAGCAGGGGCGGCACCGACCGTGCGTTCTACCAGCGGATCCGCGGTTGGACCGACGACGAGTGGGACGCGGCGGCCGACCGGCTGCGCGCTCGCGGCTGGCTCGACGCCGCCGGCGCTGCGACCGCGCCGGCGCTGGCGGCCGCCGACGACCTGGAGGCGACGACGGACCGCCTCGCCAGCCCCGCCTGGGACGCGCTCGAACCAGCCATGACCGAACGCGCCGCGACGCTGCTCGCTCCGATCGCCCAGGCCGCCGCGCCGCTGCTGATGTGGCCCAATCCCGTCGGCGTGCCCGACCCACGAGCCCAGGCGCAGGCTGACCGGGACGAGCGGCTCGGCAGCTAGCCGCATCCATGATCGGGTGGATTCGGGGTAGCCCGGGCTACCCCGAATCCACCCGATCATGAGACCTGCTGGGACCGCTGGCCGACCAGCCCCGCCACATAGCCGACGTGGCTGCCGCGGTCCGGTTACAGGTGCGCGCGCAGCCAGTCGCCGACCACACGGTCGACGACCTTGGCCAACGGGAGCTGGGGCGCCGGTTCGAGGCCGGGACGCTCGGCCAGCGGATGGTCGAGGCCCTCGATCGTCGTCAGCCGAACCCGGTCGGGCTCCCGGTACTCGGCCTGGAGCGCGGTCACCAGGGCGTCCGCGTCGGCGCGGCTGTTCGGGTAGTCGAGCGCGCCGCTGACCAGAAGGACGGCCGGTGCCGGCCGGCGGGCGCTGACCAGGCCGGCCTGGGCCACGAAGTCCAGCCGGCCGGCCGCGGCGAGGGCCGGCTCGGACCAGTCGTAGGTCGTGCCGGCGGCCGCGGTGAAGATCTCGACCGCGGTGCGTGCCCGGATGGCCGGGTTGACCAGCGCCACCACGGAGACCTCGACCGGCAGCCGAGCCACGACGTCGAGCGCGACGTTGCCTCCGAGGGACGCGCCGACGACGCCGATCGGCCCGTCCCGGAAGGCGAACATCTCCCGCAACGCGTCGAGCGCCGCGGGGAACTCGTCGGTGGCCTGGCGGACGACGGGTTCGACGTAACCCAGCATCGGATCGGCCAGCGCCGCCTCATACCCGTCGTCCCGCGGGCGCCGCCCCACCCACGGCATCCCGAGATGCACCCGCCACGCGGGCACTGCGGCCAGCGGGAGCGCCGCGGCGAACGCGGCGTCCGAACGCGGCGCGTCCATCATGTGCCAGGTCACCACCAGCGGCGCGGGCTCGCCTGCGCCGCCGGCCGGTGGCAGCGCCGTGAACGGGACGCCGGCCGCCCAGCCCGTGATCGCTTCGCCGTCGAGGGCGGTCGTCGTCTCGGTCATGCTGGCAACCTAGAGCGGCGACAGGCCGGACCGGGCCGGCGCTCGGCTGGCAGCAGAATCTGTCTGCCGACGGCAGACGGACGGCCGCGCGACGCGCTCACGGCCACGAGCACACGACATCAGGAGGAGACCTCGTTGTTGTCCGGACACCACGGGCCGCTGGTCGTGACCGTTCCGACCGAGGACCTCCGGGCCGCGCTCGCCGCCATGCCCGGGACGGAGGTGACTGTCTGGGACCTGTCCGGCCCGCCGGCCCGGGTGGATCTCGACCTCGTCGTGGTGCCGTACATGGCTGCCCCAACCGTGCTGACGGCGCTCCAGGGCTTGCGCCCGTTGGTCGTGCAGAGCCAGTCCATCGGCTACGAGGGCGTCGGTGCCGTGCTTCCCGACGGCCACACCTTCTGCAACGCCGCGGGGGTGCACGAGGCGTCCACCGCCGAGCTGGCGATCGGGCTGATGATCGCCAGCCAGCGCCGGCTGCCGACGTTGCTGCGCGCGCAGGCCGATCACAGGTGGGCCCACGCCGAGTCCCCGGCGCTGGCGGACTCGAAGGTGATCGTGGTCGGCCAGGGCGGTGTCGGCCGGGCGGTCGTCAGTCGCCTGAAGCCCTTCGAGGTCGACGTCGTCCGGGTGGCGACGAACCGCCGGGTCGACGCCGACGGCGTCGTTCGCGCGGTCGGCGAGCTGTCGGATCTGCTGCCCGACGCGGACATCGTCGTGCTCGCCGTGCCGCTGAACCCGAGCACGGCGGCCCTGGTGGACCGGAAGTTCCTGGCCGCGATGAAGCCCGCCGCCCTGTTGGTGAACGTCGCGCGCGGCGGGGTGGTCATCACCGCGGACCTGGTCGACGCGGTCCGGGCCGGCCGGGTCAGGGCCGCGCTGGACGTCGTCGATCCCGAGCCGCTGCCGCCGGAGCACGCCCTGTGGGGTCTTGACGGCGTCATCCTCACTCCCCACGTCGGTGGGCACAGTGCCGCGATGCGACCGCGCGTCGTCGCCCTGCTCCGCCGCCAGCTCGACGCCCTGTCAAGCGGTGCGCCCCCGCACAACGTCGTCATTCCGGCCCGTCCCTAGCCGCGTGCCGCCGGGCCGGCGGGCTCGGCGTCAGATGGGCGGGCGCGGTTGTCCCAGCTCCCAGCCGGCGTCGCGGACCGCCGCGCCCACCAGGCGGTCACCGGTGCCGGCCGCCGCGGCGGCCATCGCGGGCTGGCCCGCGACAGCCGTCAAGGTGGGCTGACGGTCCGGTGGGCTCACCCGGTCCGTCCGCGAGGCGGACCGGCGGCGGCGCTGGATGGGTCGTTCGACCAGGTAGTAGGACGCGGCTGCCAGCGCCACCGAGATCGCCGCGACGGCGAGGATCGCCGGCCACCGGCCGAGCGAGCCGGTCAGGTCGTCACCCCAGTGCGCGACCACCGGGAAGTGCCAGAGGTAGAAGCCGTACGAGATCTTGCCAAGCCAGGCGAGCGGCCGGGCGGCCAGGGCGCGGAACAGCCAGCTCGTCGTCAGCCCCTGCTCCAGGGCGAGGACGACGACCCCGGCGAGCAGCGCGACGACGGTGAAACCGCCGCGCGAGAGCGAGGTCGGCCGCGGGCCCCATCCGCTCGGCGCGGTCATGGCCGCCACCGCCAGCAAGGCGAGCGCCACGGGACCGACGACCGGGAGGACGGCCCGCACCCGGGCCAGGCGGCGTTGCCAGGTCAGCGCTGCGCGGCCCCCGCCGTCCGCCCCGCTGCGCGCCGCCCGCAGCCAGGCGGCCAGCGCGCAGCCGACCAGCAGCGCGTCCGCGCGGGTGTCCAGGGCGAAGTAGGCCCGCGTGCCCGACGCCCCGAACGCGACCAGGACGTTGCGCCACACCAGGACCGCGGCCACCCCACCCAGCAGGACCAGGGGCAGCCTGCGCGCGAACCACGGCCGGCGGCACAGGGCGATCAGGAGCAGCGGCCAGAGCAGGTAGAACTGCTCCTCCAGCGACAGCGACCAGGTGTGCCCCAGCCAGCCGGCGCCCGTGCTCTGCCGGGCGACCTGGAAGTAGTTGTTCAGGTAGAGCATCGAGGCGGCCAGGCTGTCGAGGAACTCGGACCGGTCGCTGTCCGGGCCCATCCCCAGCAGCACGACCGAAGCGAAGCCGACCAGGGCCAACAGCCAGAACGCGGGCAGCAGACGGTAGGCGCGGCGCAGATAGAACCGGGGCAGGGACACGGCGCCGGTCCGGTCCCACTCGGCCAGCAGCTGCCCGGTGATCAGGAAACCGCTGAGCACGAAGAACACGTCGACGCCCAGGTAGCCGCCGCGCAGCGAGTCCATGTGGAACACGAGCACGGCGAGGACCGCGAGCGCCCGGACGCCGTCCAGTGCGGGGTTGTAGCCGCCAGGCCGGACCCCACCCCGTTCCATGGCCCCGGCCGCCGGGCGGGCCGCCGTCTGGTCGTGGCGGCCGGCCAGCTGGACGTTCTGCCGGGTCTGGCAAGGTTTGCGCGGCGGTGGCGGCCAGGTGGCCGGGGCGCCGGGCCGTTCGCTCGCGGCCGCTCGGCGAGTCTGCGCCATCACCGTCGCGCCGCGCGGCGCTCCGGCCGAGCCGTCTTCCTGTTCCGTCATCCGCACTCCCCTCAGAACTCCGGGCTGCCCACCTCCTGGCTCTTTGCACACATCTATCCCGTTAACCTGGGCGCCACCTGTCAGGTGGACCTTGCGGCCGCGGCCCACCGGCCGCCCATGACCTGCGGAAACAGCCCGTCACGGGCTACGGCCGCGCCGCCGTCGCCGGTCCGGGTCGAGCACTCCCGCCAGCCGCCGAGCCCGCCAGCCGCGTTGGCGAGGTGGCCGATCGGCCTAAGAGGCTAGCGGCGTCCGCCCCGCCGACGCCCCAGCGAGCATCACGGCGCGTCGCGCATCGATCTGGTTCCGTAACCGGATACGGCGACGCCCGAACATCAGGCCAGCACCTGTTTCGACCGGCGGTGGCGCGTCGGGAGTGGCGGGTAACGTGACGGGCATGGCGACGCCAGAGGCTCCCGACTGGTCGTGGCTACGTGCCGCGGCGCAGGCGCCCGAGATAACTCTCGATCTTTACGAAGAGCTTCCCGAGGATCTCGCCAGCCGGATCGAGGTCTCGGACGGCTCGGTCGTCATCTGTCATTCGCCCAGCGACAAGCACCTGACAGTCCAGCACGCTCTGCTCAACGCGCTCGCCGAGGCCGCTCGCAAGCACGACCAGCGCACGGGGACCTGTCACCGGGTCCGTGCCGACATCGACGTCCTGCTCACGGAGGTGCCGTTCCACTTCCGTCGCCCGGACCTGACCCTCTTCCGCTGCCTCGACGACCCGCGCCGGGGGCGGTGGCAGGGCAAGCCAACCGCGGCCGACACGTTGATCGTCATCGAGATCGTGTCACCTGGATCGGTCTCAGACGACCTGCTCGTCAAGCGAGTCCGCTACGCCAGGGCGGGCATCGGCTTCTACTGGATCGTCCGGCTCGCTCAGAACGACGGCCCCGCGGTGTCCGTCGAACGGCTGCGGCTGACGTCGGACGGCACCTACGCGATGGAGCAGGTCACCTTCCGGAAGAAGGACCTCCTCGCTGTCGACGCCATCGACCCCATCGAGGTCACCGCGACCTGGGACCAGCTGGACGAATGGCTCTGAAGCCGAGCCAAGACCGGTCAGGGCCCACCGCCCAGGCGATGGTGATCCGACCCCAGGTGACGCCAGCCAACTAGCCGGCTACCCGCTCCGCGCCGGCCCTTCCCTCCTGGCCACCTCGTGATCTTCGGCAGCCACCCGCGCCCGGGACCAGGGTCGCGGGCGCGGGTGACCGGTGGGTCGCGTCAGTTCTGGACGAGCTCGCAGCTCGCGGCGGTCTCGACGTTCTTGCAGATGTCGCTGCCGGCGCCGCCGTCGATGAAGTCGAAGCCCGTGCCGCCGTTGAGCACGTCGCCGCCGCTGCCGGAGGTGATCGCGTCGTTGCCCGGGCCGCCCATCACCGACAGGGCACGGTTCGGCGCCCCGCCGTTGCCGGTGACCGTGTCGTCACCGTCGCCCAGGCAGATCACCACGCCGGACAGGTTGGGACCGACCTTCACGGTGTCGTTGCCGCCGAGGGCGTCGACCACGGCGTTGCTACTCGTGACGGTCAGGACGTCGTTGCCGTTCGTCCCGCTCAGCGTCACCGGGAGCGCGGCTCCCGAGAACTGGTCGACGCAGGTGCCGGCCGCCAGCGCCGGCGTGGCGGCGCCACCGACGACCGCCGCCGAGGCGACGAGGACGGCCGCCGCGCCTCC
This sequence comes from Frankia sp. AgB1.9, assembly GCF_016786355.1. Lineage (GTDB taxonomy): Bacteria > Actinomycetota > Actinomycetes > Frankiales > Frankiaceae > Pseudofrankia. Next base: position 8,513 of record NZ_JADWYX010000004.1, read on the forward strand.
GAGCACGAGGCGACGCGCACCTGAACGCAGGGTGATCACAATCTTCTCCTCCCGACGCCGGTCTTGGACGTAGAGGTGTGCCAGCGTCACGGAGAGTTCGCTGGGCGGGTCGAGGTGGATGACGAAGGTCGGCTTGACGACAGTCCCGCCGACGGCTTGGCCGAACCGGTGCGGCGTCACGCTCGAATACGTCGGTTTGACGCCCAGTTAGTTATGCGCATAACGTTATGCGCATAACTTGTCTCGTCAGGGAGCGACCGTGGAGTTCGAGCACGCTGACGCCATCAACCAGGCCATCCGGCTCCTGAGCCTGCGCCACCGGGCCAGGGCCGCGGCCCTGCTGGCCCCGCTCGGCCTGTATCCCGGGCAGGAGGCGCTCCTGCTCGAGCTCGCCAGGACCGGCCCGATGATCCAGGCTCAGCTCAGCGAGGCCCTCGGCTGCGAGCCACCCAGCGTCACGCTCATGACCCGCAAGCTCGAAGCCTCCGGCCACCTCCGCCGCGCCCCCGCCCCGTCCGACAAGCGCGCGAGCGTCGTCGAGCTCACCGACCGCGGCCAGGCGGTGGCCGAGCAGGTCAAGGAGCTGTGGTGCGCTCTCGCGCAGGAGACCGTGACCGGCCTGCCCGCCGAGACGGTGACGGAGCTACCCGGCCTCCTCAACACCTTGACCCGCAACGTGGACACCAGGCGCCCCGACCAGCCACGCGGGCACCGGCCCGGTCTGGTCGCGGAATCGCGACGGGCCGGGCGCATTGATCAGCGCGGGCCCAGGACGGGCGACTACGAACCGAGCGCATTGGGGTTCGTGCGCGACCATGTCGAGCAGATCGTGCGCACCGGCACGACGGACGGCGTCACGATGAAAGGCCAGCCCATGGTGCTGATGACCTACCTGGGCGCCAGGAGCGGCAAGGTTCGCAAGACACCGGTGATGCGGGTCGAGCACGAGGGCAGCTTTGCCGCTGTCGCGTCCAACGGCGCCCAACCGGCCAACCCGCAGTGGTACTCGAGCCTGCTCGCCGAGCCGGTCATCGAGCTCCAGGACCGCGCGGTGACGCGCCAGTACCGGGCCCGCGAAGTGTTCGGCGACGAGAAGGCCCTCTGGTGGCGCCGCGCGGTGGACGCGTTTCCGGACTACGCCGACTACCAGCGCGGGATCGACCGCCAGATCCCGGTCCTCGTCCTCGAACCGGTCACCGACGGCACGGGACCGGCTGGTTCCGTGACGGCCGAGGTCGGCCCGGCGGAGTGATCGCCGTTTTGGCCCTCGGGTGGTCGTGAACCGACCCTTCTCACAACCAATCGAGGGCCAAACTCGCGATCATTCCTCGTCGGCCGCGATCGCCGAAAACGGGTAGCCGTATTCGGGTTCCCTCCCCGTCATCCGACTCCTCCCGAGTCATCGCAGTCCGAAGCCGACGGAACCACCTAACGACATCGACGAAGCCGTGGCTGCTCGGGTCCGGCGACGAGAGATCTTGCACCGCCCCGACAGGCGGCTCCACTCCGCGCAGCACGGTAGACCGCCCACTGGCCCGAGGTCCGGAATACGCCGTGCCTGGCGCAGCGCTCTGTCGGTGTGGCCGCGACCGTGAACGAGCCGAGGTCCGACACCGTGCGCCTCTCGACACACGGGAACGTCTGGGAGATGTCGCGGCTCCAGCACGAGCGCGTTCCGGCCGGCTCGGCGCTCCCGGGCGCGCGGGGTCCGTTGTGGGTGCTCGTCCTGGACGGTTCCGCGGAGCTCGAGACCGCCGCCGAGCGCCATGCTCTCGACCCCGGAGACGCGGCGCTCGTCGCGGCGCGCACCGCCCACCGACTCGTCGCCGGCGAGAACCTCCTGGTCGCGGCGGCGGACCTGCGACCGGTGGTGGCCTCGTCCTATCGGCTGCCGAGCCCGTTCGTCGTACGAGGGTTCAGCGGTCGCCATCCCGCCGTGACGCGCCTCATCGGAACGTGCCCGCTCGAAGGCCGGTGTCTCACGCCGCTGTTCGCGTTCGGCTACGCGAGCCTGCTCGGCGCCGCGCTGGTCACCTCCTGGCTGGAGACTCGCGAACGCGACGAGCGGCCGGGGCAGGACGAGGCCGTCGCCGACGTGCTCGCCGCGCTCGCGTCGGATCCGGGCGAGGACTGGACGCCCGAGCGGATGGCACGGGTGGCGCACCTGTCGCGATCCGCGTTGACGGCGCGGTTCCGGCGCGCGACGGGGCGGTCGCCGATGGAGATCCTGCGTGAGCTGCGGATGCACCACGCACGCACCCTGCTGGCCGACGGCTCCCAACCGGTGGGACGGGTGGCGTCCGCGGTGGGCTACGGCTCGGTCGCGGCGTTCAGCAGGGCGTTCGCCGCTCACCACGGCGCGGCCCCGCAGGCGTGGCGCGCGGCAACGTCGTCGTCAGCCGCGGGGCACCCGCAGGAGCCCGAAGCCGAGGCCGGCGGCGAGCGCCGAGGCGGCCCCGACGACCAGCGGCACCCGCACGCCGTGCGCGTCTAGCAACGCGCCGCCGACCGAGGCGCCCAGCGTGATCGCGACCTGGAACGCCGTGACCTGCAGCGACACCGCGGCCTCCGCGCGGTCTGGCTCGACTCTGGTCACCCACAGCTGGGTCGCGACCGGCAGCATGTTGAACGCGAACCCCCACAGCACGATCCCGGCGGCGAGCGGCACGACGGAGTGCGCCGTGGCGGTGACCAGCAGTCCGGCGGCGAGCAGGATCGGCGCCCCGGCCGCCAGCTGCCGCAGCCTGGCGGCGAGCGCGCCAGCCAGGAAGTTGCCCGCCATGCCTCCGACGCCCCAGGCGACGAGCAGCCAGGTCGTGTCGGCGCTCACCCGCTCGATCGCGACCCTGATGTACGGGTAGCTGGCGAAGTTCCCGAACGCGGCCAGGGCGACGCACCCGATCCCCGCCATGAGCCGTCGCCGCGCGAGGGCCGCCCGCAGCATCGGCAGACCGGCGGACGGATGCGCCGGCACCCCTGGCAGGCTGACCGCGAGCCAGGCCGCCGCGGCGGCACAGACGGCCGCGGCACCGGCGAAGGCGGCCCGCCAGCCGACGTCATTGCCGACGAACGCGGCCAGCGGCACGCCCAGTACCGTCGCGAGGCTCACCCCGAACGCGAGCGCGGTCGACACGGTGCTCGGCCTGCCGGGCATCGCGGTCAGGCCCGCGCCAAAAGCGAAGGACCAGAAACCGGCGATCGCGATGCCGAGCAGCAGTCGCCCCAGCAGCAGCACGGCGAAGTTCGGGGCGACCGTCACGGCGAGATTGGCGACCACGCCGGCGACCAGCAGCGCGATGAGCACCGAGCGCCGGTCCGTCCGCGGCAGCAGGAGCGCGATCGTGGGCGCCGTGAAGGCGCCCGCGATCGCGGTGGCCGCGACCGCGAGGCCCGCGACGCCCTCGCTGACGCCGATGTCCGCGGCCATAGTCGGCAGGACGCCCGCGGGCAGGAACTCGCTCGTCACGAGCACGGTCGTCCCCGACGCCAGCGCGGCCAAGGGCGCCCAGGCCGTCGCCCGGACGGTAGCCTCGCTGGTCGGCGCGGGCAGGGAGGTCTGGTTGCTCATGGGTTCAACGTGCCGCACCGCTGGCGAGCGGACTTGACTCCGCGACGCTTCCCGTTGACTCCGCCGCCTGTTCCGAGCCGCGCCTACGATGTTCCGCCGTCGCCGGTCGAGGCACCTCGCCTACCCGAGGATGCGGCTATTGGAATCACCGGTCCCGTCGGTCGCGTTCCCGGTAGGCTCATCAGCTGATCCCTCAGGTCTTCGTCGGCACCTGTCCGAGTCATCGCGCCTGACGCTCTCGCGGAAACCCGAAGATTCCTCACGGACCTTTCACGCCTGCTGACAGGAACGAGGAGGGCGGATGGAGGCAGGGCGTTCGCATGCTTGACCCGCAGCGGCGACCGGTGCTGTTCGCGATCGTCACCTCGGTGCTCGGCGGGCTCGGTGTCATCGCCGCGACGAGCGCGCTCGGAAAGCTGAAAAACAGTCTGCTCGCTGGCGCCAGGATTCCCATCGGAATCTTCCTCGGCACGGTTTCCTTCCTTCTCCTCCTTCTCGTACTGAGTTCGAGAAAGTGGCGGCGGCCGGGACCGCAGCGCAACGTTTTCGTCGTGATGTCAGCCTGGGGCCAGAAGCACTGGCTCGCCGACCTGCTGCGGGCGGTCGACCAGTCCCTGGACCGCCGGGGCTTCGACCTCGTCCTCAAGATTCCCGATCGGGACTACCTCGGCGCCGCGCAGAACTACCGCCTCCGGCAGACCATCACCAAGAGCGCCCGGTACTCCGCGGGCCTTGTCATCCCGGCCGACCCGGAGAACACGTACGAGGACCTGGCGGAGTTCTGTCGTAACGCCTCGGTTCCGGTGGTGTTCGCGGACGTGGATCCCTTCCGCAACGAAAGCGACTATCCACCCAACGCCGCGTTCGTCGGATACCGCCCGGAACAAATCGGCGAACGGGCCGCCGACTACGTCGCCGACCAGCTGCGTCGCGGAGGTCGAACGAATCCGGTCGTGCTGGTCATCGCGGGCAGAGGCCAGACCGGTCGGCAGCGACGATTCGTCGAAGTGATGCGTGACCGGTGCCCTCAGGCCGAGATCGTCCTCGACGAGGAAGGCGGATTCGTTCGCAGGCGAGCCCGGGACATCGCGCGTCGCAAGCTGACGTCCTTCGGCCAGCAGGGAAGATCCGTCGACATGATCTTCTGCACCAGCGACGAGATGGCGCTCGGCGCCGTCGACGCCGTGCAGATGTTCGGCTCCGGCGGCGGAGCGGCTGCTCAGGTGATCGGCGTGGACGGGACGTCCGAGGTCGTGGCGCTCGTCGACTCGGGTGTGAGCCCACTCTGCGCGACGGTCGTGCAGGACCACGCCAGACTGGCCGAGCACGCTGTCGACCTCATGGAGCGGATGATGCGGGCAGAGCCCGTCCCCGTCCGCACCTTCCTGCCGGTCGACCTCTACTCACGGGACTGAGAGGCGCCGCTCCCGCGACGGCATGACCTCGCCGACGATCGACAGCGGCTCGCGCAGGCGCTTCTCGTGGTCGGGTGTGGCCGCGGCCGTTGACCGCAGTTGCGGAAATACGCGATCGGGCGTCGTCAACAACGTGTCGTGGTAGATCTTGCGGCGACGTATCTGTTCGGGTCACGCGGTCCGGCACCTGACAGCCGGTCCGTTGCGGCCGCCTGAGATCGTGGCGGGGATGAGATCTCCTCCCCATGGCCGGAAATCGGTCGCGGCCAGGCGGGTATCCCAGGCCGCGCTTGTCGGCCTGCTGCTCGTGGCGGCCTGCGGGCGGACACCGGCCCACTCCACGCCGACGCCACCCAGCCCCCGCGCCCAGACGCCGTCCACTCAGGCGGCTCCGCTCGCTGCACACCCTCTGGTCGAGAGCATCGCTCCGTCGGCTTCCGGGACGACCTCCCCCGGGGCTTTTCCGGCGCCGGAAGACGCCGGCGGGGCCGTGCCCCCGACGGTCGCAGCTCTCGCCCCCGGGCCCGCCTCAGCAATGGCACCAACGCCGGGCGCGGTCGTCGCCGGGATCGACGTGTCCAAGTGGCAGCCGTCCATCGACTGGCGCCAGGTGCGCAAGGCGGGATACCAGTTCGCGTACGTGGGCGCGGTCGGTAGCTACGGAGCGAACCCGAGCTTCCGCACCCAGTACGACGGCGCCGCGGCTGCCGGCCTGTACCGGGGCGCCTACTTCTTCGCCAACCCGGCCACCGCCACCGGAACGGCCGACGCCGACCGGTTCTTGGCCCTGACCGGCGACCTAAGCGACGGCACGACCCTCTGGCCGGTCCTCGACGTGGAACGTCACCCCAAGCTCGCCGCCTGCGACGGAATTGGCCCAGCTGCCTGGACCAGTTACATCCGGGCATTCCTGGCCCGCGTCGCGGCCCGCACCGGCGTGACACCGATGATCTACACTGCGGCCAACTTCTGGCGAACCTGCCTGCAGAACACCGCCGCCTTTACCCGGACGACCCGGTTGTGGGCCGCGCAGCCGCGCACCCTCTCACCGCAGCCATTCGCCGGCTGGCCCAGGCTGACATTCTGGCAGCACTCGACGGGCCAGGTCCCCGGCATCACGGCCACGACCGATCGCGACACGTTCTTCGGCACCCCGGCCGACCTTCGCGGTCTCGTTGTCACACGGTCCTGAGGTCGACCTCCCGATCTGCGGGCCTTGGGACCGGCGCTCAGCCGTCTGCCAAACTCGCGGAGACGACAGCGCCGAGTTCCCAGCACGCTTCGCGGTCGGCGGCGTCCAGTTGACCTGTCACGGAGAGTGGATCGCGCAGGCGCTTCCACCTCAAACCGGTGGCGATGGTCTCGACCCCTCGAATCGCGCCGGTCGTGTCGCTGCTCCCATGCACGTAGAGCGCGTACGGCCGACCGACAGTCGTCTCAAGCACGGGATAATAGATCTGGTCGAAGAAGTGCTTCAAAGCCCCCGACATGTAGCCGATGTTCGCCGGGGTCCCGAGCAGGTAGCCGTCGGCCGCCAGCACATCGACCGCGGTGGCCGCCAGGGCCGGGCGGACGACGACCTCCACGCCCTCGATCGCCTCGTCCCTGGCGCCGGCGAGCACTGCTTCCAACATCGCCTGCATGGACGGCGACGGCGTGTGGTGGACGATCAGGAGCGTCGGCATCGACGCCATGCTATTGGCCCTGCCAACCCTCGCATCGCCACACCCAGCCAACCACCTGGCTCCGGGTGCTCTTCCCGGCCACCACTCCCCCCGGTTCACCTCATTCCGAGGGTCTCTGACCGGCGACCCCGGCCCATATCGGGCAGGTGCGAAGAAACTGGAAGAATGCGCGTTGATTTGCTGCCGCCCGCGCGCGGACTTGCGTGGGCAGATCTCAGCCTCGGCTCGCCAGCTCGCGCCGAGAATTGATGAAGGCAAATCCTGATCACTTTACCGCGCGTTGCCCGCACTATCACGCGGTGCTACGGTCAATTTGCCGCACGCGACGATCATATCGGGGCTGAAAAGACGCACCGACGGTCGTGTTCTGGCGACTTTGACGAGCAAAGGAGACCCTCAGTGACCACCCTTTCTGTGCGTACCGCCGAGATGCAGGAATGCATTGACGCATGCATCGACGCCCGCTCGGCCTGTCGCAGCACCATGGATTACTGTATGCGCCAGGGTGGGAAGATGATGGACGCCGCCCTCATGCGGATGCTCCTGGACTGCAGCGACACCTGCGGCATGTGCGCCGACATGATCATGCGGGACTCGGCCAGCATGCGGGAGATGTGCCGCATGTGCGCGGACATGTGCACCCAGTGCGCCGACATGTGCGCCAAGATGCCCGCTGACAGCCAGATGGTGGCCTGTGCGGAGGCGTGCCGCCGGGCCGCTGCCGCGTGCCGGAAGCTCGCGACGGCGAAGTAACGGGCGCTCCCACGGAGCACGTTCGGGGCGGTGGCATCCTGGATGCCACCGCCTTCGTGCCGCCCGGACCGAAGCACGCGGTATTCACCAGCGCCGGCCGGCGACAGCCCCGAAGGACGTGTCGCTCGGAATCCATTCAAGCTCGCACGCGCAGACTCCGGTACTCAACAATGTCGAGGGTAATGGTGGGCTTTCCCGCGACGTCCGGGCCGTGGTCGGTCGGGGCGCTCAAAGCGCCCGCGGCGCGCCGCTGGCAGGCTTGCCGGGATGACTGAGCCCCAGAGCACTCAGACCGCCGCCGGCTACGACGTCGCCGAGGTCCGCGCCCGGTTCCCCGCGCTCGCCGCCGGCGCCGCCCACTTCGACGGGCCGGGTGGCTCGCAGACCCCCGAGGTCGTGGCGCGAGCGGTCTACGACACGCTCACCCATCCGCTGGCCAACCGTGGCACCGCGACCCTCGCCGAGCGGAACGCCGAGGATGCCGTCGTCGCCTGCCGGGCCGCTCTCGCCGACTTCCTCCACGTCGAGCCGAACGGCGTGATCTTCGGCCGCAGCATGACCCAGAACACGATGGACCTCGCTCGCACGCTCGCGAGGCGATGGGGGCCGGGCGACGAGGTGGTCGTCACCCGGCTCGACCACGACGGCAACGTCCGGCCCTGGGTGCTCGCCGCGCGGGCGGTCGGGGCGACAGTCCGTTTCGCCGACTTCGACCCGGAGACGGGCGAGCTCAGGCCGGATCACGTCGAGCGGGCCCTCTCCCCCGCCACCCGGCTGGTCGCCGTCACGGCGGCCTCCAACCTGATCGGCACCATGCCCGACATCGCCGCGATCAGCCAGGTCGTCCACGCGGCCGGAGCGTGGCTGCACGTCGACGGCGTGCACTACTCGGCGCATCGGGCGGTGGACGTCCCGACGCTCGGCGCGGACTTCTACGCCTGCTCGCCCTACAAGTTCCTCGGCCCTCACTGTGGCGTCACCTACGGCAGGCCGGAGATTCTCGAACAGCTCGACCCCGACAAGCTGCTGCCGGCGACCGACGCCGTGCCCGAGCGATTCGAGCTCGGAACCCTCCCCTACGAGCTGATGGCCGGTACGACGGCGGCTGTCGACTTCCTCGCCGACCTGGCGCCCGCCGCGGCCGGACCGGGGGCGGACCGCCGCACGAGACTTCGTGCCTCAATGGCGGCGCTGGAGGTCCACGAGGACGGCCTGCGCCGGCGGATCGAGGAAGGGTTGTCCGGGCTGCCCGGGACCACGCTCTGGTCCAGAGCGGCCCGCCGCACGCCCACTCTCCTGGTGACATTCGAGGGCCAGGATCCGCAGGTCATCCGGGCCTTCCTCGGCACACGTGGGGTCAACGCCCCAGCAGGCTCCTTCTACGCCTACGAGCCCTCCCGCCGGCTGGGACTCGGCTACGCCGGCGGCCTGCGGCTCGGCCTGGCGCCGTACAACGACGACGGCGACGTCGACCGGCTGCTCTCGGCGCTGCGGGACTACTTCGACCGCGCGCATATCTGGGCTGAACGTTGACCGACCCCGTCATCGACCCGTGCGTCGAGGTGGTGACGCTGGCCAGCGAGCTGATCGCCATCGACACCACCAACCTCGGCGATCCGGACCTGCCCGGGACCGAGCGGCCGGCGGCGGAGTACGTCGCCGAGAAGCTGGTCGAGGCCGGGTACGAGCCGATCCTCGTGGAGTCGGGCTCCCGTGGCCGTGGCAACGTGATCGCCCGGCTGCCGGGCGCGAACCCGTCTCGCGGCGCGCTGCTGGTGCACGGCCACCTGGACGTGGTCCCGGCAGACGCGAGCGAGTGGACGGTTCATCCGTTCTCCGGTGAGGTGACCGACGGGTACGTCTGGGGTCGCGGCGCCGTCGACATGAAGGGCATGGTCGCGATGACGCTGGCCGTGGCCCGCCGGTTCCGTCGCGAGGGTGTCGTCCCACCCCGAGACCTGGTCTTCGCGTTCCTCGCGGACGAGGAGGCCGGCGGCATCCTCGGGGCCCGTTGGCTCGTCGAGCATCGCCCGGACCTGTTCGAGGGCGTGACCGAGGCGATCGGCGAGGTCGGCGGGTTCTCCATCACCCTCCCCGGCAACCGAACCGGCGGCGGCACGGTCGACCCTGTTCGGGCCTACCTGGTCGAGACCGCGGAGAAGGGCTCGATGTGGCTGCGGCTGGCCGCCCGCGGCGCGCCCGGGCATGGCGCGATGCTGCATGACGACAACGCCATCGCGAAGCTGGCCGCGGCCGTCGCCCGGTTGGACGCGCACCGCTTCCCACTGATCCTGACCGATCCCGTCCGAGAGTTCCTCGAGGGCGTGGCGGACCTCACCGGCGTCCCCTTCGACGAGGGCGACCCACAGGCCGCGGTCGACCGGCTCGGGAACCTGTCCCGCCTGATCGGTGCCGCGCTGCGCGACACCGCCAACGTCACCCTGTTCCACGCGGGATACCGGTCGAACGTGGTGCCTTCGGTGGCGGAGGCGACCGTCGACGCCCGTTTCCTGCCCGGCCGGGAGGCGGCTCTGGCGCGCGAGCTGGTCGACGTCCTCGGCCCCGGCATCGAGGCCGTTTGGGACACGCTGCCCGCCGTGCACACGAGCTTCGACGGGGCGTTGGTCGACGCGATGGCCCGGGCGATCGCCTGGGAGGACCCGGGGGCGCGGCTGCTGCCCTACATGCTCTCCGCCGGCACCGACGCGAAGTCCTTTTCCCGGCTCGGCATCCGGCACTTCGGGTTCGCCCCGCTCCGGCTCCCACCGGAGCTCGACTTCACCGCCCTTTTCCACGGCGTGAACGAGCGCGTGCCCGTCGACGCCCTCGTGTTCGGCACGCGCGTTCTCGACCGGCTCCTGCGGGACTGCTGAGTCAAGCGGCTTCCCGCCGAGCCGCTGGTCCCGGGACAGCGACGCCGACAGGCAGGGACGGCGACGTCGAACGCCCACGCTTCAGGGGCGCCGCGAGACGCGGAAGCTCAGGCCCGTCAGCGCCGCTTTCAAGCCGGGGTGGATTTCCCACTTACGAGGACGCGAGTCGTTTTCGGATACCCTCCTGATCGAGACGGACCCCGACCGCCGAGTTGACGATCGCGTCAATCATATCGTCCCGACGCAGGCTCAGGCTTACCCGTACTCCGAGGTCTCGGCCGAGTTGCTGAAGGGCCTTCTTATTGCTAGCAACACCCGCAAGAAATTCGCGCGCCTCATCTCGGCTACCCATCTCGTCGAGACGGCGGCGCACCACCACGATGTCAACACGGCCAGCGGTGGCCGAGGGGCCGACCTCAGCATTCCGGCCGCTTTTCCACGGCACGCTCTGACGAGCCGGCGGGCCGCTGGGTCGCTCGTCACTGACATCGCCGCTGGCGACCGGCGGCCCGACTCTGCGCTCCACCGCGAGAACAAGCCGACCCTCGACGAGTTCAAGCGCAGCCTCGTCATCGAGGCTCCGTATGAGCGCCGAGACCTGCTCCAGCACCGCGAGGACGGCCGCCATGCTTTCAGCCACCGACCTCGCCACCGATCCTGCTCTCAAATTCCTCGACGAGTGAACGGATTTCCGCTGCTTTATCGGGGCCCAGCTCGAACGCCGCAGGCAGCAACCTGTCGACGCCCATCTGGAAATCCATGCTCTCGCGCATCATGGCGCCGAATGTCGGGAACATGCGGCGAACTTCGTCAATGATCTGCTGGCTCGTCGGGATCGGCCCAGGGGACCCGCCGCCGTGCTTCACTCGAGTGAACACCACACCCAGGACAACGGGCGCTAGGTCGTCGATACTCGCCTCACCTGAGGGTGACTGGCCGAAGAGCTCAAGATTCTTCTGTTTGAAGTCGGCGAGTTTTCCGATCAAATGACGAATTCCGAAGGTTGCCAACCGCTCCGGCTGCGCCGGTACCAGGATTCCGTCACTGGCTACGACCGCGGATCGGGTAAGAATCTCGAAATCCGGCCTACAGTCGATGAGAACGTAGTCGAATCCTTCACGGCGCAGGGACCGCAGTCCGTCGGCTAGCCGCGTCACAACGCGGCGGTGCCGATCCTGGTAGCGACGCGAGCTGGGATCACCGAGCTCCACTCCGAGCCGGGCGGCAACCTCCTCGAGCTTCGGATCGGACGCCACGATCGCGAGTTCCCCACCATTTCTTCTGGCGTGTGTTCGAACTGCCTGCGGCCACGATACGTACTGCATGAGATCCGGGCCCACCCCTCTACGGCCACGGGCCGCATACCAGTCCGCGACGGTTCGCCACTCGATCTCTCGCCCCACATCAGCCGGCCGGAAGAAGGAGTGGGTGAGGCTCGCCTGAAAATCGAGGTCGAGCAGGAGAACGCGCCGCCCTCGGCGGGCGAGTTCAGCGCCGAGGTTGGCCGTGAGAGTCGTCTTGCCGACCCCGCCCTTGGAGTTGACGACGGTCGCGACCTTCATCACCGGTCTCCGCGGCCTGCGGCGCCCAGCGGCGTTCGGTCGGTCGGAACCTCGCCACGCCCGAAACTGCCTGGTGCCGTGAGATCGCAACGGCGGACCAACCCCATGGCGACAGAGTGCCATCCGCGTGGCCCGGCATCAGGGAAACGCCATGACTCACGACCGCGGCGGCGCTCGGTGACTATTCCGGACTAACCAGCCGTGAGCACTTTTGGCCATCAGGGCCGGCCCCCACAGGCCGTTACTTTCGACCGGGCCGGGCCCGACCTAGTTCGTTCGGACCGCCCGCTGGTCGCGCTGTGATCTCGTCAGCGTGTCGATGCTGGTAGCCTCTGCGGCAACGCATCGCTATGGTCGGCAGTCAGCGCAGGCGGGCCACCGCAGGCATTGAACGACCGAACCGATCCGCCTGTTCTGAGATCCTTTCCGGCACGGTCCCGTCGCCGGTACGACGACACGAGGAGGTGACCGAGACGGCTGCACGAGCGGGCGATGACAGCGACTCCGAGGAGTTGCGTGACGAGGACAAGGCCGAGCTTCAGGAGGTGGACCCCGACCCCCCGCAGATCAGCTACAGTGGTACCGACTTCGACGTCGAAGGCCTAGTCCGCCGACACGATCGGGGCGATATTGTCGTTCCGTCCTTCGGCAACGATGATCCCGGAATCGAGACAGCCGGATTCCAGCGCGAGTTCGTCTGGAAGCGGTCGCAGATGGATCGTTTCATCGAGTCACTGCTGCTTGGGTACCCCATCCCGGGAATATTTTTGGTCCAACAGCAGGACCGCCGCTATCTCGTCCTGGACGGACAGCAACGAATTAAGACCCTGAGCCTATTTTATGGCGGCAGCATAAACGGTCGCGACTTCGCACTCCAGAATGTCGCGGAAAGATTCCAGGGACTGACCTACCGCACCTTTTCGCCGGAGCAGCGCCGGACGCTCGACAACACCTTCATCCAGGCGACGATCGTCAAGACCGACGGTACTCGTGAATCGCTCGACGGCGTCTACCAGATATTCGAGCGGTTGAACTCCGGCGGTACCCAGCTCACGGCACACGAGATTCGCGTGGCGCTCTATGCTGGTGAGTTCATCAAGTTCCTGACCAGCTTGAACGAAAACCCGGCGTGGCGAGCGCTCTATGGCCCGCCGTCGCCACGCCTGCGCGACCAGGAGATAGTGCTCAGATTCATCGCCCTGTACGTTTCGCCGGGCAGCTACAAGCGTCCACTGAAGAAGTATTTGAACGATTTCGTTGGTGCCCATCGTCAATTGGACGAGCTGGACGCCGATCTGATCGCAAGACGCTTCAGCAGAGCCGCGGAGTTGGTGTTGGAGGAAGCCGGGAGAAGCGCTCTTCGCGTCCGGGGCCGCCAACTGAACGCCGCCCTCACCGAAGCACTCTTGGTAGGCCTTGCCCGCCGGCTCGACGCCGGGAGCGAGCCGACCTCGGCGGAGGTCAGCCACGCCGTTGACGAACTTCTCAGCGAATCTGACCTGGACTATGTCACCACGCGCGCAACGGCCGACGAGGAGAGTGTGCGGATGCGTCTCGCGTTGGCCACGAGAGCGTTCTCGCGCATCTGACATGAGCAGGCGAGAACGTGCCGAAATTTGGCCCCCAGTCGAAACACGAATCATCCTCGACCGGCTGTCCGAGTTGTCGGTCCTTATGCAGGAGCAGGCACGGACCTCAGACAGCCAGGAAGTCGTCGCCTGGCTCGCGCGCCTGCTGGTCATCCGGAGCTGCGGATACCTGGAACAGACCGTGGCCGAGACTTTCCGGGCCTACACGAAGAGGCTGTCCTACGGTCACGTCAGGAACTTCTCACTTGGCTGGCTAGATCGGACGCAGAACCCGACTCCTGCAGCGTTGGAGACCCTGGCCGGCCGTTTCGACCAGGACCTGCGCGAGGAGCTGGGCACGCTGCTCGACGCGGACGACGGGCGGCTTCGTCGAGAACTGGCTGCGCTGGTTGACCGGCGGAACCGGATCGCCCACGGTCTCAACGAGGGCGTCGGCATGGTGAAGGCGTTGGATCTTCAGAAGGTCGCTTGTGAGGTCGCCGACTGGTTCATCCTCCGCTTCGGGCCTGTTTGATCCCCGGCGCGGGGAGGCACGGTCGCCCGGCGAACGGTCACCGCACCGTGACGGGTACGTGTCGCTGGGGAATGTCGCGGCTCCCGCCGTGGGTTGGCCCTCGCATGACGACGATCGGACTCATCGGAAGCGGAAGCATCGGCTCGACCGTGGCGCGCCTCGCGGTGACGGCCGGCTACGACGTGGTGCTGAGCAACTCGCGCGCGCCCGAGACCCTGGCCGAGCTGGCGGCGGAACTCGGCCCCAAGGCGCGGGCCTCGACGCCGACGGGGGCGGCCGAGGCCGGGGACCTGGTGGTCGTGACCATTCCGCTGCGGGCATACCGGAGCGTGCCGGTGCAGCCGCTCGCCGGCAAGATCGTGCTCGACACCAACAACTACTACCCCCAGCGCGACGGGCAGATCGCCGAGCTTGACGACGAGAGCACGACGAACAGCGAACTTCTGCAGGCACACCTGCCCGACTCGAAGGTCGTCAAGATCTTCAACAACATCTACTTCAAGCACCTGCTGTCGCTCGCCCGACCGGCCCAGGCAGCCGACCGCTCGTCGCTCGCGATCGCCGGCGACGACGCCGGCGCGAAGGCGACCGTCACCGCGTTCCTCGACGACCTCGGCTACGACACCGTCGACGCGGGCCCTCTCGCCGAAGGCTGGCGGTTCCAGCGCGACACCGCCGCCTACGGAGGCGTCTACTTCGGCCCAGGCGGCGCCGGTGGCGACGCGGGAGTTCCGGTCGACGCGGCCACCCTGCGCGCCGCCCTCGCCGCCGCACGCCGCTACGCCGACGCTTCCCCCAGCTGACCCGCCCCCCATCGGGCCCGACGGGAAAGTCCACGCCGAATACAGAATCCTGTATCCGAGAAGATTTACCCCTCCACGCCAGATACGTAGCGCGCAATTGCCCGAACGAATTCCTCGAGGTCGCCGAGGTCTTTCAGCCGGCCAATGACGATATCGTCGTCGACCTGGATGTAGTCGTGGACGAGGACATTTCTGAAGCCGACTGCCTTGCGGAGCGACCGCGCAAGCTGCGGCGCCAGAGCTCCGTGGTCACCGAGGAGCCGGATCGAGTCGCCGTTGTCCGCCGGTGGTCCCCAGCCCTGCGTCGCGCAGATGTGCTGCGCGACGTCGACGCAGGCCTCGATCGCGGTCACGAAGGTGTACTTGACACCTCGTAGCCAGATCGGGTCTGCTCGGCGGCCGTCATCGGCGTCCGACTCTCGGCCGAGAACAGACAGGTCATCGGTGATCGCGCGAAGCAGGCGTTGCACCCGGGCCTCGTCGACCATCGGCTAGGCGCTCCTGCCCAGCAGGGCAGCGACGAACTCGCGGTGCGCGCGCGTGATCCGCGGGAGTTCATCGAAGTAGATCTTTCTCGTCATCGCCTCCCAGTGGACCCGCGCGGCCCGGTCCTCCTCGAAGAGGAGCCGCCCAGCGGCCGCGACCCTGCCGGCCAGTTCGAGCGGTGCCTTGTCGAGGACGAGGAGGTCGACTCCGGTCGGGAGGAGTATGTCGAACGAGTTCGGCGGCACCGGTCCGCCGAAGTAGGCGGCGATGTCGATGTCAGAGTCCGACTGCTGGCGCCCAACGGCATAGCTGCCGTGCAGGTAGGCGAACCGGGCACCCGCCTGACGGAGCACGTCGACGGCCTCGCGTGTCGCCGTCGCGGCGCGCGTCTCGTCCATGGCCCAATCTTCGCAGATGGGAGAGCCAGGCGGCCTCCGCTTTCGCCGCGCCGCGGATCCGCGTCGGGTGGAAGAACGCGGCCTGACGTGCCGTCTCCCGACCCTGCGACCTCGCGTCGTGGTGCTGCCGGCGTCCGCGGCCAGCCCAGGAGCTGTCTCGGGCAGGCCGCGAAAGCGACCATTTGCTGCGATGACGACCAAGGTCGAACGCCTGCCGCCGCCATCTCGAATTCGAACACACGAACGAATGAGGAGTCGATATTCGCGGAAGGGGCCCTGGCTAACTTACCGACGGTCCCGTCGGCCTAGCACGTTGAATCTGGCCTGATGACCAGAAACCCGGATTCGCCCAACGGCACCGCCCTATGATTCTGATGGCTCGATGCGAGGGGGTGACGTGGCCGCGACCGGATCGCGTGTCAGTCGATCCGCCGAGTCGAGTGGCCACAGGTCAGTAATTCCTTCGGCGGAAAGCGGCGATTACCTACCGCAACCATCGGCCCTGGCCAAGGCGGCCGAGCTCGCCGAAGAGATCGACGGAATTCAGCGCCAGATTCTGCAGCTCAACGACCTCCTGAAGCAGCTCCGTCGTCATCACGGGAACTGGACGGCCGGCGGGCGGGGCGAGCAGAACGTGACGCGCGTGCTGGTCGGGATGGACGACGCGGGATGGCATGTCCTCCCGGACCGGCAGTGGCCCGGAAGCCGCCGCGCGAACATCGACGTGATCCTGGTCGGGCCCGGCGGAGTCTTCGTCATCGACGTGAAGAACTGGCGGGAGGCGAGCGTCCGCGACGGACGGCTGTGGCGGGGCGACGCCGACGCGGACGACGAACTGGGCAAGCTGGTCAGGCAGACGGTCGCCGTGGAGGAGGTGCTGGCCGAAGCGGGCCTGCCACCGACCGAGGTGGTTCCACTGCTCGTTCTCGCCGGTCGGCGCAACATCAGGGCGACCCTCGACCGGGTGCTCGTGATCGGCGAGGACGACCTGGTTCGCGAGGTCGTCCCCCGTGGTGCCCGCCTGGAGCCGGAGATCGTGGAGCGCCTGCTGAGCCGGCTGGAGCAGGGCTGCCCGCCGATGCCGCGTGCGCAGGCCATGGCGCCCCAGCCCGCTCGGCCTCGGACGGCGGCCACGCCACGGCCGGTGACGCCCACGGTCCACCCGAATCGGGTCGAGGCGAGGCGCACCACACCGAGACCAGAGCCAGAGCCCGCGACAGCGACAGTGACGGGCTGGACGCCGTCGATCGAGGTCGAGGTCGCGCCCGCGCCGCGCCGCGGGCAGCCGGCGCAGGAGCCGTTGATGACCCGAGAGGAGCTTTGGCAGGAACTGCTCGACGCCGCCGCCCGAGAGCCGATCGAGTCCTGGATGACCTGGCTGCACCCGACGCAGGCCCGGCTGCCGGGCCGCAGGTTCTCCGGACCAGCCCGGATTCGCGGCTCCGCCGGCACCGGCAAGACAGTGGTCGCCCTGCACCGCGCCAAGTACCTGGCCGCGCGCGGCGACCGTGTCCTGTTCACGTCGCTGGTGCGCACGCTCGGACCGGTCTACCGCCAGCTGATGACCAGAATGGCCCCCGACCAGGTGGACCGGGTCGAGTTCGCCACCGTTCACGCCGTCGCCACCCGCTGCCTGCGCGAACACGGCCTCGCGCAGCGCCACCAGCCGGAGGCCGCTGAGACCTGCTTCTGGCGCGCCTGGGCGCAGGTCGGGAAAGGCTCAGTCCTACCCGGGCTGGGCCTCGCGCCGCGATACTGGAAGGACGAGATCGGCACCGTCATCAAGGGCCGCGGGCTCACCACGTTCGATCAGTACGCCAAGCTGGCGCGCATCGGCCGCCGCACCCCGCTGCTCGCCGGGCACCGCCGAGCGGTCTGGGACCTGTATGAGACCTACGAGCTGCTGCGGGCGGAACGCGGGATCCTCGACCGGGACGACGCGCTGCTACTCGCCACCGAGCTGGTGCGGGCGAACACCGAGGCCCGATACGACGCGGTGATCGTCGACGAGGTTCAGGACCTCACCTGCGCCGGCCTGCGGCTGCTGCACGCGTTCGTCGGTGACCGGCCGGACGGCCTGCTCGTCGTCGGCGACGGGCAACAGTCCATCTACCCGGGCGGTTTCACGCTGGCTGAGGCCGGCGTCTCCGTCGTCGGTCGCTCCACGGTGCTCACGCGCAACTATCGCAACCGCGAACGAATCGTGCGGTACGCGCAGGCGGTCGTCGCCGAGGACAGTTTCGACGACCTCGACGGCGTCCAGGAGAGCGGCAGCCGCGCGGTCGACGTCGACCAGCCCGGCGGAGATGTGTACGAGGTCGCTGTCACCTCGCCGGCAGCCCAGGAGAAGGCGCTCGGCGACCACCTCGTTCAGCTGCACGCCGCCGGGCAGGTCCGGTACCGGGACATGGCGGTCCTGGTCCCGACGAACGCCGCCGCCGCCTCCTGGTCGCGGGCGCTGGCACGGCGCGGCATTCCCGTGGTCTCGCTGCTGGACTATGACGGCAGCGGCAGCGAGGCGGTCAAGATCGGCACTTACCACCGGGCCAAGAGCCTCGACTTCGGCCACGTGTGCGTCCCGGACCGCAATCGCTTTCCAGAACCACGCCGCCCCGCCGAGTCCATCGAGGCGTACAACGAGCGCACCCAGCTGGAGCGCCGGGCGCTGTACGTGGCCATCACGCGGGCCCGCGACAGCCTGTGGGCAGGCATTCGAGCGGAGCCCGAGGCGGACAGAACGCCCCATTCCGCCGCGGCCCGACATGACACCGCGCCGCCGGCCGACGGACCGGACCGGCCCCACCGGCGCGCTACTACCTGACCTCGCACCCGTCGGGCGACACCTCGGTGCCTGCGCGGCATTGGCCTATGTCAGGCGATACGACGCGGAGGGTACCGAGCGTTGCCAGACGCCGGCCTGTCGATGATGTCCAAGTTCCGAGCCCCGCGAGGTCGGCCCGCTGGCTTGATCGCCGTTCTGGTCCTCGCATGGTCACAAAAACGCCGCGATTACAGCCACGCGAGGGCGGAACAGCGATCTTGCTGGTCTCGGCACGAGGCCAGCCTTGTCGGGGGGCCGCGCTAGCCAGCGACGGCGCGGTGGGGCGGCACTCGGCACCGACGCTTGACAGCAATCCACAGAGATTGTCTGATTGGATAACAAGGGATTGGGAGGCGCCGCGTGGAGCTGGATCGTGACACGCGCGAAGTCATGGCCTGGCTGGACCGCGCCTTGGCGGACAGCGGTCTGACACAGGCGGAGTTCGCCGCCGCGCTCGCCACCTCCGCTTCGAGGTTCTCCACCTACCGCTCCGGCAGGACAAGGCCGACAGCCGCGTTCTGCTTCCGCGCTCGCCGCATAGCCGAGGGACTCGCCGCGGCGCGGCGGACGCGCGTGATGTCAGCGCCAGTCACGGCTAAGATCATTCGTGACGCGGAGGACGAGGACTGGGCCTGGCGGATGCTGCTCCAAGGCCGCGACCACCTACGTATGCTCCTCGAGGATGGCGACGCCGCAGTCTCCAGCTGGGAGGCGGTGCCTCCGAGCACCGGGAGCGCCGCATTCGACACCTTGCTCGCGGTTCTGACGCGCCGGGAGTTCGACGCGGCTGGCATCGAGGCGCCCGTCTGGTGTCGTCCCAAGCGCCTGCCGGAGGCGTGGATTCCCCGTCATCCGTTTCTCACCCATGTCGAAGTCATAGCCAAGACGCCAGAGTTCCTGAAGGAACTCAACGTGTTCGTTCCCGCCCGCGATCTGGTTACCGCGTGAGCGGCGGCTATGAGTTCACAGCAGCCGAGATAACCGACCTGCTCGCAAAGCTCGACGAACGCCTCCGCGCGCGAGGCGCCTCCGCGACGGTCTTCATCGTAGGCGGCGCAGCGATCGCGGTCAGATCACGCCAGTATCTACGACAGACCGAGGATATCGACGCGATCACTCGCGACGAAATCGTCCTGCACGAGGCCCGCGGGTTGGCAACCGAGATCGGACTCCCGCGGAACTGGCTCAATGGCCGCGCAAGCATGTGGATGCCACCAGTGCCCGAGGATGCGCTGGCGCCGGTGACCGAACCGGGCCTCCACATCACGTACGCCACCGACGAGTTCCTCCTCGCCACGAAGCTGATTGCCCAACGACGCAAAGACGCACGCGACATCCTGGAGCTCGCGGCCCGCGCAGGGCTGACGGATGCCACCGCTGACGAGCTTGAAGCGTTGATCTACCGCTACTACACCGATGCCGGAGCACTCGAGTTCATCGTCGACGGCACGGACACCCAGACCGAAGTTCGACTATTGGCCGATCATGCGGCTCAGCTCCTCGCGCGCGGCCGGTCGCTCGACGGGTGAGGTGGCCGTCCGTCGCCGCGGCCCATTGCGCGACCGCTGTCCGCCATTCACGGGACGGATAAGCCCGGGGCTCCTCAGGATGGCCCACTAGACTCGAACCCGATCGCGCCCAGTGGAGACGATGTGAGGCGACAGAGCTTGCGGGACGATTGGTGATCGTCGACCGGGGGCGGGTGACGCAGGCGCTACCTGGCTATGTGCTGGGTGAGAAGCTTGGGTCCGGGGCATTCGGCCTGGTGTTGGCGGGGACGCATCGTCAGCTGGGCCGGCCGGTGGCTATCAAGGTGATGGAGACCACAAGTACCGCGGCAAGTTTCGCCGCCGAGGCTCGGGTGCTGGCCAGGCTGGACCATCCGCATATCGTGCGGGTCTACGACTACGTCGAGGACCACGGCCTAAGCCTGGTCGTGATGGAACTGCTGGCCGGGGGCACCCTGACCGGCCAACGGGCGGTGCTGAGCCCCGAGCAGATCTGCGCGGTGGCGTTGGCGATCGCCGCGGCACTTGAGCACGCGCACCGGCACAAGGTGCTGCACCGCGATATCAAGGCCGAGAACGTCATGTTCGCCAGTGACGGCACGCTCAAGGTCACCGACTTCGGCGTGGCCAAGCTGATGGAGGGGGTGGGGACGACCTCGAGCGGCGTCGCCGGCACGCCGGCCTACATGGCGCCGGAACAGATCGAGGGCGGCCAGCTCGGGCCGTGGACCGATCTGTACGCGCTGGGGATCGTCCTTTACAGGCTGTTCACCGGTCGGCTGCCGTTCGACCCGAAGCTTCCGCTGCTCGCGCTGCTGAGCCACCAGCTGACCAGGCAGCCACCGCCGATGGACGGTGTCGCCGCTCCACTGGCCGAGGTGGTGTCGCGTCTGCTGGCCAAGTCACCCGGCGACCGCCCTCCGGACGCCGCCACGTTCGCGCTCGAACTCGCGACGGCGGCCACCACGGTGTTCGGCGTCGGATGGGCCGCGCTCGGGCCGATGCCGCTGCACCTCGATGACGTGGTTCGTGCCGCCACCGAGCGTCCTGCGGACCGCGCGGCCGTCGCCCTGGTCGGGCGGGCGGAACCCGCTACCCCGGAGGATCTCGCACCTCGCCCACTGAGCATGACGAGGACCGGGTCGGCGACGTTGGTCCCATCCCAACCGCCGGCCAGGCTCGGCGAACCGCCCTTCTCGGCGGGGCCCCGACTCCCGCCGTGGGAATCCGGGGAGGGCTCCCCAGTCCCGACCGCCTCTCCCGACCCGTCCGCCTCGGGCGGGTCTGCGCCCGAGACGTCCGGGCTTTTGACCGAGATCCCCCGGGGTGGCGAAGCGCCTTCGGCGGACGGTTCCGGTGAGAAGCCGCCCGCGGATCAGCCTTCCGGCGCGCGGGCCAGAAGGCGGCGGCGTCGTCGGCGGGAACGCGGTGCCTGGATCGTCGGGGGCGTCGTGCTCGTCCTGGTGGTCGCGGCGGCAGTCCTCGCGCCGTCCTTGTCCCCCGGGAGCTCTCCTCGACCTCCCGAGGCGCAGAAGGCCACCACGGTCCTGCCCGACACCGGGCCGGCGGCCGGGACGCCGCGGTCCCCGTCGGCGACGCCGATCCGCTCCGTCGACGCGACCATCCCACCCAGCAGTCCCGGCATGATCACCACCTTGAGCGCCGCGACGACGAACGCCGGCGTCGTCCCGACCGCCTATTCGATCGACGGAATCAACGGCGGCGACGACACGACCCAGGTTCCGGGCTCCGAGGCGGACACCTACTGGGTGGGCAACGACGCGACCTGTTCGGCGTGGCTGGACGACAACGGCTCCGGCGCGCTCGCGGGAGTGCTCAACACCTCGCTCACCCAGTCCTGCGTCGCCGAGCTGTTCCGCAGCGATGCCTCGGCCTACACCTTCTCCGCGTCGTGGGGCGCCAAGAAGACGAACTTCATCCCGGTCGGGGGATCCACCATGTGGATCTGCGTATGGCACGCGGACCTTCAGTCGACCACCGAGGTGTGCTCGCCTCACTTCGGCATGAACGGCAGGACTCCGGTCAGGCGATGACACGACCCCGTGTCGAGTGCCGACCGCGCGAGCGGAGACGACCCCGCGAAAGGTCAGGCGAGCTGCTCGCGCAGCCATGAAAGCGGCCGGCCCTCGAGTTCCGCCAGTCCCTCCTGGGCGGTCAGCTCGGTCGACGCGGCCACCGGGAATCGCCGCACCATTCGGGTCGCGGGGTAGTAGACGAAGCGCTCGCCGAACTCCAGACAGAGCCGGAACGAGGCGACCCAGGAGGCGACCCCTTCGTCCGCGCCGCGCGCGGCGAGGAACGCCTCGGCGCTGGAAAAGCGTTCGACCGAATCCTGCTGGTCCTTGCGGTCGATCTCGTAGTAGCCGTAGACGTTTTCGATCGGGTCGAAGAAATAGCCGACCTCGTGCCACTGATCGGCGTCGACGGTCAGGACCGGGTACGTCCTCGATGTCACGGCCACGAACTCGCGCACGGAGAGCGCAACGTCAGGCATGTTCCGCACCCTACGACCGAGGATGTCCTGGGGATCCGGTCCGCCCGCCAAGGCCGGGCGGACCGGATCCCCGAGGACCGGCCGGGCTACTCGGAACGCAGCGCTGTCACGGCCCGGGTCCGCGCCGCCCAGACGGCGGGGAGCATGGCGCCGGCCACCGCGATGACCAGCCCGCCCAGGGCCAGCGGCACCAGCATCGGCCCGTCGAAGACCGCGACGTCCGCGTGCGGAATCCCGGTGCCGACCGAGTGGCCCATCAACGGGACGATCAGGTGGTGCAGCGCGATTCCCGCGGGCACGCCGACCAGGCCCGCGACCAGGCCGAGGCCCGAGACCGACGCGATCACCATGCCCACGGTCTGGCGGGGCGTCATGCCCAACGCCTTGAAGACGCCGAGGTCGTGGACGCGTTCCCTGGTATCGAGGACGACCGTGTTGAGCACCCCCAGCGCCGCCACGACCGTGAGCGCCACGGTAAGCGTGCCGATCAGCGCCTCCATCGTCGCGATCACCGAAGAGGCATTGGTGAGGTTGGCCTCGGCGTCGCCACCGCTGGCCGCGACCGCGGGGCCCAGTTTGGCGAGATACCCGGCCAGGTTGCTGCCGGGCTTGAGGTCGACGTGGAACTCCGTGGGCGAAAGGTCGTCGCCGAGCCCGGCCAGGGAGTCGCTCTCGGTCAGCAGGGTCATTCCGTCGTGATGGAGGTCGAGGGCCTCGCCGACGATCCGGAGGCTGACGCTGTGGCCCTGGTCGAGAACCGTGACGCTGTCGCCGACCTTCACGCCCGCGGCATGGAGGAACCGGGTACCGACGACGACCTCCCCTGGCCGGCTGAACCAGCTCCCCGAGATCATCTGGTAGGTCGCCCAGGAGGAGTCGCCCTGGTAGGCGACGGCCGTGGTCGCCCCGGTGAGACCGGAGACGCTCACCTCGGTCTCGCTGACGCTGTAGAAGCGGCGAGTCCCTGGCTGAGCTCTGATCGCGGCGGCGACCGCGCCCGGGTCGGGCTGGACCGAGGTCTGCGCGTCCAATGGCTGCGGAACCTTCCCCGCCCCGGGACCCCGCGCGGGACCGGCCGCATAGACGACGACGGCGCCGAGTGAGTCGCGGTTGCGCGCCGCCTGGATGTCGTTCAGCGAGAGCCCCAGCCCGACCGCGAACGTCACGCCGATCGCGCCGAAGCCGATCGCGGCGACCAGCACCGACGAGCGGGCGGGACGAGAGAAGGGCTGGGCAAGGCCGAGGGCCACCGCGCGCGGCAGCCGCGACCGGCCGACCAGCCGCTGCGCCAGGCGCCCGCGGGTGGTGCGGACGGCCCGTCCAACGCTGATCGCCTCGACGGCCCGCAGCCGCCCGGCCCGCAGCGCGGGCGCCAGGGCGGCGGCGCCGACGACCCCGAGGGCCGCCGCCGCCACGGCGAGGTCGACCCAGAGCGGGATCGACGGGGCGATGCCGCCGTAGGCGTTCGCCTGCTCGCGCAGCACCGGCACCGCCAGCAGGTTCCCGCCGACCGCGCCGAGCACGACGCCCGCCGACGCGGGGATCAGCGCCTGCCCGAGATAGGCGCGCACGACCTGCGCCGGGGTGAAGCCCAGCGCCTTCAGGACGCCGATCCGCCCGATGGCCGCGCCGACGGCGCCGCTGACGACGATGCCGATGATCAGAGCCGACATCACGAGCCCGAGGATGCCGAAGGCGGCGACGAACGGCACGAAGGCCGCGGTGCTGGAGTTCGCGCGCTGCCTGACCGCGAGGTAGGACTGCGTGCCCGTCATCGACCCGGCGGGCACCGCGGCCGCGATCGAGGCCCGGCCGGCCGCCACCTCGGCGTCCGTACCGGCGGCGCGGAATCGGTAGAGCATCTCGAAGCCCGCCGTCGTGCCGGTGGCGGTCAGGGCCGGCAGCTGCGCCGGGACGACCCAGGCGTCGGCGGTATGGCTCACCGACCGGGCGATGCCGACCACCGTCACCGTCTGACTTCCGGATCGTCCAGGGAACAGCAGCGAGTCGCCGAGCTGCACGGGAGCACCTCCCGCGTCGGAGGCCAGCACGATCTGCCCGCTGCCGGTGGCCCATCGCCCCTGCAGCAGCGTCACGTCGTCAACCGGGCCACCCCGGTCCGCTCGACCGACGACGGTCAGCGGCTGCAGGTCGATTCCCGCGGGAACGCCGACGCTCCCGGCGGTGGTGCGCGGCCGGGCCGACGTGGTCGGGAAGGGCCCGGCCGCGGCTGTCACCCCCGGCGCCCGCGCGGTGGCGGCGAGCCGCGCGGCGGTGACCTTCGTCCCGTCGAACTGGGCGGTCAGCTGTGCCCCGTGCTGCCCGGCGAAGGCATGGTCGAACGGCGCGTTCGACGCGACGAGCAGACCGGTGGCGAGCACGGAGGCGGCCACGGCCAGGAGCACGGTCAGGGTCAGCACGATGGTCCGCACCCGGTGCCGGCCGACCCCGGCCCGCACCACCGCGCCCAGCGCCCCGCGCCGAGCCCTCATCGGGCCACCGCCGTGGCATCCCGGGTGATCGCGCCGTCCACCAGCTCGATGGTCCGGCTCGCGCACGCCTCCGCGAGCGCCACGTCGTGGGTGACCAGCAGGATCGTCTGGCCATCCTCGCGCAGCCGGATCAGCAGTTCCGTGACCTGCGCGCCCGAGGCGCTGTCCAGCGCGCCGGTCGGCTCGTCGGCCAGCAGCAGGGCCGGCCGGTTCACCAGCGCCCGAGCGACAGCGACCCGCTGCCGCTCGCCGCCGGAGAGCCGGCCGGGGTAGGCCTGGGCCAGCCGGTCGATGCCGAGATGGTCGAGCAGCTCGCCCGCCCGGGCGCGAGCCTTCGCCCGCGGCATCCCGGCGAGCTGGGCCGGCAGCAGGACGTTGTCGACGACGGTCAGGTCGTCGAGCAGGTTGAAGAACTGGAAGACCAGGCCGATCTTGGCTCGCCGGTACCGTGCCGAGGCGGCCTCGCCCAGGGAGTCGACCCGGACTCCGTCGACGACGACGCTGCCGGCGCTGGGGCGGTCGAGCCCCGCGATGATGTTCAGCAGCGTCGACTTGCCGCTGCCGGACGGGCCGAGCACGGCCAGCGTCTCCCCGGCCCGCACATTCAGCGACAGGTCGACCAGGGCCGGCGGCCCGGCGTCGTATCGCTTGCTCACCTCATGGATCTCGATCATCGTTTCGCCCACGCGTCCCCACGGTCCGGTCGGAAAGGTCGACGGCGACGCTAGGTGGGTGACCGGGTCCGCTACGTCGCCCGCGATGGCGAAGTCGGCTACCACGCCAGGATGATCCGAACCGCGTGTCATCCCCGCGAGGTAGGCGGGCGATGTACGGCGATGCACCGCCAGGTGGATGTCCCAGGTCCCTGGCGTTGCCACACTGGACCGGTGCACCGGGAAGCCATCGGAGACCGTCCACGGGACGGCGTAGCGAGTCGACGCCACACGACCGACGCACGGTCAGCGCTGCCGCGGCGGCCCTGGCTGGCCGAGGTGTTGGCCCCTGGTGGACCGATCACCCGGGAGGCGGTCACGGAGCGGGTACGCGCCTGGGCCACGAGCCTGCCGCGGGCGACCCGCGACCGGCCCGACCTCTCGTCCTGGGCCTTGCTCGCCGACATGACCCTCGCCGCGGTCCTGGCCGTGGGGACGGGCCTCTACGCGTGGCGAGACCGCGTCGGCGAGGACGGGGCCGTGATGGTCCTGCCCCACGCGCCGCCGGCGCCCGACGCGCCTTTCGCCCCCTTCGCGACGCCGGCGCCGCCTCCCGGGATCAAGCTTCCGGTGGACATCGTGACCCATACGGACGCCGGCACCCACTGGGCGCTGGCGGTCGGGGCCGCGCTGACCGCGGCGCCGCTGCTGGTCCGCCGCCGCTACCCGCTGGCGGCCTTCTGCGCCGTGGTCGTGGCGATCCTGGCGTTCCACGTGAGCGCCGACAGCCCGGTCGCCGCGGAGGCGCTGTCGTTGACCTGCCTGATCGCCGGTTACAGCGCCGCGCGCTACAGCCCCTACCGGACGGGCGCCCTGACGGCGGTGGTCGTGGGCGCGCTCCTGATCGCGCCGGTCACGTTCCGCGGCATTCTGACGATCAAGGGCGTCTACGTGCCCTTTCTCGTGCTGGTTCCGCTCGGCCTGGCCGCCAACGCGATCCACACCTGGAAACAG
This sequence comes from Frankia sp. AgB1.9, assembly GCF_016786355.1. GTDB lineage: Bacteria > Actinomycetota > Actinomycetes > Frankiales > Frankiaceae > Pseudofrankia. Next base: position 35,162 of record NZ_JADWYX010000004.1, read on the forward strand.
CGGGCGCTGGGGCTGGAGGCGGGGCAGGAGGCGACCACCCGGCTCGCGGTCGAGCGGGAGCGCTCCAGGATCGCGCGGGAGCTCCACGACGTGGTCACCCACAATGTCAGCGTGATGGTCGTTCAGGCCGGCGCGGCCCGCAAGGTGATCGACGTGGCGCCCGACGCCGCCAGGGAGGCGCTGCTGGCCGTCGAGGCCGGCGGACGGGCCGCGATGGCCGAGCTGCGCCACGTGATGGGCCTGCTCACCCTTGCCACCGACGGGATGGCCACCGACGGCCCGGACGCCGCGGGCGGTGGCGACCTTACCCCGCAGCCGGGCCTGGGCCAGGTCGAGGCGCTGGCGGGCCGCGTCCGCGACACCGGGGTTCCGGTCCGGCTGACCCTGGCCGGGCGGCCCCGGCCGCTGCCGCCCGGTGTCGATCTGGCCGCCTACCGGGTCGTGCAGGAGGCGCTGACCAACACGGTCAAGCACGCCGCCGGGGCCAGCGTCGCGATCACCATCGGCTACACGGACGACGCCGTGAGCATCGAGGTCACCGACACCGGCGGGCTGGCCACGGCGCGGGACGATGCGGGCAGCGGGCGCGGCCTGATCGGGCTGCGCGAGCGGCTCGCCGTCTACGGAGGGACGCTGCGGGCCGAGAAGGCCGACGCCGGCGGCTACCAGGTGCGCGCGATGATCCCGGTGGGACCGGCATGACCTCGCCACCGCGGGTGGTCATCGTGGACGACCAGGCGCTGGTCCGCTCCGGCTTCCGGATGATCCTGGCCGCCGACGGGATCGACGTCGTCGCGGAGGCCGCGGACGGCGGGCAGGCCGTCGACGCGGTCCGCCGGACCTGCCCGGACGTCGTGCTGATGGACATCCGGATGCCCGAGATGGACGGTCTGGAGGCCACCCGGCGGATCCTCGGCGGCCGACCGGTCGACGCGGCCGGCGCTCCCCGCGTCATCATCCTCACCACGTTCGACCTCGACCGCTACGTCTACGCGGCGCTGACCGCCGGCGCCAGCGGCTTCCTGCTCAAGGACGTCAGCCCCGAGCACCTGGTCGCCGCGGTCCGCCTGGTCCGGATGGGTGACGCGCTGCTGGCGCCCGCCATCACCCGGCGCCTGGTCGAGCGCTTCGCCTCGCGGGACAGCGGGGCGGCCGGGCTGCACCGGGACCTGTCCGCGCTGACCCCCCGCGAGCTGGAGGTCCTCGAGTTCCTGGCCCAGGGGCTGAGCAACGCCGAGCTCGCCGCGAGGTTCCAGCTGAGCGAGGCGACCGTGAAGACCCACGTCGCCCGCATCCTGTCCAAGCTCCAGGTCCGCGACCGCGCCCAGGCCGTCATCGTCGCCTACGAGACGGGTCTGATCACCCCGGGCGCCGGTCGGGCCGGCTCTTAGCAGTCGTGGGGCGTGTTGCCGGTTCGCGGCCTGAACAGGCAACACGCACCGGGTTCGACGCGTCCAGGCCGCCGAGGGTTGCCCTGTCGACGCCCGCGAAAAGGGCCGGCGAAACCGTCAGCGGCTGGTGCCGCCGAGCTGGAGGCCGATGACGCCCAGCACGATGAGCGCGAGGCCGGCGGCCTTCAGGGTGTTCATCTGCTCCTTGAAGGCGAACACGCCGATCGCCGCGACGACCGCCGTGCCGGCGCCGGACCAGATCGCGTAGGCGACGGCCAGCGAGATCGTCCGCAGCGCCCGGGACAGCAGGTAGAAGCACACCGGGTAGCAGACGACGACCAGGAGCGTCGGCCACAGGCGGGTGAACCCGTTGGACTGACGAAGCGCCGTCGTCGCCACGATCTCCAGCGCGATGGCCAGCGCGAGCTGGAGCGCGGCAAGCATGGCCTGACGGTAACCGGCCCGCACCCCGCCCGACGTGCTGTTTCGCGCACATCACGGGACGGCGGGCCGGTCGCCGCCTTCGGCCACTACTGGATGAAGCCGCGGCCCATCTGGCCGAACAGGCCGCCGAGTCCGGGCGGGCCCTGCAGATGACCGGGCTGCCCGCTCCCGTGCGGGTTGCCCTGGCCGCCGAGCCGGTTGCCGGCGAAGCCGCTCTGGCCCATGCCGAACAGCTGGGCGCCGGGGTTGCGGCCGGCGAGCGCGTTGTACGGCGGCATGAGCTCGCTCGGCTGGATCACGACGAAGCCGTCGCCGGTGAACTGCATCTGCCAGCCCTCGCCGGTGTTCCCGCGCGGCTTCCAGGCCGAGCTCGACGTCACCGCCGCCTCCATCGAGACCTGCAGGCCGGACGACCAGCCGACGACCGCGTCCGCGTCGGCGAAGTAGTAGTTCTGGGTCGTGACGCGCATGACCAGCGGCGCGCCCGTCACGCAGATCGCGAGCTTGCCGCTGCCGGTCAGCTCGATCTGGTAGCCGCCGACCCCCGCGATCCCGACATGGGACTGGATCTTGACGATCTCCCAGCTCAGGCTGGTGTCGAAGGCGAGGACGTTGCGCCCGTCGATCGTGAAGCCGTCCCGGCCGTCGAGGTCGACGAGGTAGACGTCCTGCGCCTGGTTGGCCAGGAAGACGGAGCCGGCGCCGTGGACCTTCATCAGGTGCAGGGTCTCGCCGTCGCCGAACAGGTGGCTCCACTGGCCGGCCCAGCCCTCCCACTGGCCGTCGAAGTGGACGCCGCCCTTGTAGGCGACCATCGCGCCGGCGCGTGCGTAGAACTCGCGCATGCCCTGGGCGCCGAGGTTGGCCTTGAGCATCTTGCCGTTCTGCAGGGTGAACCGCTCGGATGAGCTGACCTCGGGGTTGTCGAGCAGCGAGCTGCGGATGCCGGCGCTCTGGTTGCCACCGGCGCCTGGGCCCATGCCGGGAGGCGGGGGCGGCATTCCCGGCGGGAAGGCACCCGGGCCACCGGGCGGGAAGCCACCGGGGGCACCGGGCGGCGGCGGGAAGCCGCCGGGCCCGGGGGGCGGGTAGCCGCCCGGGGCCTGCGGGTAGCCACCGCCGGGCGGCGGCGGATAGCCGCCCGGCGACGGCGGGTATCCGCCGGGCGGCGGCGGGAATCCCTGACCGGGAGGCGGCGGGTAGCCGGGGCCTTGCGGAGGCGGCGGGTAGCTCATGACGACGTCCTTCCAGCGGCAGCCGGGCACGGCCGGCGCGGGAGCGCAACGACGGGATCGGCGGCGGGCCTCGACCCGCGGGAAGCCAGCGAAAACATGATCATCCGCGTGGCGAGAAGTGCGGGCGGGCGTCCTCGCTGGGCTGGACGACGACGAAGCCCTGGCCGGAGAAGCCCAGCTGGAAGGCCTCGCCCGAGCCGCGGCCGAGCATGCTGCCGATCCCTGCGGTGCGCCGCTTCTCGATGTGCAGCCCCTCGGTGTAGCCGACCAGCGCGTCGGTGTCGACGAACGTCGGCGCCTCGCGGGTGTCCAGCATGATCGGGGTGCCCTTCGAGGTCATCGCGACCCAGCCGGGGTTGGGCGTGTTGTTGCGGATCATCACGTTGAACATGCCCATGCCGGACAACATCGACACGCCCTTGACCCGTTCGATGCCCCACTGCAGGTGGGCGTCGAAGGCGAGGATGTTCTTGCCGTTGACCGACACGGCCTCGTTCGGGGTGAGCTGCAGGACGATGACGTCCTTGCCGTAGTCGGCGAGGTAGAGCAGCCCCTGGCCCTTGGCCGTCATCAGCGGCACGCCCTCGCCGGTCGCCCAGCTCTTGGCGATGTTGCGGATTTGCGGCGGCTGCGGGTCGAACTCGATGAGGCCCTCGTAGCCGATCATCGAGCCGGACCGGGCGAACAGGTCGAACCCGGGCCACATCACCACCTTGGCGATCTTCGACCCGTGCTTGCTCATCCGGTCCATGACCGGGGTCTGGCCGTAGTGATCGATCAGTTGTCCCTGCACGACCGGCTCCCGTCAGACCTCGTACGGCTGGACGACGATGAAATGGCCACCGCCCATGGCCTGGAACTGCATGTTGAACGTCTCGCCGCTCTCGGAGCTGTAGATCTGCCGCGAGATACCGACGTGCGAGGAGACGCTGACGCGTTGGCCGACGGTCCAGCAGACGAGCGCGTTGATGTCCGCGAAGGTCGGTCCCTGGACGGGCAGGGTGAGCGGCGTGCCCTTGGTCATCACGACGACCGTGCCGGGGCCGGACATCTCGAAATGGAAGACGCCGCCGCCTGGGATACCGGCGCTCTCGATCCGCCGGACCTCGCTGCGCACCGTGGCGTCCATGGCCAGCACGTTCTTGGTGTTGACGCACAGCTGCTGGTTGGGACCGAGCTCGACGATGTGCAGGTCGGCCGCGTCCTGGGCGAGGAACACCTCGCCCTGGCCCTTGCAGGTCATCAGCTTCACGCCCTGGCCGGTGAGCTTCTCCTCGAGCATGCCGCGCAGGCCGCGGCTCTTGTAGTCGAACTCGATGTTGCCCTGGTAGGCGACCATCGCGCCACGCAGCGCCAGCGCGTCCTCGCCGAGCCGGACCTTGACCAGCCTGGGGTTCTGCAGCACCCACCGGCCCGGCGCCTGGTTCTCGGCGTACGGGGTGAGGCTCGCCATCGCGCCCGGCGGGACCGGCTGCGCCAGCGACGGCGGCGGTTCCTTGTACAGGCTGATCACGGACGCGGCCGGGCCGGCGGCCGCGGGGGCCATCGGAGCCGCGGGGGGCGCCGCCTGCGGCAGCGGCGGGGCCGCCGGGCGGGGCGGCGGGGGTGGCGGGGCGTAGCCGCCGGGAGCCGGGGGTGGCGGCGCGAACCCGCCGGCCGGGGCCGGCGGGGCGACCGGCGGCGGGGCGGCGGGGGCCTCGGCCTCGACCTCGCCGCCGTAGGACTGGATCAGCTCGGCGAGGCCGCCGGCGAAGCCCTGCCCGTTGGCGGCGACCCGCCAGACACCCTTGCGGTAGACGTCGCCGATCATGACGGCTCGTTCGGTGGTGAAGTCCGCCCCGCTGAAGGGGTAGCGCATCACCTCCTGGCCGCCGACGACGATCCGGAAGTAGCCGGAGACGATCTGCCGGGCGCTGCCGGCGCCGTCGATCGCCGCGCAGAACGACAGCTTGTCGACCGACGACGGCACGGCGCCCAGGTTCACCCGGAACGCGGCAGTGTCGCCCTGCTGGGCGCCGAGCAGCTCGATCGAGCCCTCGGGCGACTTCGGCTGGTTGAAGAAGATGAAGTACCGGTCGTCGGAGAGCCGGTCGTTGCCGTCCAGGCCGAAACAGGAGATGTCCCAGCTGGTGCCCGGGGCGTTGAGCTGGATGCCGATGACAAGGTCGGTGCCCTGCGTGATCGCGGACAGCTGGCTCTTCTGCCCTCGACCGAACTGCGTGACCACGCTGATCCTCCCCGCCGCGTCCTCGTCTGCCTGGCCGCGACCGGGTCACGGGCCTGGGCCCGGGCGCCGTGTCGCAGCCGCCGGGTGGTTCGGACGTCCGCGCCGGGTCAGAAATCCGCTGGATTTCCCACCCGTCGGCATCCGATGTGAACCGGACTGAGTGGAACCTTACAGTCCGCGTCCAGTGAGCCTTCCGCACCTCGGACCGCGACGCTGTCGCTCGGCGGACACCGGGGCGACCGGCCGCGCAGGGCGACCACGCCGGCCGCGACCCAGCCCTCGATTCGCACCAGGGGCGCACATCCGACTACGGACCGCGAGCGGGGTCGCCGACACGGTCCGTAGCGGACGGCGGCTTACTCCGGCTCGCCTGGTCCCGGGGCCGCCGGCTGGCTGGGCGGCGTCGCGGCGTCGACCCGCGGCGGCGCGGCGGCGGCCCGCTCGTCACCGGACGGCTCGGAGGGGGGCAGCACGGCCGGCCGGAACGCCGACGCGGCGGCGAACGCCTCGTCCGGGGCTGGCTGCTCGTCGGGCCCGGGGGCCGGAGCGTTCGCGCGCCGGAGGATGGCGGTCGGCAGCCAGAGTGCGAACGCCAGGACCAGCAGAGCCGTCACCGGCAACACCAGGTACAGCCCGGTTGCGCGGACCTTGACGTCTACGAGGCCTGCGACGTACGCGGGGGCATGCGGCGGCAGCTGGCGCAGCACGCCGGGCGAGCGGACGAGATGGCCGATCCAGCCGGCGAGAAGCGACCCGGCGAACCCGCCGCCGGCGAGGGCCGCCGGCACCGGCCAGCCGGCGTCCGCGGCCCGCCAGCGGGCCAGCACGCCGGCGACGACGCCGGCGCCCAGGCAGATGAAACCGAACGTCGCGTCGATGTCGGCCTGCGCCGTGAACGCCGTCTCGCTCCCGCTGATCCCGGCGGCCACGTCCAGCCGAGGCGCCACGGCGGCCCACAGCAGCCCGAGCAGGGGCCCGGCAGCCGTCAGCCCCAGCAGGAAGAAAAGCCCCGCGCGCAGGTCGCCGCCAGGCAGCTCGCCTGGGAGGAACCGGGCCCGGAAACGGCCCGGCGCGGCATGCCGAGGGCCGCCATCCCCGCCCGACGGGCCAGGCCCGCCGTCTGGGCCCCCGCCGCTGCCCGTACCCCCGCCCGCGTCGGTGACCGGGGCGGGCTCGTGCCGGCGGCTCACGCCGTGCCGGCCCGGCGCAGGGCCCCCGCCGCGGCGACCAGGGTGACGACGGCGACCAGGGCGCACACGCCGAGGTCGAGCGCGACGACGCCCCAGCGCACCGACGGCAGGAACGTCTCGGTGAGGGCGTCGACGGCGTAACTGCTCGGCAGCAGGTCACGCACCAGCCAGCCGATGCCGGGGAGGTGCTTCGACGGGATGATGCCGAGGAACAGCACGATGCTCATGCCAAGCTGGCCGGCGATCGTCGCGAGCTCGGGGCGGGGCGCGAGCAGCCCGGCGGCGGCACCGATCCCGGCGAGGCTCGCGCCGGCGAGCAGCGCGACCGGGGCGAGCACCCAGAGGCCGCCGAGCGGCAGGTCGAACAGCAGCGCGCCGGTGACGGCGGTGACGACGACCCCGGGAACGGCGAACGTCGCGTAGGAGGCCGCGGTGCCTAGCACGACGGCCGTGCCAGGGACGGGCAGCGTCAGGTAGTAGTCGAGCGCGCCGGCCGCCCGCAGGGCACCGAACCGCTGGGCGAGCAGGTTGAGCGCGACGAAGGCGACGACCAGCACCGTGCATCCCGCGACGGCCTGCGCGGCGACGGCGACGTCGGCGATGTCGACTACACCGCGCAGCAACAGCAGGATGCCGACCGACTGCAACGCGGCGACGAACATCAGCGGCATCCGGGCGACCTTGCCCCGGGACAGCTGGCCGCGATAGACGGCGACGAACGCGACCGGGAACGAGGTACGTCCGGGCACCGCGGGGACGACGGTGTGGGCGACGCGCGCCGGGGCGACGGGCACGGCAGCGGCAGCGGCAGCGGCCAGGCTGGTCGGTGTCGGCGGCGTGCCGTCGGCGGCGACGGGAGCGATGGTCACCGGGCCTGCCGTCCGGGCCCGTCGGGACAGGTCTGGGTCACATCCGCTCCAGGTCACGGGAGGTTCCGCCGAGCGACAGGTAGACGTCCTCCAGGGACGGCGTCGCCAGGCTGAAGTCGTCAAGGGCCGCGAACGCGGGGCCGGTGGTGAGCAGGGCGAGTGCCTCGCGGGCCCGCTCCGGTGACATCCGGACGGTCCAGCGACGGCCGGAGCGGGTCGCGCCCTCGCCCAGCCAGCACACCGTCGGGTCGGCGGCGGGCGGCTCCTCGCGCCAGGCGAGCTCGAGGCGGACATCCGCGTCGACGAGCGCCTTCAGCCGGCCCGGTGTGTCACAGGCGATCACCCGACCGGCGTCGAGCACCGCCACCCGGTCGAGCACCGTCTCCGCCTCCAGCACGTTGTGGGTGATCAGCACCACCGTCACACCCGCGTCGTCACAGCGGCGCCGCAGCGCCGTCCAGACCGCGCGCCGGCTACGCGTGTCGAGACCGGTCGTCGGCTCGTCGAGCACCAGCACGGGCCGGGACCCGACGAGCGCCGTCGCGACGCACGCCAGCCGGCGCTGGCCGCCGGACAGCCGGCCAAGGGGGCGGCCGGCGACGCCGACCAGGTCCAGCTCGTCGAGCACCGCGTCCCGCTCGGCGCGGGCCGTGGCCTTCGACAGGCCACGCATCCGCCCGGTGGTCTCCACCGCGGTCGCGACCGGCAGCTCGGCAAGGGCGAGGTCGCTCTGGCCAAGATAGGCGACCAGCCGGGCCGGCAGGTCCGGCCGGGCGACGACGTCGTGCCCGAAGAGCTCGACGCTGCCCTCGTCGGGCCGCAGCAGGCCCATCAGCTGCCGCACCAGCGTCGTCTTACCGGCGCCGTTGGGGCCCAGGATGCCGAACACCTCACCGGCCGGGACATCGAGATCGATGTGGTCGTTGGCGAGCACGACCGTGTCCCCGGACCGGTGCCGGCGGGTCAGACCCCGAACGGCGAAACTACGCACCGGACCATTCTCCCTGACGCCGGGACCACTCCGTACGGGCGGCGGCGTCCGGATAGTCACGCGAGGCCGGCCGGGGCTGCGCCGCGCTCAGACCGCGCTGCTCATCCACACGACGATGTCGAGCATGCGCAGCGAGCTGACCCCCGGGCCGGGGGTCGGGACCAGGTTCGACAGCCGTTGGAACTCCTCGGCGTTCTCGCGCAGGTCGAACTGCATCGCACGGACCAGCAGCTCCATGTACTGCCGCCAGGACCGGCCGTCCTTCGGCGCCGCCGGCACGCAGTTCTCGTGCTGGTAGAAGATCCGGACCTTCGAGTCGAACAGGGGGACGAGCGCCGGACGCTTACGGTGCAGGACCTTGGCGATGAGCGATCCCTTGACGTCGCGGTCGGACACGTCGGGGTCGTCCAGCGGGTCGTAGAGGGCGGCGACCAGGTCGAGGGTGACGTCGTCGGCCTCGATCAGCTCGATACCGGGCGGCAGCTTGTCCAGCGCCCGCTGCAGCAGCGGCATCAGCGCGGTCAGGGTGTGCAGCCGGTCGACGTCCACCCCGACGCCGAGCAGGGCAGGGGCGAGCAGGTCGCCGGTGCAGAGCAGATCGGGGTCACCGTTCGTGACCAGGCCGTCGTAGTACGGGTAGGCGTAACGCAGCCCGCGCTTGCGCGGCCCCAGGTATTCCTCGAGCAGGCTCTCCGCGTCGAAGACCTCCCGGGTGCCCATCGCCAGCTTCACCGAAAGTTCCTCATTCCTCGCGTCTGGCGCCCGTCCCAGGGCACACCGCGGTCTCGGTCGTCCCGGCCGCGCCCGGGGGCACGGCGAGCCGGGCGCGCGGGCGCGCCGGTGTCCCCCAAACAGTACGGCCGATCGTGGCGCTCTGTGACCACCCGTCGCGATCGTCACTGATCGCCCAGGTACTCGCTGAAGATAATCTCCCGCCCGGACCTCGACCGGAAGCACCGGTTGCCCCACCGCAACCCTCACGCCCGTTAGGGGCGGATCCGCGCGCCTTGGCCCGCTCTCGTGCCCGCTCATCGTGGTCGGACGCCGGGGCGAGAGCGGGGCGAACGATTTGCACGCATGTGCGCAGGTCAGCTACTGTCGACTACGACAGTGACGTAGCCGTCACTCATGCCCGACTCTCGCCACAGCACGTCCGCCGGAAGGCGCGGGCGTACACCAAAGAAGGAGGTTGCCCATGTCCGCGGTAGCCACGGTCGGACCGGTCGTTCAGACGGAGACCACGGAGGATGCGCCGCAAAGGACCTACGCTCGGACCATGGCACTGAAGCGCGTCACGATCCGCGTTCCAGAAGAGCTCCTCGCCAAGGCGCATCGCGCGATGGAAGAGGGCCGGGCCGCGTCGGTCTCGGCCTACTTCGTGAAGCTCGCCGAACTGGAGCCTGACTGGAGGGATGCCCGGGAGGTGGTCGACGAGATGATCGCGGCTATCGGCGGCATCGACCCGGAGACCGAGGCGTGGGCCCGATCAGTGCTCGACGAGGACCAAGCTGGTGAGAACGCCGGCCCAGCATGAAGGCGGTCGTTCTCGACTCGGGCGCGCTGATCGCGCTTGAACGGCAGGACCATCGGATGATCAAGATTGTTGATAGGGTCATCTCCGGCCAGCTGCCGACGTACCTCCCGGCCGGAGTGCTGGCGCAGGTCTGGCGTGGCTCGCCTCGGCAGCATTCGCTGACCCGACTCGTGCGGGACCCGCTCGGTCCGCGTCGAGCCTCTGTCCGAAGATGCCGCGCGAAGCATCGGACGACTGCTCGCGGCGAGCGGTACCAGCGATGTCGTGGACGGACACGTGGCACTACTCGCCCGCCATCGGCACGCGACGGTCATCACGTCAGACCCGAAAGACCTGCAGCTCCTTGATGCGACGCTCCCGTTGATCATCGTCTAGGCGTTTGCCGACAACCGACCCACAGCTGGCCCGCAGGCTGCCCGCCCGCATTGACGCGCGCGGGCAGCCTGCAGCCGGCTCTACCTGGCCGCCGGTTCCGCTTTGCCCAGCGCGAAGTTGAGGCCCAGCTCGTCCGAGGTGTGGTGGGTGCCGGCCGGCAGATCGCCCTCGACGAAGCTGACGGCCAGGACCTCCTCGGCGACCGATGCCGCGTGCTCGCGCAGCGCCAGCGCGGTCGCGGACTTGGACGCCGACCACCAGACGTCGACCCGGTCGGTGATCTCCAGGCCGGAGCTCTTGCGGGCGTCCTGCAGGACACGGACGACGTCGCGGGCGAGGCCGGCCCGGGCCAGCTCCGGGGTGATCTCCAGGTCGAGGGCGACCGACAGGCCGGACTCGGAGGTGACCGCCCAGCCCTGGCGCGGCGTCTCGGTGACGATCAGTTCGTCGCCGGACAGCTCGATGGACTCGCCCTCGACCACGACCGTGAGCTTCCCGTCCACGGGCAGCCCCGCGGTGGCGACGGCGCCCGCCACGACCGGCGTCCGCTTGCCGAACCGACGGCCCAACGCCCGGAAGTTCGGTTTGACCGAGACGTCGACGACATCCGCGGTCGCGCCCTCGACGGTCGTGACGTTGAGCTCGTCGGCGATCTGGGCCCGCAGCTCGGCGGGAAGCGACTCGAAGGCGGCCCCGCCGACAACGGCCCGCGGCAGCGGCTGGCGGGTCCGCACCGCGCTGCCTGCCCTGGCGGCTCGGCCGAGCTCCACGATCCGGCGGACGAGCGTCATCTGCTCGGAGAGCGTCTCGTCAACCCAGGACGCGGGCGGCTCGGGCCAGGAGGCCAGGTGCACCGAGTCCGGCGAGCCGGGGGTGTGGGCGAACAGCCGGGCCCACAGCCAGTCGGTCAGGAACGGCGCGAACGGCGCCATCGCCCGGGTGACCCCGTCCAGGCAGCGGTAGAGGGTGTCCAGCGCGTCCGGGTCGCCGGCCCAGAACCGCCGCCGCGACCGGCGGACGTACCAGTTCGACAGGTCGTCGACGAACTGGGAGAGGCGTCGACCGGCGCGCAGCGTGTCGAACTTCTCCAGCGCCTCGTCGACCTCGCGGACGGTCGCGGCCAGCTCCGAGAGGGCCCAGCGGTCGAGGACCGGGCGGTCAGCGGGCGGCGCGCCGTGGGCCTCGGCCGGGTCCCAGCCAGCGGCCGAGGCGTAGAGGGAGAAGAAGGACGCGGTGTTCCAGTAGGTCAGCAGGACCTTGCGGACGATGTCCTCGATCGCCTCGTGGCCGACCCGGCGGTCCGACCACGGCGAGCCGCCGGCGAGCATCAGCCAGCGGACCGCGTCCGCGCCGTGCTGCTCGAACAGCGCGAACGGGTCCAGGACGTTGCCGATGTGCTTGGACATCTTGCGTCCGTCGGCGTCCAGCAGCAGGCCGAGGCAGAGCACGGTCTCGTAGCTCGACTGGTCGAAGACCAGCGTGCCGACGGCCATCATCGTGTAGAACCAGCCGCGGGTCTGGTCGATCGCCTCGCAGATGTACTGCGCCGGGTAGTGGCTGGCGAACTCGTCCTGGTTGCGGTGCGGGGCGCCCCACTGGGCGAACGGCATCGCGCCGCTGTCGTACCAGACGTCGATCACCTCGGGCACCCGGCTGGCCGTGCCGCCGCAGCCCTCGTGCCGGCAGGGCAGGGTGACGTCGTCGACGAAGGGCCGGTGCGGGTCGAGGGCGGACAGGTCGCGGCCGGTGAGCGTCGAGAGCTCGGCCAGCGACTCGACGCAGGTCAGGTGGGTCGGGTCGTCCTGGCAGCGCCAGATCGGTAGCGGGGTGCCCCAGTAGCGGTTGCGCGACAGCGCCCAGTCGACGTTGTTGCGCAGCCACTCGCCGTAGCGGCCGGTTCTGATCCGGTCCGGGTGCCAGTCGGTCTTCGCGTTCTCCTCGACCAGCCGGTCACGGATCGCCGTCGTGCGGATGTACCAGCTGGGCAGCGGGTAGTAGATCAACGGCGTGTGGCAGCGCCAGCAGTGCGGGTAGCTGTGCACGTAGCTGGTGCCGCGCCACAGCAGCCCGCGGGCGTCGAGGTCCGCGGTCAGCGGCGCGTCGGCGTCCTTGAAGAACTGCCCGCCGACGAGCGGGACGTCGGCCAGGAAGTGGCCGTCGGTGCCGATCGGGTTGACGACCGGCAGGCCCACGCCGCGGCAGACCCCGAGGTCCTCGGCGCCGAACGCCGGCGCCTGATGGACCAGACCCGTGCCGTCGGTGGTGGTGACGTAGTCGGCGAGCAGCACCGAGTGCGGGGCCGCCGCGGCACGGCCGGCGGCGAGCCGGCCGGTGACCCCGTCGGCGCCGGGCTCGAACCGGGCCGCGTCGAGCAGCTCGAACGGCCGCTGGTACCGGGTTCCGGCGAGCTGGGCGCCGGTCAGCCGGTCGACGACCGTGGCCCCCTCGGCAGCGTCACCGAGGGCCGTGGCGACGAGCGGCTCGGCGACCACGAGGTGCTCCCCCGCGGCGGTGCGCACGAGGACGTAGGTGACGTCCGGATGGGCCGCGACGGCCGTGTTGGAGACCAGCGTCCACGGGGTCGTCGTCCAGACGAGCAGCCTCGCGTCGCGCTCGGCGGTGAAGAACCCCGCCGGCCCGGTGCCGGCCACGACCGGGAACCGGACGTAGACCGACGGGTCGGCGACGTCCTTGTAGCCCTGGGAGACCTCGTGGTCGGACAGCGGGGTCTCGTCGCGCGGGCAGTACGGGGTGACCCGGAAGTCCTCGACCAGCAGGCCCTTGTCGAAGATCTGCCGCAGGGACCACCAGACGGACTCGATGTAGGACGTGTCCATCGTCCGGTAGGCGCCGTCGAGGTCGACCCAGTAGCCCATCCGCTCCGTCATCGCGGAGAAGTCGGCGACGTGGCGAAGCACCGACTCGCGGCAGCGGGCGTTGAACTCGGCGATGCCGTACTTCTCGATGTCCGACTTGCTGGTGAAGCCCAGCTCCTTCTCGACCGCGAGCTCGACGGGAAGGCCGTGGCAGTCCCAGCCCGCGCGGCGGGGGACGTGGTAGCCCTTCATCGTCCGGTAGCGCGGGAAGATGTCCTTGAACACCCGTGCCTCGACGTGGTGGGCGCCCGGCTTGCCGTTGGCGGTCGGCGGGCCCTCGAAGAACACCCACAGCGGCGCGTCGGCGGTCGCGGCCAGCGAGCGCTCGAAGACCTGGGTGTCACGCCAGCGGTCGAGCGTCTCCTGCTCGAAGGCGGGCAGGTCGACCTTCGTCGGCAGCGGGGCGAACGCCGGCGGATGGTCGGCGCTGGCAGCGGTGGTGGGCGTATCCGTGGGGCTGGTCATCGTGGTGGGGTCCCGGTCTCCGTCGACATGGCTGTGCCGCCGGAGGGACGACGCCACTGCGCTCCCCCGGGCCCAGACCCGGCGGCGCGGCGACACCGCGGTACCACCCTCCTTGCGCGCCGGCCCGGCCTGCCGGCCGCGGGCGCACCCCTCGTTCCACCGCGGCTGCCGGATCTACTGACGCCCAGGACGAGCGTGTTCTCCCGACGACTCAGGGCTGATCTTCACGACGCGCTAGCCACCGGGCTTCCACCATCCCCGGCTCGCTGGAGTTCTCGTGCTGGCCGCGCCCGCCGCTACTCGTCCCGTCGACGTCTTGCCGCTGGCTGTTTCCCAGCGTAGCGGAGCGACGCAACCCGGTTTACCCGGCCGCTCCCAGCCGGACCCGGAACAGCCATGATCACGGATTTTCCGCCCGGAGCCACGCCCAGGCCCGGTCAGATGCCAAGCCGATCGGGAGACACCGCCGCTCACGGGAGACACGCCGCTCAATGGCCGGCCCCGGTTCGCACAGTCGTTCCCTCGACGTTTCCACATAGTGGGCCCGAAGTGGCCATAATCGCCAGGAGCAATAGACACAAATGGCCCGGGCAAGTGATCCCCTACTTGGTCCGTATGCGGATCAGTGGGACCCCCATGGGCACCGGGGTCCCCGGGAGCGCGACCCGGCGGAGACCTCGGGTTGGGTGAGGATGAGCACGGCTACCTGGGACCGCTTCGAGCGTCGGCTTCGGCAGGCCTGTGCGAAGAGGTCGATACGGACCACGTTCACCGTCCAGATGTCGGATGGCTTCACGTTCCAGGTCGGTGACGACGAGCCGCGGTTCTCGATAACCAGCCAGGCGGCGGCCGGTGACAAGGCGCTGACATCCATGGATCTCTTCCAGGTCGGCGACGCCTTCATCGGCGGCGCCGTGGCGGTCGACGGCGACGTCGTCGCGGCACTGGCCTCCCGGAAGGTCTTCTCGGACTTCCACCCGCTTGTCTGGCTCCGGCGGTTCGCGCCGCTGGCCCTCGGCGGCCGCGCCCAGCGCAGGGCCGACGACGCGGCGATCGCCGCGCACTACGACGAGGACGCGGACTTCTTCACCACGTTCCTGGACACGGCATACCGGTGCTACACGCACGGCGTCTTCACGTCGGACACCGAGCCGCTCGAGGCCGCGATGGCGAACAAGATGCGCTACGCGTACGAGGCCCTGGAGCTGTCCCCCGGCGCCCGCGTGGTCGAGGTCGGCGGCGGCTGGGGCGCGTTCCTGCAGTACGGCTCCGAGCAGGGTGCCCGGGTGACGTCACTCACGCTCTCCCGCGCCTCCGAGACGTTCATGAACGACCTCGCGAAGGAACGCGGGTTCCGCGACGCGACGGTCGTGCGCCAGCACCTGTTCGCGTACGAGAGCAGCAAGCCCTACGACGCGCTCGTGAACATGGGCGTCACGGAGCATCTGCCCGACTACAGGTCCACGCTGCGCAAGTACGCGGAGCTGGTCCGTCCGGGCGGCCTGGTCTACCTCGATGCCGTGGCGATGCGCCGCAAACACCACCTGTCAAGCTTCATGAGCCGGCACATCTATCCGGGCCGCTCGACGCCGATGGTGCTGCACGAGTACCTGGCCTGTGTCGCCCGGTCGCCGCACTTCCGGGTCCGGACCGTGATCGAGGACACCCGCAACTACATGCTGACCTGCCGAGCGTGGGCGCTGGGCCTCGACGGGGCCCGAGAGCAGATCACCGAGCGCTGGGGCGCCGAGATCTACCTCAGGTTCCGCGCGTTCCTGTGGGGCTCGACGGCCGGGTTCGTCACCGGCCAGCTGCAGGCCTACCGGGTCGTGCTGGAGCGCCTCGGCACCGGCGACGTCGCCGAGCTGCCGGCCTGACCTCCCGCGGCCGACAGCCGGGCGGCGCGCAGACGAAAGCCCAGCCCACGGGCCATCCGGCGGGCGGCGACGAGTCCGGTCGCCGACGCCCGTAGAGTTGACGGCGTGGGAGAGGCACCGACCAGCGAGGGTGACGTACGCGAGCCGGGCGACGAGTCCGTCGCGCGCGCGTATCTGGACTGGGGCAAGGAGCCGGAACCGACGGCTGGGAAGGCCACCGGCGCGCACGCCGGTCCGCCCGCGGCGACGCGGGCCGACGGTGCGTCCGGCGGGGTCACCCTGCCCGGCGACGAAGACGCAGAGCTCCGGGGCGGAGGGTCCGCCCCTCGGGCATCCCGATCAGTCGCGCGCACCCCGGTGCGCGTTCTGCTCGGCACGGCGGTCGGAATCGTCCTGCTCGACGCCATCACGAAGATCATCGTCGTGGCGACGCTCTCCAACCACGCGCCGGTGACGCTGATCCCGGGTGTGCTCCAGCTGGAGCTCACCCGTAACTCCGGTGCCGCGTTCAGCATCGGGGGCGGCGCCACGGTGCTGTTCAGCCTGATCGCCGTGGCCGTGGTCGTCATCGTCGCGCGCACCGCCCGCCGGCTGGCCTCGGTCGCCTGGGCCGTCGTGCTCGGCGCGATCGTCGGCGGCGCCGTCGGGAACCTCGTCGACCGGCTGGTCCGCGCGCCCGGTCCACTGCGCGGCCACGTGGTCGACTGGATCTATCTGCACCACTGGCCGATCTTCAACGTGGCCGACTCGTCGATCGTCATCGCCGCCGTGCTCGCGGTGATCCTCTCGGCGCTGGGTATCGGCCTGGACGGCGGCCGGTACAGCCGAACGGACCAGGCAGCAGCGCCGGGGCCGCCGGTCGAGCAGCCCCCGGCCGGCCGGGGATGACGCCGGTGCCGGCCGAGGCCGGCTCCCCCGTCTCCCGCCGCCCGGGAGAGCACCGCTCGCTGCCGGTACCCGACGGTCTCGACGGGCTGCGCCTCGACGCAGCGATCGCGCGGATGTTCGGACTGTCCCGTACCGTCGCCGCCGCGCTGGTCGACGACGGTCAGGTCAGCGTGGACGGAACCGCGCCCGGCCGGTCCGACCGCGTGCGCGGCGGCGCGTGGCTGGACGTCGAGCTGCCGCCCTCGCCGCGCCCGGTCACCGAGGTGATCGCGACTCCCGTCGACGGCCTGACGATCGTGCACGACGACGACGACCTCGTCGTCATCGACAAACCCGTCGGAGTGGCGGCGCACCCGGCGCCCGGCTACACCGGGCCGACCGTGATCGGCGCGCTCGCCGCCGCTGGTTACCGGATCGCCACCTCCGGGGCGGCCGAGCGGCAGGGCGTCGTGCATCGGCTCGACGTCGGCACCACCGGGGTGATGGTGGTCGCGAAGAGCGAGTCGGGCTACGCGGCGCTCAAGCGGGCGTTCCGCGAACGTGAGGTCGACAAGCGCTACCGGGCGGTCGTCCAGGGCCACCCCGACCCGCTGCGTGGCACCGTGGACGCCCCGATCGACCGGCACCCGCGCAAGCCGGGCCTGTTCGCCGTCGTCGCCGACGGGAAGCCCAGCGTCACCCACTACGACCTCGATGAGGCGTTCCGCGCCGCGTCGCTGCTCGAGGTCCGGCTGGAGACCGGCCGCACCCACCAGATCCGGGTGCACATGTCCGCGTTGCGCCATCCCTGCGTCGGTGACCTGGCCTACGGCGCCGATCCGACCCTGGCCGAGAAGCTCGGCCTGCGCCGCCAGTGGCTGCACGCCTTCCAGCTGTCCTTCGAACATCCGGCGGACGGCCGGCTGGTCACCTTCACCAGCCCCGACCCGCCTGATCTCGCCGAGGCGCTGGAGCGGCTCCGGGCGATGTCGTGAGCCCGCTGCCGCCCCGCTTCCCTGGGCGCTCGGCCGCGCGTGAGGTTGTGGGCGCGGCCCGCCAGGCCGGCATCCGGGCGGCGGTCGAGGTCGCCACCGCCGGCGGCGCTCGGCTCGCACGGGCGGCCGACCACGCGGGGCCGTTGCTCGACCAGCTTGACGACACCCTGCTCCCGGCGACAGGCGACGCCCTGGAGGTGGTCGCCGGCGGCGCCGCCGCGACCAGCCGGGCCGTGGCGACCCGGCTCCTGCGCTTAGCCGTCCGGGTTCGGCTGCTCTCGTCCCCCAGCCCGGCGGACGGCGTCCCCTACGCCACGCTGGGCACCGGCGGCGGGGTCGCCGCGGCCTCAGGCCCGGCCGGGGTCATGCCGGTCGGACGGGCGATGTTGGAGCGGGGCGCGCGGATCGCGGTGCTCGGCCTGGTCGCGATGATCGTGCTGAGCACGGCGGCCGCGCTGCTGCTGCCCGGGGTCAGCGGCCAGCCGGTCGTGGAGCCGGTCACCTCCGGCCCGCCGCCGGGCGGTGGGCGGGCGGCCGCGCCACCGCCGGCCTTCACCCCGAGCGTCACCATCGGCCCGTTCGCGGGCGACTCGACGGCCGCCTACATCGGGATCGCGGACCGCGAGCTGACCCAGCAGGCCCAGGCCGCCCCCGACGCCGAGCTGCTCGCTGTGGTGGACCTGAGCGGGTTTCGGTCCCCGCAGGCCCTGCATGCCCTGCTCAGCGACTACCGCGTGACCCAGGTCTTCTTCACCGTCCCGGGCAGCGGCGGGGTCTATCAGGCGGCGGTCCGCGACCCGCTGGCGGACGTGCTGGCCGCGTTCGACGCCCAGGCCGCCGGCGCGGCCGGACGGGCCGCGACCACCGCCGACGCGGCCACCCGCAGGCGTGACCAGTCCGAGGCGACCGCGCTGCGCGCCCACTGCGACTGCGCCTTCGCCGCCGTCATCCGGACCCCGGCGGTTCGGCTCATCGAACTGCGGGCGAACCCGGCTGTCCGGGTCATCGACGCCGCCCCGCCCGGAGCCGTGGAAAGCACGGTCCGCTTCATCCCCCTCGCCCCCGACCAGCAGTAGACCAGCGCCAGGCCAGCCGCCTCAGGGTCGAAACGGCGCCACGAGCCCGAAGACCGCGGGCGTGACCCCAGGGATTCAGCCGACGGACCCGCCAGGACCGCGGCGGGCCCGGCGGGCGGCGCCGAGAGGCAGCATCCCCGCGGCGAAGAGAGTCAACGCCAGGGACGCATAGACGCAGGCGGTCGGTCCGAAGGCACCGGCCACCCACAGCACGGCCGCGACCGCCAGCAACCCGCCACTAAGGATGATCATCGCTCATCCTCTCCTCGGTCCCCCGCCACCTGGGCGCGGACCGGGTTCCGGAACGGCGGGACGGCACGATCGGTCGACCGCGAGCCGGCACGGGTACCGTGCCGGCCACGCATTCTCACCAGGCATGCTCACCGTCGGGCGAGAACTCCGCGCCGACGGTGAGCCTCGCGTCAGAAGTCCTGCATGCCGTTGTTGGCGCGCGGGTCGTGATCGGGGCGGCCGACGCCGTTCTGGACGCCCATCTGCCCGGGACCGGGCTGGTAGGCCCCGGCCGGCACACCGACGCCCGCGGGCTGCGGCTGCTGCTGGGCCCCCTGCGAGCCAGGGTTGAGACCTGGCCGCTGCGGGCCACCCGAGCCGACTGCCGGCTGGGTCGGCATGCCGTCGAGGTCGCGCAGCTGCATCTCCAGGTAGGCACGCAGCCGGGTGCGGTACTCACGCTCGAACGCGCGCAGCTGCTCGACCTGGCCCTCGAGGCGACGCTTGTCGTCCTCCAGGCCACCGAGCTGCTCGGCGACGTGCGCCCGCGCCTCGGCGAGGATGCGGTCCGCGTCCTGACGAGCCTCGCGGCGGGCACGCTCGGACTCGGCACGCGCCTCCCGCACAGCCTCGTCGGCGGTCCGCTGAGCGAGCACCAGGGTACGGGCGACCCGCTGCTCGATCTCCGTGTCGATCGCCGCGTTGCCCGACGGGGCCTGCTGCTGCTGCGCCGCGGCCGCACGGGCACCGACCGCCGGGATCACCTGGGTCGCGCCGCCGGGAATCGGGACCGGGGACGTCGACGGGCCACGAGCCGCGGCGGCCGCCGCCTGAGCCTGGGCCTGCTGGGCGGCTGCCTGCGCCTGGGCGGCGGCACGGCGTGCCTCCTCCACCTGGCGGCGCAGCTGCTGGTTCTCCTCGATGAGCTGAGGCGGCACGCCCGGGCCACCGCCGCCGGCGCGCCGGGCCTCGTCGAGCTGGCGGCGGACGTCGGCGTTCTCGTCCAGCAGCCGGGTCAGCTCAGCCTCGACCTCGTCGAGGAAGGTGTCAACCTCATCCTCGTTGTAGCCGGTCCGGAACCTCGTCGGGCTGAAGACCTTGTTCTGGACATCCTGTGGTGTCAGCGCCACGTCGCCTCCTCATGCGGCATCGCCGCTCCCCGAAGAGAGGGCGGTCTACGGGCAGTCTCCCGCGCCCGTGTCGGCGGTGTGCACACGACCCCGTCACAACCTCGTCGCATAGCTCCGCAACACCACGATCACGATGAACAACAGCAGGAAACCGAGGTCGAAGGCAACCGATCCGACGCGCAGCGGCGGGATGAAGCGCCGCAGCAGTCGCAACGGGGGGTCAGTCGCCGTGTACACGACCTCGCAGATCACGACCCACGGGCCGGTGGGTCGAAAGTTCCGACTCACCGACTGCAGCAGGTCGATGACCGCCCGCGCAATCAGAAGCAGAAGGTACACCAGCAGCACCCATGAGATGACAGCGCCCAGAGTGCTGATGACTACCTCTCCTTGTTGGCGGGACGTCCTTGGCGGGTTAGACGCCAAGCCGTCAGGACTGGTTGTAGAAGCCACCCTCGGCGATACGCTGCCGGTCACTTTCGGTGACCTCGACGTTCGATGGAGTAAGCAGGAAGACCTTGTTGGTCACCCTCTCGATCCGCCCGTGCAACCCGAAGATCAGCCCGGCGGCGAAATCGATCATCCGCTTGGCCTCTACATCGTCCATCTCGGTGAGGTTCATGATGACGGGGGTGCCGTCCCTGAACTCCTCACCGATCTGACGGGCGTCATTGTAGCTCCGCGGCTGGAGCGTGGTGATCCGGTAAGGGGAGGGGTCCTCCACAGCAGCTACCCGTCGCATAGGAACCGCTCCAGCGGGACGCAGCGGCTCGACGGATGAGGAACGTCTGGCCATTGGCGGCGGCTCCTCTCGCGCGTCGATACGCCGCACCGTTCGGTCGAACGGGACGGGCTCGCGCACGTCCCGTCGGTCATCCTGACCGTCGTCCTCGTCGTCGAGGTAGTCGTACTCTTCGTCGTCCTCCTCGGCCAGACCGAGGTAGACCATCGCCCTGCGCCCGAGCCCCATGGCGCGACTCTAAGGGACAGGAAGCCGCTCACCGAACAAAGCGGTCCCGATCCGTAGGTGTGTCGCGCCTTCGGCCACCGCCGCTTCCAGATCCCCTGACATTCCGGCACTGATGACGCGCGCGTCGGGATGGGTTTGGCGCAGCTTCTCGGCGACTTCCCGTAGCCGGGCGAAGGCTGGGCGTGGCGGTTGTCCTCGCGGAGCCACCGCCATCACTCCGGCTAGCCGCAGCCAGCCCGCCGCTGCGACAAGATCGGCCAAACCGGGGACATCCGCGGGCGCGGCGCCGCCCCGCCCGGCGTTCGGGGCACCGTTGGGCCCCGATTCGGGTCCGCCGGGGGACGTGTCGAGCGACACCTGCAGGCACACGGTCAGCTCGCGGCCCGCCGTCGCCGCCGCCCGGGCAAGGCTCGCGACGATTTCGGGCCGGTCCACGCACTGGACCCAGTCTGCCCATCGGGCCACCGCGTTCGCCTTGTTCCGCTGCAGCTGCCCGACGTAATGCCAGATCGTCCGCTCTGCCGCACTTGTCCCCGCGTGACAGGAATCTCCCCCGCGAACGGAGTCCTCGGCCAGCCCGGACCCGGCGGCGACGCCGTTCACCCCGGCCGGGAGCAGGCCCAGCCGCGCGTGGACCTCGGCGACCTTGCGGGCGGCCTCCTGCTCACGGTTCTCGGCGAAGTGCGTCACCCCGAGCCCGCGCAGAACCACGACATCGGCGGCGGGCCAGGTCTTGCTCACGGCGACGAGGGTCAGCTCGGCCGGGTCGCGGCCGGCCGCGCGGGCCGCGGTGGCGATCCGGTCCTGCACGTCGTCGAGGTTGGCCCGCAGCCTTGGCAGGTCGGCCCGCGGTCCGTCGTCGGATGTGTCCGCTGTGTCCGCGCCAGTCAGTTCGCCACCGTGCATGTCCCTACTGACCGCCCTGGAGCCTTTCCCGTCAAGTCGACCGGTCCAGGCCGTGGGGCCGCGGCGCTTGACCGGCCGCGGCCGGCGGCCGGCGAGCCGCGCGCTCACAGCGTCTCGGGTTCGCTTCGTCGCCTCACTCACTCCGCGGCCGTCCTCGTACCTCGGACGACCACTCCACTCGCTCACTCCTGCGCTCACAGCCACGCGACACCGGCGAAACGGCCGGTGCGGCCGGCGTCGCGGCGATGCGAGAACAGCGCGGGGTCCTCCATGGTGCAGCGGTCGGAGACCGTGATGTCGGTGACACCCAGGTCCCGCAGCTGCCCGGCGACGCCGGCGCGCAGGTCCAAAGCCGGGGTGCCGGCCCTGGTGGCGGTCGCCGTGCCCGGGACGAGGGCCTCGACCTCGTCGCGCATCGCCGCCGGCACCTCGTAGCAGCGGCCGCACACCGACGGCCCGACCTCGACGTGGAGGTGCTCCGGCGCGGCGCCGAGGTCGGCCAGGGCGGCGACGGTCGCGGGCACCACGCCGGCGGCGAGCCCGGCCCGACCCGCGTGCGCGACGCCGACCGCGCCGGGAGCGGTGAACACCACCGGCACGCAGTCCGCGACCAGCACCGTCAGCGCGAGGCCGGGAACGTCGGTGACCAGACCGTCCTCCCCGCGCGAGTCGGCGTCCCGCGCGGCCGCCCGTTCGGGCGCGGAGCCGAGGGCGCCGTCGCGAAACCAGTCCGCCCGGGTCCGCTCACTGAGCGTAACCACCACGGCGCCGTGGACCTGGCGCATGAAGCACGCCGGCGCCCCGGTGATCTCGGCGAGCACGCGCCGGTTGGCCGCTACCGCCTCGGGATCGTCTCCGACGTGGGCGCCGAGGTTCAGCCCGGCATACGGGCCAGCGGACACGCCGCCGGAGCGGTCGGTGAACAGGAAGGGCACGGGTTACTTGAGGAAGTCCGGGACGTCCAGCTCGTCCTCGTCGTCGGCGATCGGCCGGACCGGCCGGCGCTGCGGCGGGTAGCTCGGCCGCGCCCCGGACCGCTGGTCGGGGCCGGACCCGTAGCCGCCGTCAGACCCGTACCCACCGGTTCCGGAGCCGTGGCCCTCGCCGTGCTGGGCGACGTACCGGTGCGGGGGCTCGTCCATCTCCGGCCGCGGGTCGAGCGGCTCCGGCACGTACTGGGCCGGCGTCGGCGCAGGAGCGGCCGGCGGCGGGCCCAACGGGGGCGGCGCATAGCTGGGCGTCGGCTGCGATCCGGGCGGCGGCGTGACGACCGGCGGGATCGCCGGCAGCACGCCGGCCGGGACCGGCGTGGCGGCGGCGACAGCTGGCGGCGGGCTCGGGCGGGAGCGCTGCTGCGCCGCGCCCTTGGCCCGCCGGTCCGGCACGGTGTCGAAGCCGGCGGCGATCACCGTCACCCGGACCTCGTCACCCAGGGCATCGTCAATCACGGCACCGAAGATGATGTTCGCCTCGGGGTGGGCGGCGTCGGCGACCAGCTCGGCGGCGGCGTTGATCTCGAACAGGCCGAGGTCGGAGCCGCCGGAGATGTTGAGCAGCACGCCCTGGGCGCCGTCCATGCTGGCCTCGAGCAGCGGCGAGGCGATCGCCTGCTCGGCCGCGACGGTGGCCCGGTCGTCGCCGCGGGCCCGGCCGATGCCCATCAGGGCGGAGCCGGCGTGCGACATGACGGTCTTGACGTCCGCGAAGTCGAGGTTGATCAGGCCGGGGGTCGTGATCAGGTCGGTGATGCCCTGGACACCGGAGAGCAGGACCTGGTCGGCACTGCGGAACGCGTCGAGGACGCTGATGTCGCGGTCGGTCATCGCCAGCAGCCGGTCGTTCGGGATGACGATGAGGGTGTCGACCTCGTTGCGCAGCGTGTCGATGCCCGTGTCGGCCTGGTTCGCCCGGCGGCGACCCTCGAACGTGAACGGGCGGGTGACCACACCGATCGTCAGAGCGCCCAGCGAGCGGGCCACGTTGGCCACCACCGGCGCGCCGCCGGTGCCGGTGCCGCCGCCCTCGCCGGCCGTGACGAACACCATGTCGGCGCCCTTGAGGACTTCCTCGATCTCCTCGCGGTGGTCCTCGGCGGCCTGCCGGCCGACCTCGGGGTCGGCGCCGGCGCCGAGGCCCCGGGTGAGCTCGCGGCCGACGTCGAGCTTCACGTCGGCGTCGCTCATCAGCAGCGCCTGGGCGTCGGTGTTGATCGCGATGAACTCGACGCCCTTGAGACCGACCTCGATCATTCGGTTCACAGCGTTGACGCCACCGCCACCAATGCCGACAACCTTGATGACCGCTAGGTAGTTCTGCGGGGCTGCCATTGCGGGGTCGGTCCTCCAGCGGCGTCGGTGGGGCGGAACAACACCCGCCCGCGCCAGTACGTCCGTCTTAACGGCGCCGCCGGAGCGAGTCGGGAGAAGTAGCCGCCGAGCCTCAACCTTCACCGTGCACTAGACGGTTAGAGTTATGTCAACTTGCGACTGTGTTTGGACAGTAGGCATGGCGTCCGCATGGGTCAAGGAACCGCCCGGCGCGTCAACCCATGGAATTCTCCGTCCTCTTCGTCACAGTGCCGAGCGTTCCTTCCCGGCACGTCACTGTCGCCCCCGTACCGGCCCCCGCCAGCGACGACACGCGGGCGGGCCGGCCCCCCGCGTCGCGGCCCACTGACGATCGACACGAAGCCGAGCCCGTCCACCCCGCCCGGCCGTGCCAGCGCATAGGCGCGAGCCCCGGTGGTGTTCACTCACTCCCGTGAGCGCAGGAACAGGCGAGCAGACACCCCGACGTGTGCACTTCCTCGGCATCGGCGGCTCCGGCCTCGCCCCACTGGCCCGGATCGCCCTGGCGCGTGGCGCGAGCGTCTCGGGCAGCGACCAGGAGCCGTCCGACCGGGTCGAGGCCCTGCGCGCGCTGGGCGCCCGGGTCCGCACCGGCGCGCCGCCCGATCCGGCCGTCCTGGCCGCCGAACTGGTCGGCGTGGACGTCGTCGTCGCCTCCAGCGCCCTGCCCGACGACCATCCGGAGATCGTCGCCGCCCAGGCGGCCGGCCTGCCCGTGCGCCGGCGGTCGGACTGGCTCCCGGAGCTGACCGATGGCTACCGGCTGGTCGCCGTCGCCGGCTCGCACGGCAAGACCACCACCTCGGCGATGCTCGCGGTCGCGCTGCGCGCCGCCGGCGCCGACCCGACCGCCGTGATCGGCGGCGAGGTGCCGCAGCTCGGCGGCGGCGCGGTGGTCGGCCGGGGCGAGATCTTCGTGCTGGAGGCCGACGAGTACGGCGGCGCGTTCCGCGGGCTCGACCCGGCGCTCACGATCCTGACGAACGTCGAGTGGGAGCATCCGGACCTCTTCCCCGACGAGGCGGCTGTGCGCGCGGTCTTCGCCGCGTTCGCCGCTCGGGTGCGTCCCGGCGGCACGCTGGTCGCCTGCGGCGACGACCCGGGTGTCGCGGCCGTCCTCGGCACGCTGGCAGAGGGCTCCGGGGGCGGGCCACGGGTCGTCCGCTACGGCTTCGGGGACGGGCTCGGCTGGCGCGCGGTGGACGTCACGACCGGCCAGCCCGGCGCCCCCCGTGCGGCCTCGGCCCCGGCCCTGTCGTCCTCGGCCTCTGCCTTGCCCTTGTCGTCCTCGGCCTCGTCCTTGCCCGTCGGCGGAGGCGCCGCGGGCGGCCTCGACCGGGCCGCCGCCGGGCCGCCGGTGGTGACCGAGGCCACCGTGCTGCGGGACGGGGAGCCGGTTGGAACCCTGCGCCTCGCGCTACCCGGCCGGCACACCGTCCTGAACGCGCTGGCGGTGCTCGCCACCGCCAGCGAGTTGGGCGTGCCGGTCGAGACGACACTCACCGCGCTGGCCGGCTACACCGGCGCCGCCCGGCGGTTCCAGCGGATCGGCGCCCGGGCGCTGCCCGGCCCGGGAGCGGTCGAGATCGTCGACGACTACGCCCACCACCCGACGGAGATCCGCGCCACGCTCGCCGCGGCGCGCCAGCAGGCGGCGGGCCGGCAGGTCTGGGCGGTACTCCAGCCGCACACCTACAGCCGGCTGGCCGCGTTGCTGGCCGACTTCGCCGTGGCGTTCGGCGACGCCGACCGGCTCTACGTCACGGACATCTACGCCGCGCGGGAACGCGATGACCTCGGGGTGCACGCCTCCGACCTTGCCAAGCGGGTCCGGGTACCGACGGAGACGAGCTACGTCGGCTGGGCCGAGCTGCCGGACCGCCTGGCCGCCGACCTGCCGGGCCACGACGTCCTGCTGCTGACGCTGGGCGCAGGCACCATCACCGAGCTCGGACCCCGCCTGCTCGCGATGCGCCTGGACCGCTAGGCCGCCCCCGCCGAGGGTCGTCCGCGTCGTCCCCCAGGCCGTGATCGCGAGTTCGGCCCTGGAACGGTTGCGATGCGGCGCGATTCACGACCACTGGAGGGCGAAGACGGCGATCACTACGCCGGCCGACCGGGGGCCCGGCTGGCTCAGTGGGCCGCGTGGCGGCCGCCTGAGCGGCGGCGGGATGCCTCGGCCTCGTGGATCATCGCGACGATCGTCTGGGCCGCCCGCGGATGGCCTGCGCCAGCCATGGCCGCCTGCATCTTCGCCAGGCGCTCCGGCGAGACGAGCACCGGCACGACATTGTTCATGATCCACTCGGCGGACAGGTCCGCGTCGTCGACGATCAGGCCGCCGCCGGCCTCCACGGTCGGCAGCGCGTTGCGCCGCTGCTCGCCGTTGCCGTGCGGCAGCGGGACGTAGGCCGCCGGCAGGCCCACCGCCGAGAGCTCCGCGCAGGTCATCGCGCCGGACCGGCACAGCACCATGTCCGCCGCGGCGTAGGCCGACGGGATGTGGTCGAGGTAGGGCAGCAGCACGTACGGCGCCGGCAGGCCGGTGGGCAGCGCCGCCGTCACCTCGTCGATGTTGCGGGGGCCGGCGGCGTGCAGCACCTGGACCCCGGAGCGGGCCAGCGCGTGGGCGGCCTGCGTCATCGCGGTGTTGACCGAGCGGGCGCCCTGCGAGCCGCCGACGACCAACAGGGTGGGGCGCTGGTAGTCCAGGCCGTAGCGGCCCCTGGCGGTGCGCTGCGCGCCCGGGGAGCGGTCCAGGGTGAGGATCTCGGGGCGCAGCGGAATACCGGTCAGGCGAGCGCCCCGCAGCGGGGTGCCGGGGTAGGACGTGGCGACGTACGGCGTGAACCGGGCGCCGAGGCGGTTCGCCACCCCGGGCAGCGGGTTCGCCTCGTGGACCACGATCGGGATGCCACGGCGGCGGGCGGCCAAGTAGGCGGGAACCGAGACGTAGCCACCGAAGCCGACGACGACGTCGGCGCGGGTCTCGGCCAGCACGTGGGCGGCCGTGCTCACCGCGCCGGCGAGCCGGCCGGGAACGGTGAGCAGCTGGGCGCTGGGGCGCCGCGGCAGCGGCACCTTCTCCACGGTGGCGAGCTCGTACCCGCGCGCCGGCACGAGGCGGGCCTCCAGGCCGGTCCTCGTGCCGAGCAGGGTCAGGCGCAGGCGGGGGTCGGTCGCGCGCAGCGCGTCCGCGACCGCGAGGGCGGGTTCGACATGGCCGGCCGTACCGCCGCCGGCGAGCAGCACACTCTTCAGCATCGTCCCTGACGATGGCACACGAGCCGGCCGCTGTGAGCGACTGGCCCGTCAGGGCCAGTCATCGCGGCGACCGGGAATCAGCCAGCGTTGGGAGGGCCGTCAGGACCCGGCTCGCCGTCCCTGCGGTCGCCGCGTCGGTATGGTCCCGGTTCGGGCCGCCGCCGGTCCGCCGTCGCGCCCCTGGCACTCTCCCGGCCATCATCAGACTTGCCGGCCCGGCCCGTGGCGCCGGTCCCACCAGCGGTGCCGGTCGTGCCGGCCCGGCCGGTCGCGCTGCCCTTGCCAGTCCCGCTGGCCCTGTCAGCCTCGCTGCGGGCCGTGGCGGCCCTGCGAGTCCCGCCGCCCTTCCCAGTCCCGCTCACCCTGCCAGCCTCGTCGGCCCCACGAGCTGTAGCGGCCCTGCCAGCCCCGCCGGACCTGCCGGCCTTGCCAGTCTGGCCGGATCCGCCAGTCCGGCCCGACCCCCCAGTCCCACCGGACCCGCCAGTCCCACCGGACCCGCCAGTCGTGGCCACTGAGCCAGCCGTGCCGGCCCGGCCCGGCTTCGCGCGGCCCCTTTTCGGCGTTCCGTTCAGGTCTTGGTCACGCCGTCCCGACCTGGTTCTGGCCGGGACGCCGGTCTGAGCACGCTCGGCGCCGTCGGACCGGGCCGCGCGGGTCGGGGCAGGCCCGGCGCCACCGGCAGCCGCGCCGTCACGGGCTCGGCCGCGGGGGCCGCGCCGGCGCTGCTTGCGCGCCTCGCGTCGCCGCTGGGACCGTTCGGCCAGCAGCCGGGCCGCCGCCGGCTCGGAGCGGGCGAACGCGAGCAGCATCCCGATCGAGAACATGGTCAGGACCAGCGACGACCCGCCGAACGACACCAGCGGCAGGGGGATGCCGGTGATGGGCAGCAGGCCGACGACGGCGCCCATGTTCACCACGGCCTGGGTGAGGATCCAGCCGGTCGAGCCGGCCGCCGCCAGCCGGACGAACTGGTTGTCGCTGCGGTGCGCGACGCGCAGGCCGGCATAGCCGAAGACACCGAAAAGGATCACCACGACCAGGCAGCCGAGCAGCCCCAGCTCCTCGCCGATGATCGCGAGGATGAAGTCGGTGTACGACGCGGGCAGCAGGTCGGGCCACTTCTCCTTGGAGGCGCCCAGCCCCTCGCCGAACCAGCCGCCGCCGGCGAGGGCGTAGATCCCCTGGACGGCCTGCCAGCCGCTGCCCTGGACGTGCTGGAACGGGTCGCGGTAGGACAGCAGCCGTTCCAGGCGGTACGGCTCTATCACCGCGAGTATGGCGCCGACGGCCCCGAGCACGCCGACGAGGCCGGCGTAGACCCGGCCGGGCGTGCCCACCACCCACAGCACGACGAACAGCACGGCGAACACGACGATCGTCGTCCCCATGTCGGGCTGCATCATGATCAGCCCGCCGATCAGCGCCGACACCGGGACGACCGGAACGATCAGGTGCTTCCAGTCCCCGAGCAGCCGGCGTTTGCGGGTCAGCAGGTCGGCCGACCAGAGCACCAGCGCGAGCTTGGCCAGCTCGCTGGGCTGCAGGCTGAGCGAGCCGACCCCGAGCCAGCGCTGGGCGCCGTTCGAGGAGACCCCCAGCGGCGAGAGCACGGCCAGCAACAGCAGCAGGGTCAGGCCCATCAGTGGATAGGCGACCCGGCGGAACCACTGGCTCGGCGCTCGGCTGGCCGCGAGCAGCACCGGCAGGCCGATCCCCATCCAGGTGGCCTGGCGGACGAAGACCGTGTACGACGAGCCGAACGCGGCGTAGGACCGCACGTTGGACGCCGAGAGGACCATGACGAGACCGAGGAGCAGGAGCAGCCCGGCCGACGAGCCGAGCAGGTAGTACGAGGCGAGCGGCCGTTCGAGCAGGGGGAGCCGGGCGAGGGCCGCGCCTGGGGTGTCCGGGCTCGGGACCGGGCGCAGCACGGAACGCCGCTGACCGCCCCGACCCGGCGACGGGAGCACTCCCCCGGCCCGCCGGGCCGCCTCCTGACTCGCCTGCCGGGCTGCCTTCCCGGCCCTGACCTGCTGGTCGGAGGCCGATCCGGCCGGGACCCTCGGGCGGCGCACCGCCGGGGCCATCGCGTCGCGCAGTGTCGCGGGCCGGCGGCTCTCGCGCGGGCCCGCCGGTCGGGCCGTGTCCCGGGTCGTCGCCGGCCGCGCGCCGTCCCGCCCGGAGGCCTTCCCGTCGTCGCGGGGCGTCGCCAGCGTGCCGGCGTCGCGCGGAGTGGCCGCCGGACGCTCCCGCCTGGTCGGGCGGTCGTCACCGGCCGGCGGGCGCCCGTCGTCCGCTCCAGCACGCGCGGCGCGTCCGGGACGGGCGACCGCCGCCCTGGGACGGGTCCGCTGCCCGGACGCCGAACTCGAACCGCCGGATCCGGCGTTACCGGATCCGACGCCCGATCGGGAGCTCGGCGCCTCGCGCACGCTGCCCCTAGCCTCCTCGACTCTGCCCGCCCGGCGGGACGACCCCCTGGGCCGCCCCGACCTGCCCGCGACGACCGGCCGCGGCGGCGAACAGGTCGCCGCGCTCGGCGTAGTCACGGAACATGTCCATCGAGGCGGCGGCGGGCGCGAGCAGGACGGTGTCGCCCGCCCGGGCCAGCCGCGCCGCGGCCTCCACCGCATCGTCCATGCCCGCGGCCCGTTCCATGGGGACATCGGGGGCGTGTCGGGCGAGCGCGGCGGCTATCTCGTCCGCGCAGCGCCCGATCAGGACCACGGCGCGCAACCGGCCGGCGGCGAGCTCGACCAGTTCGTCGAAGGCCAGGCCCTTGTTCAGCCCGCCGGCGATCCACACGACCGACGGGTAGGCGGTCAGCGACGCGGCCGCCGCGTGCGGGTTGGTCGCCTTGCTGTCGTCGACGTAGCGGACGCCGTCGACGGTGGTGACCAGGGCGTTGCGGTGCGCGCCTGGCCGGTAGGCCGCGAGCGCTGAGGCGATCGCGGCCGGCTCGACGCCGTCCGCGCGGGCCAGCGCGGCGGCGGCCAGCGCGTTCGCGACCAGATGACGCCCGGGGCCGGGCCCGCCAGGGGCCGAGCCGTCGGGGCGCGGCCCGGCGAGCAGGTCGGCGACGGCGCCCAGCGGGCCGCCGCCGAACGCCCGGTCGACGAGGCACCCGTCGACGACGGTGACCTCGGCCGTCGCCGGGTCCAGGCCGAAGGTGACCCGCCGGCCAGGCGCCGAGGCGAGCAGGGCGGCGCTGGCGGGGTCGTCGGCGTTGCCGACGGCGATCGTCGCCGGGTGCATCCAGATCCGCGCCTTGTCGGCCGCGTAGCCGTCCGGGCCGCCATGCCAGTCGAGGTGGTCGGGGGCGACGTTGAGAATCGCGGCCGCGACCGGCGCCGCCGTCTCGGTGTAGTGCAGCTGGAAGCTGGACAGCTCGACGGCGAGGGTGTCGTAGGGCGGCTCGGCCAGCGCGGCGGTGACGACGGGGGTGCCGATGTTGCCGGCGGTGGCGGCCCGCCGGCCGGCGGCGGTGAGGATCGCGCCGAGCATCTCCGTCGTCGTGGTCTTGCCGTTCGTGCCGGTGATCGCGAGCCAGCGGGCGGCCGGCCGCAGCCGCCAGCCCAGCTCGATCTCCCCCCAGACCGGGACGCCGGCGGCGCGGGCGGCGCCGAACAGCGGGGTGCCGGGCGGGACGCCGGGTGAGGTGACCACCAGGCGGGCCGGGCCGACGGCCGTCGGCAGCCCGCCGAGCTCCACCACGGCCCCGGCGGCGCGCAGCTCGGCCGCGGCGGCCTGGGCGGGCGCGCCGTCGCCGGCGTCGACGACGGTCACCCGGGCGCCGAGGCGCAGCAGCGCGCGGGCCGCCGCGGCGCCGGACACGCCGATGCCGACGACGGTCACCGGCGCGTCCTTCAGCTCGTCGACGGCCACGTCACCACGGGCCTGGCCGGCCACGTCGCCGGCACCCGGGCCGGTCACAGGTTGCTCCCTCCATGGGAGAGGAACTCGGCGTAGAACAGGCCGAGGCCGAACGCGACCGCGAGGCCGGACACGATCCAGAACCGGATGATGACCGTGGTCTCCGGCCAGTCGGCGAGCTCGAAATGGTGATGGATCGGCGCCATGTTGAAGACCCGGCGTTTGGTCAGCTTGAAGAAGCCGACCTGCACGATCACCGACACCGTCTCGATGACGAACAGGCCGCCGAGCACGAACAGCAGCAGCTCGGTGCGGGTGCAGATCGCGATGCTGGCGAACGCCCCGCCGAGCGCGAGCGAGCCGGTGTCCCCCATGAAGATCTTCGCCGGGCTGGCGTTCCACCACAGGAAGCCGAAACAGGACCCCATCGCGGCCGCGGCGACGAGCGCGACGTCCAGCGGGTCGCGGACGAAGTAGCAGCCGGCCCCCGCGTGGTGCGGCTCGCAGAGGTTGCCGAACTGCCAGAACGAGATCACGCAGTAGGCGCCGAACACCATCGCCGAGGTGCCCGCCGCGAGGCCGTCGAGACCGTCGGTCAGGTTCACCGCGTTCGACGTCGCCGCGATGATCATCCAGGCGAGCAGCGGGAAGCCGATGATCCCGACCGAGAAGTTGGTGTCACGGACGATCGAGATGAACGTCGACCCGGGCAGCAGCCCGGACGCGTTCTTGAACCGCACGGCGAGCAGGCCGAACGCGAGCGCGACGATCGCCTGGCCGGCGAACTTCGTCCGCGCGGTCAGGCCGAGGCTGCGCTGCTTGCGGATCTTGATGTAGTCGTCCAGGAAGCCGACGACGCCGAGCCCCGTCATCACCATCAGGATCAGCAGGCCGGACGCGGTGAACCCCGCGCCGGTCGCCAGATGGGAGACGAAGTAGCCGATCAGGGTGGCCGCGACGATCGCGGTGCCACCCATGGTCGGCGTCCCGCGCTTCTTCAGGTGGCTGGACGGGCCGTCCTCGCGGATCTCCTGGCCGTAGCCCTGCCGGCGGAACAGCCGGATGACCCACGGCGTGCCGAGCAGCGACACCAACAACGCGACCGAGGCCGCGACGAGAACACCTCTCACCCGTGGCCGCCCCGGTCGGCTGGCACGCTGGCCGCCGGCGCCTGCTGTGGCCCGCGGGCCCTGCTAAACACCCTTTCCCACGTCCCCTCGATCACGGCGTCTGTTCCGCCGCCTCTGTACTTCCTGGCGCCTCTGTACTTCCCGGCGCCTCTGGACTTTCGGCCGCCTCGGTACTTCCGTTTCCTCTCGCGGCTCCGGGACCGGCCGCGCCGGTCGCCGTGAGCGCCGCCGCGACCCGCTCCAGGCCGGCCGCGCGGCTGGCCTTCACGAGCACGACGTCGCCGCCGCCGAGCGCCGCCGTGGCAAGCAGCTCGGTGGCCGCGTCGACGTCGACGACCCAGTCCACCCGCGCGCCAGCCCCCGCGGCCGCCCGCGCGAGCGGCCGGGCCGCGTCGCCGATGACCACGGTCCGGTCGACGCCCAGCCGGGCGGCGAACCGGCCGAGCTCGGCGTGCTCGGCGTCGGCGGCGGTGCCGAGCTCACCCATCGGGCCCAGCACCGCCCAGGTCCGCCGCCGGCCCGGATCGCCGTCGGCACCGAGCCCGACCAGGGCGCGCAACGCGGCCCGCATCGACTCGGGGTTGGCGTTGTAGGCGTCGTTGACGACGACCAGCCCGGACGGCGCGGTCGTGACCTCCATCCGCCACCGGCTGCGCGGCCGGGCCGCGGCCAGCGCGGCGACGGCGGCCGCGGGCGTCATCCCGACCGCGAGGGCGGCCGCGGCGGCGGCGAGCGCGTTGCCCACCTGGTGCTCGCCGACCAGCGCGAGCGCCACCCGGTGGCGCTCGGCGTCGGTGACCAGGTCGAACGACGCCCGACCGGCGCCGTCGAGCGCGATCCGCTCGGCCCGCACGTCAGCGCCCGCCGCGACGCCGAAGGTCACCACCCGCCGGCCGGTCGCGCGCGGGCGCATCGCCGCGACCAGCGGGTCGTCGGCGTTCAGCACGACGACGTCGGTGGCCGCCTCGGCCAGCTCACCCTTGGCCCTGGCGATGCCGGCCCGCCCGTCGGCGTACTCGCCGACGTGCGCGCTTCCGACGTTGATGACGACTCCCACCTGGGGCCGGGCGACCTGGCAGAGCGCGGCGATGTGGCCGATACCCCGGGCGCCCATCTCCAGCGCCACGTACTCGGTGTCCGGCTCCAGCCGCAGCAGCGTCAGGGGCAGGCCGATCTCGTTGTTGAAGCTCCCCGGCGGGGCGAGCGTCGGCCCGAGCGACCCGAGCAGGTCGGCGAGCAGGTCCTTGGTCGTCGTCTTGCCCGAGGAGCCGGTGATGGCGAGCACGGTCGCCTTCGTCAGCGTCCGGACGTGCGCGGCCAGCGCCATCAGCGCGGCGGCGGGGTCGGCGACCAGCACGGCGGGGACCTCGACCGGACGGGCGGCGAGCACGGCGCGCGCGCCGGCCGCGACGGCGCCGGCGGCGAAGTCGTGACCGTCGACCCGGGCACCCGGCAGCGCGACGAACAGCGCACCCGGCTCGACCAGCCGCGAGTCGACGACCGCGGCCGTGACGAGGGTCGCCGGGTCGGCGCCGCCGTCGAGCCTGCCGCCGGTGGCCGCGGCCACTTCGGCGAGCGTCAGCGGGATCATCGGCCCGAACCCGTCGGCCGCCCGGCGGCGGCGATCGCCTGGGCGAGGACGGCACGGTCGTCGAACGGGGTGACGACGCCGTTCTGCTCCTGGCCGCGTTCGTGGCCCTTGCCGGCGACCACGACGACGTCGCCGGGACCGGCCTCGGCGACGGCCGCGGCGATCGCCTCGGCCCGGTCCTGGATGACGGTCACCTTGGCCGCCGAGGTGGCCACCCGGTCGACGCCGGCGGTCATCTGGGCGAGGATCTCCGCCGGGTCCTCGGAGCGCGGGTTGTCGTTGGTCAGGAAGGCCAGGTCGGCCAGCCGCGCGGCCGCGGCACCCATCAGCGGCCGTTTGGCCCGGTCCCGGTCCCCGCCGCAGCCGAGAACGACGATCACCCGACCGTCGACGAGCCCGCGCACGGACGTCAGCACGGTCTCGACGGCGTCCGGAGTGTGCGCGTAGTCGACCAGGGCCAGGTAGGGCTGGCCGGCCTCGACCCGCTCCATCCGCCCGGGGACGCCGGCCAGCGTGCCGATACCGGCCGCGGCGGCCTCCGGCGGGACGCCGGCCGCCACCAGCAGGGCGAGCGCGCCGAGGGCGTTGACGACGTTGAACCGGCCCGGCAGCCGGACCTTCATCGGCACCGCGAGCCCGCGCGGGCCGCGAGCCGTGAACGAGCTGCCCTGCTCGCCGACGGTCAGGTCGTCAGCCCACCAGTCGGCGGGCGGCTCGGGGGCGTAGGTGACGGATCCCGGAATGCGGGCCGCCAGCTGTGGGCCCCACCCGCCGGCGCCCGGCTCGATCCCGATCACCGACGCGGCGGTCCGCTCGGGCTCGAACAGGCGGGCCTTGGCCTCGAAGTAGTCCCGCATGGTCGGGTGGTAGTCCAGGTGGTCCTGGCTGAGGTTGGTGAACAGCGCGCCGGCGAACCGGAGGCCGTCGACGCGGTGCTGGGCCAGCGCGTGGCTGGAGACCTCCATCGTGGCCGCGGTGACGCCGCGCTCCACCATCACGGCGAACAGCGCCTGCAGGTCGCTCGACTCCGGGGTGGTCCGCACCGAGTCGACGCGTTCGTCGGCGATCCGGGTCTCGACGGTGCCCAGCAGGCCGGTGCGGTGGCCGGCGGCCCGCAGGCCGGCGTCGACCAGGAACGCCGACGTCGTCTTGCCGTTGGTCCCGGTGACGCCGAGCAACGTGAGGCGGCGCGATGGCTGGCCGTAAAGCCAGTCCGCGACCTGGGCGACGTCGCTGCGCGGGTCGGCGGTCGTGACCACCGGCAGGTCGACCGAGCCGGCCAGCGCCGCGGCGCCAGCGGGGTCGGTCAGCACAGCGGCGGCGCCGCTCGCGGCCGCGGCGGCGGCGAAGTCCGCGCCGTGGGCGTGCGAGCCGGGCAGCGCCGCGTAAAGGTCGCCGGGCTGCACGGCGCGGGAGTCGTGCGTGACGCCGTGCAACACGACCTCGGGCGCCGCCACGTCGGCCGCGGCCGCGCTCTGGACGCTTCCGAGGTCAGCGAGCAGAGCGCGCAGCTCGGTGAGCGTGCGGGCCGGCCGGTGGGCCGGGCGCAGTGCCGGTGGGGTCACGCCGTCGACCTTAGTAGGGCACCCGTCGCGGCCTCACGCCTGCTCACGGTGTCGTCCCGTGGCAATGCGGTCTCCTCGGAATTCGCACAACTGTCAGCCCTGCCCCCACAACAGCGGGTATTAACCGGGCGATCCGCGGCCATTTCACCCGGCGCGTTCGGGGCGAACGGGCGGCCGCCACCGGCGGGTGGGCAGGCTGGCATCGCGCGATCACCCGGAGTGGGTGGATCGGCGCGGACACCCGCGGTCACCCGGCCGCCGGTGGCGCCCGGGTGGCGCCCGGCTGGGCGGCCGGTGGGCTCGAGGCCCCGGCGCTCGGGCCGGTCTGGGCGCCCTGCCCCGGTGTCGGCGTGGCCGGCGTGGGCGGGCTGACCGGCACGTCGCCCGGGCCGAGGATGTCCGGCTGGTCGGCGATGCCGGGCTGGGTCAGCGGCAGGCTCGGCGCGGCGGCGCTGGACGGCGGCACGCCCAGCGTGGCGAGGGCGAAGGTCATCACCTTCTGGAAGACCGGTGCCGCCGACGTGCCGCCGAAGTACGAGGTCTTCGGGTTGTCCAGCACGACGGCGATGACGACCCGCGGGTGGTCGGCCGGGGCGAAACCGATGAACGACGAGACGTAGCCCCGGTAGCAGCCGCACGTCGGGTCGATCCGGTACGCGGTGCCGGTCTTGCCTGCGACCCGGTAGCCCGGGACGGCGGCAGCCGGGCCGGTGCCGTTGGACGTGGTGACCTGCTCGAGCATGTCGGACAGGGTGCTCGCGGTCCGGGCGCTGACCACCCGGACGCCGGGCGCCCGCGGTGTCGGGACCATCGCGCCGGAGCTCGACCCGACCGCGTCGACCAGCCGCGGCGTCATCCGTACCCCGCCGTTGGCGATGGTCGCGTAGACGGTGGCCATCTGCAGCGCCGTCGCGCTCATGCCCTGGCCGTAGGACACCGTCGCCGCCTGGGAGGCCGACCAGGTCGACGAGCTCGCGAGCTGGCCGCCGCTCTCGCCCGGGAAGTCGAGCCCGGTCGGGCGGCCGAGGCCGAAGGCGCGCATCGTCGCCTCCAGGCCGGCCGAGCCGACCTTCTCCGAGATCAGCACCGCGCCGATGTTGCTGGAGTGGGCGAGCACTCCGGCGGCGGTGAGCTGCAGGGTCCCGTGCGGCTCCGCGTCTCGGATGGTGACCCCGCCACGGCGGATGTCCGCGGGCACGGTGACCGGGGTGGTGTCGGTGATCTCGCCACGGTCCAGGGCCGCCGCCATTGTGATGATCTTGTTGACGCTGCCGGGCTCGTACGCGTAGCCGGTGGCCAGGTTGCCGAGGGCGGCCGGGTTGGCCTGGCCGACGTTGTTCGGGTCGAAGTCCGGCGCGTCGGCCATCGCGAGGATGTCACCGGTGCTCGGATTCATGATCACGATCGTGCCGGCGTCCGCCTGGGTCTGCGCCACACCGGCCGCGATGGCCTGCTGCGCGTCCCACTGGATGTCCTCGTCGAGGGTCAGGCGCAGGTCCTTGCCCTCGACCGGGGCCTTCTCGCTGCTGGGCGCGGAGGGGATCTCCCGGCCGGCCGGGTCGGTCTGCAGCCGGCGGGTGCCGTCCTGGCCGCGCAGCACGCTGTCGTAGGCGAACTCGATGCCGCCGTTGCCCTGCAGCAGGTCCTTGTCGCCGAACTTGGTGTACCCGACGACGTTCGAGGCGACGGTCCCGTTCGGGTAGACCCGGCGGCGCTCCGGGAGCACGCCGACGCCCTTGAGCTCCAGCGCCTCCACCCGGTTGCCGACATCCGGGGTCAGGCCGCGCGCGATGTAGGCGAACCGCAGCTTCCGGTCGGCCAGCTTCTGCTCGATCGTCGCCGCGGGCAGGCCGACCAGCGGGCTGAGCTTCGCCGCGGTCACCGCCTGGTCGTCCACCAGGCTCGGGTCCGCGTAGACCGACCTGGCGTCGACGTCCTCGGCGAGCGTCGCGCCGTCCCGGTCGGTGATCTCCCCGCGGACCGCCGGCAGGTTGACCACCTGCGTGCGCTGCCGCTCGGCCTGGCGGGCGTAGTTCGCCGCGGAGAACCCCTGCAGCTGGGTCAGCCGCGCCGCGAGCGCGAACAGCAGCAGCGTCATGACGACGACGCCGATCCGCAGCCGGCGCCGGGAGCTCGCGAGCGCCCGGCCAGCGCGCCGACGCGGCGGCCGTCCGCCGGGCCGGCGGGGCGACGAGGGGCGCCCGACCGTCCGGGCCGGCTCTCGCCGGGCCCGGTCGCCGCGGGTCGGCCGGCCGGCCCTTGCCGAGCCGGTTCGCGAGCCCTCCGTCACCACCCGCAGCCGCGAGGACGCGCGGCGGTCCGGTGGGAGGAGCGTGGAGCTCACCGGCCAGACGTCCCGGTACCCGTCACGGCCGGCGCGGACGGCGCCGCGCTGACCTGGCCCGCCGCGGGCTGGCCCTGGTTGGCCGGGGCCGTCGGGGCGACGCTTGCCGGCTGGGCCGGGGCGGGCGCGGGCACCACGTAGAAGATGACGCCCCCGGCCGCGTCCCCGCCGCCACCGGTGACCACCCGGGCGCCGGGCGGCAGCGTCGCGCCGGGCGGCAGGTACTGCGGCAGGCCGCCCGCCACCATGCCGAGCGCGGCCGCCCGGCTGGCGAGCGCGCCCGGCGCGGACAGCTGGTCGGCGTGGACGGCCAGCGCCTGTTCCTCGTCGGCCAGCTGCGCGGACCGGGCCTGCAGGCTGTGCGCGTGGAAGGCGTTCTCGGACAGCGCGGTGTTCAGCAGCAGCAGGCAGAGCAGCCCGCTGGCCATGAGCACCAGCAGCAGGATGACGAACGGGGCCCGTGGCGCCCGCTGCGCGCGGGCAGCCTTGGCCCGCGCCCGGGCGAGGGCGGTCGGCCCCGCCAGTGGCGCCGGGCTGGCCGGCCTCGGCGCCCTCGCCGGCGGCCGGCCCGGCCTGGGCTCGGTTCGCGACGGCGCGGTGACGGGCTCGGCCGCGGGTGCGGCGGCGCGGGCGGGCGACGAGCGAGCGGTGGGACGAGCGGGCAGCCCGGCGGGCGCGGCGGCCCGACGCGGCCTGGGCCGGCGAGCCGGGGCCGGGGCCGGGCGGACAGCCGGGTCGGACTGCGGCGCCAGTGCGGTGGCACCGTCTGACAGCGGCCGGTGCTCGTCGCTCGCGGGAGCTGTCATGATCGCCCTCCTCTGGCACGTCCTGGGTGGCTCGAAGCCCTGTCCTGGCCTGTGTGTCTCAGCCGTTCGGCGGCCCGCAGCCGCGCGGACGCGGCCCGCGGGTTCGCCGTCGTCTCGGCCTCGGTCGGCGGCTCGGACCCGCGGGTCAGCAGCCGGAAGGTCGGCTCCGCCTCGGCCGGCACGACCGGCATGTCGGGCGGGACGCGCGTCGTCGTCACGTCCGCGAGCGCCCGTTTCACCAGCCGGTCCTCGAGCGAGTGGTAGGCCAGCACGGCGATCCGCCCACCGACCGCGATCCGGTCGAGCGCGGCGGGAAGGGCCCGCTCCAGCACCTCCAGCTCCGCGTTGACCTCGATGCGCAGCGCCTGGAAGGTGCGCTTCGCCGGGTTGCCGCCGGTCCGCCGGGCCGCCGCCGGGATCGCGGCACGCACCAGGTCGGCGAGCCGGGATGACGTCGTGAACGCCTCCTTGGCCCGCTCGGCGACGACGGCGGCCGCGATCCGCCGGGCGAACGGCTCCTCGCCGTAGCGGCGCAGCACCCGGGCGAGCGTGACCTCGTCATAGGTGTTGAGCACGTCGGCCGCGGTGCGCCCGGTCGTCGGGTCCATCCGCATGTCCAGCGGCGCGTCGCGGGAGTAGGCGAAGCCGCGATCGTCGAGGTCCAGCTGCAGCGAGGAGACGCCGAGGTCGAACAGCACCGCGTGGACGGCCGGGATGCCGAGCCGGTCGAGGACGGCGGGAATCTCGTCGTAGACGGCGTGCGCGAACTCGACCCGGCCGACCGCGAACGCGAGCCGCTCGCGGCTCGCGGCGAGCGCCTGTGGGTCCCGGTCGAGACCGACGAGCCGTAGCTCGGGCAGTGCGCGCAGCATCGCCTCGGCGTGGCCGCCGAGGCCGAGGGTGGCGTCGACCGCGATGGCGCCCGGCTGGGTCAGCGCCGGGATGAGCAGCGTGCGCACCCGGTCGAGCAGGACCGGGATGTGGCTGGCCTGCACCAGTCGCCGCCCTTCTCGACAGTCGCGTGCGCGCGGCCGGACAGGTCCGCCGGACGCCGCTGGCGCCCCACCCGGTGGCAGGCGCCCGGTGGCCGCGACCGGCCCGTCCGTGCGGCGCCGGGCCAGCTGCGGCCCGCGTCCGGGTCTCATCCCGCCGGGCCGCCGGACGCCGGGGAAGTGGCGTCCGGTGGCGGGGTGGGAGGAGGACTCGGCACGCGACGGCCCGTTGCGGGGCCGGAAGGCCACGGGGTACGGGGGCG
The DNA here is from genome assembly GCF_016786355.1 of Frankia sp. AgB1.9. GTDB lineage: Bacteria > Actinomycetota > Actinomycetes > Frankiales > Frankiaceae > Pseudofrankia. The sequence continues at coordinate 74,990 of NZ_JADWYX010000004.1, forward strand.
GCTGCCCGACCGTGGCCCGTTGGCCGGCTAGGCCCACCGCGGGTCTCGGCGGCGGGCGACGGGGAGCGCTGAGAGGTGCCTGACGCGCTCCGGGTGGCATCACGATCCAGGCCCATTGGTGTCGTGCCCGGACCGCATCCCGCCGGGCCCTAGATGACGCCGGGCAGCACCTCCTCGGACAGCTCCGCGAAGCTCTCCTCCTGCTCGGTCAGGTAGGCCGCCCAGCGCTCGGTATCCCAGATCTCGATCCGGGTGTTCGCGCCGTTGACGATGCAGTCCCGGGTCAGCCCCGCGTAGTCGCGTAGTGCCGGCGGGATCGTGATGCGGCCCTGCTTGTCGGGGACGTCATCGTTGGCCGACGAGAAGAAGACCCTGCTGTAGTCGCGCAGCGACTTCGCCGTTACCGGCGCAGTGCGCAGCGACTCGCTGATTCTGGAGAACTCGGCCATCGGAAACACGTAAAGGCAGCGTTCTTGTCCTTTGGTAATCACGAGTCCTCCTTCCATCTCCTCGCGGAACTTCGCGGGCAGCGTGAGCCGGCCCTTGTCATCCAGGCGTGGCGAGTGGCTACCGAGAAACACCGGCGCCCCTCCTCGCTCACCAGGGCGGAGTCACGGCCCGGCCGATCCGAGACCTCAAAGATCCGGACCCCGCCGAGATCCCGAGTGCGCACGGATGCCGCAAACAGGCCACCAGCCGATCGCCGTTCCCCCACTGCGCGCCACTGTACCCCACTGCCCCCCACCTAGCACCCCCACGACACCCCGACGAACCACCCCCCTCCCCACCGGGATTCCGGGCCACCGACCCTTTCCCCGATAGCCGCGCCCGCCGATGGTTTGGCACCCCGGTGCCGGCCTGGTTCAGGGCCGCCAGGGAACGTCGACTGCCTGGTGGCGACCCCACCGCCGCTCCAGTTCGGGCGGCCCGCCGGATGAGTCACCCTGGGCCGCGGGCAGGCAGTCGCCGAGGAACTCGACGCGCGCGGCGGCCCTACCAGGAGGTCCATTCGATGAAGGCCGGGGACCACCACGAGCCACGCCCCGCACTACGGCGCACCACACGACCCCGATACGGCGCGGAAATCCCCCGTCCCGGCGGTCTTCCTCGCCCTGGGACAACGAGATCGACCGGTGAGATGTCACACTCGGGCGAGGACAGCTCCCACCGGGGGCCGCATCCGCTGATCCCGGAGGGGGGCCCACGTGGCGACGGAGCCCGGAATACTGCACTGGCGTGACCCCGCCGGCGATGTCGGCCAGCTGACCGACGTCGCCGATCGGGTCCTGCGGTCAGTGGGCGCCGTCATCGACGGCAAGCCGGAGGCGATCAGGACCGCGCTGGCCGTGCTGCTGACCGAGGGCCACCTGCTGATCGAGGACGTGCCCGGCGTCGGCAAGACGATGCTGGCGAAGGCGTTGGCACGCTCGATCGACGCCCGGGTTCGCCGCATCCAGTTCACCCCCGACCTGCTGCCCGGCGACGTCACCGGCGTGAGCGTCTACAACCAGGGCACCCGCGACTTCGAGTTCCGGCCGGGCCCGGTCTTCGCGAACATCGTCGTCGGCGACGAGATCAACCGTGCCGAGCCGAAGGCGCAGTCCGCGCTGCTGGAGTGCATGGAGGAGCACCAGGTCACCGTCGACGGCATCACCTACCGGCTGGAGTCGCCGTTCATGGTGATCGCGACCCAGAACCCGGTGGAGATGGAGGGCACCCGGCCGCTGCCCGAGGCGCAGCGCGACCGGTTCACCGCTCGCATCTCGATGGGATATCCGTCGCCGGCCGCCGAGTTCGCGATGCTGGAGAGCCACGGCACCGCCGACCCGCTGGACGACGTCGTCCCGGTGACGTCCGCCAGCGAGATCGTCCAGATGATCTCGCTGGTCCGCACGGTGCACGTCTCCGACGAGGTCCGTCAGTACATCGTCGAGCTGGTCGGCGCCACCCGCCGCCATCCCGAGGTCTCGCTGGGGGCGTCGCCGCGGGCGGCGCTGCACCTGATCCGTACCGCCAGGGCGGCGGCGGCTCTCGACCGGCGCAACTTCGTGCTGCCGGACGACGTGCAGGCGCTGCTGGTACCCGTCATCGCCCACCGGCTGCTGCTGCAGCCCGAGGTGGCCCTGTCCGGGGAGCCGGTCATCGACATCACCGCCCGGCTGCTGACCGACATCATCGCCCGCACCCCGATCCCCCGGCCCGGCTCGGCCCCCCGGCCACAGCAGCGCCGCGGCCGCTGACGGCCCAGCGGTGCGCGACTTCGCCGCCGCCCTGCGCGGCCTGACCATCCGGGGACGGTCCTTCCTGGCCGCCGGCGGCGCCTGCGCCGTCTCGGCGATCGTGCTCGGCGAGAAGGACCTGCTCCGGGTGGCGCTGTTGTTGATGCTGCTGCCCCTGTCGGCCGCGCTGTTCGTCTCCAGGACCCGCTACCGGCTGGCCTGCACCCGCCGGATCGAGCCGCCCCGCGTCACGGCCGGGCAGGCCGCGCAGGTACGGGTCCGGCTGGACAACATGTCCCGGCTGCCGTCGTCGGTGCTGCTCGTCGAGGACAACCTCCCGGACGGCCTGGCGGCGCCGGCCCGGTTCGTGGTGGACCGGATCGAGCCGGGCGGGACCCGCGACCTGTCCTACGAGATCCGCGCCGGGCTGCGCGGGCGCTACCAGCTCGGCCCGATGTCGATCCGGCTCGCCGACCCGTTCGGCTTCTGCGAGCTGACCCGGGCGTTCCGCAGCCGCGACGACCTGGTGGTGACGCCGGCGATCGAGCAGCTGCCGGGCGCCCGCTCACTGCCGCAGGCGGCCGCGTCCGTGTTGCGCCGGTCGGCGCTGAAGGGCGAGGACGAGGCGACCACGCGGCCCTACCGGTCCGGGGACGACCTGCGCCGGGTGCACTGGCGCACCACCGCGAAGACCGGCGAGCTGATGGTGCGCCGCGAGGACACCCCGCGGCTCGGCGGCGCGACCCTGCTGCTCGACGACCACCTCGGCTCCTGGGGCCAGCACGTCGGACCGGCGTCGCCGTTCGAGTGGGCGGTCAGCGCCGTCGGCTCGATCGGAGCGCATCTGGCCCGCAGCGGCTACGGGGTGCGCCTCGTCACCCACCGCGGGCTCGCGGCGGCGGTGCCGGCCCGCAACCCGGGCCCGTTGCTCGACGAGCTCGCCGTCATCACCCAGGTGACGGAGGCCGATCCGCGCCCGGCCTACGCCGCCGTGGCCGGCGGCGACGGCGGCATGCTCGTGATGGTGCTCGGCCGCACCTCGCCGGAGGTCGCGCGCCGGCTCGGCGCCATGCGCCCGCGCAACGCGCCCGCCATCGCGGTGCTCGTCGATCTCGGCCGGTGGGGCGCGGACCCCGCGGCCAGCGCCGACCTGGCCGGTTGCGAGCTGGCACTCTCCCGCGCCGGCTGGCGGGTCCTGATCACCGGGATCGGCAGCCGGATCGCCGACGACTGGCCACGGCTGGCCGGCCCCGCCGCCCGGTTCGTCCGGGCGCCCACGCCTGGCGGTGACCCCACGGCCGGAGCAGCCGCGAGACGTCCCGCTCCCGCCAGCCCCGACGCCGCCCAGCCGCGACTGAGCGGCACCGAGGCCCCCGGGCTGGGGCTGCCCCGATGACCCGGCCGGCGACCGTCCGCGACCCGGCGACCGTCCGGGATCCGGGCGTCGGCCGATCCGCGGGACGCCGGGTCGCCCCGACGGCGCGGCTTGGCGCGGCCCGTGGCCAGGCCGTGCCGACGTTGGTCGGAGCGCTCGCGTCGCTGCTGTGCGCGAGCTCGCTGCGCCCGCTGTTCGACGGGTTCTTCTGGTGGTTCGGACCGGTGCTGCTCGCGGTCCTCGCGGTCGTCGGGCTCGCCGCGCTCGGCCGGGCGCTGGGTCTCGGCCCGTCGGCCACCGTGGTGCTCAGCCTGGCCGGCCTGCTGCTGACGTTGACCGTGTTGTGCGCCCGGTCCGAGGCCTGGCTGGGCTTCGTCCCGACCCGCGCCAGCCTCACCTACCTGCTGGACCTGATGTCCAGCGGCCGCCAGGACATGTCCCGGCTGGCCGCGCCGGTGCCGAGCCGGCCCGGCCTGGTCGTGCTGACGGTGCTCGGCGCCGCGTTCGTCGCGCTGGTCGTCGACCTGCTGGTGGTGGGTGCCGGTCGCCCGACCCTCGCGGGCCTGCCGCTGCTCGGTCTGTTCGCGGTGCCGGCGGCGGTGCTGCCGCACGGCGTCGGCGCCGGGCCGTTCACCCTGGGTGTGCTCGGGTTCCTCGCCCTGCTGCTGTTGGACGGCCGGACGGTCGTGCACCGCTGGGGCCGGCTGGTGACGACCCGCGGCGAGGGCAGGACCCAGCTGTGGCTCGGCGGCCTCGCCGGCCGGGTCGCCCTCGGCGCGCTGCTGCTCGCGGTGCTGGCTCCGTTGGTGCTTCCGTCCCTGGACGGCCATGGGCTGTTGCACCGCGCCAACGGGCCCACCGGCAACAGCGGCCCGGCGGGCACCAGGACCACGGTGCAGTGGCCGATGGTGACGCTGCAGGACCGGCTGCATGTCAACCAGCAGCAGCCGCTGCTGACCGTGCGGACCACCGGTGCGGTCCAGCTGCGGACGGTGGCCCTCGAGGACTACGACGCCGTCCGCCAGTCGTTCAATCTCCGGGAGCTCAGCGGCAACCCCAAGGCTCCGGTCTCCAGCCGCGGGCTGCCCGGCCCGCCGGACAACGTGGACACCCGCCCGGTGACCGCGACGATCTCGATCGAGCCGGGCTACAGCGAGGACTTCCTGCCGACGCCGTGGGTCCCGACCTCGGTCCAGGGTCTCGGCTCGGACTGGCTGCTCGACAAGGCCAGCCAGACGATCTTCAACCCGAAGGGCTCGGCCGCCGGCTCCACCTACACGGTCACGGCGGCCGACCCGTCGCCGAGCCGGCAGGAGCAGACCGCCAAGGGCCCGATCCCGGCCGACATCGCCTACGACACGAAGCTGCCCGACAACCTCGACCCGCAGGTCCGGGAGCTCGCGCAGTCGCTCGCCAGCGGCAGGACCAGCGACTTCGACAGGGTCCGCGCGATCCAGGACTACTTCCACAACGGCACGTTCCACTACGACCTCAACGGGGCACCCACCGGGCAGGACGCGCTCCACCAGTTCCTCTTCGTCAGCAAGACCGGGTACTGCGAGCAGTTCGCCTCCGCGATGACGCTGCTCGTGCGCGCGCTCGGGATTCCGGCGCGGGTCGCCGTCGGCTTCATCGGCGGCGAGCGGCGCGCCGACGGCAGTGTGCTGATCCGCGGCGGGGACGCGCACGCGTGGCCGGAGGTCTGGCTGCCCGGCACCGGCTGGATCGCGTTCGAGCCGACACCTCGCACCGACGGGGTCACGCTCCCGTCCTACGCCGGCGGCACCGACCAGCCGACCACGCCGCCGGACGACACGGCGGCCCAGACCCAGCAGCCGACGCCCGGCGCGACCGGCAGCCAGCCCTCCAGCACCGACCCGGGTGACGCCCAGTCGGGCCAGGACGGCTCGACGGCGCAGAGCTCCGGGCACTCGCTGAGTGACCTCGCCCAGACTCTGCAGGACGGCGACCTCTCCCAGCCACGGCTGAGCGTGCGCACGTCCAACCCCGACGCGTTCCGCGACGTCTTCCTGCGCGAGACGGCACTGGACGACTTCAACGGCACGAGCGGCTTCACCGAACAGGCGCTGCCCGCGTCCGGGGACCCCCCGCTGGACCACGACCTGCCCGGCCCACCAGCGGGAGTCGCGACCACGAAGCTGACCGCGACGGTCTCGGTACACCCCGGCTTCCACGAGTCCGAGCTGCCGGTGCCCACGGTGGCCACGTCCGTGGACGGCCTGGAGGGCTCCTGGCAGTTCCACCAGGCGACCGGCACCATCTACGCGGACGCGGGGACGACGGCGGCCGGCGCGGTCTACACGGTCCAGGCGCAGGTCCCGAATCCCAGCCCCGACCAGCTCGCCAGGTCCGGGCCGGTCCCGTCCTCGCTGAAGCTCGACCTGGCGCTGCCGGCCGGCCTCGACCCGCGGATCCGCCAGCAGGCCCAGACGGTCACCGCGACGGCGACGACCGCCTACGCGAAGGCCGACGCGCTGCTGAACTACCTGACCTCCGCGCCGTTCACCTATGACGTGCACGCGCCGGCGGGCAGTGTCAGCGATCTCCTGTTCGACAGCCATACGGGCTTCTGCAACCACTACGCGACGGCGATGGCGGTCATGGCCCGAACGCTGGGAATCCCGGCCAGGGTCGCGGAGGGCTACGCCTACACCTCCGATGTCCGGCAGCCAGACGGGTCGTTGCTGTACAAGGCAGGCAACTGGCACGCGTGGACCGAGGTCTGGCTGCCCGGCGCGGGCTGGGTGCCGTTCAACCCGACCCCGGTGGGCAACCTCGACCTCGGCACGAACACCTGGAAGCCGCAGCCCGGCCAGAAGCAGCTGGAGACCGGCGGTCGGACCGGGACGGCGGCGGGTTCGACCGGGACCGTCCACGGCGTGATCCGCGTCGCGATGTGGGTCCTGATCGCGCTGGCCGGGCTGGCCCTGCTCGCCACGCCGGCGATCGCCCGGGTCGTCCTGCGCCGCCGCCGGCTACGCGGGGACCCGGCGCGGCGTGGGTCCGGGCCTGAGCCCTCACCGGCGGCCGCCGCCGCGGAGGCCAGCGCGCGGGTGCGGGCCGGCTGGACGGAGCTGCTCGACGTGGCGACGGACCTCGGTATCCCGCTGCGGCTCAGCGACTCGCCCCGCATGGTGATCTCCAGGCTGGACCGCTACCTCTCGGCCGGGCCGGAGGCGACCGACGACCGGGTCGTGGCCGCGCGGGCGGCGCTGGCCCGGCTGGCGTGGGCCGAGGAGCGGGTCCGTTACGCCCCGGCCGGCACCTCCGTCGGGGCTGCCGCGGACACCGTGGCCGCGGACGTGACGATCGCTGTCGGCGCGCTGCTGTCGGTCGCGCCGCGCAGCCGCAGGCTGGTCGCGCAGATGGCGCCGCCGTCCGTGCTGCGGCGAGCGACCCGTTCGGGGGCCTATGGCGCCGCCGAACGGGCGTGGCGCCGCCGGCCCGCCCGATCCACTCCCCCGGCAGCGGCCGAGCCCGAAACCGAGCCGAGCGAGCCGGCGTCCCAGGCCTAGGCCTAGGCCTGGTGAACGGCCCCCGACCGCTCCCTCGCCCCGGCCGCGGCGGCGCGCGAATGGAGGACGACCGCCCGCGCCAGTCCGAATGGCACCGATGTGCCCGAGTCGTGGGCGGGCGCGGGGCCGGCGCCCGCCCCGCCCTTCCGTGGCCAGTGCGCGACAATGGACCCGTGGCTGGGTGGCTCAGGTAAAGGGCTGGTACCGAGGATGGCTGTTGTCCCCCACGCCCGCGTGTCGATGCCTATTCTTGGTTAGGTTCGTCCTGCCGGGTTACGGCCCTGCCGGGTCGAGGTGGCCCGTCCTGCCGGCGCCACCGAGGAGCTGGGGTCGAGGGAGGAGTGCGTAGATGCCGCTCTCGGAGAACGAGCAGCGCATGCTCGAGCAGATCGAGCGCGCTCTTGTCGAGGACGACCCCAAATTCGCGAGCGCGGTCCGGTCCACGAACCCGCGGACCTACCTGGTTCGGCGGATCCGTCGCAACGCGGTGCTTTTCGTCCTCGGCCTCGCTGTCCTCGTCGTGGGTGTCGTTCTCAGCCAGCTGCCCACGCTGACCGTCATCCTGGGCATTCTCGGCTTCTCGATCATGTTGACCGCCGCGCTGCGCGGAGCGGCCGACCTGCGCCGGATGAGCGGGCGCGGCGCCGACCCCCGTCGCGGGGGGGCCCCCCCCCGCCCCCCCCCCCCCGCCCCCCCCCCGGGGGGGGGCGCGGGGGGGGGGGCCCGGCCGGCGGGCGGGGCGCGCCGCCCGGGGGCGGGAGGGGGGGGGGCGCCCCCCCCCCCCGCGGGGGGGCCCCCCCCCCGCGCCGACGCACCCGCGCCACCTTCATGGAGCGGGTCGAGGAGCGCTGGCGCCGTCGCTGGGAAGGCTGATCCCGCCGGCTGGCTGAAACGCGGCTCGGCTCAGGTGCTCTCCGGCCGCCTCGGCTGGCGGGGCAGCAGACTGGCCGGGCCGACGGAGTCGGTCCCGAAACGGCGGCCGGCCGCGTCGGTGGCGCGGTCGAGCTGGGACCAGCCGACCGGCCGCTCGTCGAAGGCGAGCTGGTGGCCGGCACCACCCGCGTCCGTCAGGTTCGCCGCCCGCACTCCGACCAGCCGGACGGCCTTGCCGGCGAGGCCGGCCTCGTGGAACAGCTCGAGCGCGGCCCGGTAGATCTCCTGGCTCACGTCGGTCGGCTCGCGCAGCGTGCGCGCCCGGGTGAGGGTGCTGAAGTCGGCTAACCGGATCTTGACGCCGATGGTCCTCGTGACCCGGCCGCGGTCACGCAGCCGCCGGGCCACCTGACCCGACAGACGCAGCAGCTCCCGGGCCAGGGCGTCCTGGTCGGCGCTGTCGACCGACAGGGTGTGCTCGGCGCTGATGCTGACCTCGGTCGAGCCCGGGTCCACGCCGCGCTCGTCGCGGCCGTGCGCGAGGGCGTTCAGGTGCGCGCCGGCGGCCTGACCGAGCGCGCGCCGCAGCGTCGGCAGCGGGCAGTCGGCGATGTCGCCGATGGTGCGCAGCCCCAGCCGGTCCAGCGCCGCCTCGGTGGCCTGTCCGACGCCCCACAGGGCCGACGTCGGCAGCGGGTGCAGGAAGCCGAGCACCCCGCCCGCCGGCACCACCAGCAGGCCGTCCGGCTTGGACCGGGTCGAGGCGATCTTGGCGACGAACATCGTCGGAGCTACTCCGACCGAGCAGGTCAGGCCCTCCTCGGCGAGTACCCGGGCGCGGATCAGCCGAGCGATCTCGGCCGGGGTACCGAACAGCCGCCTGGACCCGGAGACGTCGAGGAAGGCCTCGTCCACCGAGAGCGGGGCGACCAGCGGGGTGACGTCCCGCAGGATCGCCATCACCCGGGTGGAGACCTCCTGGTAGCGGTGCCGCTCGGGCGGGAGCACCAGCGCCGTCGGGCACAGCCGGCGCGCCCGGCCGAGCGGCATCGCGCTGCGCACGCCGAAGGCGCGTGCCTCATAGGTCGCGGACAGCACGACACCGCGCGTCCCGCCGCCGATGATCACGGGTCGGCCGCGCAGCTCCGGGCGTTCCAGCAGGGTCACCGAGGCGAAGAACGCGTCCATGTCGACGTGCAGGATCGGGCTGCCCACCGACCGGTCGGTGCCCGTCCCGGCCGGGCCGGCCGTCGCGCCGGTCACGGTCCGGCCGCCGTCCGGCGGGCGAGGACGTGCAGCTGGGCGGCGAGGTCCCGGTAGGGCGGGCGGGCGGCGACGGCGGCCTCCAGCTCGGCCAGCCGCTCGGCCCAGCCGGCCGCTGGCTCCCGCTCGTCCCCGCCGCCGGCCGGCGGCGTCGCGAGATCGGTGAGCACGCGGACCCCGTGCACGGCGACGACCTCGGCACCGGCGGCGCGCACGAGGCCGACGATCTCGTCGGTGTCGAACCGGTGGGTCTCGCCGGCCAGGCGCTGGCCATGCGCCGGCAGGTACGGGCCAGCCAGGGCCTGGGCCGCCTCGTCGAACCTGCCGGCGAGCGCGCGCGCCAGCACGGTGCCGGCCCGGCCCGGGACGAGCAGGCTCAGCCAGCCGCCGGGCCGCAGCACCCGCAGCGCCGCGGTGAGGGCCTGCCGCGGGTCGTCGACCCGGTCGAGGACCGCGTGGCACAGCAACAGATCGGCGCCGCCGGCCGGGGCGAGGTCAGGACCGACCACGGCGCTCAGCTCGCTCAGGTCACCCTGCCGGCCGGTCACCCGCGTGGCCACCCCCGCGTCGGCGGCACGGCGGGCCAGGGCGGCCAAGGCGTCCTGGCTCGGATCGACGACCATCACCCGGTGGCCACGCTCGGCGAGTGGCACGGCGAACCCGCCGCTCCCGCCGCCGGCGTCGACCACGGTCAGCCCGGCCCCGGTTGGACCGGCCGCGAGCACATCGGTGAGCGCCCGCCACACGGCGGCGTGCCGCGGGTCGGCCCGCTCCGCCGCCCGGTACGCGTCCGCGGGCTGGGCCGGCGCGCCCGCCTGGCCGTCCAGCGGTGGGCCCGTCGACGGCGCCGCAGCCGGGATCGTCATCGGGCGGGCAGCGAGAACCCGATGACCACACCGACGACGAGGCCTCCCACCGACACTCCGGCGACCGTCACCATCCATCGAGACATCGGCTATCCCTACGTTCGGTAACCAAGGCGACCGTGAAGATAACCGATGGTAATCGAACGGGGGTGATCCGGCGACGGACGCCCCGACGCCCGGCCTCACCGGAAGTCCCGGGAACTGCGGGCCACGGCGAGCGGGAGGCGCTCGAGCCGCTCGGCGATCACGTTCACCACGCCGTCGGCCTTCTCCAGCCGGCCACGGACGATCAGCGCGGGCGCGGAGGTGGCCACCGCGCGGTGACGGACCCAGACTCCCCGGGAGCAGATCACGTTCACCAGGCCAGTCTCGTCCTCCAGGTTGAGGAAGGTGGTCCCACCCGCGGTCGCCGGGCGCTGCCGATGGGTGACGACGCCGGCGACGACCACCCGCCGGTCGCCCGGGAGCTGCGCCAGCCGGGTGGCGACCACCACGCCGAGCGCGTCCAGCCGGTCCCGGACGAACTCGGTCGGGTAGCGGCCCGGCGTGATCCCGGTCGCCCACAGGTCGGCGACGATCTCCTCCGCGCCGGACATCCCAGGCAGGTGCGCCGCGACCGCCGCCGGATCCCCGACCAGCGTCGTCCCCTCCAGTCGGTCGGGCCTCGCCTGGGCGGCGGCGCCGGCCGCCCACAGCGCCTCCCTGCGGGCCAGGCCGAAGCAGCCGAACGCCCCGGCGGTGGCCAGCGCCTCCAGCTGGGCAGCGGCCAGGCCGGTCCGGCGCGCCAGATCCGCCATGTCCCGGTACGGCCCGCCCACGTCGCGCGCGGCCACGATCCGCTCCGCGTTCGCCGTCCCGATCAGGCGGACCCCGGCCAGGCCCAGCCGGACGGCCGGATGCCGCGGGCCCACCAGACCGCCGGCTGCCCCGCTAGCCGACCTCCCAGATCCGCTCCGCCGATCCGGCAGGAACCCTGCCTCCGCTCCGGCCGCGGCCCCGACGCCGATCCGGGCGGGAACCGGCTCACCGGCCGGCTGCCCGTCCCACACCGGCTCGGCCAGCCCGGCGGGTCGTCCTTCGCCCTGGAGGATCGCGCCGGCGCCGGAGGCGTTCAGGTCGGGGCCGTGCACGGTGACGCCATGCCGGCGGGCATCGGCGACCAGGCTCTGCGGGGGGTAGAAGCCCATCGGCTGGGCGTTGAGCAGCGCCGCGCAGAACGCCGCCGGGTAGTACAGCTTGATCCAGGCGCTGGCGTAGACGAGGAAGGCGAAGCTGACCGAGTGGCTCTCCGGGAAGCCGAAGTTCGCGAACGCGGCGAGCTTCGTGTACAGCTCGTCGGCCGCGGCGCCGGTGATCCCGTTGGTGGCCATGCCCTGGTAGAACCGCTCGCGCAGCCGGTCGATCCGTTCGGTCGCCCGCTTGGCACCCATCGCCCGGCGCAGCTGGTCCGCCTCGGCCGCGGTGAACCCGGCGACGTCGATCGCCATCTGCATGAGCTGCTCCTGGAAGAGCGGTATGCCGAGGGTCTTCTTCAGCGAGCGCTCCAGCAGCGGGTGCGGGTAGGTGACCTCCTCGAGGTCGTTGCGGCGCCGGATGTACGGATGCACCGAGCCGCCCTGGATCGGCCCGGGGCGGATCAGCGCCACCTCGACGACCAGGTCGTAGAACCGGCGTGGCCGCAGCCGGGGCAGGGTCGCCATCTGGGCCCGGCTCTCCACCTGGAAGACGCCGATCGAGTCCGCGGCGCAGAGCATGTCGTAGACGGCCGGGTCCTCCGGCGGGATCTCCCCCAGGTCCAGGTGCCGGCCGTGGTGGTCGCGGATCAGGGCGAACGCGAGGTGCAGGGCGCCCAGCATCCCGAGGCCGAGCAGGTCGAACTTGACCAGCCCGGCGACGGCGCAGTCGTCCTTGTCCCACTGGATGACGGTCCGCCCCGGCATCCGGGCCCACTCCACCGGCACCACCTCGGCCACCGGCCGGTCGCAGATCACCATCCCGCCCGAGTGGATGCCCAGATGACGCGGGAACCCGAGCAGCTGCCCGGCAAGCCCGACCACCTCGACGGGGATCGCTGTGTTGCCTTGGTCCGCTCCGTCCGGGCGCGGCCCTGCGGCACCGACCTCGCCTGGCGGCTCGGTCGGTACCTCCGGGCCGCGTCCTCCGGAGCGAACGGTGCGCTCCGGCGACAGCCCCTGCGGCCCCGGGACTTCACGACCTCCGAAATCGGCTTCGCCGATTCCGCAGGAACCCCGGCGCTCGTCCAGGGGCCTCCGGGGCTGCGCGCCTCCGCGCCGCGGGGGCACGTTCCGGCCACCCGCGAGCGCCGGCGCGAGGGCGGCCGCGGCCGGGATGGTCGGGGCAGGGACGGTCGCCGCCGGGGCCGCTGGCGCGGCGGTGGGTAGCGGGGACCAGCGGTCGAGGCCGGAGGACCAGGCGTCCTGTTGGCCGGGGGAGAAACCGAGCGCGCGGGCGACGTCGCGGACCGCCGAGCGGGACCGGTAGCTGATGACGTTGGCCACCTGGGCGGCGCGGTCCCGGCCGTAGCGGCCGTAGACGTACTGGATGACCTCCTCACGGCGGCCGGACTCGATGTCTAGGTCGATGTCCGGCGGCCCGTCCCGCTCCGGGGCGAGGAACCGCTCGAACAGCAGGCCGAAGGAGACCGCGTCGACGCCGGTGATGCCCAGCGCGTAGCAGACCGCCGAGTTCGCCGCCGAGCCACGGCCCTGGCAGAGAATGTCCTCCCGGCGGCAGAACTCGACGATGTCGTGGACGATCAGGAAGTAGCCGGGGAAGCCGAGCGACTCGATCAGGGTGAGCTCGTGGGCGAGCTGGTCGTAGGCGCCGCCGACCCGCTCCCGTACCGGCGGCCCGTACCGGCGGGCCGCGCCCTGCATGGTCAGCAGCCGCAGCCAGCTGGCCTCGGTGTGCCCGGGTGGCACCGGGAAGTCCGGCAGCCTCGGGGCGACGAGCCGCAGGTTGAAGGCGCTCTCGGTCCCGACCCGTGCCGCCGCCTCCACCGCGCCCGGATACCGGGCGAACCGGTCGGCCATCTCGGCGCCGGACCGCAGGTGCGCGGCGCCGGCCGGCGGCAGGTGGCCGTCCATCTCGTCGAGCGACCGGCGGGCCCGGATCGAGGCCATCACCGCGGCGAGCCGACCGGCCGACGGCGTGGCGTAGTGGACGTTGTTCGTGGCGACGCAGGTCAGCCCGGCCTCCTGAGCGAGGCCGTACAGGGCGTCGTTGCGGTCCGAGTCGAGCGGGTGCGCGTGGTCCCACAGCTCGACGGCGACGTTGTCCCGGCCGAACCGGCCGACCAGCCCGTCGAGGGCGAGACGGGCGGCGTCGAGGCCGCCGGCGGCCAACGCGGCGGGTACCAGCCCCTTGCGGCAGCCGGTCAGGATCTGCCAGTGCCCGTCGCCGGCCGCGGCGGCGAGCACGTCCAGGCTGGTCAGCGGGCGGCCCTTCTCCCCGCCGGCCAGGTGCGCGTCGGACACCGCCCGCGACAGCCGGCGGTACCCCTCCGGAGTCCGGGCCAGCACGAGCAGGTGATCGCCGGCCGGGTCGGGTACCCCCGGGCGCGGGGCCGGCGCCGCGCCGGGCGGCCCCGGCAGACGCGGGCCCGTACGGGGCTCGCCCGTGTCTGGCCCCGCCGCGGGCTGGCCCGGGTTCGGCGCCGAGGCCAGGGAGACCTCCACCCCGTAGAGCGTCCGCAGGCCTACCTGTTCGGCGGCCTCCGCGAACCGGACCACCCCGTACATGCCGTCGTGGTCGGTGAGCGCGAGCGCCGACAGCCCGAGCCGGGCGGCCTCCTCGACCAGGTCCTCCGGCTGGCTGGCCCCGTCGAGGAAGCTGAACGCCGAGTGGCAGTGCAGCTCGGCGTACGGTGCCGCCGCCGGGGCCGGCCTGGCCGCTCCGTCAGCGCCGGGCGCCCCCTCGGCGCGGGCCGCGGCCACGGCGGCGACCAGCTCGGGCGCCGGCCGGTAGGGCTCCCGGTGCCTCGACCACGCGGGCGCGTCCCCGCCATCCCCCTCCGGTCCGCCCTGCTCGCCCTGCCCGCCCGGCTGGGGTGGGCGCCCCGACATCCGCCGCTCCAGCTCCGCCCACGAAACGGCCGGGTTCCACCAGCTCACGCCCTATCCCCCAGACGCCGGGCCGCCCCGGCAGGCACCGCCGCGCGCTGCCACGGCGTACTTGGTCACCACATCTAGTGCCGCTGCATCTAGTGCCGCTGCCCCCAACGTCGGCCCGACCCGGCCCGACCCGACCCGACCCGAGTGATCGTCGTTTCGGCCCTCCCGTGGTTGCATTCCGAGCTCGATCGCAACCACCGCAGGACGCAAACGGCGATCATGCGCGAAGGCGAGACGGAGCGAACCAGGCCGGGTCCGGCACCAGGCCGGTCGACACACTGACCGGCCTTGAACCACGCTCGGCTTCAGCCGTAGGACGCCTCCCACCACCATCGACCGCCCTCGACGAACAGCAGGCGGGCGTCGCCGTCCTCGGTGGTCAGCTGGAAACGGGCGCGGCGTCGGCCGGACGGCTCCCACCAGCGCTCGTCGGCCGGCCAGGGACCAGCCCAGCCGGTCACCCGGACCGGCGGGCGGCCGTCGACGGCCAGCCAGGCCGGCGCCTTGGTGGCTACCGTCCGGCCACTGACGACGACCGGTTCGCCGGCGGCGTCGAGCAGCAGGGCGGGACGCGGTTCGGTGAGCACGGTGGCCGGCGCGGGCGCGGGCAGCCGCCCGGGCCACGGGGCGCCGGCCCGGTCCGCCTCGGTGGCGTCGCGCGGCCCGCGGGGCTCGCCCCACGGCACCAGCCGGACCGCCGTGGCCGGGTCACGCCCGCCGCGCACCTCGGCGGTCAGGACCGCCTCTGGTCCGAGCAGGCCCTGGACCCGGTCGAGGGCCCGGCGCACCCGGCCGTCGGCCGCGCCCGGCTCACCCCACAGCCCCAGCTGGCGGCCGTCGGCGGCCAGCAGGTCCTCCGGAACCACCCTGATCCACGTCACGCCCGCCGTCGGCCCGTGCCCGGTCCCAGCCGACCCGGGCCCGTAGCCGGTCCCGGGCGGGGCGGCCCGGCTGGCCTCCGACGCCAGGGCCGCGGCGGACAGCCAGCCGTCGAGCTGCCAGCGGATCCGGTCGGTGATCGCGGCGGCGGTCAGCGGGCCGTCGTGCCGCCAGACCCGGCGCAGCCGTTCCCCGTTCTCTGTCTCGGCCTCGATCGCGACCCGGGCGCAGGCCAGGCCAGCGGCCAGCAGCTTCGCGTGGCAGTCCTCGGCGAGGCGGCGGGCGGTGAAGACGACCTGCTCGACGGTGTCGGCCGGCGGGTCGAGGAGGGTGTCGACGGTGAGGTCCGAGGGGACGACGCGGGGCTCCGGCAGCCGCTCGTCGTCACCCCGGGCCAGCCGGTGGACGAGCGCCCCGTCCGGGCCGAACCGGTCGAGCACCTGGGCCGCCGGCAGCGCGGCGAACGCGCCCAGCGTGGGCAGCCCCAGCCTGCGCAGCAGCCCGGCGAGCTCGGGCCGGTCGACCAGTTCCACCGGCAGCCCGGCGAGGAAGCCGGCGCTGGCCCCGGCGGGCACCGTCTCGCCAAGCCGGCCGGCCAGCCCGGCGGCGAACGGCCCGTCGGCGATCCCGATCCGGCAGTTGCCCGCGACGGCGGCCACCGCGCCACGGATCTGGGCGATCACGAGGGCCTCCGCGCCGAAGTAGCGGGCCGCGCCGCGGACCGGCACCAGGCAGTCGCCCGGCCGGGTCACCTCGGCGCCGGGCACGACGGTCTCGACCGCGGCCACCACCGGCTCGAACACCCGGGCGTCCCGATCGGAATCGGCCGCCAGCAGCCGCAGTTGCGGGCAGCGCCCCTGGGCGTCGCGCCGGCGCAGCCCCGGCAGCACCCCGGCGGCGCGGGCGGCCGCGGTCGCGGTCACCACCCGGTTCGCCTCGACCACGGCGGCGGGCACCTCGGGCCCGATCCCGGCGGCCAGCGTCGGCCAGTCCGGGCAGTGCACAGCCAGCATCCGCACGGGCATGACTACGCGGCCCCCTCTACGACGTGCAGCTCCCGCGCCACGCCGGCCGCCGGCTCGGCGCCCGGGCGCGGCCCGGCGGTGCCGTCCAGCCCGGCGACCACGCCATCCGCCTCCAGGCCAGCCGCCTGGCTCTGACCGACAGCGCCGTCCAGCCCGAAGGCGGGGCTTCCGGTGACGGGGTTCGGGCCGGAGGCGCCGTCGAGCTCGACGACCGGGCCGGGGCCGGCGACGGTGAGCCAGCCGTGGCGGGGCCGGCTGGCCGCGCCCCGGCCGGACACCCGGACCAGCAGCCGGGCACCGCGCAGGTGCCCGTGCCCCTGGCCGAGGCCGTGGAAGGACCGTTCCGCCGCGGTCAGACGCAGTTCCGCGCCCTCCCAGCCGGCACCGACCGGGAGCAGCAGGCAGCCCCGCTCACGGGCGCGGGCCGCGAGCCGTCGGGCCGAGCCGGCCGACTTCGCCTCCGCCGGCGGGCGGACCGCCACCACGTCGAGGGCATCGATCAGGGCCGCGGTGACCACGGGCCAGCGTGGGCCCGGCTCGGGCACCAGGACCAACCGGTCCAGCGCGATCCCGGCCTCGGCCGCGGCGAGCAGGCCGAGCGCCGGGCAGCCGACCACCGCGCACCACGCCCCGGCCCGGGACGGCTCCGCGAGCACGGCGAGCAGCAGCGCGGCCGACCCCTCGACGGCCACCGTCGTCCCCCGCGCCAGCGCCCGTCGGGGCAGCAGCCCGGCCAGTGCCGCCGGCACCGGCAGCAGCCGGTCAGGGTCACCGAGATCAGGCGGGTCGGCCGGCCCGCCGTGGGTGATCTCCCGCAGGTCCCGTAGCTCCCGCAGGTCTCGCAGCGCGGCCAGCACCGGCTCCGGGCGACCGGGCGGCCGTCCCACCGGGTGGACGTCACGAGGCTGGGTGTCACGAGGCCGGACGTCACGGGACTGGGCGTCACGGGACTGGACATCACGAGGCCGGACGTCACGGGACTGGATGTCACGGGGCTTTGGGAAGCCGCGCGCGCGGACCGGGTGCACGGCTAGTCCGTCCCGGAACGCGCCACCGGCGCCGCCGCCCCGATGAGCGTCGGCTGAGACGGCAGGCCCAGGACCTCCTCGACCACCCCGAGGAAGATCTCCACCTGCCGGACGAGGTCGTCGGCCTCGCGGATGGACACGACGGACAGCCCGGCCTCGGCCGCTGCGCGCCGGGGCGCGCCCGCGGCGAAGAAGTCGGCCCACTCGCCGAGCTCAGGGGTGACCTGGGCCAGCAGCCGCCAGGCGCTCACCGGCCGGCCGCGCCGGCCCGGCCGAGGCGTGGCCCGGGCCGCCAGCACCGCCGCGGCCACCCGCAGCGCTGCCAGGTGCGCGAGCGCGTACCGCTCCCCCGCCGGGTGGGCGAAGGCTGCCTCGGCCAGTCCGTGCCGGGCAGCCGCGAGCAGATCATCCCGGGAGCGCCGCGGCATCCCGGCCGCCGGGACCGTGGCCCGCTGGTCGGCCGACGCAACCTGTCGTACCGCGTTGGCAGACTGCGGGGGCCGAGGCCGGACGGGATGCAGGGCGGGCTGCGGGCACACGGGCGGACGCCCGGCCTGCTGCGGCACGGACGACTGCTGGCGCCGTGTTGGCTGGCTGGTCATCTCCACCCTCCCGAGGTGCACCGCGCCGGCTGGCCGCCGGTCGTAGTCGCCGGCCCGCCCGGCATGTTGCTCGAACGACGTTGGTTCGAACGGTGTTGCTTGAACGGCACTACTACTTGAACGGCACCGCGTTTTGAACGCACCGTGTTCGAACACAAGTTCGAACAAGGATGACGGTAGCCCGGCCGGGAGGAGGCGTCAATGTCGTGGGAGAAGGCGTCGCCGGGAGGGGCGCTCGGCTGGCCGCCGGGCGCCACCGGGCGGCCGTTGGTGACCGTCGACCTGTGGCGGGTACCCACCCGGCGGATCGGCGGAGCGCTCGGCCGGATGGCCCTGGACCGGGCTCGACTGCGCCGCGTGGACGGGCTCACGTTCGCCAGGCTGGTCGGCACGGGCACCCCTGGGGCCTTTGCTCCGCGGGACGCCGAACCGCGCCGCTGGGGGCTGGTCTCGGTCTGGGACAGCCCGGCCGCCGCCGAGGCGTTCGGGGACTCTCCGGTCGCCCGTTCCTGGGCGCGGATCGCCGACGAGCACTTCCACGTAGAGCTGTGCCCGCTCGCCTGGCGTGGCCGCTGGTCGGGCCGCGAGCCCTTCGGCCCCCCACCAGCGGGGAACCCGCCAGCGGGGAACCCCGCGGACGGGAACCCGGCGGCCGCGGGCCAGCCTGCCATCCATGATCGCGACTTTGGCCCTCCAGTGGTCGCATCCGCGGCCGTTCCGCAACCACTGGAGGGCGCAAACGGCGATCACGCAGACGGGCTGACCTTGGCGGTCCCGGGCCTGGCCGGCGGCGAATCCGCGGCCGGCGAGACGGCCGGTACAGCGTTGCCACCCCGGGGACCGGTGGCGCCCGGGCTGGTCACGGTGCTGACCAGGGCCCGGCTCGCGCCCCGGCACGCGGTCAGTTTCTGGCGGGCCGCGCCCGCGGTCGCCGCCGATCTCGCGGCCCTGGCCGGCACCCCCACGACCGAGGGCACCTCCGCCGGCCCAGCCACCCCCGCCGGCACGGTGGCACCGACGCTCGCGATCGGAATCGGGGAGGCGCCGATCGGGCTGCAGGGCACGTTCAGCGTCTGGCCGAGCCTCGCCGCCGTCCGCGCGTTCGCCTACCGGCGCCCGGCGCACGCCGCCGCCGTCCGCCGGACCGGTGAGGTCGGTTGGTACGCCGAGGAGCTGTTCGCCCGGTTCGCGGTCCTCGCCGGCCATGGCACCGTCGACGGCCGGGATCCGCTGCGTCCTGACGGTTCCACGACGGCGCGATGACACACCGTGTCCCGTTTGAGACAGTTACTCGGTCACCGGGCACGGGGCGAGAGTGCCGGGTTATCGTCAACCTCCCGACCGCCCGTCCACTCACTGCGAGGCAGGCCTTGGCGAGTGCCGACATCAGGCTGGTGCGCTGGACGCCCGCCCGGATGCGTGCCCGCCTCGGTGAGGTGATCGGCGTCTACAAGACGGCCTTCCTGGATGTGCACGAGGCGGATCCGGTCCGCGCCGCCCGCGACCGGATGACGCACGCCCGCCGGCACACGGAGCGGCGCGACCTGCGCGCGGTCGCCGCGCTGACCTCCGACGACGCCCTGGTCGGCGTCACCTACGCGATGCCCGGCCGGCAGGGGCAGTGGTGGCATGACGTGGTGGCCACCGCGCTGTCCCCCGCCGCGTCGGTGCACTGGCTGGAGGACTGCCTCGAGATCGTCGAGCTGCACGTCCTGCCGGAGTACCAGGGCCAGGGCATCGGCCGGGAGCTGCTGCGGGAGCTGCTGCGCGACGCGCCCTACCGCACCGCGGCGCTGTCCGCGCTGGAGCTGCCGGACAGCCGGGCCCGCCGGCTCTACGCCAGCGAGGGTTTCGTCCCGTTGCTGTCGAACTTCCGTTTCCCGGGCAGCTACACCCCCTACGCGGTGCTCGGCAAGGAGCTGCCGCCACCCGGCCCACGGCATCGCCGCGGCGCGATGGCCGCCCGTTTCGGCCGGCCCGCCCGAGCGTTGTAGACCTCCGAGACGTGCGTCTCGGCCCGGACTCGTTCGGCGGTCCCCCAGCTGGCTCGCCCAGCGGTGGCCGCGCGGACCACGTCCATGAGAAGAGAAGGCCAAGCGAGGCCGCGGACGACCGGCGCCCGGGTGCCGGTCACGCGGACGTGCCGGCCGAACGGGCTACCGCGACGAGCATCCGGCGCGGGCGGGCCACCCCGACGAGTTCCCGGCGCGGGCGGACGACGCCCGGAGGCCGCCCGGGTGGGCGGGCAGCGGGCGCGCTGCCCTGGCTCGCGGCCGCGGCGGTGGTCGCCGTGCAGATCCCGTACCCGCTGCTCGCCGCCGGCGGGACCGGTCGGGCCTGGTTGACGGCCGCCCAGGTGCTGGCCTTCTTCACCGCCTCGGTGAGCCACGCCGCGCACCGGCGCGGCTGGGGGTTCACCGCGCGCTATCTGACACTCACGGTCACGCTGGGGCTGGTGGCCGAGGTGGTCGGGCTGCGCACCGGCTGGCCGTTCGGACGCTATGCCTACACCAACGGTCTCGGGCCCGAGATCGGTGGCGTCCCCGTGATCATCCCGCTGGCCTGGTCGATGATGGCCTACCCCGCTCTGCTGTTCGGTCGCCGTACCGCGACGATCCGGGGCCCGGGTACGGCGGGCCGGGCGGTGACCGCGCTCGTGGGCGGGATGCTGCTGGCCGGCTGGGACCTGTTCCTCGACCCGAGGATGGTCGCCGAGGGCTTCTGGGCCTGGGCGCCCAGCGACGGCCCCGGCCTCAACGGCATCCCGCTGACCAACACGGCCGGCTGGCTGGTCGTCGGTACCGTCCTCGTCGCCGTGCTGGACCGCCTTCCAGACCCCACCCGCGGCCATGCCGGGAACAGAGCGGACGGGTGGCCCACAGGGGACAGGGTGCCGCGGTGTCTCGTGTGGTGGACGTACGGGTCATGGCTGCTGGCCTGCGTCGCGTTCTTCGGGCAGCCCCTGGTGGCTCTGGTCGGCGGGGTCGGCATGGGGCTCCCGCTCCTGCTCGCCACCGGCGGCGGATCGCCCAGGTGGCGGCCCCTTCCCGCGCGGCGACCCGGGACCCGGTCCCGCCGCGGCCCGCCGAACACGACCGACTCGAACCCGGCCGACCCCGACCCGGTCGACCCGGACCCGCCGCGATGACCACCACGACAAGGACGGCCAGGCTGGTGGGGATGGCCGCCCGCGGGGCGGTCTGGTCCGGCTCGGCCGGGGCCGTGCTGGTCGCGGCGCATGCCACCGTCAACACCCGGATCTGGCGACGGCCACCGCCGGCCCGACCGGTCGCCGAGCGGGTGAGCGTGCTGCTGCCGGCCCGCGACGAGGCCGAGCGGATCGGTGCGTGCCTCGCGGCCGTGCTCGCCTCGACCGACGTCCCGAACCTGGAGGTCATCGTCCACGACGACGCCTCCCGCGACGCGACCGGCGTGATCACGACGGCGCTCGCCGCCGCCGACCCCCGGGTCGTGCTCCAGCGCGGGGCGGGCCCACCCGACGGCTGGCTCGGCAAGCCGCACGCCTGCGACCGGGCCGCCGCGGCGGCGACTGGCACGGTGCTGGTGTTCGTCGACGCGGACGTGACGGTCGAACCGGACGCGCTGGCCCGCACGGTCGCGCTGCTGCGCGAGGCCGGGCTCGACCTGGTCTGCCCGTACCCGCGGCAGGAGGCGGTCGACGTCCTGGAACGGCTGGTCCAGCCGTTGCTGCAGTGGTCGTTCCTGGCGCTGCTGCCGTTGCGGGCGGCCGAGCGCTCGCGGCGCGGCTCGCTGTCGGCCGCGAACGGACAGCTGCTCTGCGTCGACGCCGCCGCCTACCGGCGGGCCGGCGGGCACGCCTCGGTGCGGGCCGAGGTGCTGGAGGACATCGCGTTGCTGCGGGCGGTGAAGCGGGCCGGCGGGCGGGGTGCCGTCGCCGACGGGACCGACCTCGCCGTGACCCGGATGTACCGGGGCGCCGGCGAGCTGCGCGACGGGTACGCCAAGTCGTTGTGGGCGGCGGGTGGTGGCCGGCCGGCGGCCAGCGCCGCCCAGCTGGGCCTGCTCGGGTGGCTGTTCGTGCTGCCGGCGCTGGCCGCGCTGCGCGGCTCACGGGCCGGCCTGGCCGGCTACCTGGCCGGGGTCGCCGGCCGGCTGGTCACCGCCAGGGCCACCCGCGGACGAGGCTGGCCGGACGCCGCCGCCCACCCGGTGTCGATCGGCGCGCTGGCCTGGCTCACCGGGCTGTCCTGGTGGCGGCACAGGCGGGGCACGCTGCGTTGGAAGGGCCGCCAGGTCCACTGAGGTTCCCTGTCGCGGCGGTGCGTGGCGCCGGGGATCGTTAGAGTCGCCGGGTGGCGAGGATCGTGGTGGTGGGCGCGGGCGTCGGTGGGCTCGCGGCGGCGGCCCGGCTCGCGGCCGCCGGGCATGTCGTCACGGTGTGCGAACAGGCGCCCGAGCTCGGCGGCAAGCTCGGCTGGTTCTCCCGGGACGGGTTCTCGTTCGACACCGGGCCGTCGCTGCTGACCATGCCCGAGGTCTTCGAGGAGCTGTTCACCGCGACCGGCGGGGCACTGGCCGCCAGCGTCGAGCTGCGCCGCCTCGACCCGATCGCCAGCTACCGGTTCACCGACGGCTCCGGTTTCGCCGCCCGGGCCGGCGACGACGACCTGCGCGCCGAGCTCGACGACACGCTGTACGCCGGCGCGGGCGCCGAGTGGGCCCGCTTCGACGCGCATGCCGCGAAGGTCTGGGAGGTCACCCGGGACACGTTCCTGTCCGGCCCGATGTCCGCCGGCCGGCTGCTGCGGCTGGCCGGAGCCCATCCGGGCGGGATCGGCGCGGTGACCGCCGGCCGGACGCTGCGGGGCGTGGCCGCGCGGTACCTCAGCGACGACCGGCTGCGGATGTTCGTCGAGCGGTACGCGACCTACACCGGCTCCGACCCACGCCGCGCGCCGGCCGCGCTCGCCGTGATCGCGCACATCGAGCGCCGGTACGGCGGCTGGTACGTACCCGGTGGCCTGTACCGCCTCGGTGAGGCGATCGCCGAGCGGGCCCGCGAGCGCAGGGCCGAGATCCGGCTGGACACCCCGGTGATGACGATCTCCCGTGGGCCTGGCGGCCGGGTCGACGGGGTGATCCTCGCCGACGGTGGCCGGTTGCCGGCCGACGTCGTGGTCGCCAACGCGGACGCGGCGACGGTCTACGGCGGCCTGCTCGCCGGCTCGGCCGGGGGACGGCCCGGCCGCTGGCTGGCCGGCCGGGCGACGCCGTCCCTGTCCGGCTTCGCCCTGCTCCTGGCCCTCGGCCCACCCACCAACGTGCCGGCCACGGCCAGGACCATTGGGCCTGGCGGAACGGGTCACCATACGGTGCTCTTCCCGGCGGACTACGACGCCGAGTTCGACGCGGTCTTCCGCGGCCGGCTGCCGACCGACCCGACCGTCTACGTGTCCGCGCCCGCCGACCCTGCGCTCGCCCCGGCTGGGTGCTCGGCCTGGTTCGTCCTGGTGAACGCGCCGCCGCACGACCCCGGCCCAGGCCGAGCCGGCATCGACTGGGACCGCCCGGGCCTCACCGCCACCTACGCGGCCCGGGTGCTGGAGCTGATGGCCGCGCGCGGCCTGGACGTCCGGGACCGGCTGCGCTGGTACGAGCCGATCAGCCCGGCCGACCTCGAGCGGCGCACCGGCACGCCGGGGGGTTCGATCTACGGCTCGTCGTCCAACGGCGCCCGCGCGGCGTTCCTGCGCCCGGCGAACCGGACGGCGGTGCCCGGGCTGTTCCTCGTCGGTGGTTCCAGCCATCCCGGCGGTGGACTGCCGTTGGTCGCGCTGTCGGCCCGGATCGTCGCGGACCTCGTCGGCCCGGCCTGATCCGCGCCAGCGCCGGCTGAGGTGGCCGCGCTCACCGTCCCCGCAGGACGCGCCGCAGCACGGCGGCAAGCTGGCCGAGACCGACCGCCGCGACCGCGAGCACGGCCGCCGTCGTCACGGCGGCCACCGGCTCCCGCAGCGCCGGGAGCACCCCGGCGGCGAGCAGCCCGGCGACGGTGAGGATCACCCGCGTCGGCCGCTCCCCCACCGTCACGACGCCGATCTCGCCGAAGCCCGCGTTGCCGGCCCGGGCCCTGGTGTACTCCAGCAGGAACAGACCGGCTCCCGCGGCGACGGCGAGCCAGCCAGGCGCCCCCAGCAGCCACAGCACGACCAGGTAAAGGGTGTCGGCGACCCGGTCGGCCACCGAGTCGAGCACGAAGCCGACGGGGCTGACCCGGTCCCGCAGGACCGCGACGGCGCCGTCGAGGCTGTCCAGCACGGCGCTGGCGAGCACGATCACCGCGGCGAGCAGCGGCCAGCGCCCGCCCGCGGCGGCCGGCGCCCTCGCGCGCGCCGGGGGGGCCCCCCCCACGGCCGTGACCGCCGCAGGCGGGGTCCCCAGGGCGGCGAGCGGCCGGGCGAACAGGTAGGTCAGGCCCAGCCACCGGCGGACGAGCACACCGCCGGTCGCGGGGTCGTACCCACCATGGGTGACGGACCACGCACGCAGGTAGCCGTCCCGGCCCGGCACGGGGGTACGCCTACGCCGCACCGTCGCCTCCCCGTAGAGTCCCCCGCGTGAGCGAGCAGATTTCGGGCGTCGTCGACAGTGTGGACGACCTTGACCCGGCCGAGTTCTTCAACACCCGCCGCGACCAGGTGGTGCTGGCTGTCAAGATCACGCCCGTGTTCGGCTCGCTCGACCTGGGCCTGGTCATGGCCGTCGTCGACGCCGCCAACGATGCCGGCTTCGCCCTGGTCCGCGAGCAGCCGCTGCGAGACGAGTGGCTGCTGTGCGTCTTCGACGCCTACGAGGACCAGGATTAGGAGGCGGGAGTGGGCGAGCCCTGTTCGCTGACTTTCGGTCAGCTTCCCGCAGCCCACCTCCTGAATGCAGCCCCGGGGGACGGCCCCCGGACCCCCGCCTAGGAGGAGGACCCGGCGCGCCGGGTCCTCACCGCCTGGCAGATCTCGCGGGTCGCGCTGGAGCGGTTGAGGGTGATGAAGTGCAGGCCCGGCGCGCCGCCGGCGAGCAGCCGCTCGGAGAGGTCGGTGGCGACCTCGACACCGATCTCGCGGACCGCCTTCGGGTCGTCGGCCACGGCACGCAGCCGGCTGACGAGGTCGGCGGGCAGGTCCGCGCCGGACAGCAGCGCCATCCGCTCGATCTGCGCGACGTTGGTCACCGGCATGATGCCCGGGATGATCGGCGCCGAGCAGCCGCGGGCCCGCACCCGGTCGACCAGCCGGAAGTAGTCGTCGGGGCCGAAGAAGAACTGGGTGATCGCGTAGTCGGCGCCCGCGTCGAACTTGCGGACCAGGAAGTCCGCGTCGCTGTCGTGGTCTGGCGAGCGGGGGTGCTTGTCCGGGAACGCGGCGACGCCGACGCAGAAGTCCCCGAGCGACTTCACCAGCTCGACCAGCTCGCTGGAGTACTGCAGCCCCTCCCGGTGGGCGACCCACTCGCCCTGCGGGTTGCCCGGCGGGTCGCCGCGCAGCGCCATCACGTTGTGCACGCCGACGCCGGCGTAGCTGCCGATCACCTGGCGCAGCTCGGCGACGGAGTGGTTGACGGCGGTGAGGTGCCCGATCGGGGTCAGCGTCGTCTCGGCGGCGATCCGCTCGGTGACCCGGATCGTGCCGTCCCGGGTCGAGCCGCCGGCGCCGTAGGTCACCGAGACGAACGCCGGGTGCAGCGCCTCGATCTCGCGCAGCGCCTGCCAGAGGGCCCGCTCGCCGTCCTCGGTCTTGGGCGGGAAGAACTCGAAGGAGTAGGAGATCTCGCCCGCGGCCAGAAAGTCCTTCACTGACCTGGTGCGCGCCCGCTGGGGTGTGGCCGGCGCGCTTCCTACCGCTGTCATACGGCGAGGGTAGCCGCAACAGGTGGCCGTCAGATGGGCAGGGCGCCACCGGATACAGCGATTCCGATCCGGACCTGGCCGCCGTCGCTGCGCACCAGGACGGCGTGTGGGGCGGCCGGGTCGGTGGGCACGTCGACGTCGGGGATGGTCGCCGGGTCGGCCGACTCCACCTCGACGGCGTACCGGCCGTCCGGCAGCACGACGGTGATCGCGCCCGGCCCGCAGGCGACCGCCAGCCGTTCCGGCGCCCCGGTGAAGTGCAGGTTGACGTCACCGGTCCCGCTGCGCGCGGTCACGTGGCGCCCGGACAGCTCCCGACCGGCGATCGTCGCGGTCTCGGTCAGCAGCTCCAGGTCGCCGGCCGACCCCCACAGGCTGACCTCGCCGGCCCGCAGCTCCACCCGCGCGGGCGTGGCGCGCGGCAGCCGCAGCCGCAGCCTCGCCTCGCTCGTCTCCCCGTCGAGGCGCAGCGTGCCGCCCGCGTTGACCAGTCGGGGCACGGTCCGGCCGACCCGGCGACGTACCGTCAGGTCGACACGCACGTCGGACCGCTCGTCCTCGCCGATCTCGACCCGGCCGTCCGCCAGCCGCACCTCGACAGCCCGCACGCCCTCGACGGTGCGCACGGCGGTCACCGGGGGGCGCAGCAGCAGCCACATCCCACTCAGCGCGACGGCCAGCAGGACGAGGCAGACGGCCACCGCGAGCACGTCGGAGACGGTGACATGGGACACGGCGAGTACTCCAGGCGGGACGGACCGGGCGGACGCACGCACCGTACCCGGCGCCGCGCCGCCGGGCGCTTACCCGGCCCCGCCGGGAACTGGACTGTGAGGGGGCCGATGTGCGGACGGTGACGGGGCCGACGGACCACGTGGTGGTGGTCGGTGCCGGGCTGGGCGGTCTGTCGGCCGCGCTCCGGCTGGCCGGGGCCGGCCGCCGGGTGACCGTGCTGGAACGGGCCGACGTGCCCGGCGGGCGGGCCGGGGTGTGGCGCTCGGGTGGCTATCAGTTCGACACCGGCCCGACGGTGCTGACGATGCCGGACCTACTCGCGGACGCGTTCGCGACGGCCGGCGAGGACCTCGCCGACTGGGTGACGCTGCGCCGGCTCGACCCGATGTATCGGGCCAGGTTCGCGGACGGCTCGGCGCTGGACGTGCGGGCCGACCCGGAGGCCACCGCGGCCGGGATCGCGGCGCTGTGCGGCCCGGCCGAGGCCGCGGGCTACCGGCGGTTCATCGAGACGGTCACGGCGATCTACCGCGCCGAGCTGCGCGACTTCATCGACGCCCAGCTCGACTCGCCGCTGGGCCTGCTGCGCCCCTCACTCGCCCGGCTGGCGGCACTCGGCGCGTTCCGCCGGCTCGACCGGCTGGTCGCGAGCCACCTGCGCGACCCGCGGACCCGCCGGCTCTTCTCGTTCCAGGCGATGTACGCCGGTCTCGCTCCGCACCAGGCGCTGGGCGTCTACGCGGTGATCTCCTACATGGACTCGGTCGCCGGGGTGTTCCACGCCGAGGGCGGCCTGCACGCGGTGCCGGTGGCGATGGCCGCCGCCGCGGCCAAGCACGGGGCGACGTTCCGCTACGGCACGGCGGTGACCGAGGTGGAGGTGAGCGGCGGCCGGGCGGTGGCGGTGCGCACCTCCACCGGCGAGCGGATCGCCGCCGACGTCGTGGTGCTCAACCCGGACCTGCCGACCGCCTACCGGGAGCTGCTGCCGCCCACGGTGGCGCCGCGCCGGCTGGCCCGGCTGCGCTACTCGCCGTCGTGCTTCCTGCTGCTGGCCGGCGCGAGCGCGCACGCGCACCCGGACGCGGACCGGCTGGACGCGGCGCACCACACCATCCATTTCGGCGCGGCCTGGCGGCGCACGTTCAGTGAGATCATCGACCGAGGAGAGCTGATGAGTGACCCGTCATTCCTGGTCAGCGCCCCGTCGATGACCGAGCCGGCGCTCGCGCCGGCCGGGGGGCATGCCTTTCATGTCCTGTTCCCCACGCCCAATGCGCTCGCCGGGGCTGAACTCGACTGGTCGGTCATCGGCCCGCGCTACCGGGACGAGGTGGTCGCGACCCTGGAACGGCACGGCTACGAGGAATTCGGCGCCACGGTCGCCGTCGAGTCGATGACCACGCCGGCGGACTGGCTGGCCCGCGGTCTCGCGGCCGGAGCGCCGTTCGCGGCAGCACACACCTTTGGGCAGACCGGCCCGTTCCGGCCGGGCAATCTCGCGCCGGGCCTGGAAAACGTGGTGTTCACCGGCAGCGGCACCCGTCCGGGCGTCGGGGTGCCGATGGTGCTGATCTCGGGGCGGCTGGCCGCGGAACGGGTGGTCGGCCCGGGTCGCGCCGGCCGCCGCGCGCCCGGCCCGGACCGGGGTGTCCGCAACCGCCTCAGGAAACCGTAACCGCCTTAAGGAACCGTAAACAAACCGGACGACCGTGGCCGAGCCTCGATTTTCCGCGCCGGCCTCGCGGCGGGGCTGGGAGAATGCAGCCATGGAAGAAGGGCCGGAGGTGCTGGCGGCACCGGACACGACCAGCGACGCCGCGTTGCTCGAACGCGCGCTGTTCGAGGTCAAGAAGGTCATCGTCGGCCAGGACCACATGGTCGAACGGATGCTGGTCGCGTTGCTGGCGCGCGGCCACTGCCTGCTGGAGGGCGTGCCGGGCGTCGCCAAGACGCTCGCCGTGCAGACGCTGGCGGACGTGGTGGGTGGCAGCTTCGTGCGCATCCAGTTCACCAACGACCTGGTTCCCTCCGACATCGTCGGCACCCGGGTGTACCGGGCGAGCCGGGAGACGTTCGACATCGAGCTCGGGCCGATCTTCGCGAACTTCGTGCTCGCGGACGAGATCAACCGCGCGCCGGCGAAGGTCCAGTCGGCGCTGCTGGAGGTCATGTCCGAGAAGCAGGTCTCGCTCGGCGGGGTGACCCATCGGCTGCCGGTGCCGTTCCTGGTGCTGGCCACGCAGAACCCGATCGAGTCCGAGGGCGTGTACCCGCTGCCGGAGGCGCAGCGCGACCGGTTCCTGATGAAGGTCAACGTGCCCTACCCGACGGCCGGCGAGGAGCTGGAGATCGTCCGGCGGATGGGTGTCCGCCCGCCGCACGCCGACCGGGTGCTCGACCCGCGGACGCTGGTGCGGCTGCAGGAGCGGGCCGACGAGGTCTTCGTCCACCACGCGATCATCGAGTACGCCGTCCGGCTGGTGCTGGCCAGCCGTGACCCGGCCGAGCACGGCCTGCCCGACCTCTCCGGTCTGCTCACCTACGGGGCGTCGCCGCGGGCCTCCCTCGGCCTGGTCGCCGCCGCGCGGGCGCTGGCGCTGCTGCGCGGGCGCGACTACACGGTGCCCGACGACGTGCGCGCGGTCGCTCTCGACGTGCTCCCGCACCGGCTCGTGCTGTCCTACGACGCGCTCGCCGACGGGCTGTCCAGCGACGAGATCGCCGCCCGCGTGGTCGCCGGGGTGCCGGCGCCGCAGGTGGCGCCGCGGCAGGGCAACGGGGGCTTCCCGATCGGCCCGCGGGGCCGCTGGGCGCCGAACATCAGCTCCGGCTTCCCCGAGTACGACGAGGAACGGCCGGCATGAGCCCGGGGCCGGGGACCGACGGCGCCGGCCAGACCCAAGCTGCTGGCCAGACCAACGGCGCCGGCCAGACCCAGACTGCCGGCCAGCACGTACGGGCCACCGACCCGGTCGTCGAGCGGACCCTGCGGCACCTGGAGCTGACCGTGCTGCGCCGGCTCGACGGGCTGCTGCTCGGCGACTACCTCGGCCTGCTGCCCGGCCAGGGCAGCGAGAAGGCCGAGAGCCGCGAGTACCAGTTCGGTGACGACGTGCGGCGGATGGACTGGGCGGTCACCGCCCGTACGACGGTCCCGCACGTGCACGACCTGATCGCCGACCGGGAGCTGGAGACCTGGGCGCTGGTCGACCTGACCGGCAGCCAGCGCTTCGGCAGCGCCCGGTGCGAGAAACGAGACCTCGCGATCGCGGCGACCGGCGCGGTCGGGTTCCTGACCGCGCGGACCGGCAACCGGATGGGCGCGGTCGCGCTCACCGACACCGGCACCCGGATGATCCCGGCCCGGCCGGGTCGGGCCGGCCTGCGGGCCCTGCTGCGCACCCTGCTGACGATCGGGACCCCGGCTGAGCCTCCCCCGCGACCCGGGCGCGAGACGGCCGCCGCGGCCAGGACCGCCGACGGGACCAGGGCTGGCACGGATCTGGCGAAGGCGATCGAGTCGCTGCGCCGGCCGCCGCGCCGGCGCGGGCTGGTGGTCGTCGTGTCCGACTTCCTGTCCGTCGACCTGCGCTGGGAACGCCCGCTGCGGGCGCTGGCCGGCCGGCACGACCTGCTGGCGATCGAGGTCATCGACCCGCTGGAGCTGTCGCTGCCGAACGTCGGCCCGCTCGCGGTCGTCGACCCGGAGACCGGCGCGCTGTTCGACCTGCCCACGCACTCGCGCCGCTTCCGGGCCCGCTACGAGCAGGCCGCGGCCCGCCACCGCGACGACGTGGCCGCGGCGCTGCGGGGCGCCGGCGCGTCACACCTGCGGCTGCGGACCGACACCGACTGGCTGATCGAGATCGCCAGGTACGCGGCGGCCAGCCGGCGCGGGCAGGCGGCCCTGCGCTCCGCCGGCGCCCGCGGCGGCTCCCGGTCGCAGACCGGCAGGCCGCCCGGGACCGGTCCCGCGCCGACGGTGCCGCTGCTCCGTCCTGGCGGGCAAGAGCGGCCCGCTCGTCCCGGCGGGCAAAAGCCGCCCGAGGGCCCCGGCGGGCGCGGGCGGCCCTGGACGAACGCGACCCGAACAGGCGGGACGTCATGACTTTCCTGTCGGCCCACTGG
Source organism: Frankia sp. AgB1.9 (assembly GCF_016786355.1). Taxonomy (GTDB): domain Bacteria; phylum Actinomycetota; class Actinomycetes; order Frankiales; family Frankiaceae; genus Pseudofrankia. The sequence goes on from NZ_JADWYX010000004.1 coordinate 105,537, forward strand.
CTGTGGCTGTTGCTGGCCGTCGCGGCGCTGCTCGCCGCGCACATCGTCACGTCGCTGCGCCGGGGCCGGTACGCCGCCCGCCTGGCGTCCGCGTCGATGCTGTCCTCGGTGCTGCCGATCCGGCCGCGGTGGTGGCGCCGGCACGTCCCGGCGGCCCTGCTGCTGCTCTCGCTGACTGGGATGGTGCTCGCGCTCGCCCGCCCGGCCAGGACCGAGCTCGTCCCGCGCGAGCGGGCGACGATCGTGCTGGCGATCGACGTCTCGAACTCGATGGCGGCCACCGACATCTCCCCCAGCCGGCTGGCCGCGGCCAAGCAGGGCGCGCAGGCGTTCGTCGACCAGCTCCCACCCAAGATCAACCTGGGGCTGGTCTCGTTCTCCGGTACCGCCGCGGTGCTCGTGCCGCCGACCACCGACCGGGACGCGGTCAAGGCCGGCATCAACGGCCTGCAGCTGGGCCCGGCGACCGCGATCGGCGAGGGCATCTACGCCGGCCTGTCGGCGATCAACACGGTCAGCAGCCAGTTCGTGAACAGCGGGCAGGCGGTGCCCCCGGCCGCGATCGTGCTGCTCTCCGACGGCGAGACCACCCGCGGCCGGCCGAACAACCAGGCCGCGCAGGCCGCCAAGGACGCGCACATCCCGGTCAGCACGATCGCCTACGGCACCCCCAACGGCACCCTCGACGTCGGCGGCCAGCTGATCCCGGTGCCGGTGAACGAACCGGCGCTCAGCCAGATCGCCGAGCAGACCGGCGGCTCCCACCACCGGGCGACCTCGGGGGACGAGCTGACCTCGATCTACAAGGGCCTGGGCAGCTCGATCGGTTACCGCAAGGAGTTCCGCGAGATCACCGACCAGTTCGTCGCGACCAGCCTCGGGCTGGGGCTCGCCGCGGCCGCGCTCTCGCTGGCCTTCGCCCGACGGCTCCCCTGAACGGCCCGGATCGGTCATCGCGGCGTAAACCGGCCGTCGTACCCTCAGGCGCTGTGACCACAGCTGCCCGGGGTGGCGAGGCCGAGCTGGCCGCGATCGCCGCGGACCCGGAGCTACGCCGCTCCTACGCGGCGGCGCGGCGGCTCAACGCGGAGCACGGCCGCACGTACTACCTGGCCACGCTGCTGCTGCCGGCGTGGAAGCGGCCGTACGTGCACGCGCTCTACGGGTTCGCCCGGTACGCGGACGACATCGTCGACAGCCTCGACTCGCAGCTGCCGGCCGCCGAGCGGGCCGCCTGGCTGGCCGACTGGGGCGGCCGGCTGATCGACGCGCTGCGCCAGGGCGCCCCGGGCGACGACCCGACGGGCCCGGCCGGCTCGGGCGGCGGCGATCGCGGCCACGACGCGCTGGCGCGGCCGTTGTACCGGTCGGACGTGTCGGTGTTGCCGGCCGTGCTCCACACCATCCGTCGCTGGGACATCCCGGTCGACCACTTCGAGGCGTTCCTGGCGTCGATGGCGATGGACCTGACCATCACCGGCTACGACACCTTCGACGACCTGATGACCTACGTGTACGGCTCGGGCACCGTCATCGGCCTGCAGATGCTGCCGGTCCTGGAACCCAGCTCGCCGGCCGCGGCGCCGTACGCCGGCGACCTCGGGACCGCGTTCCAGCTGATCAACTTCCTGCGCGACGTCGGCGAGGACCTGCGCCGCGGCCGGGTCTACCTGCCACGGCAGTCGATGGAGCTGTTCGGCGTCACCCGGGAGCGGCTGGCGACCGGCGTGGTCGACGGCGCGGTCCGCCGGCTGCTGCGCCATGAGGTGGGGCGGGCCAAGGAGATCCTGCGCGCCGCGGCGCCGGGGGTCCGGCTGCTGCACCCGACGTCGCGGGACTGCGTGCGGACCGCGGCACGCCTCTACGGCGGCATCCTCGACGAGATCGAGAAGGCCGACTACCAGGTGCTGGACCGCCGGGTCGCCGTCGGCACACCCCGCCGGCTGGCCGTCGCCGGGAGCGCCCTGCTGCGCGTCCACGCTCGCCAAGTACCCCGGCCTCGCCGGTAGGCCCCCACGACTGAAGGCAGGCTGGACGCGATCCGCGGCGCGGGCGTTCGGAGGACCGGGCGTGGTCTGGCCGGCTGATAGCGTGACCTTCAACCGACCTATAGCGAACGGTCGACGGCCGCCACGCCGGTGACGACCCGCCTCAGGCCAGGGCACGCCCGTCTCGGACGAGAGCAGGCCTGCCTCAGGGCAGGGCCGGCCGGCCAGACTCCGATCAGGAACGACGGGACTCCATGCTCGACAAGCGCTTCATCCGGGACAACCCGGACGCGGTGAAGCAGGCGGTGCGCGTCAAGGGGCTCGACCTCGACGTCGACGAGCTGCTGAAGCTCGACCAGGAAAACCGCGAGCTGCAGTTCGCGAAGGACCAGGCGCTGTCCCGCCGCAAGTCGTCCGCCAAGGAGTTCGCCAAGGCCGACGCGGCGCGCAAGGAGGAGCTGCGCGCCCAGAGCGCCGACACCGACGCCGAGCTCAAGCGGCTGAACGAGCAGCAGGCCGCCACCAGCGAGCGGCTGACCGAGCTGATGCTGGCGACGCCGACCATCCCGTGGGAGGGCGCGCCGGTCGGGCCGGATGAGTCGGCCAACACGGTGGTGCGCACCTGGGGCACCCCGCCGGCGTTCGACTTCGAGACGCTCGATCACGTCGACCTGGCCGAGAAGCGTGGCTGGGCCGAGTTCGCCCGCGCCCGCCGGGTCGCCGGCGAGCGCGCGTACGCGTTGTGCGGCGACCTGGTCCTGCTGGAGCGGGCGCTGCACTCCTACGCCCTCGACGTGCTGCGCGGCCGGGACTTCCAGCTGATGTCGGTGCCGGTCCTGGTCAAGGAGGCGCCGTTGGTCGGCAGCGGCATGCTGCCGAAGGGCCGCGCGGAGATCTACGAGATCCCGGCCGACGACGCGTTCCTCGCCGGCACCGCCGAGGTGGCGCTGGTCGGCCTGCACTCGGGCGAGATCCTCGACGCCGCGCGGCTGCCGATCCGCTACGCCGGCATCTCCACCTGCTTCCGGCGCGAGATCGGCAGCGCGAGCCGGGACGTGCGCGGGCTGCTGCGGGTCCACCAGTTCGAGAAGGTCGAACAGTTCGTCGTGTGCGCGGATGACCTGGCCGAGTCCGACCGCTGGCACGCTGAGCTGCTGGGCACCGCCGAGTCGATCCTCCAGGCGCTGGGCCTGGCCTACGAGGTCGTCGAGTGCTCCACCGGCGACATGGGCGTCGGCAAGTACCGGATGAACGACATCAACACCTGGTTCCCGTCGCTCGGGATGTACCGGGAGACGCACAGCTGCTCGTCGCTGAAGGACTGGCAGGCCCGGCGGGCCAACCTGCGCTACCGGACCGCGGACGGCCAGATTCACTTCGCCTACACGCTGAACAACACGGCCGTCGCGACCCCGCGGCTGCTCGCCGCCGTGCTGGAGAACTTCCAGCAGGCCGACGCGACGCTGGCTGTCCCCGAGGTGCTGCGTCCGTACCTCGGCGGGCGCGACACTCTCTGAATCCGCCAGATCCGCCACCGGGTAGGTTCGGGCGGTCCGCGTAAGCGCCGGACCCAGCGAACGCGGCGGCCGTCCCGGGGAACGGCCGCGCGGCGAGTGGGTGCGGGCGCGAACCGGAAACAGCGCCTCCACAGGTTTCGCTAAGCCGACGCCAAGGCAACACCCAGCCGCGCTCACAAGGCTGGGCCCGGCGTCGGCGGACCTTCGGGAGATCGCGGGCGAGCACGGTCTGGTGTGCGTGGAGGGCAGGGAGGCCCGGTCGGTGAGCAACTCGAAGACGCGGCGGCGGCGCGAGATTGAGATGGCGCGCGCGCAGCGGCAGGCGGAACGCCGCTACGCCCTGCGGCGCCGTCGGCAGCGCACTCTCGCGATCGTCGCGGCGATCGTGGCCGTCGTGGTCGCCGGAACGGTCGTGGCCGTCGTGCTGACCGTGGGCGGCGGTGGCAGCACCACCGCGAGCGCCACCCCGACCCCGACCGCGAGCGCGACCCCCGCGGTGACGACCAAGGTCGGCGACTGCGTGTACACGAAGGACACCTCGGGCACCGTGGCCAAGAACGCCGCCATGCCGCCGTCCGCGCCGACGGTCTCGACCAAGCCGGCGACGATGACCATCAACACCAACTACGGCACGATGGTCGCCACCCTCGACCCGGCCAAGGCCCCGTGCACCGTGCACGCGCTCTACCAGCTGGCGCAGGCGAAGTACTTCGACAGCACGACCTGCCACCGGGAGACCTACGGGCCCGAGGCCGGCATCTTCGTCCTGCAGTGCGGTGACCCGACGGCGACGGGCAACGGGACGCCGGGCTTCAAGTACAAGAACGAGAACACCTCGGGCGTGAACTACAACCGCGGCGTGCTCGCGATGGCGAACGCGGGGGCCGACACGAACGGCAGCCAGTTCTTCATCAACTACGCCAACCCGAGCGAGGAGGGCGCAAAGGCGCTGGCCGGCGGCTACACCGTCTTCGGGCAGATCACCCAGGGCCTCGACGTGCTCGACAAGATCACCGGGCCGGGCGTGGTCGAGGGCGGCGCCGACGGCCAGCCGGTCACCAAGCCGCAGATCACCTCGATCACGATCAACCAGGAGCAGCCGGCGGCAGCCACGCCGACCGCCACCTCGCCCGCGGCCGCCACACCGGCGACGACCGCGTCCGCCACGGCCAAGGCCTCTGCCACGGCCAAGGCGTCTGCCAGCCCGACCGGCTGACCGAGCCTGACCCACCAGGGCTGGCCTCCGCCTTCCGGCGGAGACCAGCCCTGTGGCGTTCATCGAGCCCGAGCCCGGTCGCGGCGGGAGCCGGCCGCTAGGAGTTCCACTTGCGGAGGGTGTCGATCCGGGCCTGCAGCTGCGCGGCGGTGGCCTGGCCGCTCGGCGGCCCGCCACAGCTCCGGCGCAGCTCGGCGTGGATCATGCCGTGCGGACGGCCGGTGCGGTGGTTGTTCGCCGCGACCAGGCGGTTGAGCTCGCGGCGCAGCTCGCCGATCACCTCGTGGACCGGGCGGCCCTCCTCGGCCGGCTGCGGGCCGGCCTGGGCCGGCACCGGGCTCGCGGCCTCGGCCTGCCGCCCGGCCTTCGCCTTGCGGCCGCGCTCGGCGGCGAGCTGGGAAGCCTGCCGCTGGCGCAGCAGCGTCGCGACCTGATCGGGCTCCAGCAGGCCCGGTAGCCCGAGGAAGTCCTCCTCCGCCGCGGAGCCGGCGGCAGCCGGGGTGCCGAACTCGCCGCCGTCGAAGATGACCCGGTCCAGCTCCGCGCTCGACTCGAGCGCGGTGAACGGCGAGTCGGGCTTGTCGGCGGTGTCGCGGCGCCGGTTGGCCTCGCGCAGCGCGTCGTCGTCGAACCCCTCCGGCTCGCGCAGCGGCTTGTCCAGCGCGTGGTCGCGCTGCACCTCCATCTGGCCGGCGAGGTCCAGCAGGACCGGGACGCTGGGCACGAACACCGACGCGGTCTCGGGCCGGCCACGGCCGCGGACGAACCGGCCGACGGCCTGCGCGAAGAACAGCGGCGTCGCCACCGACGTGGCGTAGACGCCGACCGCGAGCCGGGGCACGTCCACACCCTCCGAGACCATCCGGACGGCGACCATCCACCGGGAGTCGGAACGCCGGAACGCCTCGATCCGGTCGGACGCGGTCGGGTCGTCCGACAGCACGACAGTCGCCTCGGTGCCGCTGATCTGGCGCAGCAGCGCCGCGTAGGCGCGGGCGTTGGCGTGGTCGGTGGCGATCACCAGGCCGCCAGCGTCCGGCATGCCGCCGCGGCGCACCTGGGACAGCCGGGTGTCCGCGGCGGCCAGGACGGCCGGCATCCAGTTGCCCTTCGGGTCCAGCGCGGTGCGCCAGGCGTGGGCCGTCTGCTCGGTAGTCAGCGGTTCGCCGAGCCGGGCCGTCAGCTCCGCGCCCGCGCTGGTGCGCCAGCTCATCTCGCCGGAGTACGCCAGGAAGATCACCGGGCGGACGACGCCGTCGCGCAACGCCTCGGAGTAGCCGTAGGAGGAGTCGGAGACGCTGCGGGTCACCCCGTCGGCGCCCGGGAGATAGGTGACGAACGGGATCGGGTTGACGTCCGAGCGAAAGGGCGTCCCGGTGAGGGCCAGCCGGCGGGCGGCCGGGGAGAAGGCCTCCCGGACCGCCTCACCCCAGGAAAGCGCGTCGCCCGCGTGGTGCACCTCGTCGAGGATGACGAGCGTGCGCCGGGCCTTCGTGCGGGCCAGGTGCAGCGCGGGGTGCGCGGCGACCTGGGCGTAGGTGAGCGCCACGCCGGTGTAGTCGCGCGACGTCGCGCCGGCCGAGTTCCGGAAGTTCGGGTCGAGCGAGATGCCGAGGCCGGTCGCCGCGTCGGCCCACTGCCGCTTGAGGTGCTCGGTCGGCGCGACCACGGAGATCGTCGTCACGATGCCCGCGGCCAGCAGCTCGGCCGCCACGGTGAGGGCGAAGGTCGTCTTACCGGCGCCCGGCGTGGCGACGGCGAGGAAATCGCGGGTGCCAGCTCCCGAGGCGGCCCGGTAACGGTCGAGCGCCGCTCGCTGCCAGGCCCGCAGCGGGCGGGCGGGGGGGCTCGGGTCAGGAACCGGCGGGGCGCCGAGCTGGTGGGGCCGAAGTTGTTGGGGGCTGACGCTCACGGTTGCTGACTCTATGAGGCGGCACCGACAACCGGCCCCGTTGGCCCGTCCGCCCGACCGCGTGCCGCCGGGTGCTTTCCTCCCCCGTCACGGCCAGCCACCCCTTCCCAAGGCCAATGGTTACCCACGCGGAGCACAATAATTTCGAACCCGTGATCGCGATCTGCGGTTTCCGGCGCGCTCGCGAACGGTCATGCCAGATCCGCACGGTAGGGGGCACGGCCGTTGTGGCGACCAGTTGCACGTCCCGATGCACCTGCGATTACCTGGCGCCACGCCCGTGCCACGCGACGAGTTTCGAGGGGCCGCGCGAGCTGCGACCTTCCGTTCCCGCAAACCAGGCTCTGCACGGACGGTGAACAAGTACGTCGGGGCACTACCCATATCCGTCACAGCGACCGGCTACCCTGATCCCTGTCACCCTTCGCCGCCAGCCCGGGTCGGGCCGGAGTCAGCACGGATTCCGATGCCCTCACCGCGGCCGGCGCTGAATAGGCGGACGCGTTCAGCGGAAAGCGGCGGAGCAGCGCTGACTGGAGGTTGGCCATGCCGATATCGCTCGGGGCTGCGGCGCGCGCGGGCGCGATCCGTCCGGCGACGGTGCCCGCACGCCGCGGCCTGGCCGGCGCCCCCGGCGACCACGGCCGTGTCGCCGCCCACCCTCGCGGCATCGGCGGTAGTGGCGCTGGTCACACCCCACCCGCGGCCAGGCCACCGGCCGACGTGGACCTCGCGCCGGACTCCGGCTCCGGCTCCGGCCGGACCCCGAACGGCCGGCTGCGGCTGTGCCGGGAGGAGAAGGGCTGGTCGCAGGAACGCCTCGCCGTCGAGCTGCGCCGTTTCGCGGTGCTCCACGAGGGCCGCGAGGCCGGCGTCACCGGCAACATGATCTGCAAGTGGGAAAAGGGCGACAAGAAGCCGAGCCTGCGTTATCAGCGGCTCCTGCGCGCGCTTTTCCACCGCTCGTCCGCCGAACTCGGTTTCATCGAGGACGACCCGATGACGGGAATGGCCTCGATCGGAATGCCGCCCGCATTCCCGGTCATGGCCGACTGCGTGGAATCGTTGGCCGGAAATATGCTGGCCGGCCTTCCCGGAATTTCGGTCGACGGTGTTCCGTCCATTGGCCTTGGCACGGACGAGTCGACCGACCTGCGCGGCGTCCCGGCCGAACGGCGCGACTTCCTGCGCATGGTGGCCGCGAGCGGCGCCGCGGGGCCGGTCGCCGCGGCGGCCGGCGCGAGCGACGAGTCTCCGTGGGACCGGCTGTCCGCGGCGTTGCGCCAGCGCAGCCCGGTCACCCCGGAGCTGGCCCACCAGCTTTCCCAGCACACCGCCGGCCTCTTCGGCCTGGAGGAACGGGTGCCCGCGCGCACCCTGATGGGCCGGGTCACCGGCCACCTCGCCACGCTGGCCCAGCTGCTCGAGTCGACGACCCGATCGCCGGCCCGCCGCCAGCTGGCCAGCACCGCGGGCGAGACCGCGGCGCTCGCCGGCTGGCTCGCGTTCGACCTGGGCGACAACGCCTCCGCGCTGGCGTACTACCGGGTGGCGATCGAGGCGGCCCGCGAGGCCGACGACCCGGCGCTGTGGGCCTGCGTGCTCGGCTACGAGAGCTACCAGCCGGGCGGCGCCGGCCGCCACGACCAGGCCTGCGCCCTGCTCGCCGAGGCGCAGCGGCGGATCGGCGCCAACGCGAGCCCGCTGACCAGGGCTTGGCTGGCCGCCCGGGAGGCCGAGGAGCAGGCCGCCCGCGGCGACGGCCGGGCCGCCATGGCCGCGCTCGACCGGGCGCAGGAGTCGTTCGACAAGGCGGAACCGACCGACGACCGGGTCTGGACCGGCTTCTTCGACCGTGGCCGCCTGGACGGCCTGCGGGTCACGACGTTCACGCGGCTGCGCCGGCCGACGGCGGCCTACGCCGCGGCGATCGAGGCGCTGCGCGCCGCCGGGCCGGCGGCGACCAAGAAGCGCTCACTGCTGCTCGGTGACATCGCCGACGTGCACCTGGCCCGGCGTGACATCGACGCGGCCTGCCGGTTCGCCGCCGACGCGCTGGCGGTCGTCGCCCAGACGGACTTCTCACTCGGCTTCGCGCGGGTGCAGCGGGTCCGCGAGCGGCTGGTGCCGTGGCAGTCCTCGCAGCCGGTCCGCGACCTCGACGAGCAGCTGCGCGTGCTCGCCTGAGCCCCACCGCAAGCGCCCTGGCCGCGGGAATCGACGCCCGGCGACCTGGTCGACGGCCGACCGGCTGACATTTCCTGGTTGGCGGCCGGCCGGTTCGCCACCAGACTCGGATTCCGAGGCCGGAATTCCGACCTGTCGGACAATGCGCGCCAACCGAAACCGGCTCCGCCCACCGCGACAGACTCGCGGTCGTAATTCGCCCGTGCATATGCAATTGCGCCCGACCGCGGCGAGACCACTGGTTCACGACAAACGCCCGATCGCGGGCCGCGTTACCGGGCGAGGACTACGACGCGGTCTGACAGGCCCGATAACAGTCGTAGACGCCGCCGACCCCGCGCACGGCGGCCAGGACAGCGTCGAGCTGGCGCGGACCGGTCACCTCGACGGTGAACCGGGCGTGCGCCACCCGGTCCTCGGAGGTCGAGGTCGACGCGGCCCGCAGTCCGGCCGCGGTGTCCGAGAGCACCTCGGTGATGTCCGCGAGCAGCCCGTACCGGTCGAACGCCTCGACGGCGATCTCCGCCGGGAAGGCGTGCGCCGGCGGCACCTCCCAGTGCAGCACGCCCACCGGCTCCCGCAACGGCGCCGCCGTCCCGCCCGGCCGGGCGTTCGCGCACTCCTGGCGGTGCAGCGTCACGGCCTGGTGGTGAGCGCCGTGATGCGTGACAAAGCCGATGAGCTCGTCGCCCGGTAGCGGCAGGCAGCAGCGGGCGATCCGCACCGGGGCGTCCGGCCGCCCGTCCAACGACGCCACACCCGCCCAGGCCGGCGTCGGCCGTCGGCCCTCCACCGGGGGGGCCGGGGCCGGCCGCGACCGGCGCCCACCCGAGCCCGGCGCGGACCGTGCCGGGGACGCGCCACCGGAGCCGGGCGCCGCCGCCACGCCGGCGACGGCGAGGTCGGCTTCCGTGGCCGGCTCGGCGCCCGCGAGCGCCAGGTCCGCCAGGCTGGGGGCCACGACGCCGACCGTGGCCGGCTGGGCCGGTGCACCCGCCGGGACCGCCTCGGTAGCGGAGGCCGAGGTCGCCGCCACCGGCTCGCTCCGTCCCGCCGCGTCGCTGCGTCCCGCCGCGTCGTCCGCCACCGGCCGGGAGGCCGTGCTCGTGGGCCGGTCGCCGAACGGGGTCGCCACCGGCCCGCCACCGGCGCCCGGGGTCGCGTCCCGGGAGCCCACCACGGGCCCCGTCGGGGCGAGGGCACCAGAGGCGGCGGCACGGGCCTGCGCCCGCGTGCTGGAGCCATTTACGGCGGCGGAGCCAGCCGGCTGCCCGCTCGTCTCGACGGGCGCCTCCGGTGCCGTGGGCGCCACCGTAGCGGCCGCCAGGGCCTCGTCCGGGCGCCGCGCGGGCGCGGCACCCTCCGGGACGACGGCCTCCGGCGCCGGGCTGTGCCGGCCGCCACTGGAGGAGTCGACGGGCTCACGCCGGCCGCGGGCGAGGCGGCGGCGGATGCGCACCCGGGCGCGCGCCGTCTTCACGAACGACAGCCAGTCCTCCGACGGCCCGGCGTGAGGCAGGTTCGAGGTGAGGATCTCGACCACGTCACCGTTGCGCAGCCGGGTGTGCAGCGGCACCAGGCGGCCGTTGACGCGGGCGCCGACCGCCCGGTGGCCGACGTCGGTGTGCACCGCGTAGGCCACGTCGACCGGAGACGACCGGGCCGGCAGCGCGATCGCCTTGCCCTTGGGGGTGAAGGCCAGCACCTCGTCCGAGTCCAGGTCGCTGGACAGCGACTCCAGGAACTCGCCGGGGTCCTTCGCGTCGCCCTCCCAGTCCAGCAGGCTGTGCAGCCACGACAGGCCCTCCAGGCGGGCGCCGTCCGCGCTCTCGCCGACCGGGCGGGCGACGATGCCGGTCTCGGCCAGGACGTGCATCTGCGGGGTGCGGATCTGGATGTCGACCGCGTGCCCGGTACCGTCGGTGACCGTGGTGTGCAGCGACTGGTACATGTTGAACTTCGGGGTGGCGACGAAGTCGCGCAACCGGCCGGGTACCGGGCGCCAGAGGCCGTGGATCACCCCGAGGGCGGCGTAGCAGTCCCGGACGTCCTCGACCAGCACCAGCACCCGGACGACGTCGTAGTAGTCCCGCGGCGGCCGGCCCCGGTCCTGGGCCCGCTTGTAGATCGAGAACAGGTGGCTCAGGCGGACGGACACCTCGCCGTTGATCTTCGCCTCGCCGAGCCCGGCCCGCAGTCGGGAGACGACCGACGCCAGCTGGCCGCTCTCCCGCTCGGCGGCGGTGAGGTCGTCGACGAGCTCCTGGGTGCGGCGGTACTGGTCCGGGTCGAGGACGGCGAACGCCCGGTCCTCCAGCTCGCGCTTGATCACGCTGACCCCGAGGCGATGCGCCAGCGGCGCGAGGATCTCCAGCGTGACCTGGGAGATCTTGGCCTGCTTGGGCGGCGACATGAACTCCAGCGTGCGCATGTTGTGCAGCCGGTCCGCGATCTTGATGACCAGCACCCGGTAGTCCTTGGCCAGCGCCACGATCAGCTTGCGCAGCGTCTCGGCCTCGGCGGCGTCGCCGAAACGCATCTTGTCCAGCTTGGTGACGCCGTCGACCAGGTTCGCGACCTCGGTGCCGAACTCGTCGGCCAGCGCCTCGAGCGTCGCGCCGGTGTCCTCGACGGTGTCGTGCAGCAGGCTCGCCATCAGCGTCGTGGTGTCGACGCCGAGCTCGGCGAGGATCTCGGCGACGCCCAGCGGATGGACGATGTACGGATCACCGCTGCGGCGCATCTGGCCGTGGTGGTACCGCTCGGCGGCCCGATAGGCCTCGACGACCACGCCGATCTCGGCCCTCGGGTGGAAGTCGCGGTGCGCCTCGACGATGCCGCGCAGCTCCGGCGGGATCTGGCCGCCCCGGGACGAGGCGACCCGTCGGGCGAGGTGGGCGAGCCGGTGGCTGGCCGTCCGGGCAGCGCCGAGCGGACGGGCCTCGTCACCGACGGCCTGCTGGGCCGCGACGTCCGGGGACAGACTGCCACCGGCTGGCAGTGCTGCCCGCGCCCCAGCGTCCATCGCGCCCCCGCCCTCCGTCTTTCCTAAAGACCGAAGGAGGCGCGACGAGACAGTTTCATCGTCATCGCACCTCCCTCGGTCACGGCCCGCCTAGCCCTGTACGCCAGACGTGACACGGAAACAGTCGTAGACACCGTCGATCCGCCGGACCGCGGCCAGAACCTGGCCGAGGTGCTTGGCGTCCCCCATCTCGAAGGTGAAGCGGCTGATCGCCACCTGCTCGCGGTTCGTGGTCACCGACGCGGACAGGATGTTGACGTGGTGGTCGGACAGCACCCGGGTGACGTCCGAGAGCAGCTTCGCCCGGTCCATCGCCTCGACCTGGATGACCACCAGGAACACCGAGCCTGACGACGGCGCCCACTCGACGTCGACGAAACGGTCCGCCGACGTCGAGCTGACCTCGCCGACGTTGGTGCAGTCCGCGCGGTGCACCGACACGCCCCGGCCCCTGGTCACCAGCCCGGCGATCTCGTCGCCCGGCATCGGCGTGCAGCACCGGGCCAGCTTCACCCAGATGTCGGCGGTCCCGGAGACCAGCACGCCCGGGTCGCCGGTGGAGCGGCGCAGCGGGCGGATCGGCAGGACGACGTCGGCGACGTCCTCCTCGGTCGCCTCCGGGCTTCCCATCGCGCTCAGCAGCCGGTTGACGACCGCCTGCGCGCTGATGTTGTTCTCGCCCACGCCGGCGTACAGCGCGCTGACGTCGGAGTAGCCGAGCTCCTTGGCCAGGGTGAGCAGGCCCTCGCCGGTCATCAGCCTGGTCAGCGGCAGGCCGTGGCGGCGCAGCGTGCGCGCGATGGCGTCCCGGCCGGCGACGACGGCGTCCTCCCGCCGCTCTCGCGCGTGCCACTGGCGGATCTTCGAGCGGGCCCGGGACGAGCGGACGAAGGTCAGCCAGTCCTCGCTCGGGCCGGCGGACTGCGCCCGTGACGTGAAGACCTCGACGGTGTCGCCGTTGTCGAGCGCGGTGTCGAGGGCGACGAGCCGGCCGTTGATCCGCGCGCCGACGCACTGGTTGCCGACGTCGGTGTGCACCGCGTAGGCGAAGTCGACCGGGGTCGACCCTGCGGGCAGCGGGATGACGTCGCCCTTCGGGGTGAACACGAAGACCTCGTCGGCCGGCGCCTCGAACCGCAGGCTGTCGAGGAACTCACCCGGGTCCGCGGACTCGCGCTGCCAGTCGAGGATCTGGCGCAGCCAGCTGGTCAGGTCCGGGTCGGCGGCCCGGCGGCGGCTGGCGGTACGGCCGTCCTCCTTGTACTTCCAGTGGGCGGCGATGCCGTACTCGGCCCGGTTGTGCATGCCGTGCGTGCGGATCTGCAGCTCGACCGGCTTGCCCTCCGGGCCGATCACCGTCGTGTGCAGCGACTGGTACATGTTGTACTTGGGCATCGCGATGTAGTCCTTGAACCGGCCCGGGATCGGCTTCCAGTTCGCGTGGACGGTGCCCAGCGCCGCGTAGCAGTCCCGGACCGAGTCGACCAGCACCCGGATGCCGACCAGGTCGTAGATGTCGTCGAAGGACCGGCCGCGCACGACCATCTTCTGGTAGATCGAGTAGTAGTGCTTGGGCCGGCCGGAGACGACCGACTCGATCCCCGCCGCGGCCAGATAGCTCTGCACGTGCGCGGTGACGTCGTCGAGGTAGACGTCCCGGCTGGGCGCCCGGTCGGCGACGAGCCGGACGATCTCGTCGTAGCGCTTCGGGTAGAGCGCGGCGAACGAGAGGTCCTCCAGCTCCCACTTCAGCGAGTTCATCCCGAGCCGGTGCGCCAGCGGCGCGTAGACCTCGAGGGTCTGGCGGGCCTTGCGCTCCTGGCGGTGCTCGGGCAGGAAACGCAGCGTGCGCATGTTGTGCAGCCGGTCGGCGAGCTTGACGACCAGCGCGCGCGGGTCGCGGGCCATCGCGATCACCATCCGGCGGATCATCTCCGCCTGCGCCATCTCGCCGGCGTTGACCTTCTGGAGCCGGCTGACCGCGTCGACGATGAGCGCGACCTGGTCGCCGAACTGCTCGCGGATCTGCTCGACGGTGAGCGTCGTCTCCTCAAGCGTGTCGTGCAGCAGCGCGGCGCACAGCGTGGGGACGTCCATGCCCAGGTCGGCGAGGATGCCGGCGACGGCGATCGGATGCGTGATGTAGGGGTGGCCGGAGGCCCGGACCTGGCCGGCGTGCGCGGCGTCGGCGACCTGGAAGGCCAGCTGGACCGGGCCGATATCGGCCTTCGGGTGGTTGGCGACCACGCCGCGGATCACCGGGTCGAGCGCCGACGGCGGGGTCGCGCGGTGCGCCGACAGCCGGGACAGCCGGGCCCGCAGCCGCCGGGGCACCGGTGGCGACTCGTGGCCCAGCCGCGGGGGCACCGGGGAACCGTCCTCGGGCAGCTCCCCCGGCCCGGCCAGCCGGCCGACGGCGAGCACACCGCCGTGGGCGAGCAGGCCACCGCCGATGGCGACGACCGAGGGGCCCCCTGCGCCGTTGCCCGTGCCGGGCGACTCCGGGGTGGGCGCAGCGTCCGCGACGGTGTCTGGGATGCCTCCGCCGGAGCCGTCGTCCGGCGGGGTGACCAGCGCCTTCCCGCCGTTCGCCGGGGTGTCCAGACTGGGCTCGGTGCCCCCGAGTCCCGGCTCGGCCGCCTCCTCGCGCCGCGCGGCGGTTGTCCCGCCCACGCCGGCGCCGGCGGAGCTCCCGGACGGCACACGACGCCGCTCCGGCGCCGGGCCCTTGGGGGGCCCGGACGCCGGGAGCGTGGCGCCGGTGGTCACCGGGACTGCGTCGGGCACGAGTTGCTCCTGCCGGAAAGTATGACTTCGAGACTAACGCTGGGTTAGCCGCGGTCCTTCCGCAACCCGGGCCCTCGCGGTGTGATCCCCATGGCCAGACCGGCCTGCCGGCTCAGTTCTGCCCACGGCCAGGGGTCTTATGACTGCCCGGCGAGCCGGAACCGCCCGGCTGATCGCGCGGAGTGCCGGCCCGAATCCTGCCGACGCTCCCCCGGGCAGCTCGCCTCGACCGGCCGCAGGCAGTCACTCCTCGCTTCTCCCGTGAACCGGGCGGATGCGGAGGAGCCGGCGAGCGACGGTCAGATCGCCAGCAGGGCGGTCACATCCAGTGACGGGATCCGCTCGCGGCCGCCGAGGAACGTGAGCTCCATCAGGACGGCGAGGCCGAGGACCTCGGCGCCGCCGTGCCGGACCAGGTTGGCCGCCGCGGCGGCGGTGCCACCGGTGGCGAGCACGTCGTCGACGATGAGCACCCGGTCCCCCGGGCCGACCGCGTCATGGTGGATCTCCAGCGTGGCCGTGCCGTACTCCAGCGCGTAGGACTCGGCGACGGTACGGCCGGGGAGCTTGCCCTGCTTGCGGATCGGCACGATCCCGGCGCCCAACCGGTCCGCGACCGGCGCGGCCAGCAGGAAGCCACGGGCCTCGATCCCGGCGACGACGGTCGCGCCGACCCGCCGGGCGGTCTCGGCGAGCGCCCCGATGACGGTTCCGAACGCGGCCGGGGTGGCCAGGAGCGGGGTGATGTCCTTGAACACGACGCCGGGCTGCGGGAAGTCGTGGATGTCGCGCACGTGGGTGCGCAGCGCCTCGGTGGCCGCGGCCAGTGCCGCGTCCTGTGGGGTGTCGATGCTCGTCATGGCGCCTTCTTACCGCCGCTTCCTGCCGCCGGAGCGGCCGTGTCCGCCGCTTCGGCGCGCCGCGGGGGGGCCGCCGCCCCCCCCCCGGGGGGGGGGCCGCCCCCGCCGGGGGGGCGCCCGCCGCGCCCCGGGGCGGGGGGGGCACCCCCCCCGCGCGCGGGGGGGGGCCCGGGCCCGGCGGCGGGTCGGGTCCCCGGCGGCCGGGGGGGCGCCCCGGCCGGCGCCGGCGTTCGGTCGTCGCCCACCTCAGGCCCGTCGGTGGCGTACGCGACGGTGTAGGCCTGGGATCGCCCGCCCGGCGCCGACCCCGACCCGGCCTTGGCCGTCTCGGCGGAGGCGGAGCGGGCGGCGTTCGTCCTGGCCCGGGTGACCCGGGCGTCGAGGGCCTTGACCGCCTGCTCGGGCTGCTTGAAGTCGACCAGCAGCGGCGCGGCGATGAAGATCGACGAGTAGGTACCGGAGGCGATGCCGACGAACTGGGCCAGCGCCAGGTCCTTCAGCGTGCCGGCGCCCAGCAGCCCGGCGCCGACGAACAACAGGGACGCGACCGGGATCAGCGCGATGAACGAGGTGTTCAGCGACCGGATCAGGGTCTCGTTGAGCGAGTCGTTCGTGGCCTCGGCGTAGGTGCGCTTGCTGGAGGTCGCCATGCCGGCCGTGTTCTCGCGAATCCGGTCGAACACGACGACGGTGTCGTACAGCGAGAAACCGAGGATGGCCAGCACGGCGATGACCGTGTCCGGGGTGACCTCGAACCCGATCAGCGAGTAGACGCCGAGCGTCACCACCAGGTCGTGGACCAGCGCCGCCATCGCGGCGGCCGCCATCTTCCACTCGAACCGGACGGACAGGTACACCATCACCAGGACCAGGAAGATCACAAGACCTTCGATGGCCTTGTTGGTGATGGTCGAACCCCACGAGGCGCCGACCGTCGAGATGTCGATCTCGTTGGACTTCACTCCGAAGTCCTTCTCGATCGCGGTCGTCACCTTGGTCGTCTGGACGTCGGTGAGAACCGGGGTCTGCACCCGCAGCTGCTTGCTGGTCTGCAGCTCCTGGATGACCGCGTCATCCGCGTTGACGCCAGCCTGGTGCAGAGCGCCGCGGGCGTCCTCGATCGAGTGGCCCTTGGTCGGGAACTGGAAGACCGCGCCGCCGGAGAAGTCGATGCCCAGCGAGAAGCCCCGCACGACCATGCTGAGGACGCAGATCGTGAGCAGTACGCCCGAGATGATGTACCAGACCCGGCGTCGGCCGATGAAGTCGAAGGCGTGTTGGCCGCGCAGGAACCGGGTGATCGGCGAAGACATCTCTCAGGACTCCCGCTTCTGTCCGGTTGACCGGCCGACCCGCGCGGTCGCGGTCTCAGGTGGCGATCCGGGCCCGTCGGCCGGTGCCGCCCGCCGGGCGAGCCGAGGCCGCGCTGCCGCCAGCGGCCCGCCCCGGTTCGACGGGTTCAGGCCCGACCACCGCGGCGACGTGAACAGCCGCAGCCGGACCAGCAGCGTCACGAGCGGCCGGGTGAAGATGAACACGAGCACCACGTCGGACAGGGTCGACAGGCCGAGGGTGAACGCGAAGCCGCGGACCGAGCCGATGGACACGATGTAGAGGACCGCCGCGGCCAGGAACGAGACCGTGTCCGCGGACAGGATGGTGCGCCGGGCCGCCGGCCAGGCCCGCTCGACCGCGTGGCCGATCGTCCGGCCCTCCCGAACCTCGTCCTTGATCCGTTCGAAGTAGACGACGAACGAGTCGGCGGTGACACCGACGGACAGGATGAGGCCGGCGATGCCGGCGAGCGTCAGGGTGAAGCCGATGGCCGATCCGAGCAGGCAGACCGTGGCGTAGACCAGCAGGCCGCTGACCGCGAGCGACGCGATCACGACCACGCCCAGCAGCCGGTAGTAGAAGAACGAGTACAGGATGACCAGCCCGAGGCCGATGACGAGCGCGAGCAGGCCGCCGCGCAGCTCGCTGTGGCCGAGCGTCGGAGAGATGGACTCCGCCTGCGACTTCTCGAACGCCAACGGGAGCGCGCCGTACTTCAGGACGTTCGCCAGGTCCTCGGCGGACGACTGGTTGAAGCTGCCGGAGATGCTCGCATCGCCGGGGATGCGCTCGTTGGTGACCGGCGCCGACTGGACGACACCGTCGAGGACGATCGCCACCGGCTTGTTGATCGTGTCCTCGGTCAGCTTGGTGAACTTCTTCTGGCCGGAGCCGGTGAAGCTGACGGAGACGACCCACTGGCCGGTGGAGACGTTCGCGGTGCCGCCTGTGGTCTGCAGCTGCGCCTGGGCGGTCTTGACGTCCGTTCCGATGACGGACGCCGGCATCAGCAGGTACTTGGTGGTGTTGTCCTTGGAGCAGGCGGCGGTCCAGTCAGCGGGGGCGTCCGTGGTGTGCACCTTCTCGGGGCAGACCAGCGCGTCGTACTTCTTCTGCACGTCGGCGGGCGGCGTCGCCGCGCTCGCCGACGGGCTGGCGGTCGCCGTCGGCGTGGGCGAGGCCGTCGCTGCCGCGGCGGTGCTCGCCGACGCGGCCGGTGTCGGGGCCTTGGTCGGCGTAGGCGTCGTGGCGCCCGCGGCCAGCAGCGCCGAGCCGACCGCGTCAGCCCGCGCCGTCGAGGTGGCGCTGGCGGTCGGAGTCGCGGCGCCACCGGCCGTGGGCTTCGGGCTGGCCGGGGTGGTCG
>NZ_JADWYX010000004.1:123736-129345 GCF_016786355.1 Frankia sp. AgB1.9
CGGGGGGTGGGCGCGGGGGGGGCGGGGGGGGGCGGGCCGGCGGGGGGGGGGGGGGCCCCCCCCGGGGGGCGGGGGCCGCCCCCGCCGGCCGCCGCGGCCGGGGCGACCGAGGCGGTGGCCGTCGGGGACGCGACGACCGCCGTGCCGGCACCGGAGGTGTAAACCGTCCGGAAGCGCAGCTCGGCGGTCTGGCCGACGAGGTTCACCACGTCGGAGCGGCCGCGACCGGGCACCGAGATCTCGATCTGGTTGCCGTTGCGCTTGACCTCGGACTCCGCGACACCGAGGCCGTCGACCCGCTGGCGGATGATGTCGACCGCCTTGTCGACCGCGCCGCCGTTGACCTTCTGGCCCGCCTGCGTCGCGCGCGGCGTGAGGATGACGCTCGTGCCGCCCTGCAGGTCCAGGCCGAGCCGAGGCGTGAACGTCCCGGTTAGAGCCATGATCGCGTAGAGCACCGCGAGCACACCGGCCAGGAACCCCAGCCGGAGCCATGACGAACGGGTCTCCCGCGTTCGCGTCGACCGTCGTGCCAACGGATTTCCCTTCTGCCCACCGGATCGGATGATCCCGACCGGAGCCAAACTATCCGACGGGCGCAGGCGTTGAGACGTTCCGTCGCCCCGCGAGGGCCCGAAGAGTCGTTCTATCCACGAAGCTCTGGTGAGCCGATTCCAACGCGCCGCCCACGGCAGGGCCGCTTCACACGCGAAGGGATGACGGCGTGGGCCGCGCCTACAGTTCCTTCTTCGGCGGCTGGCTGGCCTCAGGCGCCTCAGGGGCGGCGGCCGGTTCGTCGGCCGGCGTCTCATCGGCGGTCGTCTCGTCCGCCGGCGTTTCAGCGTCCTTCTCGAACGACACCGGGGTGTCCTCCTCCGGGACACCGGGGGTGTCCGGGGAGCTGATGACCCGGCCGATCGCGCCGCGGTTGAACCGGCAGACCACGTCCGGCGCGATCTCCAGCAGGATGTCCTCGCCGTCGGTCTCGACGATCGTCCCGTAGAGGCCACTGCGCGTCATGACGAGCGTGCCAGGGCCGAGCTTCGACTGCTCGCTCTGAGTCGCGCGCTGGCGCCGACGCTGCATCGTGAAGAAGTAGACCCCGACCAGGACGATCAGGAGCGGGAGCAGCCAGCTCCCGAAGCCGCCACCCGACTTGCTGGCGGCCTCGTTGTTGGCCGCGATCGCCGCGGCCGCGATTGGTTGCACGTCCTGTTCCTCCTCGGTGTCGCGGCCGATCGTACGTATCAGGCCACGGGACTCGACGGGAGGGCACCAAGACGCGCCGGTTTCGCCATTGGGTCGGCCCTGTTGCCGCTCCGGCGGCCGGGTCTCGGCCAGCGGGATGACATCCGTACGGTCACAGCGAGTGCTCCGATCGCGAGCGCCCGACGATCTGTGCTCATAGCGTGTGCCCGGATGCGCCGCGTGTCAGGATCGCACGGCGCTCTGTGGACGAGCGGTGTCCGTCCACAGGGACTTCCGTCGGACCGCCGACCCCGGTCAGTCTGCGCCACTCCTCAGCTTTCCGGCCTGGCCTCCGCCCGGAAACCCGGTTCTGACTGGAATCCCGGTTGAGAGAAGAGCGCCGCCTGGGCCGGCGGCACCTGTGACCGGCCGAGTTCCTGGTCCGGCGGGTCGAAGCCGAGGTGGGTGAAGGCGGCCGGCGTGGCCACCCGCCCGCGCGAGGTCCGCACCAGCAGGCCGGCCCGCAGCAGGAACGGCTCGGCGACGTCCTCGACGGTCTCCGGCTCCTCCCCGACCGACACGGCCAGCGTGGTGAGCCCGACCGGCCCGCCGCCGAAGCGCTTCACGAGGGCCGTGAGCACCGCGCGGTCCAGCCGGTCGAGGCCGAGCGGGTCCACGTCGTACACCCGCAGCGCGGCCTGCGCGACGTCGAGGGTGACGACCCCGTCGGCGCGCACCTCGGCGTAGTCACGAACCCGGCGCAGCAGGCGGTTGGCGATCCGGGGGGTCCCCCGGGAACGCCCCGCCACCTCGGTCGCACCCTCCGGCGTGAGCTCCACCCCCAGCAGCCGGGCCGAGCGGGCCAGAACCGCGACGAGCTCGTCGGGGTCGTAGAAGTCCAGATGCGCGGTGAAGCCGAACCGGTCGCGCATCGGCCCGGTCAGCAGGCCGGCGCGGGTGGTGGCACCGACGAGGGTGAACGGCGCCACGTCGAGCGGGATCGCGGTCGCACCGGGTCCCTTTCCGAGCACCACGTCGACCCGGAAGTCCTCCATCGCCGAGTAGAGCAGCTCCTCGGCCGGCCGGGCAATCCGGTGGATCTCGTCGATGAACAGCACCTCGCCGGGGCCGAGCGAGGTGAGGATCGCGACCAGGTCGCCGGCACGCTCGATCGCGGGGCCACTGGTCAGCCGCAACGGCACCGCCAGCTCCTGGGCAATGATCATCGCGAGGCTGGTCTTGCCGAGCCCCGGCGGCCCGGACAGCAGTACGTGGTCCGGAGGCCGGCCGCGCCCGCGCGCCCCGGCCAGCATGATCGAAAGCTGCTCCCTGGCCTTGCGCTGGCCGACGAACTCCGCCAGCGTCCGCGGGCGCAGCCCCGCCTCGAAGGCACGCTCCTCGGCGGTGGCCGCCGCGGCGACCAGCCCGTCCTCACCCATCCGCGCCACCTGTCAGCTCTCGGTCCCGGCTACCGCGGCCGCAGGAAGGCCAGCGCGGCGCGCAGCAGTGCTGACACGTCGTCGGTGTCGGTGTCGTCGCCGGCCAGCACCGCCGCCACGGCGTCCTCGGCCTCCCGGGTCGAGTATCCGAGCCCGCCCAGCGCGTCCGCGACCTGCTCGGGGGCCGTGCGCGGCGCCGGCAGGACCCGGCCCCCGGCGGCCTGGCGTGTCGGCGCGCCACCGACGGGCGGGCCGAGCTTGTCCTTGAGGTCGAGCACGATGCGCTGGGCACCCTTGCGCCCGACGCCGGGGACCCGCGTCAGCGCCGCCAGGTCCTCGTCAGCGACTGCCCGGCGCACCTCGTCCGGGGCGAGCACACCCAGCACCGCCTGGGCGAGCTTGGGGCCGACGCCGGCCGCGCCCTGCAGGGTCTCGTAGACATCGCGCTCGTCCGCGTCGGCGAAGCCGTAGAGGGTCAGCTCGGTCTCCCGGACCACCAGCGCGGTCGCCAGCCGGGCCGGCTCGCCGACGGCCAGGCCGGCCAGCGTCGCCGGGGTGCACTGGACCAGCAGCCCGACCCCGCCGACCTCGACGACGGCCGCCGTCGGCGACACCGACAGCACCGTCCCCGCGACCGACGCGATCATGCCGACGTCCCCCCGCCTGCGACGGCAGCCCGCACCCGCGCGAGCCCGGGGCCACGCCAGACGTGGCACAGCGCGAGGGCGAGCGCGTCCGCTGCGTCGGCCGGTTTCGGCGGGGTGTCCAGGTCGAGCAGCTTGGAGATCATGAAGGTCACCTGGGCCTTGTCCGCGCGGCCGCTGCCGGTGACGGCGGCCTTGACCTCGCTGGGCGTGTAGAGCGCGACCGGCAGGCCCCGGCGCGCCGCGAGCACGATGGCGACGGCACCGACCTGGGCGGTGCCCATGACCGTGCGCACGTTGGCCTGGCTGAACACGCGCTCCACCGCGACCGCATCGGGCCGGTGCCGGTCGAGCCACAGGTCGATCTGCACCGAGATGTCCCGCAGCCGGATGGCCACGTCCTCGGCGGCCGGGGTGCGCACGACGCCCACCTCGACGAGCGTCGCCCGCCGCCCGGCGCCGCCGCCCTCGACGACCCCGAGCCCACACCTCGTCAGCCCGGGGTCGACCCCCATTACCCGCATGACCGCCCAGCTCCTCGGCTGCCGATTTCACCGCCAGGACAGACAACGCCGGACCCCTCGGTCGAGCGAAGCTCGACACCGGGGGTCCGGGGGTCGGCCCCCGGGCGGACATCACGGCCACCGGGAAGCTGACCGAAGGTCAGCGAACACGGTACGCCGGCACGAACGCCTGTTCGGAGTCTAGGAGGGGGGCGCATCAGGACATCCGCGACACGCGGCTAGCCGGCCACGAGCTCCATGATCTCGTCCGAGATGTCGGCGTTGAACCAGACGGACTGGACGTCGTCCAGGTCCTCCAGCGCGTCGACGAGCTTGAGCACCTTGCGGGCCGGCTCGGCCTCCAGCGGCACGCTGACGCTCGGCAGCCACGAGATGTCCGCCGAGTCGATCGCCAGGCCGGCGTCGGTCGCCGCGACCCGGACCGCGTGCAGATCGGTGGCCTCGGAGATGACCTCGAACGCCTCGCCGAGATCGTTGACCTCGTCGGCGCCGGCGTCGAGCACCGCCACCAGCACGTCGTCCTCGGTCAGGTCCTTGGTCTTGGTGACCAGCAGGACGCCCTTGCGGTTGAACAGGTAGGCGACCGAGCCCGGGTCGGCGACCGTGCCGCCGTTGCGGGTGATGGCCACCCGGACGTCAGAGGCGGCCCGGTTCCGGTTGTCGGTCAGGCACTCGACCATGACCGCGACACCGTTCGGGCCGTACGCCTCGTAGGTGATCGACTCGTAGTTCACGGAGTCCCCGAGCTCACCGGAGCCGCGCTTGACGGCGCGGTCGATGTTCTCGTTCGGCACCGACTGCGACTTCGCCTTCGCGATCGCGTCCGCGAGCGTCGGGTTGCCAGCGGGGTCGCCGCCGCCGGTCTTCGCCGCCACCTCGATCGTCTTGATCAGCTTGGCGAACAGCTTGCCCCGACGGGCGTCCTTGACCGCCTTCTGGTGCTTCGTGGTCGCCCACTTGGAGTGACCGCTCATGCCCTGCCCCTCTACATTCATGGCCCGGCCTACGCGACGCGGGAAACCTCATGATCGCACCCTTGGTCGAGCGAAGCCCGACACCGGGGTCCGGATCCGGGGCCCCCGGCTGGCCGCGCTAACGGACAGTCGGGGGAGGTGTCCCCGGAGCAGACATCTGGCGACGGCCCGCCGGGAAGCTGCCCGAAGGGCAGCGAACACGGCTAGCCGGCCGCCGACTCCTGAACCATCTCGACGAACAGCTCGTGCATCCGGGTGTCCCCGGTCAGCTCGGGGTGGAACGAGGTGGCCAGCAGGTGCCCCTGCCGTACGGCCACCGGATGCTCCCCGACCCGGGCCAGGACCGTCACCGCGTCGCCGGCCTTCTCCACCCACGGAGCGCGGATGAACACGGCGTGCACGGGCGGCCCGTCGACGCCGGCCACGTCGAGGTCGGCCTCGAACGAGTCGACCTGACGACCGAAGGCGTTGCGCCGCACGACCACGTCGAGCCCACCGATCAGCGGCTGGTCGGGCCGGCCGTCCAGCACGTCCCGCGCGAGCAGGATCATGCCAGCGCACGAACCGTACACCGGAAGACCATCCGCGACGGCATCCCGGAGTGGTTCGAGCAGCTCGAAGATCTTCAACAGCCGGCCGATGGTGGTCGACTCACCGCCCGGCAGCACCAGACCGTCGAGGGCGGCCAGCTCCGTGGGCCGGCGCACCTCCACCGTCTCGGCGCCCGCCCCCGCCCCCCCCCCCCCGGGGGGCCCCCCCCCCCCCGGCCCCCGGCGTCAGAGCGCCTGCTGGCCCCGCTTTCGCAGCCGCGGAATTCTGTCGAAGTACACGGCGAGCCGG
>NZ_JADWYX010000050.1:0-6983 GCF_016786355.1 Frankia sp. AgB1.9
CCCACCCCGCAACCCGCCATTTCTGCCTGTCGCGGGGGCTCGGAGTTGTGTATAAGAGACTGGGGGGGGGGCCCCGGCGGGGACCCCCACCACCCGGTGGGCTGAATGCCTGTCTTGTCTGGTTTTTTGCTGTTAACGACCGAATATCGCCAGCGTTCACGGAAAGCCCCGACCCGCGATACGCGCGGTCGCTGAGCCGTCCCCGGATGGGCGCGCCGCAGGCCAAGTCGGGTATGAACGGCGTCCGGCGGCGGCGCGGCCCCGGGCTGGATTGGCGGCCGTCGTGAACGCCGTGGGCCGTTCTCGGCGTCGGCGGCCGGCATTTGGCGGGGCAAGGCGGCGAGGTCGCGAGTGCCCCGCGGGTCGGCACGCACGGTGTTCGCGCGTAACCCCCCGATCTGACTAGCTGGAACGTGCCACCCCGCTGTAGCCCGAGGTCGGCCCCGGCACCGTTTGCCGTGGACCGGCGTGTCGCGCGGACACGCAAGGGCCAAACGTCCGCGGCGGCCTCCAGCCCCGAGGGGACAGGCTGCGCCGCGGCCACCGCCCGCGTCGCCGCGGCGTTCGAGCGCCCCTTCCGGGCGTAGGTCGTTTTGCTTTGCGGACTCGCGTTATGAATTTGTTGCCGGGATTGTGTCAGGCAAGGAAATTTTTTCCGACCCGCTATGGCGAAAAGTTACAGGGAAACGTCGGACGGTGTCTGCGGACCTCATTCGGAAGGAACGGCGCGGCGGTGCTTCAACCGCCGAGAGTGGCCGCTTCGACCGCGTCGGATTCGCCGTCGGATGCCGGTATCTTTCGCCGGCCACGGCGCGGCAACGCGGCGGCACGATCGTTATCGGTTGACCGCCTGGACACGCACAGGCATGGTCTGTACAGCCCCACCAGGCTCAGCCGGTGCCACCGCGCAGAGATCACTCTGCGGCCGGCTAGAATTCCCAGGAAGCTTCTCGGCTACGCGTCGTACCTACCGGACGGGTAGCCGGGGACCCGCGTGAAACCGACCCGGGTGCGTCCGGACAAGCCGGTCGCGCCCGTAGTACGGCACCTGGAGACGTTGTTTTTCGAGATGACCAAGGCTGTGGCGCACGCCCGTACTGGCCCGCCCGCGCGTCATCGCGCGATCGGCCGAGGGCCCGCTGCTCCGGTGGCGAAACCGGCGCGGTGATGATGCCCACGACAGGCCAGTCCGGCGGGCCCGTTCGGTCGCAGCGGCGCGGCCTGGGGCGTGGCCGTCGCGGCGGGATGGCAGCCGTCAACCCGCAGCCCGTACTCCGGTGTCGCCGCGGGCGTCACTGGCTCAGGAGGACCAGTCGATGACCAGGACTTCCAGTCAGCTCGACCCAGTCCGCCCCACCCGGCCGGGCGACGCGGCAACCGCGTCGGTCCCCGCGGCCAGCACCTTGTCCGCGCCGGCGACGGCGGCCCGGGAACTCGTCGTCGTCGTGACCCCGTTCGCCGAACCGAACGCGGCGCTGGTGGCGGCGGTCGAGCGGGCGGGTGGCCTGGGAGTACTGGATCTGGGCCGCGACGCCGCCCGCGCCCGGCGGGCGCTCGCCGACGCCGCCCGCTGGTGCGACGCCTTCGCGGTCCGCGTCGGCCCGGCGGCTCCGCTGCGCCCGGCGGACCTGCCGGCCGGCGTCGACACCGTCCTGCTCGCCGACCCTGACCTGCTCGCCGCGACGCGGCCCACGGGCATCGCCGCGACGCGGCCCACGGACACGGCCGAGCCCGCGAACTGGGACGTCGCCAGCGCGGCCGGCCCCGCGGCCCAGCGCCGGGTGCTCGTCGAGGTGACCTCCGTGGCCGGAGCGCGCGCGGCCCTGGCGGCCGGCGCGGACGGCGTGGTCGCGCGCGGCAGCGAGGCCGGCGGCCTGGTCGGCGACCTGACGACCTTCACTCTCCTGCAGCACCTGCGCGCCGCGAGCCTCACGACCACGTCCGGCGCGCCGGCCCCGTTCTGGGCCGCCGGCGGCATCGGACCGCACTCGGCGGCCGGCGCGGTCGCCCTCGGAGCGGTCGGCGTCGTCCTGGACGCCCAGCTCGCTCTGGTCCGCGAGGTCGAGCTGCCCGCCGAGGTGGCCAGCGCCATCCGGGCCATGGACGGCAGCGAGACCACTCTGCTCGGTGACCACCGGGTCTACATCCGCCCGGACCTTCCGGTCGCCCGCCTGGCCGCCGCCCCGGCCAACAATTCCGCCCCGCCGCGGGCCACCGGCGAGATCGCCTCCGACCTGCGTGACACCGGCGGCGAGATCGCCTCCGACGGCACCCTGCCAGCCGGAGCCGGCGCCACGCCGACCGCGGCCGAGATCGCCACCCGGCTGGGTGCCAGGGACCTGCGGGCCCAGCTGCTCCCGATCGGTCAGGACGGGGCTTTCGCCGGCCCGCTCGCCGACCAGCACGTCACCGCCAGCGGCGTCGTCGGCGCCGTCCGCGCCGCGATCGTCGACCAGCTGGCCACCGCGGCGAGCCTGCGTCCGCTCGCTCCGGGCGCGCCGTTCGCCGCCGCGCGCGGCCTGCGCTACCCCCTCGCTCAGGGCCCGATGACCCGGGTGAGCGACGTCCCCGCCTTCGCGAAGGCGGTCGCCGACGGCGGTGGGCTGCCGTTCCTCGCGCTCGCGCTGCTGACCGGCGAACAGTCGCGGGCCCTGCTGGCCGAGACGGCCGAGCTGCTCGGCGACGCGCCGTGGGGCGTCGGCGTCCTCGGCTTCGCGCCTCCCGAGGTGCGCAACGCGCAGCTTGAGGCGGTCCTGGCGGTACGGCCGCCGTGCGCGCTGATCGCCGGTGGCCGGCCGGCCCAGGCCACGCCGCTGGAGGCCGCCGGGATCGACACCTTCCTGCACGTCCCCTCGCCGGGGCTGCTGGACCGGTTCGTCGCCGACGGCGCGCGCAAGTTCGTCTTCGAGGGCCGGGAGTGCGGCGGGCACGTCGGCCCGCGGGCGAGCTTCGCGCTCTGGGAGGCCCAGGTCGCCGGGCTGCTGGCCGCCGGCGAGCGGGCCGGCGGGACGTTCTTCGAGGAGCTGCACCTGCTGTTCGCAGGCGGGGTGCACGACGAAGCGTCGGCCGCCGCCGTGGCGGCCGTCGTGGCGCCGCTCGCGGCCCGCGGCGCCAAGGTCGGCGCGCTGATGGGCACCGCTTACTTGTTCACGGACGAGGCGGTGACGACCGGCGCGATCCAGGCCGGTTTCCAGGACGCGGCCCTGGCCTGCGAGCGGACCGTCCTGCTGGAGACGTCGCCCGGGCACGCCACCCGGTGTGTCCGCTCGCCGTTCGTCGACACCTTCCTCGCCGCGCGGGCCGACCTGGCCGCCGCCGGGCGTGGCCGCCAGGAGATGTGGGCCGAGCTGGAGAGCCTGAACCTCGGTCGGCTGCGGATCGC
Source organism: Frankia sp. AgB1.9 (assembly GCF_016786355.1). Lineage (GTDB taxonomy): Bacteria > Actinomycetota > Actinomycetes > Frankiales > Frankiaceae > Pseudofrankia. The sequence goes on from NZ_JADWYX010000050.1 coordinate 3,383, forward strand.
CAGCAAGGGCGTCCGCCGTGACGGCGGTGCGCTGGTGACCGTCGACCCGGCGACCCAGGCCGCCGAAGGCATGTTCATGATCGGTCAGGTGGCCGCGCTGCGGGCCGAGCGGACCACGGTCCCGGCGCTGCACGAGCAGGTCACCACCGGCGCGGGGGAGGCGCTCGCCCAGCGGGCCGCCGAGCTTGGCCTGGTCACCGCCGAGGTCCCGGCCCAGGCCGGCACCGAAGCGGCGCACGACGGAACGCGGCGGGACGCCGCGGCGCGGTCGGTGGCCGCGGTCCGCGAGACGGCCCGGCCGCTGGACATCGCGATCGTCGGGATGGCGGCTGTCTTCCCGGGTGCCCCGGACGTCGAGACGTTCTGGGCGAACATCGTCTCGGGCGTCGACGCGGTCACCGAGGTGCCGGCGGACCGGTTCGACGCGGACCTCTTCTACGCCGAGGACGCGTTCGTCAAGGACGCCGGGAAGATGACCCCGTCGAAATGGGGCGGCTTCCTGCCGCCAGTGCCGTTCGACGCGCTTGCCTACGGCATCCCGCCGCGCTCGCTGCGCAGCATCGAGACCGGCCAGCTGCTCGCGCTGGAGGTCGCGGCCCGGGCGCTGCGGGACGCCGGCTACGACACGGGGATCGGCGGTCAGGACCGGTCCGGCGCCCGTCGGCGCGCCGGCCGCGCGTTCGACCGGTCACGTACCTCCGTGGTCTTCGGCGCCGAGGCGGGCGCCGACCTCTCCGGCGCCTACGGGCTGCGGGCCGGCTTCCGCGCCCTGCTCGGCGACCTGCCGGCCGAGCTCGACGACCACCTGCCGGAGCTGGACGAGGACTCGTTCCCGGGCATCCTGGCCAACGTCATCGCCGGTCGGGTCGCCAACCGGCTCGACCTCGGCGGGTCGAACTTCACCGTCGACGCCGCCTGCGCCTCGTCGTTCGCCGCCCTCGACGCCGCCTGCAAGGAGCTCGTCGCCGGCAACGCCGACATGGTGCTCTGCGGCGGCGCCGACACCCACAACGGCCTGAACGACTTCCTGATGTTCGCCTCGGTGCACGCCCTGTCGCCCAGCGGCAAGTGCGCCTCGTTCGACTCGTCCGCCGACGGGATCACCCTCGGCGAGGGCGTCGCGGTGGTCGTGCTCAAGCGGCTGGCCGACGCCGAGCGCGACGGCGACCGCATCCAGGCCGTGGTCCGGGCCGTCGCCGGCTCGTCCGACGGACGGGCGCTCGGCCTGACCGCGCCGCGCCGCGCCGGCCAGGTCCTCTCGCTGGAGCGCGCCTACGGGCGGGCCGGGGTGTCGCCGTCCGAGGTCGGCCTCGTCGAGGCCCACGCCACCGGCACCGTCGTCGGTGACCGTACCGAGCTCTCGACCCTCACCGACGTGTTCACCGAGCACGGCGCCGAGCCGGGCAGCATCACCGTCGGCTCGGTGAAGTCGCAGATCGGGCACACGAAGTGCGCCGCCGGCATGGCCGGCCTGATCAAGGCCACCCGGGCGCTCGCGGCCGGCGTGCGCCCGCCGACGCTGCACGTCACCAAGCCCAACCCGGCCTGGGAGGCCGGGTCCAGCCCGTTCGCCTTCGAGCGCACCGCGCGCCCGTGGGCGGCGCCGGCGGCCGAGCGCCACGCCGGGGTGTCCGCGTTCGGCTTCGGTGGGACGAACTTCCACGTCGTGCTCTCCGCGTACGACGGCGCGCCCGAGCCGGCGCACGGGCTGGGCCTGTGGCCGGCCGAGCTGTTCGTCGTCCGCGGCGCGGACCGGGCGGCCGCGGCCCGCCGGCTCGACCGGCTCGCCGAGCTGGCCGAGACGAACGAGTCCTCCGGGCGGCCGTGGCGGCTGCGCGACCTGGCCCGCACGGTCGCCGACGACCGGTCCGGGCCGGTCCAGCTCGCTTTCGTCGTCGCGGACCTGGACGAGCTGCCGACCGCGCTCGCCCGGGCGCGCTCCTTCCAGCCGGACCCGAGGGCCGGGCTGTTCGTCGCCCCGGACAAGGCCGACCAGACCGACAGGGCCGACCAGGCCGACGACGCCGCGGGGCCTGGCCGGGTCGGGTTCCTGTTCCCGGGCCAGGGCAGCCAGCGGCCGGGGATGCTCGCAGACCTGTTCGTCGCGTTCCCGCGGCTGCGCGAGCTGCTCGCCTACGGCCCGCACCTGGCCGACACGATGTTCCCGCCGGCTCCGTTCGGCCGGGCCGAGGCCGACGCGCAGGCCGCCGCGATCACCGACACCCGGGCCGCCCAGCCGATCCTCGGCCTCGCGGACCTGGCGATGACCGAGCTGCTGGGCACCCTGGGCATCCGCGCCGACGACCTGGCCGGCCACTCGTACGGCGAGCTGGTCGCGCTCACCGTCGCCGGCGCCCTGGACCGGGCCGATCTGGTCGGGCTCTCCGAGGCGCGCGCCGCCGCGATCCTCGCCGCGGCGGGTGACGACCCGGGCACCATGGCCGCCGTCTCCGCCACTGCCGAGAAGACCCGCGCCGCCCTCGCCGGCGCCGGTGGCCTGGCCGACCAGGTGGTCCTCGCCAACCAGAACGCACCGAAGCAGACGGTCATCTCCGGCACGACCGCCGCCGTCGGCGCCGCGCTCACCGCGCTGTCCGCCGCGGGCCTCACCGCCAAGCAGATCCCCGTCGCCGCCGCGTTCCACAGCCCGGTCGTGGCCGGTGCCGCCGCCACGCTCGCGGACGTGCTCGCTGGGCTCGACGTCCGCCCGGCCGACACGCGCGTCTGGTCGAACACGACCGGCGCGCCCTACCCCGGCACGGGTGACGAGGTGCGGGCGACGCTCGCCGGCCAGGTGGCCGCACCGGTCCGGTTCGTCGAGCAGGTCGAGGCGATGTACGCCGCCGGGGTCCGCACGTTCGTCGAGGTCGGGCCCGGCCGGGTGCTCACCGGCCTGGTCGGCAAGATCCTCGCCGGCCGGCCGCACCGGGCCGTCGCCACCGACGTCGCCGGCGAGCCGGGGCTGCGCCGGCTGCTCCTCGCCGTCGCCGAGCTCGCCGCGGCGGGGGTCCCCGTCGACGTCGCCCCGCTGTTCGCCGGCCGGGACGCCAAGGCCGTCGCCGCGGCCGACGCGCCGCGCCGGCCCGGCTGGCTGGTCGACGGCGCCTTCGTGCGCACCGCGGACGGCCGTCCGGTCGCCGGCGGCCTCAAGCCGCCGACGGTCCTGTCGCTCGCCGCGCCGCTCGTCCCGGACGCAGCGCCCGGGTCGGTCCTGCTGCCCGCCGAGCCAGACGTAGCCAGGCCGGTCGACGCGGCCGTGCTGGAGTTCCTGCGGACCACGCGAGACCTGGTCGCCGCACAGCGCGACGTCGTGCTGGGCTACCTCGGCCAGGGCGGCGCACGCGACCTGGGCCACGACGGCGCCCTGCTCGACGGGCTGGGCCTTGGGAGCGTCACGCCCCGGGCCTTCCAACCGGGTGGCACGCAGCCGGCCGGGCGCGCACTGGCGATCCCCGCGCAGGCCGTGCCGGTGGAGCCGGCGGTCGCCCAGGCGCCCGTCACCCCCTCGAACGATGTGCCCGCCGGGCCGGTGGGCCGTGGCGTGGTGTTGGACGCGGTGGTGGAGGTGATCGGTTCGCAGACGGGTTATCCGGCGGAGATG
>NZ_JADWYX010000050.1:7083-66198 GCF_016786355.1 Frankia sp. AgB1.9
GGCGAGCTGGATGAGTCGGTGGTGGAGGAGTTGGCGGCGATCAAGACGGTGGACGGGATCGTCGACTGGATCGTCGCCCGCGCGCCCCGGACCGCCCAGCCCGGCGCCGACGGGCCCGCCGCGCCCGCTGGCGGCCCGATCCCGGCCGGCGCGGTGCCGGCGGTCTCGGCCCAGCCGCCGGTGCTCGCCGGGCCGCCCGCCCGCGGGGTGGTGCTGGACGCCGTCATCGAGGTGATCGGTTCGCAGACGGGTTATCCGGCGGAGATGCTGGAGCCGGGTCTTGACCTGGAGGCGGACCTGTCGATCGATTCGATCAAGCGGACGGAGATTTTGGGGGAGTTGGCGGGTCGGCTGGGTCTGGCGGGTGCCGAGGGTGGCGAGCTGGATGAGTCGGTGGTGGAGGAGTTGGCGGCGATCAAGACGGTGGATGGGATCGTCGACTGGATCGTCGCGCACGGCGGCGGCTCGGCCGGCGCGGCTGGGACCGCTGCCGCGGTGACGCCGCCCGCCGGGGTCCTGCCGCCCGGCGCGGTGCCCGCGCAGCCGACCCCGGCCAGGTTCGGCACCCCCTTCCAGGCCGGCCCGGGCCCGTCGGCGGCCCCGCCGTCGGGCAACGGCTCGTCCCACAACGGCGCCGCGCACAACGGCTCACCGAGCAACGGCCTCGCCGGCGGCGGCTCGTCCCAGCACGGGGCGCACGTCCCGTCCCGGGCCGTCGCGCCGCCGGCACTCGCGACGCTGGACGCCGGCCCGCGGCCGGTGGGCCGTGGCGTGGTGTTGGACGCGGTGGTGGAGGTGATCGGTTCGCAGACGGGTTATCCGGCGGAGATGCTGGAGCCGGGTCTTGACCTGGAGGCGGACCTGTCGATCGATTCGATCAAGCGGACGGAGATTTTGGGGGAGTTGGCGGGTCGGCTGGGTCTGGCGGGTGCCGAGGGTGGCGAGCTGGATGAGTCGGTGGTGGAGGAGTTGGCGGCGATCAAGACGGTGGACGGGATCGTCGACTGGATCGTCGCGCACACCAGCGGCGCCGCCGCCAATGCGGCCGAGGCCCCGCAGGACGCCACCGGCGCCGCTAGCACACGGATTCCGCTGCGCAGGTTTGTCGTGGAGCCGGTCCCGCTGCCGGCCGCGCCGAGCGTGGCCGAGGCGCTCGCTCGGCTGGGCGCCGCCCGTCCGGACGGGACGGGCCCGCTGGCCGGCGGTCGGTTCGCCGTCGTAGAGGGCGGCCTCGGCGTCGGCCTGGAGCTCGCCGACCTGCTGGAGCAGGCGGGCGCCGCGGTCCGGCTGCTCGACGCCGGAGCGCCCGACCTGGCCGACCAGGTAGCCAGCGGGGTCGCGGCCGACGGGCTCCTGTGGGTCGCCGCGCTGGACGCGGGCACCGGGTCGGCCGCCGAGCTGCCCGGCGCGTTCGGCGCGCTGAAGGCCGCGGTGCTCGGCCCGCGCGCCGCCGGTGGCGGCGGCGGTACCCGCCGGCTCGTGCTCGCCAGCGGCCTCGGCGGTGATTTCGGCCGCCACGCCGCGGCCGGCGTGGACCCCGGCCCGGCTGCCGGCGCAGGCTTCGCCGGCCTCGCCCGGACGCTCGCCCACGAGCTGCCGGACGTCGCCGTCCGGGTCGTCGACGTCGACCCGAAGGACGCACCGCGCCGGATCGCCGAGTCGCTGCTCACCGAGATGCTCGCCTCCGACGCTCCGCTGGTCGTCGGCCACCGCGACGGCATCCGCGCGGCCCTGCGGGTCGTCCCGGTGGAGCTCGCCGCGCCGGAGACGGCCGGGCTGGAGACGGCCGGGCTCGGTCCGGACTCGGTGGTGCTGCTGACCGGCGGCGCCCGTGGGATCACCGCCCTGCTGGCCATGGAGATCGCCCGCCGGTCCGGTGCTCACGTCGAGCTGGTCGGCCGCACCCCGCCGCCGGCCGCCCCCGAGGACCCGGCGACCGCGGGCGCCCTCGACGCCCCAGCGTTGCGCCGGGCCCTGATCGCCACCGGGATGCGCAAGCCGGCCGAGATCGAGGCCCGGCTCGCCCGGCTGCTCGCCGAGCGCGAGGTCCGGGCGACCCTCGCCGAGCTCGACCGCGTCGCGGCCGGCGTCCGCTACCACGCCGTCGACGTCCGCGACGCCGCCGCCGTGCGGGCCGTGGTCGCCGACGTCTACGCCCGGCATGGCCGGCTCGACGGCGTCGTCCACGGCGCCGGCGTGCTGGAGGACCGGCTGGTCCGGGACAAGACGCCCGAGTCGTTCGCCCGGGTGTACTCGACCAAGGTCGACGGGGCTCGGGCGCTGCTCGGCGCCCTGCGCCGGGACCGCTGCGTGCGTGAGACCGGCTCCGCCGCGCCCGGTGGTCCCGACCTGGGCGGGCCCGGGTTCGTCGTCCTGTTCGGCAGCGTCGCCGGTGTGTTCGGCAACCGCGGCCAGGTCGACTACGCCGCGGCCAACGACACCCTCGACGCGCTCGCCCACGCGCACGCCGGGGTGTTCCGGACCTACCGGCAGACCGCCCTGCCCGGCTCCGCCGAGCCGGCGGGAGCCCCCGGCCGGGTCGTCAGCGTCGACTGGGGACCCTGGCGCGCCGAGGGCGGTGGCATGGTCTCGGCCGAGCTGGAGCGTGAGTACGCCCGGCGCGGGATCGGCCTGATCGAGCCCGCCGAGGGCGTCGCGGCGCTGCTGCACGAGCTGTCCAGCCCCCATGCCTCGGGGACGCAGGGCCCGGCACAGGTCGTCTACCTGTGCGGCGAGGCGGATGCCCTCCATGGCTGATCACCCCAGGGCGGGCCAGCTCGGTCCCGGCGGCGGCGGCGGTGAGCCGATCGCGATCGTCGGCATGGCCGCGCTGTACCCGGGTGCCGGTGACCTGGACCGTTACTGGGCGAACATCGTCGGTGGGGTCGACGCGATCAGGGAGGCCCCGCCCGGCCGCTGGGACGACGAGTTCCACCGGCCCGAGGCGGCCACCACCCCGCCTCCCGGGACGCCCCGCGCCGACCGGCTCTACACCCGCCGCGGCGGGTTCGTCGACGAGCTCGCGACCTTCGACCCGACCGAGTTCGGCATCATGCCGATCGCGGTCGAGTGGGCCGAGCCGGACCAGATGCTCGCGCTGCGGCTCGCCGCCGAGGCGATCTCCGACGCGGGTGGCGCCGACCGGCTGGCCGACCGTGACCGGGTCGGCGTCGTGCTCGGCCGCGGCGGCTACTTCGGCCCGGCGTTCGCCCGGATCGAGCAGCGGGTCAAGACCGCTCGCCAGGTCGCGGTGACCCTGCGCGAGGTGCTGCCGGACCTGCCGGACGAGGCGATCGAGCGGGTCCACGACGCGTTCGTCGCGAAGCTCGGCCCGGAGCGGCCCGAGGCGGCCATCGGGCTGGTCCCGAACCTGGCCGCGTCCCGGATCGCCAACCGGCTCGACCTGCGCGGCCCCGCGTACACCGTGGACGCCGCCTGCGCCTCGTCGCTGGTCGCCGTCGACGCCGGGGTGCGCGAGCTGCGCCTCGGCCGCGCCGACACGATGATCGTCGGCGGGGCGCACATCGTGCACGAGCCGACCTTCTGGTCCACGTTCGCGATGCTGCGGGCGCTCTCGCCGTCGCAGCGGATCCGACCGTTCGACAAGGGCGCCGACGGGGTGCTCATCGGCGAGGGCGTCGGCCTGGTGGTGCTGCGCCGGCTCAGCGACGCCCTGGCCGCCGGCGACCCGATCCACGCTGTCGTGCGCGGCACCGGGATGGCCAGCGACGGGCGGACGTCCTCGCTGATGGCCACCGCGGCGCAGGGCCAGGCCCGCGCCGTCCGCCGGGCCTGGGCCGACGCCGGGCTGGACCCGCGCGCGCCGGGCGCCGTCGGCCTGATCGAGGCGCACGGCACCGCCACCCCGACCGGTGACGCCGCCGAGCTCGACAGCATGGCCGAGGTCTTCGGCCCGGGGGAGCCGGGCCAGGCACCGATCGGCCTCGGCTCGGTCAAGTCGATGATCGGGCACACCATGCCCGCCGCGGGCGCCGCCGGTCTGATCAAGGCGGCCCTGGCGCTGCGCAACCGGACCCTGCCGCCGACGCTGCACTGCGACGACCCGCACCCCGCGTTCGCCGGCACCCGGTTCGCCCCGGTGTTGACCGCGACGCCGTGGGCCGAGCCGGCCGGTGGCGGCCCGCGCCGCGCCGGTGTGAACGCCTTCGGCTTCGGCGGCATCAACGCGCACGCGGTCCTAGAGGAGGCGCCCGACCGGACGGCCCCGTCGCCGGCCGGCACCTTCCCGGCGCCCGTCGCCGTCCCCGTCGCCCTGGCGGCAGACCCGGCCGTGACACTGGCGGCAGACCCGGCCGCGGAGCCGGTGCTCCTGCTCGCCGCCGCGACACCCGCCGAGCTCGCCGCCCAGCTCGCCGTTCCCGACGCGGAACTGCTCGCCCGCGACGACGCCGCCAGCCCGCCGACCGGCGGACCCTGCCGGCTCGCGCTGGTCGCGCCGACTCCGCGCCGGCTGGCGCTGGCCCGCACGATCGTCAAGCGCGGCACCCCGTGGCGCGGCCGCAACGACCTGTGGTTCACCCCGAACCCGCTGCTCGGCTGGCCGCCCGCCGCCGAGCGGCCGGCCGCCGGTGTCCCGGGGGCTGTCCCGGCGCCGCGCTCGCCGGAGACCGAGCGGGCCGGGCGGCTCGCGTTCCTGTTCTGCGGGCTCGAGGACAAGTTCGCCCCGCGGATCGACGACGTCTGCGCGCACTTCGACCTGCCGATGCCGGACCTGGGCGAGACCGGCGTGCTCGGCGGGCACGGCCGGGCCAGCATCGAGGTCGGCCGGGTGCTCGACCTAGCGCTGCGCAGGCTCGGGATCGTTCCCGACCTGGTCGGCGGGCACAGCATCGGCGAGTGGAACGCGATGATCTCCTCGGGCATGGTCCCGAACGACTTCGTCGACACGTTCATCGGCGGCTTCGACCCCGGGTCGGTCGAGGTGCCCGGGGTCATCTTCGGCGCGGTCGGCTGCGGCGTGGAGCTGGTCGCCGAGGCGATCGCCGGCCTGCCGGACGTCGTCGTGTCGCACGACAACTGCCCGCACCAGTCGGTGATCTGCGGCAAGGAGGCGAGCGTCACCGAGGCGCTGGCCCGGCTGCGGGCCCAGGGCGTCCTCGGCCAGGTGCTGCCGTTCCGCTCCGGGTTCCACTCGCCGTTCCTGCGGCCCTACCTGGACCTCGCGCGCTCGCCGATCGCCGCGATGCCGCTGGCCAGCCCGGACGTCCCGGTCTGGTCGGCGACCACGGTCGAGCCCTACCCGGTCGGCGCCGAGGCGATCCGTGAGCTGGCCGTGCGTCACCTGGTGGAGCCGGTGCGGTTCCGCCAGCTCACCGAGCGGCTGCACGCCGACGGCGTCCGGATGTTCGTCCAGGTCGGTGTCGGCAGCGTCGCCGGCTTCGTCGACGACACGCTGGCCGTGACCGCTCGGGCCGACGCGGCCGCGCCGGGCGAGGCGCCTGCTTCGGATCACGTGACCGTCGTGTCCAACAGTCCCAAGCGGTCCGGACTAGACCAGCTGCGCCGGGTCGCGGCCGCCGTCTGGGCGGAGGGTGGCGCGCCCCGGCTGGATCTGCTGCCCTGCCGCCACCGCCCGTCGGCGGCGCCGGCCGTGGCCGAGCCAGCCGTCCGCACGGCGACCGAGACCGCGCCGCCGGCGGCCCCGCCGGCGCGGCGCGGCGGGCGCCCGACGCTGCTGCGGCTGGGCTCGCCGATGGTCCGGCTCGGGCCGGACGCCCCGGCGCTGCTCGGCGACCACGCCTCCGTGGGCCGGCCCACCGCCGTGCCTGCCCACGGTCCCCTTCCCGCCGCCGCGCGGACCGAGCGGGCCGTCACCGCCAATCGAAACGACCGCGAGCTCACCGCGGCCGGGGCGGCCGACCATCCGGTGCTCGCGGAGCTCGGGCTGGCGCTGGCGGAGACGGCCTCGGTGCTCGCGGACGTCCAGGCCAGCTGGGACCGGCGCCGGGCCGCGGTGCCGGCCGCGTCCTCCTGGTCACCCGGTTCGGTGCTGACCAGGCCACGGGCCGCCCCGGCTGGTCCTGCCGGTCCGGCCGTGCCGCCGGTACCAGCGGCGTCACCCGCGCCGCCGGTACCGCCCGTGCCGCCGGTACCAGCGGCGTCACCCGCGCCGCCGGTACCGCCCGTGCCGCCGGTACCGCCCGTGCCGCCGCGCGCCGCGCCGGTCGCCGTCGGCGGGCCGGGCCCGATCACGAGGACGGTGCGCCGGACGCTCTCGCTGCCGGAGCTGCCGCACGTCATCGACCACTGCTTCTACCGGCAACCACCCGGCTGGAAGGACCTGTCCGACCGCTTCCCGGTCATGCCGATGACCGCCGTGCTGCAGATGATGATCGACGAGGCGCAGGCGCTCGCCCCCGGGCGGGTGGTCGTCGCCGTCCGGGACGTCCGGGCGCTGCGCTGGGTCGCCATCGAGCCGGCGGTCGAGGTGACCATCGCCTGCACCGAGCTGCCCGACGGCGCGGTCCGGGTCTCGATGGACGGCTACGCCCGGGTGACCGTCGTGTTCGGTGACGCCTTCCCCGCGGCCCCCGCGCACACGTCGTCCAGCGTCGACCTGCCCCCTGACGGGCGGCTGGCCGACGAGGTCCCGTCGCCGCATCAGGCGGCGGAGCTCTACGGCGGCCGGTGGATGTTCCACGGCCCCAGCTACCAGGGCATCACCCACGTGGACGCGATCGCGCCGCTGGGCGCCCGCGGCCAGCTGGTCGTCACCGGCGCGCCGGGCGCGCTGCTCGACACGATCGGGCAGCTCTACGGCTACTGGGCCACCCAGTACCTCGACGTCGACTCGCTGCTGTTGCCGCAGGCCGTCACCGAGATGCGCTTCTACGGCCCCGACCCGGCCCCCGGCGACCGGATGACCTGCGTGACCCGCATCCGTGACATCGCCGCCAAGACCGTCACGGCCGACCTGGAGGTCCGGGCGGCGGACGGCACGGTCTGGTGCGAGGTCACCGGCTGGACCGACCGACGGTTCACCGCGAACGCCTGGCTGTGGCTGCTGATGCGAGACCCGGAGCGCAACACCGTCGCCGAGCCGCGCCCGGACGGCTGGGTCGTCGTCCCCGACTACTGGCGCGACATCGCCTCCCGTGAGCTGGTCGTCCGGCACTTCCTGGACGCCGGGCGCCGCCAGGTGCTGACCGGGAAGAACCCGCGCGCGGCCCGCGAATGGCTGCTCGGCCGGATCGCGGCGTCCGACGCCGTCCGCCGCTGGCTGTGGGCCCGCGGCGCCGGGCCGGTGTGGGGCATCGAGATCACCGTCGACAACGACGCGAGCGGCCGCCCGGTGATCACCAAGGTCCCGGAGCGGCCGGGCATCCCGGCCGGGCCGCTGCCCAACCTCTCGATCGCGCACAAGGTCGACCTGGCCGTCGCGCTGGTCGACTCCGAGGGCGACGTCGGCATCGACCTGGAGACCGTGGCGGTGCGCACCCCCGGCGCCTACGCGGCCGGGCTCACCCCGGCCGAGCGCCAGCTGCACGCCGCGCTGGTCGCGGGTGCCGCCGACCCGAAGCACAACGCCGACGCCGTCCGGCCTCCCACCGAGGCAGCCCAGGCTGACCTGGCCGAGACCGTCCCAGGCGGCGAGGACGAGGCCGGCCAGCTGGCCGCGGCCGCCTGGTTCGCCCGGATCTGGGCGGCCAAGGAGGCGGTCGCCAAGGCGGACGGCACCGGGCTGCTGGGCCGGCCACGCCGGTTCGTGGTGGATCTGGTCGTCCCCGTCGGCGCCGGCGTGAGCGACTCCGGCGCCGACCTGGCCGTCGAGCTCGGTCTGGACGTCGGAAGTCCGGAGATTGTCGGGCCGGACCAGGTGACCGCCGACGGCATCAAGTCGCCGCCGCCGCGTCCCGCCGAGTCGGCACACGCCGAACCGCCACTGCTGCTGAGGGTCACCGTGCTCGCCGACCCGGTGCCGACCGAGTCCGCCGCCGGCGCCGAGGCGGCGGGGACTGTGACCGCAGTCCCCGCCGGGGCGGGGACTGTGACCGGGGTCCCCGCCGGGGCGGGGACTGTGACCGGCTACCTGCGCCGACGGTGGGTGGCGCTGCGTACCGTCGACGGTATGGGCCGGGTGCGGCGGGAGACCGGCGGCGGCGACGCCGTCCGGATCGGTGACCACATCGTGGCCTGGACGTCGCCCTCCGTCGAGCGAGCCGGCCGGGCCCGCCTGCCGCGAGCCTTATCCGAGCTGGTCCCGGCGGACCAGGCCATCGAGCCCGGCCACCACGTCGGCGACGAGTAGCCGGACCGAACCTCCAGCGAACACAGCCGCCGATCCCCTGAACCCGGAAGACCTGAGCACCCCTGACGAAGGAGCGCAGACGACATGACCATGCAGGACACCCTCCGTCCGGCCGACCCGGCGCTGGATGCCCTCGACACGCGGATTCTCGGTGAGGTTGCCGAGATGCTGCGGGAGGTGATCGGCGAGGAGTACGTGGTGGACATGGAGATCGCCATGGACACCTCCTTCAACGAGGACCTCGAGCTGGAGAGCATCGAGTTCGTGACCCTCGCTGACCGGATGCGCGTGACGTACGGCGACAAGGTCGACTTCGTCGGCTTCCTCGCCGAGATGGACGTCGACAAGGTCATCAACATGCAGGTTGGTGAGGTCGTCCGGTTCATCGCCGACTCGCTGCGGGCCGGCGTCGGCGCGTGATCATGGACCGCCTGCCGGCGGCGTCGACGGGCCTGGTAATACCAGTAGGGCTGGTGGGGCTGGCGACGTCGACGTGCCGGGATGGCATGTCGAGAAAGGAGTCCAACCGTGGCTGAGATCATCGCGAACGGCGTGCGCCTGCACGTCCAGCGGCTGGCGCCCACGGGCGGCGCGCGACCCGATGCGCCCGTCGTGGTCATGCTGCACGGCATGGTGATCGACAACCTGGCGAGCTTCTACTTCTCGCTCGGCAACGCGATGGCCGACGCCGGCTGCGAGGTCGTCTGTTACGACCTGCGCGGGCACGGCAAGAGCGAGCGCACCCCGAGTGGCTACGGCATCGCCACCGCGATGGCCGACCTGACGGCGGTGCTCGGCGAGCTCGGCATCGACCGGCCGGTCCACCTGGTCGGCAACAGCTACGGCGCCACGCTCGCGCTGACCTACGGCGTCGAGCACCCCGACCGGGTCGCGAGCCTCACGCTGATCGAGCCGCCGTTCCGCATCGAGGGCCTCGGCGAGGAGATGGCTCGCTCGCTGACCCAGGTGCTGGCCGCCATCTCCGACGACGAGGTCGAGGAGTGGCTGCAGTTCAGCGCGGGGCGGGCGGTCGGGCGGATCATGCGGTCGGCGCAGGCGCTGCTGCGCGAGACCACGGTCGCCGAGGACATGCTGGCGACGAAGCCCTTCTCGCCGGAGCGGCTCAGCGCCCTCCCGGCGCCGGTGCTCGCCATCTACGGTGGGAACTCAGAGATCATCGAGCAGGGCGACGGCCTGGCCCGGCTCGTCCCCGACTCCACGTTGGTGGTGCTCGAAAACCACACCCACATGGTGCTGCGCGAGGCCGCCGACTACCTGCGCGAGCTGCTGCGCTGGTGGGTGCTGCGCCGCGACGAGCAGATGCCGGCCTACCAGCTACACGGGGCCAAGAAGTTCGAGCTGGCCGACTGGGTGCTCTCGCGGACCATCCCGGCGGACCTCAACGCCGACCGCCGGGCCGCCGGCGCAACCTCGGCGGCGGCCGGCGCGTCACGACAGGAGCCCCGGGCCGCGGCCGGGTCGACCCAGCACGAACAATAGGTTTGGGCGTCCAGGCCAAGACCGAATCCTCGGGGAGTGATCAGGAGTGGCTCGCATCCTGTTCGTCGTCCCGCCGCTGGCCGGGCATGTGTACCCGGCCGTCGGAGTCGCCGGCGAGCTTGCGGAACGTGGCCACGAGGTCGCGGTCGCCGGTCACGCGAGCGTCGTGCGGTCGCTGGTGCCCGGACCGCTGCGGCTGGTCGAGCTGCCCGAGGACCTCACCGCCGAGGCCCGGGCCGAGGTCGAGGAGAAGTCGCGACGGCAGCGCGGCACGAGCTCGTTCAAGTTCCTGTGGGAGGACTTCCTGCTCCCGCTGGGCGCCGCGATGGCCCGGGACCTTGAGCCGATTGTCGAGAAGTGGCGCCCCGACGTCGTCGTCGTGGACCAGCAGGCGGTCGGTGGCGCGCTGCTCGCGCGCCGGCAGGGCCTGCGGTGGGTGACGCTCGCGACCACGTCGGCCGAGTTCGACAACCCCTACGGGATCATCGCCGCGGTCGGCCAGTGGGTCGTCGACCGCCTGCGCGAGTTCCAGGTGGCCGCCGGCGTCCCCGCCGAGGAGGCCGCCCACGGTGACCTCCGGTTCTCCGACCAGCTCACCCTGGTCTGCTCGGTCACCGGGCTGCTGCGTACTCCGGACGCGGTCGCGGCGCTGCCGCCGCACACGGAGTTCATCGGCTCGGCCGCCGGGCTGCGCCAGCCGGCGACCGACTTCCCGTGGACCTGGCTGGACCCGGCGCGCGCCCAGGTGCTCGTCTCACTCGGCACCGTCACCCGGGAGGCCGGCGGCCGCTTCCTGCGGGTGGCGACCGAGGCGCTCGCCGGGATGGCGGACCGGGCGCAGACCATCGTCGTCGCGCCGCCCGGCATCGTCGACGACCTGGCCGCCGCCGCGCCCGCCGACGTGCTCGTGCGCGCCTCCGTGCCGCAGCTGGAGCTGATGGGCCGGCTCGCGGCCGTCGTCTGCCATGCCGGCAACAACACCGTCTGCGAGGCGCTGTCGCAGGGCGTGCCGCTGGTGGTCGCTCCGGTCCGCGACGACCAGCCGGTGATCTCCGAGCAGGTCACCCGGGCCGGCGCCGGCGTGCGGGTCCGGTTCGGCCGGGTGAACGCGGCCGGCGTCGCCGCGGCGGTCGGGTCTGTTCTCGACGACCCGGAGATCCGGGCGTCCGCGGACCGGTTGCGCGCCGAGTTCGCGGCGGCCGGCGGGGTGACCGCCGCCGCGGCGCACATCGAGAAGCTGCTGGGCTGAGCTCGTCGCCGTGGTGACCTTACTTTCCTGGACGCCGATCTTTGTTGTCCTGGGGCTGCTGGTCAACGGGGTACGGCTGCGCGGACGGCTGCGCCGGCTGGACACGCTGCCCGCGTCGGGCCGGCCGACCGATCCGGATCACCTGTTCATCTGCGCCGCCGGCGTCCAGCTGACCGAGGCCGCGAAGCGTTCGGCCAGCTACCACGCCAGCCGCGAGCGGCTCGACGTCCTCGACCTGATCCCGGCCGACCTGACGATCGAGCGGGCGCTGGACGTCGCTCGGATGGTCGACACCCGTACCTACCGCGCCGACCGGCTCGCCCCTGGCCGCGGAGCCTTCCAGGCGCTGCTGGTACGCGCCGAGGTCGCCCACCGGGCCGGCGTCGAGGTGCGCGACGACTACACCCCGGTCGAGCTGGTCGAGGTCACCGAGAAGCTGAAGCGGCACGCGCCGGCCAGCACCGACCTGGCGGTGCTGCCCGGGCTGCGCGCCGCGCGCGACGACGGCGCGACCCGGGTGCGGGTGCAACGGCGGTGCTGGTCGGTCCTGCGCCCGATGAACACCATCCTCCCGACGCTGCGGGACGTCGCGACGGTCGTCGGGGTGCACCTGAACCGGCCCTGGGGGCTGGCGGCGACGGCGCTGTTCTGGTGCCAGCCGTTCTTCGTCTGCGCCGGGCGGGTGCCCGTCGCGCCCCGCGACCTGATCCGCAGCCCGATCGTGCGGATCACGGCTGGCGTGGAGTACTCGATCAGCACGGTCCGGGCCTGGCGGCGCCAGCAGCGCGCCGCCTCCGAGGCGAAGGCGGCCGGGCTTCCGGCCGACCCGGTCAAGGCGAAGACCAAGGCCGAGTCGGCGGACCGGCGGGCGCGCTACCAGCGGGCCTTCTCCGAAGGCCCGGAGATGTTCTTCGCCCGTCCCTGGCCGGACTGCCCGTGGTGCGCGTCGACCGAGCTGCGAATCCGGCTCGTCTCGCCCGACCTGGAGCTGCGCAAGCCGGGCCGGTTCCAGCTCGACGAGTGCCTCGTCTGCGGTCACCTGTTCCAGAACCCGCGGCTGACCCCGGCCGGCCGGGTGCTCTACGAACGCGACCGCCAGGACGGGATGAACGCGGCGAAGGCCGAGGTCGCCGTCGTCGCCCGCGCCGCGCAGCTGCGGGCCAGGGCCGAGGTGGTCCGGCCGTTTCTGCGGCCGCGGGCCTGGCTGGACGTCGGCGCCGGTGTCGGCTCGTTCTGCAACGCGGCCCGCTCGGTCTGGCCGCGCACCGTGTTCGACGGGGTCGGGCCGGCGGAGTCCATCGGCGAGGCGCGGCGGCGCGGCTGGGTGGACCGGGCCTATCCGGCGAGCTTCGCCGACATCGCCGAGGCGATCACCGGCCACTACGACGTGATCAGCATGTTCGGCTACCTGGAGCGCAGCCGCGACCCGTCCGAGGACCTCGACGCTCTGGCCAAGGCGCTCGGCCCCGGCGGCCTCCTGGTCGCCGAGCTGCCGAACCCGGCCGGCCTGGGCGCGCGGCGGCTGGGCCGGTACTGGCCGGGCTGGGGGGTCCCCGGGGTGCGGCAGCTGATCCCGGTTGACAACCTGGTCGCCGCGCTGGAGGACCGGGGGATGCGGACCGTCATGGTCCAGTTCGGCGCGGCCCACCAGCCGGGCGACCTGGTCGCCGCCGTGGGCCTGATGATCCAGGCGGTCGCGCCGAGCCCGACGCTGCCGTGGCTGCCCGGCTCACCGTCGTCGCCACTGCGGTGGATCGCTCGTGGCACGGCGCTGACGGCGTCGATCGTGCCGGGGGTGCTGGCCGGTACGGCCGGTGCCGCGCTGGTCTCGTATATGCGTAAGGGCGATCGCTCCAACACGTATCGTGTCGTGGCGCGCATGGAAGGCTGACGTCCGACCGCCGCTGCCACCGATGGTGCCAGCAGTTTGGTTGGGTATGTGTTGTTTGTCCGTCACTCATCCACAGTGATGCGATTGAGCATTGAATGTCCGATCTGCGGCGTTCATTGTGATTCCCATGAGATCGCAGCCCGCCTCGCCTGGTTCCGCCTCCCGGTCCGGCGCGACCCTCGTCGCCGACCTCCTCTCGCCCGGCCGGCCCGGGTTCGACGGGTTCAGGCCCGACGACGCCGGTCCGCCGGTGCCCGCGCCGCGTGACGGTGACCATCCGGCGACGGCCGCCGTCCAGCAGCCCGCGGCTACCGTCGACCAGCAACCCGCGTGGCTTGCCCCCCAGCGCGACGGCGTGCTGACCATGAAGGAGGCGGTCGCCGCCGGCTTCTCCCGGGTCGAGATCCGCCGTCGGGTCGACAGCGGCCGGTGGCAGCTCTACTCCGGCGACGTCCTGGTCACCCAGGCCGGCCCGCTGACGTTGATCCAGCGGCTGTGGTGCGCCCTGGTGTCGATCGGCCCGGACGCGCTGCTCGGCGGTGCCTCGGCGGCGGCGCTCGGCGGCCTGCGCGGCTGCGCGGAGCCCTGGCTGACGGTGATCCTCGCCTCCGGCCGGCGGGTCACGCCACGTCCCGGGGTGAAGCTGCGCGCGACCGCCCGGCTCGCCGACGAGGACCTGCATCAGGACGGCTGGCCACCGCGCACCACGCTCCCGCGCTCGCTGGTCGACATGGCCGAATGGTCAGCCAGCCACGACGAGGCCCGCACCCTGCTGGCCCTCGCCGTGGCCAGCGGCATCGTCGAGTCCGACGAGGTCCGCGCCGCACTGGCCCGGCGCGGCCCGATCGCGCGCCGGCAGCTGATCGGCGATGCCCTAGACGACCTCGACGGCGACGCGCCCTGGGTTCCCGAACTCCTCTACCGCCGGTTGGAGACCCGCCATGGCCTGCCACCCGCCGCACCCGGCCGGTCCGGCCCGCGCAGCTCCGGACGGCTCGACCTGAGCTACGAGGCATGGCAGGTCCGCGTCGAGATCGGGGCCGTCGCGGCACCCGGAATCCGCACCGCGACGGAGCTCGCGGCGCCAGGCGCCGGGTCGGTCGGTGGTCTTGGACCGCGCGGGTACGCCGGGTTCGGGGCGGCCGGCCCGTGGCCGCGCGCCGCAGGCCCTCACCTGGCCGCCCAACGCGCCGGCTGGCTCGTGCTGCGGGTCCCGAGTCGGTTGCTGATGGAAGAACCCGAGCGCGTTGGCATCGCCGTCGCGACCACGCTGCGCAATCGTGGCTGGTCCGCGCGCCGCCCCATCCGCCGGCCCACGGCGGCCTGGGGCGCGGCGCCGCTGGGCGACGCCCTCGACCCGGCCCTGGACCAGGCCCTCGGCCCGACCCTCGGTGCGTCGCTCGGCGGCGTGCCCGGGCCTCGTTCCGGGCCCGGCGTCTAAGCCCTGATGACCTTGGCGACTCATGCCTGGTGGCCGCTCCGCCGAGCCAGCGACCACCAGGCATGACGACTGACCACCATGGCTGGCCCTGATCGACGAGGCAACTGCGCCACTTCGCCTCGTGGCAGGTAGGGGGCCCTCTGCGCTCGTCGTTGGCCGCCGCACTAGGGTCTGCCTACAAATCAGGTAGGTGACGAACGTCACGAGCAGGGGGGCCGGTCTCATGATTTTTCGGCGTCGGCATGCGCGGGCCAGGACCGCGGCGTTCGCCGCTGTGCTGGCCTGGTTACCCATCGCGGTCGCGGCCTGCGGGACGTTGAGCTCGACCTCCAATCGAGCGGATGCCTGCCCGACACAGACACCGGGCGTGACCGCTACCTCGATCAAGGTCGGGTTCATCTATCCCGACAGCGGGCCCACCGAGATCGTCTCCGTCTTCAAGGCGGCCCGCAGCGGTGTCGAGGCCCGCGTCGACCAGCAGAATGCGCAGGGTGGCGTCAACGGCCGCAAGCTCGACCTTGTGTGGGGCGACGACCGGTCTGACCCGGCGACCTTCTCGCTGGTCGCGGGCGACATGGTCCATGCTCAGCAGGTCTTCGGCCTCATCAGTTCGTCGATCGTGCTGGACAAGTCGGCCGACTGGCTCGCGAAGGAAAACGTTCCGATCACCGGATTCGCCACGAGCGCCATCTGGAGCGACTACTCCAACCTTTTTCATACCGGTAACCGATACAACTCCGGCGGCTCCTCCCTGTTGGGTGACTTCGTCAAGGCGCGGGGCGGGACGAAGGCACTGATCCTCGTCGACCCGAACGTCGCGAGCTCCCAGGGCCTCGTCGCCCAGTCCGCCGCCAGTCTGCAAAGTCGCGGAATCCAGGTCCTCGGCCAGGTGGCCTACACCCAGGGGGCCGGCAGCGCCGCTCGCGTCGCAGAACAGGTGAAGAAATCCGGCGCGGACACGCTCGTCGGCGCTGCCCAGTCCGATGCCTTCATCGACATCTATGCGCAGGCCAGGGCGCTCGGAGCGAACATCACCGTCGCACTGGACACCAGCGCCGTCAGCCCCGTCCTGCTTGCGCGCCGCGGCAGCGACATGCCCGGAATGACATTCCCATCCACGACCGCCGCGCAGGGCAGCCCGGCGATGATCGCCTACCAGCACGTGATGAGCACCTACGCTCCGGAGGTGACGGACCAGGGCGACCAGATCGCCATCGGCGGTTACACCATCGCCGACGAGATGATCGAGGGCCTGCGGCGTGCCGGTTCCTGCCCCACTCGCGAGGCGTTCATCCGCAACCTCCGCGAGATGACCAACTTCACGGCTGGCGGCCTGATGGCGCCTATCGATCTCTCCCAACCGAAGCTGCCGACACTCTGCGAGAACTTCGTCAACGTCGACCGGTCGGGCAAGAGCCTCGTCCTGGTACAGCCACCCGCCGCGCTCAACCACGACGGCTACTGGTGCGGCGTGCCACTCCAGTAGCGCCGAACTTCAGTAGCGCCGAACTTCAGAAGCGGCGAACGCGCGCGGCCCCGCGGGCCGCCTGACTGGTCGGACGATGCGCCACCCATCTTCGTCCACCCGCCAGGCGTGGTGGTTGCCCGGCGGGGCAACCACCACGCGACTCAGGCTGGCGATCAGCCTGGCTCGATCGGACCGGCTGGGCGACAACGAGCGCGTGCGAGGCGCGGCCTGCTCAGCCGGCCGGCTTCTCGCTGTGGCCGCCGAACTGCTTGCGCATGGCCGAGAGGATCTTGTCGGAGTAGAGGGCCTCGCCGCGGGAGCTGAAGCGTTCGTAGAGAGAAGCCGTCAGCACGTGGGCGGGGACGCCCTCCTCGACGGCGGCCAGCACGGTCCAGCGGCCCTCGCCGGAGTCGGAGACCCGGCCGCCGAACTGGGCCAGCTCCGGGTCGTCGACCAGCGCGGCGGCGGTCAGGTCCAGCAGCCAGGACGCGACGACGCTCCCGCGCCGCCAAACCTCGGTGATCGCCGGCAGGTCGAGGTCGTACTGGTAGTACTCGGGGTGCGTGAGCGGGCTGGTCTCGGCGTCGTGCTCGCCGGCCAGCGCCTTGCCGATGTTGGCCTTGTTCAGCACGCCCAGGCCCTCGGCGAACGCGGCCATCATGCCGTACTCGATGCCGTTGTGGACCATCTTCACGAAGTGGCCGGCGCCGGGCGGGCCGCAGTGCAGGTAGCCCTGTTCGGCCGGGGTCGGCTCGCCGGACCGGCCGGGAGTGCGCTCCGCGGTGCCGATGCCGGGCGCGATGGTCGCGAAGAGCGGCTCCAGGTGCGAGACGACCTCGGGCTCGCCGCCGATCATCAGGCAGAAGCCGCGCTCCAGGCCGAAGACGCCGCCCGAGGTGCCGACGTCGACGTAGTGCAGGCCCTTGGCGTGCAGCGCCTTGGCCCGGTCGACGTCGTCCCGGTAGTAGGAGTTTCCGCCGTCGATGATGATGTCGCCTGGCTCGAACAGGTCGGCCAGCCTGAAGACGGTGTCGCCGGTCAGCCCGGCCGGGACCATCACCCAGGCCGCCCGCGGGGTGCTCAGCGCCGCGGCGAACTCCTCCAGCGTGGTGGTACCGGTGGCGCCCTCGGCCGCGAGCGCGGCGACGGCGTCCTTGTTGACGTCGTAGACGACGCATTCGTGCCCGGCCCGCTGCAGCCGGCGCACCAGGTTGGCGCCCATCCGGCCCAGGCCGATCATCCCCAGCTGCATGTTCGTCTCTCCGCTCGTCGCGCGTGTACCCACCCGAGTCCGCCGCCTACGGACCTACCACCACCGACGACCGGCTCCAAGCCGGTGCTGCCGTCACGATCGCCACAAACCGTGCTGCCACGCTGTGCTGCCACAGATGGTGCCGCGACAAACGGTGCCAGCCTCGGCACGTCCCGCACCACTGTGCCCCTCCACCGCCAGACCCCGCCAACCGGCCCCGCCGGAGGCGCTCGGTTCTTGATCCGATGGGCTGGGCGGGTGTAGACCCCGGGCTATGAGAGCGCCAGAGCGTGGCCGGCAGTGTGGCCGACGATGACCGCGCAGGACTCGATCTCCGCCCAGCCAAGCGTCGAGGCGCCGCGGCGGCAGTTCGTCAACGATCCCGATGCCATCGTGGAGGAGGCGTTGGAAGGCCTGGAAGCGGCCTATCCACGCCTGATCCGGTGGAACCGTGATCCCAGCTTCGTCGCCAGGGCCACGCCGGCGCCCGCCGGGCAGGTGGCAGTCCTCTCGGGCGGCGGGTCCGGGCACGAGCCGCTGCACGTCGGGATGGTCGGCGCGGGGATGCTCGACGCCGCCGTCCCGGGCGCGGTGTTCGCGAGCCCGACGGCCGGGCAGATCCTGGCCGCCACCCAGGCGGTGGCGGGCGGGGCCGGGGTGGTGCACGTCGTGAAGAACTACACCGGCGACGTGCTGAACTTCGAGATCGCCGCCGAGGTCGCCGCCGACGACGGGATCGAGGTGCGCCAGGTGCTGGTCGACGACGACCTGGCGACGACGTCCGCCACCGGCGACGGGCCGGGCCGGCGCGGAACCGCCGCGACCGTGGTCGTAGAGAAGATCGCGGGTGCGGCGGCCGCCGCTGGGGCTGACCTGGCCCGGGTCGCGGCGCTCGGGCAGCGGGTCGCCGCGACGTCACGGTCGATGGCCGTCGCGCTCGCGGCCGGTGCCCATCCGGGTGACCCGCGGCCGTCGTTCGAGCTGCCGCGCGACGAGGTCGAGTTCGGCGTCGGGATCCACGGGGAGCGGGGGGTCGGCCGGCGCGCCTTCGCTTCGGCCGACGAGCTGGCCGACCTGCTGGTCCGGCCGCTGGTCGCCGATCTCGCGATCGGTCGTGGCGACCGGGTTATCGCGATCACCAACGGCCTGGGATCGACGACCAACCTGGAGCTTGCGGTCATTCATCGGCGGGTCGCGACGATCCTCGCGGCGGCCGGCATCACGATCGAACGGGCGCTCGTCGGCCCGTACGTCACGTCGCTGGACATGGCCGGCTGTTCGGTGACGTTGACGAGAGCCGACGACGAGCTGATCGCGCTGTGGGACGCCCCGGTCCGCACGATCGCGTTGAGCTGGTGACCCCGGCCGGCCAGGCGCTGGACCCAGGGTGGCGGAGCGGCGCTGCTGGTGACAGGCGGTGCGCCGGAGGAGGCGAAGTGGACGGAACAGCGGTGGACACGAACGAAGGCCCAGACCAAGGCGTGACGGGCGTGACGGGCGAAGGTCCAGTGGCCGATGAACGGCGCGCCGAAGACCAGCCCGGTGGCCTGGACGTGGTGAGTGCGTGGGCGTGGGTGGAGGCGTTCCACCGGCGATTCTCGGCCGACGCCGCCGAACTCGGCGATCTCGACCGCCGAGCCGGTGACGGGGACTTCGGGAACAACATCCTGGCCGCGCTGCGGCGGGTCCGGGCCCGGCTCGAACAGACGCAGCCGACGACACCCGGCGCTGTGTTCCTCGGCGTCTCGCACGGGTTCCTGAACACCGGTGGTACGTCCGGCCCGCTGTTCGGGCTGTGGTTTCGCGGCATCGGCCGGGTCACGGACGGACCCGTGCTGACGCTCGCGCAGCTGGCGGCCGGCGTCGAGGCCGGCACCGCGACGGTCCAGCGCCTCGGCAAGGCGCGTCCCGGCGACAAGACCATGGTCGACGCGATGGTTCCCGCCGTGGGCGCGCTCGCCGCGGCCGTCGCGGACGGGCTGGATCTTCCCGACGGCGTCGCGCTCGCCGCCGAGGCCGCCCGCGGCGGCGCGCTGGCCACCGAGTCGCTGCGCGCCCGCCGTGGCCGGGCCTCGTACGTCGGAGATGTCGCCCGTGGTGTGCTCGACCCGGGCGCCCTCACCGTGGCGCTGTTCTTCGACTCCTGTCGCGGCTAGCCCTAGCACTAGCCCTTTCCCGGGCCCGCGCTGAATTGCCGGCCCGGGCTGGTCGCGAGGGCGGAAGGTCGGTTTTCTGACCGGTTGTCCAGCACCGTGCGGCGCGTGGCATATTCAGCCGTGCGCGGTCGCTCCGCGCCGCCTGATCTTGTGAGTCCGCACTGCTGGGGGGCACCACCGACGATGACCGACACCGGTGTTCCCCTGCAGGAGCGGCGTCCGGGCGACCCGGAGATGCTGGGCCGCCACCGGATCCTGGGCCGGCTCGGTGCCGGTGGCATGGGAGTCGTCTACCTGGCCGAAGGCCCGTTCGGGCAGGTGGCGGTCAAGCTCATCCGCGAGGACCTCGCCGACGACCCGGACTTCCGGCGCCGGTTCCAGCGCGAGGTCCAGGCCTGTTTCCGGGTCGGGGGTACGCGAACGGTCCGCCTGGTCGACTTCGAGCTGGCCGCGGCCCGTCCCTGGCTCGCGACCGAGTTCGTCGACGCGCTCAATCTTGCCGAGCACGTGCGCGAGCATGGCCCGCTAAGCGCCGACGAACAGCTTCTGCTGGGCGCCGGGCTCGCCGAGGCGTTGCTCTCGATTCACGCCACCGGCCTGATCCACCGTGACTTCAAACCGTCGAACGTGTTGTGGACGGCGCACGGTCCCAAGGTCATTGATTTCGGTATCGCCGCGGCGGCCGACGCGGCCGGTCTGACCTCGACCGGGCATTTCGTCGGCACGCCCGGCTGGCACTCGCCTGAGCAGGTCTCCGGCCAGGAGGTCACCGGCGCGGCGGACATCTTCGCCTGGGGCGGACTGCTCTGCTATGCCGCGACCGGGAAGCCGCCGTTCGGCAGCGGCACGCCGGAGCTGGTGCTGCACCGGGTCGCGGCGGCCGAACCGATCGTCGACCGCGAGCTGCTCGCGCCGGCCCTGCGCGAGCCGGTGGCCAGTGCCATGGCCCGGGATCCTTCGGCCCGGCCGACCGCCGCGGACCTGTATGCCGCCCTGATCGGCCCGGTACCGAGTGACGTCAACCTCCCGGTGACCCGGGTCCTGGTGTCCAAGCCGGGGGACACGCCCCCCGCCACCCCCGTCGCCGTGGCGCCGACACCCCCCTGGTCGGCGACCGTGGCTGCGGGCCAGGGTGCACCCGGGTCTCCCCGGCCGCGCCGGTCGCGCAAGCTGATCGCGGCGTTCGTGGTCGGTGGCGTGCTTCTGCTCGCCGCGGCCGGCACCATCGTGGGCCTCGTGGCGACCCGGGGTGGTGGTGGTGATGGTGGCACGCCGGCCAGCGCCGACACCTCGGCCGACTTCACGGCGGACGCGCCCTGGCGGATCACGATCGACGACCAGATCAACGGCAACGACCCCGAGGGCTGCGTGGTGACCGTCCTGGACGGCGACGGCGTGGAGCGCGGGAAGCTCGACGGGATCTACGGGCGCAAGACCTACCAGGTCTCCGTGCTCGGAGCGTTCCACTGGACGGTCAACAACGACGCCTGCGTCGTGACCCCCGAGAAGGGCGCGGGCGACGTGCCACTGCCCTTCGCCCAGCAGGCCTACGAGGGCGACACGCCGTCCTTCCAGGCGCAGGGCCCGATCTCGGTCGACCCCATCGACTTCGGCGACGCCGACAGCTGCGACCTCACCCTGCGGGCGGTCGACGGCCGGACGCTCGACTTCACCACGGCCCACAAGGGCGACGGCCCGGTCACGCTGGACCCCGGCGCCCCGACCGAGGTCTACCTGGCCGAGCCCGGCTGCGGCATCAAGATCACGGCGGCCGGGTAGCCCATCGGCTATCTGGAGACGGCCGTCGACCTCGCGATCGCGCCGCTGGTCGCGGCCGCCTGAGCTTCCGGCTGGCTCGCGAGACGACCTGGCTGACGCGCGGCCGGCGGCCGGTCAGGCCTGCTGGGCCTCGCCGGAGGGGTTCAGCATCCCGAGCAGGCGGTCGAGGAACGTGACCTGGCCCCGGACGAGCTTGGTCCGGGCGGTCGCCACGTCGAACCAGGCGACCCGGTCGATCTCGGGAAAGGCTTGGACCCGGCCCGAGCCGCGCGGCCACTCCAGCTCGAAGGTGTTGCTGACGGCCGTCGCCGGGTCGAACTCGCCGCGCACCGCGAACGCCGTCACGATCTTGCCGGTGGACTGGCGGGCCTCACCGAGCTCCAGCCACGCACCCGCCGGTGGCGGCGAGCCGAGCTCCTCGGCGAACTCCCGCGCGGCGGCCAGCCGCAGGTCCTCGCCGGGCTCGGTCTCGCCCTTCGGGATCGACCAGGCCCCCGCGTCCTTGCGCGCCCAGAACGGCCCACCCATGTGGCCGATCAGCACCTCCGGGCCACCGTCGACAACCCGGAACAGCAGCAGCCCGGCGCTGACAACCCGACCCCTGCCGGCCCCACCGCCGCTCACAGAGTCTCTGGTTCGCTCCGTCGCTTCGCTCACAGGCCGTAGGTCTCCAGCAGTCGAAGCCAGACCTCGCTGACCGTGGGGAACGAGGGGACGGCGTGCCAGAGCCGCTCCAGCGGCACCTCGCCCACGATCGCGATCGTCGCCGAGTGCAGGAGCTCCTGGACGTCCTGACCGGTGAAGGTGGCGCCGACGAGCACGCGGCGTTCCTCGTCGACGACCAGCTGGGAGGTGCCGACCAGGCCGACCCCCCGGACCGAGGAACCGGCGACGCCGCTGGTCGGCACCGAGACGGCCCGGACCGGCAGGCCGGCCTCGCGGGCGGCCTGCTCGGTCAGCCCGACGGCCGCGACCTGCGGGTCGGTGAACGTGACGCGAGGGATGAGGCGCTCGCCCGCGACCTCGACGGGCACGGCGCCCGCCGCGTCCCGGCGGCCGGCGACGAGGTCGGCGACCAGCCGGCCCTGGTACTTGCCCATATGGGTCAGCAGCGCCCGGCCGTTCACGTCGCCGATCGCGTACAGCCAGCTCTGGCCGCCCTGTTCTGTCGGGCCGTCCGCGTCGGTGGCCGGCTGCGCGCCGACCGCGCGCAGGCTGTTGTCGACGGTGACCGGGCGGCCGGGAGTCAGGCCGACGGTCTCCAGGCCCAGATCCTCGGTGGCGGGCCGGCGGCCGACGGCGACCAGGATCTCGTCGGCCGTCAGCTCGTCGCCGTTGTCGAGGGTCACCACGACGGGCGGCCGCCGATGCTCGCTGGAAGAGGCGGCCCCCGACCCGGCGGCATCGGCCCGCCGGACGGCGGTGACGCGGCAGCCGGTGCGCACGGTGATGCCTTCGGCCTCGAACGCGGCGCCGACCTCGTCGCCGGCGAACGGCTCCTCACGCGCGAGCAGCCGGGGCTGGCCCTCGATGATGCTCACCTCGGCCGTACCGAGCCGGCGGAACCCCTGAGCGAGCTCGGTACCGACCGCCCCACCGCCCAGCACCACCAGCCGGCGCGGAACGATGGTCGCCCCGGTGGCACTCCGGTTGTCCCACGGCTCGACGTCGGCGAGGCCGGGAATCGGCGGCATGAACGCCTTCGTCCCGGTCGCCAGCACTACCGCCTTGCGGGCCGCGAGCCGCCGGATCGTCCCGGCCGGCGCGCCCTCGTCCGGCTGGATCACGTCGGCGGTGTCGACGTCCACCCGCAGCGGGCCGGCCAGCCGGCCGCGGCCGCGCACCAGCGTGACTCCGCGGTCGAGCAGCCACGGCACCGCGCCCTCGTCCGAGTAGCCGCCGACCATCTCGTCCCGCCTGGCGAACGCGGCCGGGGTGTCGATCTCGCCGGTCACCGCGCTCGCGGCGCCGGGCACCCGGCGCGCCGCCGCGATCACGTCTCCCGGCCGCAGCAGCGTCTTGCTCGGGATGCACCCCCAGTAGGAGCACTCACCGCCGACGCGCTCCCGCTCGACGACGGCCACCGACAGCCCGGCCTCGGCCGCGCGGCCGGCGACCACCTCACCCGCCGGCCCGGCCCCGATCACGATGAGGTCGAAGACCTCCGGGTCTGGCCCGTTCGCGACTGCGCTCATGTCACCCCGTTCGCCCTGGCTGTTGCCGAGATCGACCGTTCCACGACCGTGACCGTAAGGCCTGGGCGCGCCGCGGCGGCGCAGGCTGCCCGGAGCCTCGTCAGGTGGCGCGACGACCGTCCGGCTGGCCGCCCGGTCAGGAGGCCAGGTCGGTCATGGTGCCTGGTGCGGCGCCGTCGGGGTGGGACGGGCCGGCGGCGCCGTTGCTGGACACCCGGGTGATCGAGCTGACGACGGCGCGGCGGGCGGCGCGCAGGCTCGCCGCGGCGGTGGCCGCCGCCGAGGTCGCGGCCGAGGCGACGGTGACGCCGGTGATGGGAACCGTGTCGTCCAGGTCGACGTCGGCGGGAACGGGCGTCGCCGGCTGCGGGCGGGCGGTGGCGCGCACGGACGGCAGCCGGCGGGCATCCGGCGCCGCGCGCCGGGTCACGTCCGCCGTGGCGTCGTCGGCTTCCTCCTGGGACGCGCGCTCGGCGGCGACGCGGGCCTCGTACAGCTCGATCTCGGCGCGGATTCGCGCCTCGTCCCAGCCGAGCACCGGGGCGACCAGCTCCGCGACCGGGCCGGCGGCGGCCAGGCCCCGGTCCGCCGCCTCGAAGGAGATGCGGGTGCGGCGGGTCAGCACGTCCTCCAGCCGCAGCGCGCCCTCGTGCGTCACCGCGTACAGCGCCTCGACGGCGAGGTACGCCTCCGCGCCGGGCAGCGCCGCGCCGAGGCTCGGCTCGGCGACGACCAGGTCGACGAGCTCCTCGGTCAGCGTCCCGTACCGGCGCAGCAGGTGCTCGATCCGGGCGACGTGCAGGCCGGCGCGCTCCGCGAGCCGCTCGCGGGCGTTCCACAGCGCCTGGTACCCGTCGGCGCCGAGCAGCGGGGTCTTGTCGGTGCACGACGGCGGCACCACCCGGGTCAGCCCGGCGACCGCCGCGTCCACCGCGTCCTCGGCCATCACCCGGTACGTCGTGTACTTCCCGCCGGCGACCGTCGTCAGCCCCGGCGCGGCGGCGATGACGGCGTGCTCGCGGGACAGCTGCGCGGTGTCCTCGGACTCGCCGGCCAGCAGCGGGCGCAGGCCGGCGTAGACGCCGACGATGTCGTCCCGGGTGAGCGGGCTGCGCAGCACCCGGTTGAGCTGGTCGAGCAGATAGTCGATGTCGGCCCGGGTCGCCGCCGGGTGGGCGAGGTCGAGCTCCCAGTCGGTGTCGGTGGTGCCGATGATCCAGTGGGTGCCCCAGGGGATGACGAACAGCACGCTGCGCTCGGTCCGCAGGATCAGCCCGGTGGTGCCCTGCAGCCGGTCGCGCGGGACGACCAGGTGCACGCCCTTCGACGCTCGCACGGAGACCGTTCCCCGGGCGCCCCGGCCGCCGCCGAGCAGCGCGTGCAGGTCGTCGGTCCAGACCCCGGTGGCGCCGATCGTCTGGCGGGCCCTGACCCGGATCTCGGCGCCGTCCGGCGACTCCAGGTCGCGCACGACCGCGCCGGTCACCCGGTCCTCCTCCCGCAGCAGCCCGACGACCGGCGCGGACGTCACGACCGCGGCGCCGTACCTGGCCGCGGTGCGGCCGACGAACATCGTGTGCCGGGCGTCGTCGACCTGCCCGTCCCAGTACTGGATCGCGCCGACCAGGGCGTCCGACCGCAGCGCCGGGAACTCGCGCAACGCCGCCTTGCGGGTCAGATGCCGGTGCATCGGCAGGCCGCCGGAGTGCTGTGTGCCGGGAGCTGGGCTGATCCGGGCAAGGCCCTGGCCCAGGGTGTCGTAGAGCAGCACGCCGCTGCCGATGTAGGCCCGCTCCCAGCCGTGGTGCGTCAGCGGCAGCAGGAACGGCACCGGGCGGACCAGGTGCGGGGCCAGCGTCTCCAGCAGCAGGGTCCGCTCCCGCAACGCCTCGCGGACCAGCGCGCCGTTGAGCTGCTCCAGGTAGCGCAGCCCGCCGTGGATCAGCTTGCTGGACCGGCTGGACGTGCCCGCCGCGAGGTCGCGGGCCTCGACGAGGGCGACGGACAGGCCGCGGGCCGCCGCGTCCAGCGCGGTGCCGGCGCCGGTGACGCCGCCGCCGATGACGAGCACGTCGAACGTCTCGGTGGCGAGGCGCCGCAGCGCCTCGGCGCGCTGCGCCGGCCCGAGCCGACCGCCGGCCGTGGCGATCGGCGGGACGGCGGCGGCGTCGGGGACGAAGCCGTCCGAAGGGTCCGTGCCGGGCATCGGGGGTACCTCCTACGGATACCTGTGCGGCCGAGAGCGGGTTCGGGGCGTGGTCCCCGCCAGCCACCATCGTGCCGGGCGGGTGTGACAACTGCCCCCGCGGCGGATCGGAGACGCGGTGATGTACGCCGCTGTTGGGCTGGTGTCCCGGACCTGGTAACCAACCGGCCGAACCGAGCCCTTCAGCGCCTGCATCTTGCGCCCTTCCGGTGGATGATCGCGGTGTCGGCCAGCCAGCCGTCGCGTCATCTGTTACTTATGGGTAACCTATGACCCGCCGGCCGACGCCCCGGCACCGCCCGGCGGCGGTGCCGCGCACCCGGGAGCGAGCACCCATGGATCTGACGTTCACCCCGCAGGAGGAGCAGTTCCGTTCGGAGCTGCGGAGCTGGCTCGAGGCCAACATTCCTCCGGAGTGGCGCGAACCCGTCTTCTGGGAGCGGATCCCCGCGGACGAGGGCTTCGAGCTGCGCCGTGACTGGGAGCGGCGCAAGGCCGCGGCCGGGTTCGCCGGCATCGCCTGGCCCACCGAGTACGGCGGCCGCGGTGGCACGCCCGGGATGAAGGCGATCTACGACGAGGAGATGGCGCTCGCCAGCGCGCCGGAGTCGGCCAACGCGCTGGGCCTGACGTTCCTCGCGCCGACGGTCATGGCGGTCGGCTCCGATGAGCAGAAGCGGGACATCATCGGCCCGATGCTGCGCAACGAGGTGATCTGGTGCCAGGGCTTCTCCGAGCCGGGCGCCGGCTCGGACCTTGCCGCGCTGCGCACCTCCGGCCGGCTGGAGGGCGACGAGTTCGTCGTCAACGGCCAGAAGATCTGGACCACCAACGCCATGCACGGCGACAAGCTGTTCACCCTGGTGCGGACCGAGCCCGGTAGCCAGTCCCACCGTGGCATCTCGATGCTGCTCATCGACATGCACCAGGAGGGTGTCGAGGCTCGTCCGCTCAAGCAGATCAGCGGGGCATCCGAGTTCGGCGAGGTGTTCTTCACCGACGCCCGGGTCAAGGTGTCCGACTGCGTCGGCGGAGTCGGCAACGGCTGGAAGACCGCGATGATGCTGCTTTCCTTCGAGCGCGGCGCCTCCGGCATCTCCCAGTACGCCCAGTTCCGGCGCGGCTACGACGAGATCGTCGCCGCCGCCCGTGTGCTCGGCCGGGACACCGACCCGACGCTGCGCCGCGAGCTCGCCAGCCGGCTCGTCGAGCTGGAGTGCCTGCGCTACCACGCGATGCACGTGCTCACCCAGGTCGAGCAGGGCCATGACCTCGGCTCCGAGTCCTCGATCACCAAGCTGCAGTGGTCGGAGACCTACCAGAAGCTGTTCGAGACGTTCGACCGTCTGCTCGGCGTCGACGGCGTCCTCACCTCGCCGGTCGAGGGCCTGGACCTGAGCGCCCTACAGCACGAGGCGTTCTGGA
This sequence comes from Frankia sp. AgB1.9, assembly GCF_016786355.1. Lineage (GTDB taxonomy): Bacteria > Actinomycetota > Actinomycetes > Frankiales > Frankiaceae > Pseudofrankia. The sequence continues at coordinate 33,915 of NZ_JADWYX010000050.1, forward strand.
CCCGGTCGGTGACGATCTGGGGTGGCTCGTCGCAGGTCCAGCGCAACATCGTCGCCGAGCGCGTGCTCGGCCTGCCGCGGTAAGGGGAGTGTCACCGTGTTCTTCGCGCTGACCGATGAGCAGCGGGCGCTCGCCGAGACCGTCCGCGACTACCTCGCGGACCGGTTCGACCTGACGGCCGTCCGGGCCGTCTTCGAGGACGCCGCCGGTGACGGCCACCCGGCCGACCTGTGGAAGGCGTTCGGCGAGCAGGGCTGGCTCGCGGTGCTCGTGCCCGAGGAGAACGACGGGCTGGGCCTCGGCCTGCTGGACGCGCAGGTCATCGCCCGCGCGCTCGGGGCCGGCGCGGTGCCCGGGCCGTGGCTGGCGACTGTGCTCGCCGGCGAGGCGGTCCGGCTCGCCGGCTCCGCCGAGCAGCGCGCCGCCCTGCTCGGCCCGCTCGCCGCCGGTGAACTGGTCGCGACGGTCGCGCTGCGCGCTCCCGGCAGGGCGTTCGACGTGTCCGGTGTGGGCGTCACCGCCGACGCCGACGGGCGGCTGACCGGGACGGCCTCGCCGGTCGAGTACCCGGCGGTCGCGCGCCTCGCGGTCGTCGCGGCCACGGAGCCTGACGGTGGGGTCGGCCTCTACCTCGTAGAACCGACCGCGCCGGGGGTGACCGTCGCCCCGCACGCCAGCTACGACGCCACGACGAGGCTCGGCGGCCTGACGTTCGCCGCGGCCGCCGGCGAGCGGCTGGCGGGCTCCAGCGCCGAGGTGCTCGCCGACCTGAACCGGCGCGGCGCGGTGCTCACCGCCGCCGACCTCGTCGGGTCCGCGCGGGCCGCGATCACCCGGACCGTGGAGTACGACAAGACCCGGGTCCAGTTCGGCAAGGCGGTCGGTAGCTTCCAGGCGATCAAGCACACCCTTGCCGACCTGCACGTCGCGGTCCTGATGGCCGAGCACGCCTCGCTGTACGCCGCGCACGCGCTCGACGAGGCCCTGCCCGACGCCGAGCTCGCGGTCGCGGTCGCCAAGGCCAAGGCCAACGACGCCGCCAGCACCGCGACCGCCGCGATGATCCAGTACCACGGCGGCATCGGCTTCACCTGGGAGCACGAGGCCCACTTCTTCTACAAGCGGGCCAAGCGCCTCGTCGGCACCTTCGGCGACACGGGCCAGCACCTGGATCGCGTCGCCGCGCTCAGCCTCGATGGGGCGGCAGAGGCCTAGGAGCCGAGCGGAGCCGCCCGCGAGGGCCGAGTCGGTCTTCAGGCCGTGAGGACCTGCCCGGTCGGCTCGACGGCGCGCGGCACGGTGGTGGCGGTCGCCTTGCGGCGATAGGGGCCGACCAGGAGCCAGGCGGCGACGGCGGCGATGGCCGCGAGGGTGACGAGACCGGACTCGCCGGCGATGTACGCGAGCGCGACCGGTGACGCGGTCACGGCCGTGGTCGACAGATAGTCGAGAGCGGTGTTGACCATGTTGTGGGCGACCGCGACCGGCCAGATGCTCGCGCTGGCGTCCCGCAGCCACGCGTAGAACACGCCGGCGAAGGTGATCGCGAGTACGACGACCGGAGTGACCACCCAACGGCTGCCGTCGGTGTCGTAGCTGGCGGTGAGGGTCAGGATCGGGACGTGGAAGAGGCCGTGCAGGAACCCGGTGGCCAGGGCGGCTCGCCGGCGCGGCAGCAGGGACTGCAACCGCGGCAGCAGGAACCCGCGCCAGCCGATCTCCTCACCGAGGATGACGACGGTGAACACGACAGCCTCGAGGAACAGATCGGGCAGTGTGAGGGCGAGTTCGTGGAACCTGACCAGTCCCGCGGCCCAGGCGACCAGGTAGGGGATCAGGACGACGGCGGCGGGGAGCGCGAGGGCCGCCGGCCACAACCGCCAGCCTGGCCGGTTGAAGCCGACGCCGGCCCAGATCTCGCGTCGGTGGCCGCGCCGCGTGAACCCGAAGGTGATCACAACCACCGCGAGGGTCGGAACGAGGATCGACAGTAGTGGCGCCGGCCCGTCCCGACCCGGGAACAGCAGCGCGAGGACTACTTCGGCGGCGAAGACGAGACCTGTGAAGAGCGCGGCCTGACGGGCCGCGACGGAGCGGGGAATCATGATTCTCTCCGGGCTCGGGGTCGACCTGAGGATCAGGCGTCGACCGACTGCCCAAAGGATCACCGTCCCGGCCCACCCGGCACATCGGGCGCGGGTCGCCCGCTCGGTCACCCGTGGGATGACCTCCGTGGCGGCGACATCATCCTCGCGAACGATTCGGCCGGTGGGTACCCGCGCATACGCTCCGGCCGTGGCCGTACCGACTGTTGTGGAACCCGTCCGGGTGCGGGCCGACTCGGGGGTGTCCACGACCCGCGCGAGAGCCGGGGCGGCGCTCAGGTCGCTTCGCCCGCGCGGATGGGACGGACCGATCGCGGTCGTCGTCACCGTGCTGATTGCTTATGCGGTCGCGCACGTGGCCTGGCGCCAGACCGGTTTCGGCAAGCCCGACGCCCTGACGGTCGCGCTCTCGGTCGCGGCGACCTCGATGATGGCGTGGCGGCGGACGTTTCCGCTGATCGCGGTCACGGTCTGCACGACGGCCATCGTGATCATTACGGCGCGGGGAAACGACGTCACTGATGCCTTGCCGTTCGTCGCGTGCGCCCTGCTGCTGTCGCTCGCCTACCACCGTGCCCCGCGGTTCTCGGCGGCTGGTCTCGGCGTCGCCGTGGTCGGCTTCACGATCGTCGTGCTGTGCCATCCACCGGGTCTGGGCCGCGACAACGTCGGCTGGACGTTCGGCATCATCGGGGCGTCCTACCTGACTGGCCGGCTGCTGCGGGACCGGCGGGCAATGCTGGTGGCCCGAGCCGAGACCGCCGAACAACGCGCGGCCGCCGAGGCGGACCGGGTGGCTCTCCTGGTGTCGGCGGAAAAGCTGCGGATCGCGCGGGAGCTGCACGACATCCTCTCCCACACCGTCAGCGTCATCGCCGTGCAGGCAACCGTCGGCGATCATCTCGCCCAGACCGACCCGGCCGCCGCCCGCCGTTCCCTGGGAATCATCGGAGCGACCAGTCGCGGCGCGCTCGGGGAGCTGCGTCGGCTGCTCGCGGTCCTACGCGACGAGGGGAATCCGGACCCTGAGGCGACCGTCCCCGCGCACACGCTGGCCGACGTGGAACAACTCATCCGCCGAGTCGAGGATTCGGGACTGACGGTGCGGTTCCGTACCGAGGGAATACCTCGGGCGTTGTCGTCGGCGGCCGAGGTCTGCGCGTACCGGATTCTTCAGGAAGCCCTCACCAACGTCATCAGGCACGCCCGGGACGCGACGGCTGAGGTGGTCCTCGCCTACCAGCCCGATGCCCTCGTCCTGACCGTCACGGATGACGGCGATGGCAAGACGGTCGCGCCGCCGCGCGCGGGTCATGGAATCACCGGGATGCGGGAACGCACCACCCTGTTCGGCGGTACCTTCGCCGCGGCTCCGCGTGCCGGCGGTGGCTTCCAGGTCCGCGCCGAACTGCCCGACGGGGAGCCTCAGTGATCAGGGTCGGTATAGCCGAGGACCAGGAACTGGTCCGCAGCGGCTTCGTCGCCCTGTTGAACTCCGCCGACGACATCGAGGTCGTGGCCGAGGCGGCCGACGGGCTGGCGGGAGTGGACCTTGCCCGCCGGTACCGGCCTGACGTGCTACTCATGGACATTCGGATGCCCCACCTCGACGGCGTGGAAGCGACCCGACGCATCGTCGCGGAACCGGTGACCGCACGGACCCGCGTGCTGATCCTGACCACCTTCGACGCCGATCGTTACGTGCACGACGCGCTGCGGGCGGGCGCGAGCGGGTTCCTGCTCAAGGACGTCACCGCGGCCGATCTGCTGACGGCGGTGCACGTCGTCGCGGCCGGCGAGGCGCTGCTGGCGCCACGCATCACCCGCCGGCTCATCGCCCACTTCACCGAGACGCCGGTGCCGTCCGCGGGCAGTCTTGAGCTCGTATCCCGGCTCACGCCCCGGGAACGGGAGCTGCTCGTCGCCGTGGCCCAGGGCCTGTCGAACGCCGAGATCTCCCAGCAGCTGTTCATCAGCATGGCGACGACGAAGACCCACGTCAGCCACCTGCTCGAGAAACTCGGTGCGCGAGACCGCGTCCAGCTGACGATTCTCGCCTATGAGACAGGGGTGGTTCGTCCAGGTCATGGGGCGGACGTCACCCGCTGACCGGCCCGCTGACCAGCCCGCGAGGTCAGCGGCAGTGCACGCGCCGGGTCCAGAGCAGGACCGGCGGGGTTGCGGTGTCGCTGCCGCCGTAGGTGTGCTGCCAGTTGCCGATGGCGTTCGTCTGCTCGGGGCGGACGGCGAGCACCAGGGGAGTGTCGGGGCGGATGCCGGGCCGGCCCTTCGCCGTCGGCATGCCCTCGACCCAGCGCGTGTAGAGGTCGGTGACGTCGGCGGTGATCTCGCGAGGCGTGGTCGCCGTCGCGGCCGGCTGGCCGGCGGCGCCGGGCTGGCCCGCGGCGGCGAGCGCGACGGAGTCGCCGTCGCCGGCGGGGTTCGGCGGGCTGTACGGCGTCCAGTCGAAGTCGCCGCGCGGCCGGTTCGCCACCAGGTCGAGCGTGGGCACCCTGGCCGGCATCAGGCCGCGGGCCAGGCCCGTCAGCGCCGACGGATAGACGCCGAGCGGGTAGGGGCCCTCGTCGCCGACCGTGCCCTCGGCCGCCAGCATGGTCAGCCGCAGCTGAACCTGGGCCACGCAGGCCAGCGGCGCGGGTAGCAGCGGGAAGACGAGCTCACCGGTGAGCAGGTGGTCGTCGCCGCGGCGCGGCACGTGCCGGTACATCCGGCCGACCGGAAGCCCGCCCGAGGCGGTGGTGACCGCGGTCGGGTGGCCGCTGCCGGCCGCGAACGCGCTCAGCAGGAACGTCCGGGTCGCCGCGATCGGGACGCCGGGGAACTCGGTGACCGGGGGCGGGGCCGGGGTGGTCGCGGCCACGACCACCGGGGAGGCGCTGGGGGTGGGCAACAGCGGACGCAGGGCCGCCGGCCCGCCGCCCATCACGCCGAGCACCACCGAGCCGAACGCGATCAGCAGGACGGCGCCGCCCGTCGTGGTCAGGAAGATCCGCCCACCAAGCCCGGGCGACCGCAGCGTGACGCCGAGCCGGCGGTCGAGACCGCGTTCGATCCGGCGGCCGATTCGAGCCAGTGCGGTTCGTGTCACCCGGGTGCGGCGCCGCGCGAGCCGGGCCGGACCGGCGACGCCTGCCGTCACGAGGCCGGCCAGCCGGACCAGGCGACGTACCGACCAGCGCAGGGCCAGACCGGTGTGCGTCGCCGTCACTCGCATGATCCAGGCCGCCGCGCGGGCCGTCTGAAGGGCCGCGCGGGCGATCCACCTGGCCCATGAGGCCGCGCGCATACCGGGAATCCGCGCGAGACCAGCCCGTGCCGGGCGCCGCTCGGCGGGCGTCCGGTACAGCGCAGCCGTCCGAGCACCAGCGACCGTCGAGCCCGGCGGGGTCGTTTCGGCGACCGTCGGCGTCGTCGGGGGCTCAGGGGGCGGCGGGTCGACCGGAGCCGGTGGGCTGGCGTCGTCCCGCGTGGTCGTCACCACCGAGAGGTTGTCCATGTGTGAACTCCCGGGTGTCGACCCCTCTTCGTGGTGAAGATGTCACTCCAAGTCGAGTTCCCGCACGGAGACGCGCCGGGTGCACCTGTGGGCCTCCTGTGTCCCGACAGATGCCGCTAGCCTGCCGGCAGCACGGTGTCGGGTCGGGGACGAGCGCGCCTACCTCCTGGATCGCTGCTGGTACGTTTCGGCCCGATTCAGACCCTTGGAGTGCCGCCATGTCGACCCCAGCTCCTGGCCAGTCGCCGGACCCGTTCGCCAAGCCCGGGCCGCAGCAGACCCCGCCCGGCGGGCCGGCCTACCCACCGGCTCCCGGGCCTTACGGTGACCCGGCCGCGCCGTACTCCGGGGGCTACGCGCCTGGCGCCGGTGACCCGAACGCCGGGTACGGCTACCCGCCCGGCGGCTACCCGCCCGGGGACCCGAACGCCCAGTACGGCACCCCGCCAGGCGGCGGCTACCCGCCGGCCGGCGACCCGAACGCGCCCTACTACGGCCAGCCCGGCTACCCGCCTGGCCCGGGTTACCCGCCCGGCCCGGGCTACACCCCGGCGCCCGGCGACCCGGGCTTCGGCTACCCACAGCCCGGCTACCCACAGCCCGGCTACGGCCTGCCCGCCGTCTGGGGCGCGGACCCGGCGGCGCCGTTCGGGCGGCACCAGATGACGGGTGAGCCGCTCTCCGACAAGGACAAGCTGACCGCCGGCCTGCTGGAGATCTTCCTCGGCTGGTGTGGCGCCGGCCGGTGGTACCTGGGCGACTACGGCATCGCGACCGCCCAGCTGCTCACCTGCGGTGGCCTGCACATCTGGTCGTTGATCGACGGCATCATGATGTTGACGGGCAGCGTCCGGGACAAGCAGGGCCGCCCCCTGCGGGACTGATCATGATCTCCGGGGAGCAGCTGGCGGGCTTCGCCGTCGCGGCGTTCGTGCTGATCGTGATTCCAGGCCCGAGCGTGCTGTTCGTGGTGGGGCGGGCGCTGTCGCTGGGGCGGGGCGCCGCGATCGCGAGCGTCGTCGGCAGCGCGCTGGGCAACTACGTCGTCGCGGTGCTGGTCGCCTTCGGGCTCGGCACGCTGGTGGAGCGTTCCGAGCTCGCGTTCCTGGTCATCAAGCTGGTGGGCGGGCTGTACCTCGTCTGGCTGGGGGTCCAGGCGTTCCGCCATCGGCGGGCGCTGGCCGAGGTGGCCCAGACCCGGGTCGCGGCGACGTCCCGGTGGCGGACGGCGCGGCAGGGCTTCGTCGTCGGCCTCACCAACCCCAAGGCGCTGATCATGTTCGGCGCGGTGCTCCCGCCGTTCGTCAGCCGGGACGCGGGGCACGTTCCAGCCCAGATGCTGCTGATGTCGCTGGTCGCGATCTGCATCGGCCTGGTCTCGGACAGCGTGTGGGCGATGACCGCGAGCGCGGTCCGGTCGTGGTTCACCCACGACACCCGCCGGCTCGCGGCCGTCGGCGGCGCGGGTGGCCTGGCGATGATCGGCGTCGGCCTGACCGTCGCCCTCACCGGCCGCCGCGGCTGAGCCCGGCGCGGCCCGAGCCACGCCTGCCCCGCGGGCGTCAGCCGAGCAGCTCAGGGAGGGCGTCGACGATCAGCTCCCAGTCCGGGGCGGCCGGGTCGATCAGCGTGTAGTGATCGCCCGGGGTCTCCAGCAGGCGCGCGGGGGCGCCGGCGGCGGTGGCGACCTCGACGTAGCGGACGCTCTGGGCGAACGGGACCTCGTCGTCGGCGCGGGCGTGCGCGCACAGCACCGGAACGTCGAGCGGGATCGCCGCGCCCGGATCCGCCAGGCGATAGGCCTCCGGAAGCCCCGCCGGGGTCCCGCCCATGAGGTCGACGGCCGCCGTGCCGCCGACGCCGTCGCGGGCGCAGTCCGCCAGCCACACCGCGCCGGCCTGGGAGACGACGCCGGTCAGCTCGACGCCCGGTCGGGCGCCGGGCGCGCCCGCGGGCAGCCTGGAGCGCCCGGCGGCCCAGACGGCGAGGTGCCCGCCCGCGCTGTGCCCGACGGCGACGAGCCGGGCGGTGTCGACCGGCAGCGTCGCCAGCAGGTCGATCCCCGCGGCGACGTCGGCGAACGTGGCCGGCCAGCCGCCACCGCGCCCGACCCGCCGGTACTCCAGGTTCCAGGCCGCGTAGCCACGCCCGGCCAGGTCGCGGGCCAGCGGCCTGGCCAGCGTCGAGCTGTACCGGGCCCGCCAGAACCCGCCGTGGAGCAGGACCACGGTGCCGCGCGCGGCTCCCGTCCCGTCGGCCGGCAGCCACAGCTCGCCGAACTGGTCGCCATCCCGGCCATACCGGTGCACGGTCGGTCGCACGGCCCACTCCCGCCGGTACAGAGAGAACATTTCCGCGCAGCCGTCGACTGGCCCTGCCGGCGGGCGCCACTCGACGTAGCCTGATCACGGGGGACGTGCTGCGCCCCCCAGGGGACGGGGCGTGATCACGCTTCCGTCCGCGTCTGGAGGGCATCATGCCCTCAGGCCGTGCCCGGGCGCACGGGGAGGTGGTCGCCGATGAGCCGGTATGCGGTGGACGTCCACGACCACGCGCTGGTGGTGTCCTGGGACACCGGGCTCGGCGACGTGGCCGCGCGGGTCGCCCATTTCCCGACCACGGTGGACGAGTCGGACGCCCTTCAGCTGGCCCGCACGCTGACGTTCCTGTCCGCGGCGGCCTGGCGCACGTATACGCACCCCGAGGAGGCCGCGCTGCAGGCGCTGCCGACCGGGGACGACAACCTCAGCGGCCGCGGCCGCGAGGTGTTCGGCAAGGTGGTCGCGGCGATCGAGAGCCCGCACCTGCCGCGCGAGGGGCTGATCCAGCAGGCCGTGGTCGTCGTGGAGGAGGCCGCGCACCGGGTCGGCCGGGCGCTGCACACGATCGCCGACACCGAGCTGACCAACCAGGTCGCCGCCGACGTGCGCGCCGAGCTGGCCGCCGTCGAGAGCGCCGAGCTGGGTGAGCTGTCCGGCCGGGCCCGCCAGGCGGTCACGTTGAGCCGGGCCGACGCCTCGCCGCTGCAGATCGCCGCGGCCGACCTGCTGCTACGGGGCGACCCGTTGGGCTCGCGGGCGCTGTTCACCGACGTCGAGCCGACCGCCGCCGCGATCGCCGCCGCGCACTGGCTGCACGCGGCTGCGATCGTCGCCGCCCAGCACGCCGACCTCGACGTCACCCAGGTCGTCGCCGAGGCGGACGCGATCGAGCCGCTGCCGCACCGGACACCGACCCTGGTGCTACACCAGGTGGAGGCGGGCGACTCGCCCCGCGAGGCCGTGCTCGACCTGATCTCGCACGCGATGGTCGTCGCGGAGGGGCGTAACCCGGACCTGGACGACATCTTCGAATGGGTCGCCGAGATCGTCGAGGACGGCGGCCCTCGGGACGCCGACGGCGACGACGACGGCCCGCTGCCGCGGCTGCTGACCCGTCCGCCGACGCCGGTCGACGGCCTGGCGATCCAGATCCGCGGCGGTCTCGACGACGGCTCCGACGACGACCACTCCGACGACCCGCTCGGCCTCGCCGACGATGACGACGACGACGAGGAGATCGGCGAGACCGTCGTGCTGCCGGACCGGCTCACTCCGCTGGACCCGCGCCGCCCGGCCGTCGACCTGCTCGAGGACCTGCTCGCCGGGATCCACGGCTGCTGGCTGCTGTACCGCGAGTTCGCCGATCCGCCCACGGTCCCGCGCCCGCCGGAGCCGGCCGCCGCGAGCGCCGTGGCGCCGACCGCCGAGACCGTCGCCGCGGCCCGCCGCATCCGGCGCGAGCAGCTGCGGCACGCGTTCGACGACGAGGTGCGCGCCGCGGCCGCCACCCTGCGCGACCAGCTGGTCTAGCCCGTGGCACGCAGTCGTGGCAGTGTTCGACGCGGACAAGGCCGGTAGGCCGGCGTAGGAGTCGGTAGGCCGGGGCAGGAGGGCTGGGGCGCATGTCGCGGGCGCTGGTGCTCGGTGGCGGCGGGCTCGCCGGGTTGGCGTGGGAGATCGGGCTGCTTGCCGAGCTGGCCAGCGGCGGCTCGGACCTGGCCGCGGCCGACACGGTGATCGGATCGTCGGCCGGCTCGGTGGCCGGCGCGCTGCTGCGGACCGAGCCGAGCCTCCAGCCGTCGCTCGCCTTCCAGCTGGCGGCGCACGAGGCGGGAACCGAGCTGTCGGTCAAGCTCGACCCGGAGCTGCTGTGGACCATGTTCGGCGAGGCGGTCAGCGGCGCCCGTGACCTGGAGTCCGCGCTGTCCCGGATCGGCGCGATGGCGCTGGCCACGCCGACCGTCGCCGAGGCCGAGCGCCGTCGGGTCATCGAGTCCCGGCTGCCCAGCCACGCCTGGCCCGCGGCCCGGCTGCTCGTCACTGCGATCGACGCCGAGCGCGGCGCGCTGCTCGTCTTCGACAAGGACTCGGGCGTGCCCCTGGTCGACGCCGTGGCGGCCAGCTGCGCCGTTCCCGGGGTCTGGCCGCCGGTGACGATCGGCGGCCGGCGCTACATCGACGGCGGCTCCGGCTCGCCGACGAACGCGACGCTCGCCGCCGGCCACGACGTCGTCCTCGTCGTCGCGGCGATGACGATGCCGGCCCGGGGCCCGTTCCTCGGCATCGACGACGAGGTGCACGAGCTGGAGTCGGCCGGCAGCCGGGTGATGGTGATCAGCACCGACGACGCGGCCCAGTCCGCCTTCGGCGTGAACCCGCTGGACCCGAGCGTCCGCCCGGCCTCGGCCCGCGCCGGGCGCCGCCAGGGCCGCTACCTCGCCTCCACCGTCCGCGCCTTCTGGGCCGACACTGCTCCGTAGTCGGCGACGTGTAGCCGGTCAGGGCCGGGACCGGACCTGCCACAGGTCGGGGAAGCTGGGGCGAAAGAGGGTCGAGCGCAGGTACGCGCTGCCGGCCGAGCCGCCGGTGCCGGCCCGGGCGCCGATGATCCGTTCGACCATCTTGACGTGGCGGTAGCGCCATTCCTGGATTCCCTCGTCGATGTCGACGAGGGCCTCGCAGACACCGGCGGGGGCGGCGCGTTCGTCCTGGTAGACCTCCAGGAGCGCGGCCTGGACCGCGTCGTCGCCCGGCCAGGCCTCGGCCGGATCCCGGTCCAGGATCTCCGCGGGGAGCTGCCAGCCGGCGGTGGCCAGGTAGCGCAGCAGCGAGTCGAAGACCGACCGGCGGCCCACGATCGCGTCGAGGGTGGCGTCACCGCTGGGGTGGGGGAAGTCGCGGCGGCCGAGCGTCGCCTCGATCCAGCGGAACTGGGACGACTGGAACCCACTGGACGAGCCGAGCTCGGGGCGGAAGCTGGCGAACTGGCGTGGGGTCATCGTCTCCAGGACGTCCAGCTGCCCGACGACCGTCTTGAGGATCTTCGCGACGCGCCCGGCGGTGTGCATCGAGCCGACGCCGTCGCCGGCTTCCAACCGGCGCTGCAGCAGGGCCAGCTCGTGCAGGATCTGCTTGAACCACAGCTCGTACACCTGGTGGATCACCACGAACAGCAGCTCGTCGTGTTCCTCGGTCCGCGGGTGCTGGGCCGCGAGCAGCTCGTCGAGGTGCAGGTAGGTGCCGTAGGTGAGCTCGTCCGCCTCCTGGCTGGACACGCCCGGCCCGGTCATCGGCGCCCGCCGCGGGTGGCGCCGGCGACGGCGGCGGCCCCCAGGCCCGCGATTCCGGCGGCGGCGAGCGCCGTGAGCCGCGTCTGGCGGCGCATCCGGTCCGGGATCTCGGCGTAGGGCATCGTGGTGAAGCTGACCAGCTCGTAGCGGGAGACGAACCGGCCGGGCAGCCGGCGTTCCAGCCAGTGCTCGGCGGCGACCCGCGCCTGGAACGTCCTCGAGCTCACCCGGTCGCGCATCTCGACGAAGTTGTCCAGGGCCATCTCGGCGATCGCGTCGCAGTTCGCCTTGCGGCGGCGTTCGTACGCGGCCAGCGCCGCGGGCCAGTCGTCGCCGGACTCGGCCAGGCAGCGGTCGATCTCGACGCAGTCCTCGAACGCGCAGTTCGCGCCCTGGCCGAAGAACGGCACGATGGCGTGCGCGGCGTCGCCGACGAGTGCGAGCGTCGTGGCCGTGCCCGCGCCCACGCTCGTACCCGCGCCCACGCTCGAACCGCGGTGCACCCACGGCCAGGCGCGGATCGTCGCCAGCGAGCCGAGCGGGTTGCGCAGGTAGTCCTCGACCAGGTCCGGTGCCAGCCCGACGACGTCGGGATAGTGCGCGCGGAAGTGGCTGACGATCTGCGCGCGGGTCCGCAGCGCCGCGAACTGATCCGCTGTCCAGAACAGGGTGCAGGTGAAGGACCGGTCCAGGTTCGGCAGGGCGATCATCATCGACTCCCCACGCGGCCAGATATGCAGCGCGTCCGGGTCCAGCGCGAACTCGCCGTCCCGGGCCGGGATCGTCAGCTCCTTGTACCGATGGTCGAGATAGTCCTGGCCGAACGTGAAGCCGGCGCGGAACGTGACCGCGCGCCGGGCCGCGCTGAAGGCGCCGTCGCAGGCCAGCACGAGGTCCGCCCGAGCCAGCCGCGGCCCCTCGTCGGTCTCGAACCGCAGCTCGCCGGTGTCGAGGTCCAGGTGGGTGAGCCGGCAGCCGAACGACACGTTCACCCCGGGGGTCTTCGCCGCGACGTCGAGCAGCGCGAGGTTCAGCTCGGCGCGGCTGATCGAGTTGATCGCCCGTCGGCCGTCGGCGCTGTACGGGCGGAAGCTGCGCCCGCCGGCCGGGTCGTGCACCATCCGCCCGTGCATGGGCAGCGCCCGGGACAGGGCCTGCTCCCGTAGCCCGACGTGGTCGAGCGCGGCCAGCCCGCGCGCGGAGATGGCCAGGTTGATCGAGCGCCCGCGTTCCGGTGGCGCGGTGCGGGGATCCTCACGCCGCTCGTAGACGATCACATCGAGGCCGCGGCGACCGAGCAGGGTCGCCAGCAGGCAGCCGGCCAGGCCGGCTCCGATGATCACGACGCGCCGCTGGTCCGCCGGCTCGTCGGAGCGGGCCCACTCAGGCATCGAGCACCGCCGCGAGCGCGCCGGCGGCCCGCCAGCAGTCGTGGAAGGTGCAGTACAGCGGCGCGGGGGCCAGCCGGATCACGTCGGGGCGCCGGGCGTCGGCCAGGACGCCGTGGTCGTGGCGCAGCCGCTCGGTCAGCGGGCCGACGTCGTGGCCGTGGACGCGGACCGAGAGCTGGGCGCCCCGGCGTTCCGGCTCGCGCGGGGTGATGATCTCGGCGTCCCGCGACGCGCAGACCTCGTCGAGCAGCGACTCCAGGTAGGCCGTCAGCCGCACGCTCTTGGCCCGCAGCGCAGGCAGGCCGGTCTGGTCGAACATCTCGAGTGAGAGCAGCACCGGGGCCAGCGCGAGGATCGGCGGGTTGGACAGCTGCCAGGAGTCGGCCGAGTCCACGGGCGTGACCGTCGGCGCCATCTGGAAACGACTCGCGGGGTCGGTCGACCACCAGCCAGCGAGCTTCGGCAGTGACCGGTCGGCCAGGTGCCGCTCGTGGACGAAGGCGCCGGCGAGCGAGCCAGGCCCCGCGTTGAGGTACTTGTACGAGCACCAGGCGGCCCAGTCTGCGCCCGCGTCGTGCAGCCGCAGCTCGACGTTGCCGGCGGCATGCGCGAGGTCCCAGCCGGCGACGGCGCCCGCCGCGTGGGCGGCGGCGGAGATCGCGGCGACGTCGAGGAGCTCGCCGCTGTAGTAGTTGACGGCACCGAGCAGCACGAGCGCGACGCCCGCCCCCTGCTCGGCCAGGTAGGCGACGACGTCCTCCGAGCGCAGCGCCGCCTCGCCGGTCCGCGGTGCCAGCCGGACGATCGCCTCGTCCGGGTCGTGGCCGTGGAACGCGGCCTGCGACCGGACCGCGTAGCTGTCCGACGGGAACGCGCTGTCCTCGATGACGATCCGGTGCCGCTCTGGGGTTGGCCGGTAGAAGCTGACCATGAGCAGGTGCAGGTTGACGGTCAGCGAGTTCATCACGACGACCTCGCGCGGCAGCGCCCCGACCAGGCGCGCGGCCGGGTCCCGGGCCAGCTCGTGGTAGGGCAGCCACGGCCGGCGGGCCTCCAGATGCCCCTCGACGCCGAGCCGCGCCCAGTCGTCCAGCTCCTCGCCGAGCCGGGCCCGCAGCGCCTTCGGCTGCAGCCCGAGCGAGTTCCCGGCGAAGTAGGCCGCCGCCCCGCCCGCGTGGGGCGGCAGGTGGAACTCGTCCCGGCGGGTCGGCAGCGGATCGTCCGCGTCGAGCTCCAACGCGTGGCGTTCCCGGCCGACCAGCGCGAGCGGGCCCGTCACCCGAGCCCCTCAACCCGGCCCGCGACCACGACCGCGGCGGCGGGTGCGGCGAGTGGCGTGGCGGTGGGTGCGGCGAGCCCCAGGAAGCCGCGCGCGTTGCCGGCGAGCAGCCTGGCGCGGGTGGCGGGGTCGAGGAAGTCGGCCCCGTGGACGACGGAGCCGGCGGGGCGCTCGCCGAGCGGGTAGGGGTAGTCGCTGCCGACGACGACCCGGTCGGCGCCGATCGTGTCGACGAGCAGCCGCAGCGCGCCGGCGTCGAAGACCACCGAGTCGACGTAGAACCGGCCGAGGTAACGCTCGGGGTGCAGCTCGGACGTGCCGATCACGTCGCCCCGCCGGTGCCAGGCGTTGCCGAGGCGGCCGAGCCAGAAGGCGAACGAGCCGCCGCCGTGGGCGAAGCAGATCCGCAAGCCCTCGTCGACCCGGTCGAACACCCCGCCGAGGATCATCGCCAGGATCGACAGGTGCGTCTCGGACGGCATCCCGACCAGCCACTGCGCCATCCACCGGTCGAGCCGCGGCGAGGTCGGCATGTCCCACGGGTGCACGAAGACCGGCGCGCCGAGCGCCGCGGCGTGCTGCAGGAACGTCACGACACCCTCGTTGTCGAGGTCGTGGTCGCCGACGTGGTTGCCGATCTCGACGCCGACGTGGCCGGCGGCCAGGCAGCGCTCCAGCTCGGCGCAGGCCGCGTCCGGGTCCTGCAGCGGGACCTGGCACATCGGCAGCAGCCGACCTGGCGCCGGCGCGCAGATCTCCAGCGCCAGGTCGTTGAGGATGTGCGCGATCTTCGTGGCCTGGGCGACGTCGTGGGCGTAGGAGAAGAAGACCGGGGTGGGGGAGACGACCTGCTGTGCCACCCCGTCGGCGTCCATGTCGGCCAGCCGGATCTCAGCGTCCCAGCAGTCCGAGGCGACCCGGCGGAACTCCCGGCCGCCCAGCATGATCATGACCTCGGCCTCGGTCTCGAACCGGGCGGTCGGCGTGTCCGGGCCGAGGTCCGGCCAGCCGTGCGGCACGTAGTGGGTGTGGACGTCGATCACCTCGACGCCCGGGGCCGGGGACTCGGCGGGTCGCATGGGCCGGCGTCAGCCCCTGCCCGGGTGCACGGTGCCGCACTTGGGGCAGGTCCGAGCGGTTTCGTCGGCGTAGAAGGCGCTGAACACCGGTGGCAGATCCTTGACGATGTCGCGCACCTGCAGCTCCGTCTCGTGCACCAGGGCCGCGCATTCCGGGCAGTACCACTGGAACTTCTCCAGCAGTCCCTCCTCCCGGATCCGCTCGACGACCAGCCCGACGGAGCCCGCCTCCGGCCGCTGCGGCGAGTGCGGGACGCCTCGGGGCAGCAGCCAGGTCTCGCCGGCCCGGATGTCGATGCGCCGCGGGCTGCCGTCCTCGTCGATGACGTTGACGTGCATCGAGCCCCGCAGCTGGTGGAACCACTCCTCGTACGGGTCGACGTGGTAGTCGGTGCGGGCGTTCGGCCCACCGACGACCTGGACGATGTAGTCGTCCCCGACCACCAGCGTCTTGTTGCCGACCGGCGGCTTGAGCAGGTGCTGGTTCTCCTCGATCCAGGCGCCGAGGTTGATCGGCTGGGAGAGGCTCATGGCTCGGCCTTTCTCGGGACGTACGCGACGGCCTGCATCTCGATCAGCAACAGCGGGTGCGGGAGCTGGTGGACGGCGACGGTCGTCCGGGTCGGCCCGGTCTCGTCGAAGAACTCGGCCCAGACCTCGTTGTAGCCGCCGAAGTCGTTCATGCTGACCAGGTAGGCCGTGACGTCCACGAGATCGGCCAGTCCGGCCCCGACGTCGGCGAGCAGCGCGCCCAGGTTCTCGATCACGGCTCTGGTCTGGGCCCGGATGTCCAGCGACGTCGTTCCCTGCGGGTCGACCGCCGCGCCGACGAACGTGTTGTCGGGCCGCCGCGAGGACGTCCCGGACAGGTAGACGAAGTCGCCCGCCAGCTTCACGTGCGGGAACCGCCCGCGTGGCGCCGCCTTCCCGGGGACCACCCTGGCCGAGCCGGAGGTCTCAGCCATCGGCGCCGGCCCCGCCGCCGGCCTCGGCCCGCACGCTCGCGGTGCCGAGGCCGAAGATCTCGACCCGCACCGGGCCGGGCCGCAACGGCACGGCCGCCGTCGCCGCGCCGGCGAGGATCACCTGCCCGGCACGCAGCGGGAGCCCGTGCTGACGGGCGAGCGGGACCAGCGCCCGCAACGCGTTCAGCGGATGTCCGAGGATCTCCCTCGTGGACCCCGCCTCGACGATCTCGCCGTCGGCGAACAGCTGGACCGGCAGCGTGCCGAGCGTCTGCCGCCACGACTCGTACATCGGCGGGCGCCACGTCCCGAGGACGAAGAACGCCGCCGAGGTGTTGTCCGCGACGACGTCCGGCAGGCTGAACCGGAAGTCCGCGTACCGCGAGTCGATGATCTCCAGCGCCGCCGCGACCCCGCCGGTGCAGGCCACGATGTCCACGTCCGGGTCGCTCAGGTCGACGTCCCGGGCCAGCCGGAAGGCCACCTCGGGCTCCACCCTCGGATGGATCAGCTTCGTCAGATCCACCGCGCCGCCGTCGGGGACCGCCATCGCGTCGGTGAGCTGGCCGCAGATGATCTCGGAGATCCCCATCTGCTCCATCTTCGCCCGGCTCGTCATCCCGAGCTTCGTGCCGACCAGCCGCTCACCACGCGCCAGCCGCCGCCCGACGACGGCTCGCTGGATCGCGTAGGCGTCCGCCAGTCCCAGCCCCGCCGGCAGCTGGGGCACCGCCGTGACCCGCAGCCGCGCGCCGTCGAGGTACTCGGCCGTGGGTTCGATCGGCTGGTGACCCAAAGGCGCGCGCTGTGTCTCTGGTTCGCTCCGTCGCGAGTCCGCTCCGCGGCCGTCCTCGTCCCTCGGACGACCACTCCGCGGACTCGCTCCCGCGCTCACAGGGCCACGCACACGTTGGTCAGCTCCGTGTAGAAGTCCAAGGAGTGCTCGCCGCCCTCGCGGCCGATCCCGGACAGGCCGACGCCGCCGAAGGGCGAGCGCAGGTCCCGCAGGAACCAGGTGTTCACCCACGACAGCCCGACCCGCATCCGCTGCGCCACCCGGTGCCCGCGCGACAGGTTCGTCGTCCATACCGCTGAGGCCAGCCCGTAGTCGGTGTCGTTGGCGAGCCGGACCGCCTCGTCCTCGGTGTCGAACGGGACGATGGCCGCGCACGGCCCGAAGATCTCCTCCCGCAGCGGCGTGTCCGCGTTCGTCAGCCCGGTCCACAGCGTCGGGGAGATCCACGACCCGTCGTCCAGGCCGTCACCCAGCGCCGGCACCCCGCCGCCGACCAGCACCCGGGCCCCCTGCTCCTCGGCGAGCCGGTAGTAGCTCAGCACCTTCTCCCGGTGCTCGGTGGAGATCAGCGGTCCGGTGGTGGTCGCCGGGTCGTCCGGTCGGCCGAGCCGCAGGGCCTCCGCCTGTTTGACCAGCCCGGCCACGACGTCGTCGAAGACGGGCCGCTCGACGTAGACCCGCTCCGTGCACAGGCAGACCTGGCCGGTGTTCGCGAACACCGAGCGGGCCAGCCCGGCGAGCGTCAGCTCCAGGTCGGCGTCGGCGAACACGACCGCCGCGTTCTTGCCGCCCAGCTCGAACGACACCGGCCGCACCCGCGGAGCGACCGTCCGCATGATCGCCGACCCGGTCGCCGACGAGCCGGTGAACGTCACGCCGTCGACGCCAGGATGCTCGGTTAGGAACTGCCCCGCCGACCCCGGCCCGAAGCCGTGCACCACGTTGTAGACGCCGTCCGGCACGCCCGCTTCGGCGAGCACCTCGGCCAGCAGCGTCGCCGTCGTCGGCGTCCACTCGCTCGGCTTGACGACGACGGCGTTCCCGCAGGCCAGTGCCGGCGCGACCTTCCAGGTCAGCAGCAGCAGCGGCAGGTTCCACGGGACGATCACGGCGACGACCCCGAGCGGCTTGCGGACGGCGTAGTTCAGCGCCTGCTTCCCGCCCGGAAGGTCGGTCAGGAAGCTCGGCGCCCCGGCGGCGGCGACGATGTCGGCGAACGCCCGGAAGTTCGCGACCGCGCGGGCCACGTCCAGCTCGCGGGCCTGCGCCAGCGGCTTGCCGGTGTCTCCGCTCTCGGCCAGCACGAACTCCTCGAACCGGGCCTCGATCCGGTCCGCGACCCCGCGCATGAGCGCGGTCCGCTGGGCCACCGACAGCGCGCCCCACGGACCGTCGAGCGCGGCCCGGGCCGCCAGGACCGCCCGGTCGACGAGATCCTTGCCGGACTCCTGCACCCGGGAGCGGACCGAGCCGTCGACCGGGTCGACGTTGTCCCAGCTCGGGCCCCCGTCGACCGGACAACCGGCTACGAAGGCGCGCAAGATGGGCGGGTCCGCGCCGCCTGCCCCGGCAGTGCTCCGGGGTGCGGCTCGCCCGGCCGTCGTCGGGCCGACGGGGACGGTCGCGGAAGCCACGCCCACCAGTGTCGGGCGGCTCCATATGTTCCGCAAATACCGAGCAGGCTGCCGCACGCCGATGCGCACAGCCGCGCGGCGGCTCCGGATCAGATCCGGAGCCGCCGCGGGTCTCCTGGGACGGGCTCAGCCCTGGGCGCCCGCGGGCGTGGTGGTCGTGCTGAAGCCCCCCACCTTGTTCGCCTGGATCGCGAAGTCGTTGGTGAACGTCGTCGACAGGTCGACCGACGACGTCGCCGACCCGATCAGCTCCTCCATCGCCAGCACCGTCTTCGGGCCGCCCGCTGGCATGATCCCGTCCGGCAGGAACTGGCCCTTGTCCTGGCTCAGCGCGCTGATGTAGTCCGCCTTGGAGATGACACTGTTCTGCACGTAGGTCGGTGGCAGGGCGTTGGCGATGTCGGTCGCGGTGTGGGTGTTGATCCAGTGCATGGTCGCTACGAGTGCGTCGACGACCCGCTGCGTCGCGTCCTTGTGGCTGTTGACCCAGCTGGTGAGGGCGATGACACCCGCGGCGGGCCAGGCGCCACCGAGTGCGGTGGTCGCGCCGGAGGTCGTCGCGAGGTCGATCGCCGAGTAGGCGATCCCCAGCTTCTGCATGGCGGTGACCGTCGGCTGGGTGGTCATGACACAGGCGGCGGAGCCACCCTTGATCGCGGCGATAGCGGTGGATCCGGCGCCCACGGCGAGACGGTGGAAGTCCGCGGACTTGAGGCCCTTCTGCGCCGCCAGGAATTTCGTGAGCGAATCAGTGCCGGAGCCGAGATCGGTGACTCCGAGCGTCTTTCCGGTGAAGTCAGCCGCCGAGTGCACGCCGCTGTTCGTGCCGCACATCTCGCGTTCGCCGGGCGCGCCGGACAGCTGCACGACGTCCTCGACGGCCTTGCCCTTCACCTGGAAGTCGATCGTGTGGTTGTACCAGGCTCCGGCCATGTCGACCTGGCCGGAAGCCATCGCGTCCTCGGCGCCGGTGCCGCCGTTGGACTCGGTGCTCAGCACGACGTTCACGCCGTACTTCTTGTAGAAGCCGAGCTGGTCGGCGAGCTTGTACGGCAGGTAGATCTGCTTGTCGATCCCACCGACCATGAGGCGCACGGTCGGCGTGCTCGTTCCCGAGCCGGATTTGGAAGAACCTGAGCCGCCTGAACAGGCGACGGTTCCTAAGGTGAGAGCACCGACGACTGCGATGGCGGCCACGGATCTGCGCATGGCGAGTCAGCTTCCTTTCGAAAATGGGCAGGGAGAACGTGCGGAGGGCGGCGGGTCAGATGGCCGCGCTCTCCGTCGGGCTCGGGGGGCGCCAGGACAGGACCCGGTGCTCCAGCAGAGTGATCAGGTACTCGGCGACCAGGGTGATGACGGCGACGACGAGCATTCCGGCGAAGACGCCGTTCGGGTCGAGGTTGCCCTGGGAGGTGCGGATCACCAGGCCGACACCGTGCTGGGCGCCCAGCACCTCGCCGACGAGCGCCCCGACGATCGCGAAGCCGAAGGCCGTGTGAAGGCTCGCGATGATCCACGTCAGCGCGGACGGGAGCGTCACGTGGCGGACGATCTGCAATGTCGACGCGCCGAGCACCCGGACGTTGGACAGGATGGTCCGGTCGACCTCGCGCACGCCCTGGAAGGCGTTGAAGAAGACCACGAAGAAGACCAGCACGGCCGCGAGCAGCACCTTGGGGGTCGTCCCAACACCGAACGCGACGATGAAGATCGAACCGAGGACGATGCGCGGGATCGCGTTGACGACCTTGATATAGGGCCCGAGGACGTCGGCCAGGAAATGGTTCTGCCCGAGGCTGACGCCGAGGACGATCCCGGCGAGGGCGCCGATCACGAAGCCGAACACGGCCTCCTTGAGCGTGGTGGCGATGTCCGTCCAGAACGACCCGAACTCCGTGCCGTGCTCGAACAGGTCGAGCGTCCGCCGCCAGATCCCGGTCGGCTGGCCGTAGAAGAACGGGTCAACGATCTTCAGGCTGGTGAACAGCTGCCAGCCACCGAGGACGATCACGGCGAAGAGCAGGCGCGCGCCCCACACGGCCAGCCGGCGGCGCCGACGTGCCCGGCGGGCCAGGGCCGAGGCTCGGTCCACCGTGGCGTCGGCGGGGACGGCCGCGGCGGATGTGGCGATGGTGCTCACGCGCTCGCCGCCGCGGTGCGCGCGTACGCGGCCTCGACCTCGTCCCGCAGCGAGCTCCAGATCTGCTGCTGAACGTCCAGGAACTGCCGGTCGAACCGGAGGTCCTGGACGGCGCCACGCGGGCGCGGCAGGTCGACGTCGTAGGAGGTCTTGACCGAGCCGGGGCCCGACGTCATGACGACGACCTGGTCGGCCAGAGCGACGGCCTCGTCCAGGTCGTGCGTGATGAACACGACGGTGGGCCGCAACTGCTCCCACAGAGTGATCAGCTCGGTCTGCATGATCGCCTTGGTCTGGACGTCCAGCGCGCCGAACGGCTCGTCCATCAGCAGGATGCGGGGCTCATTGATCAGCGCCGCGGCCATGGCGACCCGTTTGCGCATGCCGCCGGAGAGCTGGTGCGGGTGGTGGTCCTCGAAGCCACTCAGGCCGACCCGGCGCAGCCAGTCGCGCGCCGTGGCCTCGGCCTGCCGCCGGCCGCGGCCGTTGAGGACCGGCCCGAGCGCGACGTTGCCAAGTACGGTCTTCCACGGCAGGAGGGCATCCGCCTGGAACATGAAGCTGACGCCGTCGGTCAGCCCGCGTACCGGACGGCCGTCGACGGTGATCGTGCCGTCGCTGGGCTTCTCCAGCCCGCTGACCAGGCCGAGGGTGGTGGACTTACCGCAACCGGTGGGTCCGACGACGGCGCAGAAACGCCCGGGCTCGACCCGGAACGTCACGCCTCTGATCGCGGTGAACGCGCGTCCCGCGGGGTCGAGGAACCGCTTGGTCACCCCGTCGAGTTCGATCCCGGCCCCTCCGAGGGCCGCGGGCGTGACGCCCGCGGTGGCGTTGGGTTGGCTGGCCATGTTGGGTTGGCTGGCCATGGTCGGTTTGCTGGCCATCGTGTCGGCTCACCTCCTCGGTCGCCGTGTCGTCGGACACGGTCGGAAGCTGTGGTTGGCCGAACGTAAAGTGACACCACGGTGACGTCACGGTTTCGCGCGCATCTCGGGGTTTTGCGCGTTCTGCTCATGAATGGGTCCGTCGGTCAACTTGCCGGACCCTGTGATCCACCGCACAATGACGTCCGTGTCGCGCGGGATGAACCGGAAGCTGTCCACCCGAATCCTGATCAACCAGTTGATGATTCTCGGCGCGACGGTTCTCATCGGTTTCGTGCTGTTCGCTCGCGTCGAGCGTGGCCAGCTGGACGGGCAGTACGAGCAGCGCGCCGCGGCCATCGCGCAGACCACCGCGGGCGTGCCCGACGTCATCGGGTGCCTGGAGGCCCCGAAGCCGGCCTGCTCGACACGGGTGGAGATGATCGCGGAGCGGATCCGTCGAGAGACGGGGGCCTCGTACGTCGTCGTCATCGACATGAACCGCGTCCGGCATTCGCACCCGATTGCCGCCCTGATCGGTCAGCAGGTCAGTGAGCCGATCGCGACGACGGACGGCCAGACGCACACCGGCATCGACAACGGGAGCACCGGGCGTTCCGCCAACGGCAAGGCGCCGATCTCCGGCGGTCGGGGGCAGCTGGTCGGCGAGGTGTCGGCCGGCATTCGCGAGAGCTCTGTCTCGCTGGCGCTGTGGCGGTCGCTGCCGGTCTATGCACTCTGGTTCGCCGTGGCGCTCGCGTGCGGCGCGGTCGCCTCATGGCTGCTTGCGCGGCGCCTGAAGCGTCAGACGTTCGGCCTGGAGCTGGAGGAGATCTCGCTGCTGCTCCAGGAGCGAGAGGCGACCCTGCACGGCATCCGAGAGGGCATGATCGCGCTCGACCCGGCTGGGCGGGTCTCGATGATCAACGATGAGGCCAGGCGGCTGCTCGGCATCGGAACCGCCGGCGTGGGCAGACGTCTCGACGAGCTGGTCGAGCCGGGGCGGTTGGCCGCCGTGCTGACCGGTCAGATCGCCGGTCCCGACGAGGTGGTGCTGACGGACGACTACTGCCTCACGGTCAACCGGATGCCCGTCACCCTTTACGGCCGGCCACACGGCGCGGTGGTCACGTTGCGGGACCGCACCGAGATGGCGGGGCTGCTGCGGGAGCTCGACAACGTCCGTGGCCTGACCGAGTCCCTGCGCGCCCAGCAGCACGAGTTCTCCAACCGCATGCACACCGTCGCCGGGCTGCTGGAACTGGGCCATGCCGACGAGGCTCTCGGCTACCTCACGGAGCTGCATGCCCGCGAGAGCCGGTTCGGGGACGCCCTGGCAGCTCGCATCGGCTCACCACTGATCGTCGGGCTGCTCGTCGGGAAGGCCGCCCAGGCCAGCGAACGGGGCATCGCCCTGTCGATCGGTGAGGAGACCTGGCTCGGCGAGGTGCCGGACCTTGGTGACCCGCTGGTAACGATCATCGGAAACCTGATCGACAACGCGTTCGAGGCGTTGTCCAGCGCGGACCCGGCGGTTGTCGGCCCAGGGGTCACGGTGGACCTGTTCGAGGACGAGGACGACGTGCGGGTACGGGTGGTCGACAATGGGCCGGGGATACCCGAGGGCATCGGCCGGTCGGTCTTCCTCGACGGTTTCTCTACCAAGCCCGCGCGGGGAAGCCTTCGCCGTGGACTCGGGCTCGCGCTCGTCCACCGCCTGGTCCAGCGCGTCGGTGGACACATCGACGTATCCGAGGGCCCTGGCGCGACCTTCGACGTCCGGCTCCCGAGGTCCGGCGAGGCCATGTCCGCGGGAGGGGTGCTCGTGGCGTGATGAACGGTCCCATCCGGGTGCTGATCGTCGATGACGACTACCGCGTTGCCGGGATTCACGCCGCGTTTGTCGGCAGGGTGGACGGATTCGTCGCGATCGGCGCCGCGAACAGCGCCGCGACCGCGCTGGACCTGGTCAACAGGCTGCGGCCCGACGTGATCCTTCTGGACGTATACCTGCCAGATCGCGACGGCCTCTCCCTCATGCGCGCCCTCGCCGAGCGGAGCGACCCGCCCGACTTCATCGCCATCACCGCGGCCCGCGACGTGAGTACCGTGCGTACGGCCATGCAGCTCGGTGCTGTCCACTATCTGGTCAAGCCATTCCGTTTCGCCGACCTGCGCGACCGCCTGCTCTCCTACGCTGACCTGCGCCGGCGGATCGCCACCCTCGAGATCGGAGACGCCAGGCAGGAGGACGTCGACGAGCTGTTCGGAATGCTGCGTCGCCGGACTGTCCCGAAGATCCCGGTACCGGCGAAGGGACATTCGGCGCCCACCCTGGAGCTGGTCCGCAACGCCGTCGCGGCCGCGCCCGGCGAGGTCTCGGCTGTCGACGTCGCCGCCGCGGTCGGAATCAGCCGCGCCACCGCGCAGCGCTACCTGCGCTACCTGGCCGACCATGGCCTCCTTCGTCTACAGCTGCGGTACGGCGCGACCGGACGCCCCGAGCACCGCTACTTCCCCGCCACCTGAGGTTGAGCCTCTGGCGACCGGAATCGGTGGTGTACCAAGCAAACGCTTGGTAGCGTGACCTGTCGTGCCAGCGGCCTACATCGTTGAAGCGGTCCGGACTCCGGTTGGTCGGCGCGGCGGCGCGCTGTCGGGGGTACATCCCGCCGACCTGGGGGCTGCCGCGATCAACGCCCTGATGGAGCGTTCGGGCGTCGACCCGGGCGCGGTCGAGGACGTCATCTTCGGGTGCGTCGACGCGGTCGGCCCGCAGGCCGGTGACATCGCCCGCACCTGCTGGCTGGTGGCCGGACTGCCCGACCACGTGCCGGGCACCACCGTCGACCGGCAGTGCGGCTCCTCCCAACAGGCCGTGCACTTCGCTGCGCAGGCGGTGCTCTCCGGCACGGCCGACCTGGTCGTCGCCGGCGGCGTGCAGAACATGAGCGCGATCCCGATCTCCTACGCCATGACCGCCGGCCAGGCGCTCGGCTTCGCCGACCCGTTCTCCGGCTCGCCGGGCTGGCGGGCGCGGTACGGCGACGGCGAGGTCTCCCAGTTCCGCTCGGCCGAGATGATCGCCGAGAAGTGGTCGCTGAGCCGGGACGTGATGGAGCAGTTCGCGGTCCACTCGCACGAGCGGGCGATCGCGGCCCGCGCCGAGGGCCGGTTCGACCGGGAGATCGTGCCCGCGTTCGGCCTCGCCGCCGACGAGGGCCCGCGCGAGCCGAACTGGGCGAAGATCCGCTCTCTGCCGACGTTGACGCCCGGCGGCCGGGTCACGGCGGCCACCGCCAGCCAGATCTCGGACGGCTCGGCCGCGCTGCTGATCGCCAGCGAGGCCGCGGTCCGGACCCACGGACTGACGCCCCGCGCCCGCATCGACCACATCTCGGTCCGCGGCGCGGACCCGGTCTGGATGCTCACCGCGCCGATCCCGGCGACCGCGCACGCGCTGGCGAAGGCCGGCCGCACGCTCGACGACATCGACCTCGTCGAGATCAACGAGGCCTTCGCCTCCGTGGTGCTCGCCTGGGCCGCCGAGACCGGCGCCGATCCGGAGAAGGTGAACGTCAACGGCGGCGCGATCGCGCTGGGCCACCCGCTCGGTGCCACCGGCGCCCGCCTGATGACCACCCTGCTGCACGAGCTGGAGCGCACCGGCGGCCGTTTCGGCCTGCAGACCATGTGCGAGGGCGGCGGCCAGGCCAACGTCACCATCCTGGAACGGCTGGGCTGAGCCGGCGACGAGGCGCGGGAGCGGGGTCGGTCTGATGACACAGGGCGAGGGCGAGATCGCGGCGGCGGTCGCCGTGGCCGGCAACGCCGCCCGGTACGACGGCCAGGCGGTGATCGTGACGGGCGGGACCCGGGGGATCGGCCGGTCGATCGCCCTGGCGTTCCTCGCGGCCGGCGCCGACGTGCTCGTCTGCGGCCGGTCACGACCGGAGACACTGCCGGCCGTCGCCGGCCGGGAGGCCAGCTTCGTCGCCGCCGACATCCGGGACGCGGCCGAGGCGAAGGGGCTCGTCACCGCGGCGGCTGACCGGTTCGGCCGCCTCGACGTCCTGGTGAACAACGCCGGTGGCGGCCCGGTCGCCGACGCGGCGACGGCCTCGCCCCGGTTCTTCGAACGGGTCGTCGCCCTCAACCTGCACGCCGCCTTCTACGTCAGCCAGCCCGCCAACGCGGTCATGCAGACCCAGTCCGGCGGCGGCGCGATCGTGAACATCGGCAGCGTCTCCGGCCGCCGACCGGCGCCGGGCTCGGCCGCCTACGCGGCGGCCAAGGCCGGCCTGGTCGCGCTCACCTCGTCCCTCGCGCTGGAGTGGGC
Organism: Frankia sp. AgB1.9; assembly: GCF_016786355.1. Classification (GTDB taxonomy): domain Bacteria; phylum Actinomycetota; class Actinomycetes; order Frankiales; family Frankiaceae; genus Pseudofrankia. Next base: position 59,640 of record NZ_JADWYX010000050.1, read on the forward strand.
GCCGAAGGTGCGGGTCAACCACGTGACGGTCGGGCTCGCGAACACCGCCGTCGACGCCGGCGGCTTCTACGGCGAGGCGACCGCCGCGATCGACGCCGTCGTCCCGATGGGCCGGGCCGCCCTGCCCGCCGACGTCGCCGCCGCCTGCCTCTACCTGGCCTCCCCGCTCGCCGGCTACGTCACCGGCGCCGACCTGGAGGTTCACGGCGGCGGCGAGCTCCCCGGCTTCTACGTGGCCACCAACAAGAACGCCTGACGCCGGCCGGTCTCGTGGCTGCGGCCCGATGACCCGTCGCCGCGCTCTGTCCCGCCGCCTGCCGCCCCGCCGGGGTGCGTCAAGGTGTTCTTGACGGCCTTAGGCGTCAGGGCTACCTTGACGGCATGGCTACTTCGGGAGCGTCCACAGTGACGACCAGCGAGCCGGCGCTCGCCCGCTGCTCGTTCTGCGGCAAGGACCAGAACTCGGTCGCCAAGCTTGTCGCCGGTCCTGGCGTCTACATCTGCAACGTCTGCGTCGACCTCTGCAACCAGATCATCCCGCTCCCGGCGCCCGAGCTCGGATCCTGGGATGAACAGTCCGATGACGAGCTACTCGCCAGCCTGGCCCGGATTCAGGCCGTGGTCTCCCAGGTCGACGCCGCCGTCCACCATCACGTGGACGCACTGCGTCGCCGAGGAATCAGCTGGACCCGCATCGGCGAGACCCTCGGCGTGACGAAGCAGGCAGCGTGGGAGCGCTTCTCCGGCGAGGACTAGCCCGCGGCGGCGGCGCGTTCCGCGGAACGCGCAGCGGCGGCCCGGTCGCCCTGTCGAGCGACCGCTCAACGACCTAGCGTCGCGGCGGTTGGCGACCGTGGGACCGGCCGAGAGCCTTAGAAAGGCACCAGCGTCGTGGTGGTTGCCGGCGCGAGTGTGGTGGTGGTGATGGGCGGTGCCAGCGTCGTGGTGGGCGCGATTGTGGTCGTGGGTGCCGGCGTGGTCGTCGGCACGAGCGTCGTCGTCGGTGCGGGCGTCGTCGTGGGCACCAGCGTGGTGGTGGGTGCCTCTGTCGTCGTCGGCACGAGCGTCGTGGTGGGTGCGAGGGTCGTCGTGGGCACGAGTGTGGTCGTCGGCGCCACGCTGGTGGTGGTGGACGGCGGCGCGGTGGTCGTCGTCGACGTGACCGGCGGCTTGGTCGTCGTCCGCGGTGGGTGCGTCGTGTGCGGCGGACGAGTGGTGTGCCCAGGCCGCGGGCCGCACCAGTTGCCGAGGGTGTTGACGGTGGGAACGCTGAAACCGAGCGCGACCATCTGCTTGAGGAAGGACCGCCGCCCGGTGCTACCGGGAAGGCTGTCCTCGTCGATCGGGCCGTCCGCCGAATCGTCCCGCGGGCGCTCCTCCATGGTCCCCCCTACACATCACCACTGAGGGCGCCAAGATATCGCATCAAGGTTAGGCGATCCCGGATTCCGCCAGAACCTCGATTTCGCGGAGCTGCGCGACGCAGTTGGCCACCTCGGCGGACGGGGCCGGGGCCAGCGCGAATGCCTCAGCGAGTGACTCGGCGATCTGCGCGACGGTGCGGTCGCCGTCGCAGAGCTCCAGGATGACCGCGGCGGTGTTGTTCAGGCGGTGTTCGCGTGGCGGAGAAAACTGGCGGACCAGGAAGCCATCCGTGAGCTGTATCACCTCGTTCCCCGGCGCGAGCACGGGCCGGTCGTCATCCGACCAGTCGTGTGATAGGTCGACCGCGGTGAGAAACCCGTCGGCAATACGTTCACGAAGGTACCGACGCGGGTCGCCCCAGGTCTTACGGAATTCCATAAAAGCGGGTGCGTCGTGTGGAAAATCCGCCAGGAGGCGTTCGTAGGCCCTTTGATGTACCGCCACGGTGACGGGCGCGCTCCCGCCGCCGCGGGGCGCGGGGGCCGGTAGCAGGCACACGTCCCAGTTCTCGTCCGCGACCACCGCGAGCTGGTCCCGGTGATCCGGCCAGGTTGGTACCACCGGGCCGGCCGGGTCGTCGACCACGAGTACATGGCCGTAGCCGCGCCGCGCCGCCGCCGTGATGGCGGCCCGCCACCGGGACAGCCGCCGCCACTCCGGGTCCGCCGCCGGCTCGGCGTCCCCCGTGACCCGTTCCACCCGCCAGGCGACGTCGGCCGGATGCGTGTGGGCGGCACAGGCCTCGTCGTCGCCGGCCACGCACAGAACAGCGTCGAAGACGGCCAGCGGGTGCTCGGACTGGGCACGGGCCTGCCCGAACACCGCGTCGGCGTCGACGTCCGGGCCGAGCAGCTCCCGGAAATGCTCCTCGATCGGAGCGTGATCCCAGCCGACCTCCGACCAGGCCACCTGGTAGTTGCGAATCCGGTCCTCCCACCGGTTCGCGTACCCGGTGCCGGCGGGCCGTGGGAAGCGGTGCAGCCAGCCCAGCCCGGGATGGCAGAGCACCCGTGCGCCCCGCTGCCGGAACTTCTCGTGCAGGTAGCCCTCCTCCGCGCCGAAACCGCGCAGCCTGGGATTCAGCCCGGGCCACGCCTCCCGGCGGCAGGCGAACAGACCGAGTCCCTGCATCGCGATCTCGAACGGCTCACCGCTCGGGTCGTCGACCCGCGGGTCGCGCCCCCACTGCCCGAACATGCCGGCACCCCAGGTCGGCTCCAGATGCGTCGCGGCCGGCTCACCGAGGCTGTCGTACAACAACGGCCCCTGCAGCAGGTCCCGGCTTTCGGGATGGGCGTCGAACCAGTTCACGAGGTGGGTGAGCGCACCGGGCCGCAGCAGCACGTGTGAATCGACGCAGCAGACGATGTCCGCCTCGGTCTCGCGAAAGACCAGGTCACGCACGGCCGTGCCGCGATAGCCGGCGAAGGGGACGTACCGATAGCCGGGAATCCAGTCCGCCAAGGCCCGCAGGGCCTCCGCGGCGGCTCCCTCGGGGTGGTTGTCGATGACCACGAACGACAGCTCCGCCGATACCTCGGACTTGTAGAGCCGAATCGCCTGGATCGTGAACCAGACCCCATCGAAGTCGTCGTACGTCGCCATACCCACGCAAAGCCGTGGCAGCGCCCGCCCCCGTTCGTCTGGCACGAACCGAAATCCTACCGTCGATGCGTGGACGAGCGGTCCTGGTCAGCTTTGGCAGGTCGGCTGAATCACGTCGACACAGGTCCGGGAGCTATGGTGCCTCAGCGGTCTGGCCCCCATAGCTCCCGCACGGTCGCATACACCTTCTGGTTGTGGCTGAACTCGACGACGTTGCCATCCGGGTCATGCACCGCGCAGATGTAGCCGACCGGGTCCGGCATGTCCCGGGGCTCCCACCACAGGCTGCCGTCCACCCGGGCCTTCGCGGCGATCGCGTCGATGTCCGAGCGTCGCGGGACCTCGATGCCGAGGTGCGCGAACGGTTTCAGGATGCCCTGCCGCGTGCCCTTCGCCGCGTTGAAGGCAGTCAGGACCAGGACGAACGGCGTCTCCCATTGGCCCGGGTTGGACAGCCAGGCGTTGCGGCCGTCGGGGTCCTCCCGGGTCGCGACGACGACCAGCGGCGTCATCGACGTGTAGAACGCGATCGAGGCGTCCAGATCCCCGGACGGCAGCGCGATGTGAGTCCAGCGGGGCTGGCTGAGCGCGGAGTCGCCGGGTCCCGTCGTAGCGGCGGGTGTCCGCGTCCTGTCGGTGGTCACCGGCGTCCCTCCTTCTGCGCTGCCGGTGCCGTGGTCGCACCGGGTTCTCGGCTGTTCGTACCCGGTGGGCCGGCGCGGGCGCACCTCCGCCAGGTCGCGGTCCCACGGCGCAGGGCCGTCACACGCGGCGTCCCCGACGTGATGGGACCTTGAGTGTCGCTAATGGTGTTCAGGTGACTACTAGGTGAGACTTGCTCTATCGGCTGGCGGACGCGGGCCTGGAGGAGTCGCGACATGGTGATGAGACCGAGACCGGCCACCTGGCGGCGCCCCGCGCGGGCCAGGACTACGGTCGCGGCCGGGCTGGCCGTCGTGCTGACCGGTGGTCTGGCCGCCTGCTCCACGGGTGGGTCCGCGCGCCCGGCCGCGGCGGCGGGCCCGTCGGTACCGGTCTCCGTGCCGAGCTACGACCCCGCGAAGGGCGCCCGCCCGGATGCCACGGCCGGCACCTGCGGCCCGGACAAGGACGGCGGCTGGTCGCTCGCGGGCACCGTGCGCAACACGGCGAAGAGCAAGCGGTCGTACTCGATCGTCGTCGACTTCGTCACCGACAGGGGCAGCACCGTCATCGACACCCGGGTCGTCAAGGTGCCCGGCGTCGAGCCGGGTGCGTCGGCCCCGTTCTCCGTCGCCGGCGCCGCCGGCCGCGGCAAGGACACCCTGCGCTGCGTGCTGCGCGACGTCCAGTTCGGCTGACAGCCTCGCCGTCCGCTTCACCCCGCGCCGTGCTGACGCGCGGCTCGTAGGAGAAGGAGAACGTCGTGGGCGGGGCGGAGCTGGGTCGGTGGCTCGCGCGGCGGTGGGGGCGGGTGGTCGGCGCGCTCGCGACCGTCGCGGGCCTGGTCACGGCGGTCGTCCTGATCGTGGGCGCAGTGGGGGGACAGTCCGGTTCGACCCCGCCGGCGCCGGCGGCCACCGAACCGGCCAAGCCCCGGCTGCCACCGGGCGTCACGCTGATCGCGCAGCTGTCCCACGACATCCCGCGGTACGGGACGCCCGACTCGAAGAAGGCGGCGGGCGTGGTGCCCGGGGCGTGGCTGGGTTCGCCGACGGCGTTGCCGGTGATCGACCTGCGGCCCGGCTGGCTCCGCGTCCGGCTGGCGCAGCGCCCGAACTTCTCGACGGCGTGGATCCGGACGGCCGATGCGCGGCTGGTGAGCACCTCCTACCGGATCGTCGTCTCCGTCCGCGACCGGCATCTGCGGCTCTACCAGAACGACAGGCTCGCGCTGGACGCCCCGGCCGGCGTCGGCACTCCGGATGACCCGACGCCGACGGGCGAGTTCTTCCTCGCGCTGTTCGCGCCCCCGCCCGGGCCCGGGTACGGCGACTTCATCCTCGTCACGTCCGCGCACTCGACGAAGATCACGGACTGGGCCAACTCCGGGGACGCCATCGTCGGCATCCACGGCCCGCTCGGCGCCGACTCGGCGATCGGCACGACCGGCGCGGCGGTCTCGCACGGCTGTGTCCGGCTGCACCTGGCCGACCTGGCCCGGCTGCGCCAGGTCCCGGCCGGTACCCCCATCTCCGTCGTGGGCAGCCCGGTTCTCTGACGGCCCGGTTCTCTGACGGCCGGGCGTGCCGGGACCCTCGGCTTTCGACACGCCGAGTAGTGCAATGTAGTAATCTGATTACGCTAAGTGACTATGGTTGCCCTCGGCAGTGTCAACCGCATCCCGCCGCGCGACCCGGCGCTGGCTCCGTCGGGGTAACGGGGGCGGGGAGTGCTCGAGGAGCTTATGTGCGCATCGCCGGGAGAACCGGGTCAAGAACCCGGTCAGTGATCATTTCTGCGCGGGTCGCGGCGCCGGCCGCCCTCGCGCTGGGAACAGCCGCCGCGGCCGCGGCGGTCGTGCTCGGCCCGCAGACCGCCAGCGCCGCCCAGTCGTCAACGCTCACCCTGACGTCGTCGTCGAGTCCGGGCCGGTTCACCGGCCCCGGGCAGACGCTCACGTACAGCTATGTGATCAGCAACGGCGGGACCGCCACGCTCTACAACGTCGGCATCCAGGATCCGCAGAGCGGGCTGTCGACGATCGACTGCCCGAACTCCGTGCTCGACCCCGGAGCGTCGGAGACCTGCGAAGCGACCTACACGACCACCCAGGCCGACTTCGACCAGGGATTCGTCACCGACCTGGCGACCGCCAGCGGCGAGCTGGCCTCCGAGGGCGGCACCATCACCTCGGCGCCGGCCAGCCTCACCGTCCCCGACGACAAGGCGGCGCTGGCACCGACCACTCCGAGCGCCACGCCTGGCTTCGTCTCCGACCAGGCGCCCGACACCCCTTCCGGCTTCGTCTCTGACGCCACCCCGGATGCCACACCCGACGCCGGTTCCGGCTTCGTCTCCGACGCTGTGCCTGGCGCCGCGTCGGGCTTTGTATCGGACGCTGCGCCTGGCGCGGTGGCAGCTGACGCGGTGGCGCCTGATGTGGCCGCGCCTGAGGCGCCGGTTGGTCCGGCCTCGGACTCGGTCGGGGCGCCGCTGGCGCCGCGGCCCAACCTGAACGGCGTGGGCGGCGGCGTCGCCCTCCTGCCGCTGCCCTTCCCGCTGCCGATCGGCGGTACGGGAACTGACAAGGGCGGCGTGGGCACCGGTGTCGGCGGCGTCGGCGTGGCCGGAGTCGGTGTCGGCGGGGTGGGCGGCCCGGCTGGCGGCGGTATCGGTCCTGCTGGCGGTGGCGGTGGCGGTGTCGGCCCGGCGGGCGGCGCCGGCCCGGCCGGCACGAGTCCGATCGGTGGCGCCCCGGCCCAGGTCACCGGCTGACCTGCTCCACTCGCGAGCCCCAGGCTCGGCGCGCCCGCACCGGACGCGCCGAGCCGGCCGCCCCCTGGCGGCTTTTTGGGCTTTTTTTCTGCGCCACAGGGGGTCATCGGCC
>NZ_JADWYX010000051.1 GCF_016786355.1 Frankia sp. AgB1.9
GCGGATCTGCGGGGAGGCGCCAGGCCAGCCCGGCACGAGGCGGGTGAGCCGCCTCGATGCCGGTGGTCGGACCTCGATGCGAGTCCGACCGTCAGGCCCACGGGTCAGAGCGCGCCTTGCTGGCGACGACGGCTGGCGAGACCGACGGTCAGCAGCACGGCACCGAGGCCGGCACCGGCCAGCGGGAGGGCGGTGCTGGGGTCGGCCATGCCGCCGCCACCCGCCGCGACGCCACCGCCGGCGCCACCGCCCGCGCCACCCACGCCGACGACACCGACGCCCACGCCGCCGACGACGCAGTTGTTCCTGTCCTTGTCCTTGTCGCCGAGGATGCCGTTCGGGAACAGGCCGCCGCCGTCCTTCCCGTCCTTACCATCCTTGCCGTCCTTGTTGCAGTTGTTCTTGTCGTTCAGGATCCCGTTCGGGAACAGGCCGCCATCGTCCTTGCCGTTCTTGTCATCGAGAATGCCGTTGCCCGACTTGTCGCCGGACGCCGTGTCAGCGTGCGCGGCGCCGACGCCGACGCCGAACGTGAGAACCATGCCGGCGATACCGGACAGTCCCACCAGGGCGGCACTCCGTCCCAGTCCCTTCATCAGGTCCCCTCTCCCAGAGTTAGTGACTGCGTGATTGCTGCGAGCGACAACATAGCCACTCGACGGCGGAATCCAGCGCAGCCCGCGTCGGCCTCGGACCTGCGGTGATGGCGCGGGCGGGCACACGCCCCGGTCAGCGGCTGCTGGCGGCAAATGCCCGTGCCGGTGGGATGTCCGCCCGTTCTCTGTGCTTCGGCGGCGGCCGTTTTCCCGACTCCTTCTGCGTATTTCCGGAAACCAGCACCACGGAATTGGCCCGGTAAGCCGCCCGTGGGCTCGGTGACCGTTTTTCCCGGCCCGCCCAAACCGCGCCCGGATACGGCGGCGACAGGCCGGGAAACGGCGTCGGCGGCCGTAGCATCCGGGCGTCGGGGGCAGGGGGAGGGAGCGGTTTTCGTGGGCCTGGAACCGAGGCGACGCGATCCGGCGCGCGGTGCGCGTCGCGGGCCGACGGGAACGAATCGGGCCCGGCGGGAGCCGCCACGGGGCAGGCCCGCCGCGCGCAGACCCGCGCCGGCGCGGCCAGCGGGTGTTCGTCGTCGGCGGCGGGCCGGGCGGCCTGCAGGCCGCGGTCAGCGCGGCCCAGCGGGGCCATCACGTCACCCTGTTCGAGCGCTCCGACCGGCTCGGCGGGCAGGTCCAGCTCGCGGCCAGCGTGCCGAGCCGGGCCGAGTTCCTCGACATCGTCCGCAACCTGATCGCCCACGCGCAGCGGGTCGGCGTCGACGTGAAGCTGTCCACCGACGTCGACGCGGACCTACTGCTCGCCGAGAAGCCGGACGCGGTGATCCTCGCGACCGGGGCGGCGCCGAACGCGCCCTGGTGGGCCGGCGCGGCCGGGTCGGGCCCGGACCACCGGGTCGTCGACGTCCGCGATGTCCTGGAAGGCCGCGCGGCGCCGAGCGGGAAGGTCGTCGTCATCGACGAGCTGGGCTTCCACCAGGCCACCTCGGTCGCCGAGCTGCTCGCCGACCGGGGCTGCCAGGTCGAGGTGATCACCAACGGCATGGTCGTCGGCCAGGACCTGGGCGTCACCCTCGACATGGAGCAGTGGAACGTCAAGGCCGCCGCCCGTGGCGTCACCCAGGCCACCGACCTGGTGCCGATGGGCGCGGCGCCGGCCGAGCACAGCGCGGGCGTCGTGCTGAACCTGCAGCACCACCCGACCGGCACCGACCAGACGCGGGAGGTGGACTGGGTGGTCTGCGCGGTGCACCAGCGCGCCGAGGACGGCCTTTACAAGGCGCTGCGCGCGGCCGACGACCTGCCCTTCACCCTCCAGCGGGTCGGCGACTGCCTCTCGCCCCGCCGCGCGCACGCGGCTGTCGTCGAGGGCCAGCGCGCGGCGGTGAGCCTGTGAGCGCAGGAGTGAGCGAGCGGAGTGGTCGTCCGAGGCACGAGGACGGCCGCGAGCAGGGGTCCCCGTTCGGCGCGGATGCGACGAGCGGGGGAGCGATGAGTGAAGCGACGGAGCGAACTAGAGGCATTGTGAGCGAGGGCACAATGACTGAGATGATCCACGAGACCGACCTCGCCGATCCGGCGGAGATCCCCTCGCTGGCGACAGGCGACGCGGTCCCGCCCGCCATCGCCGGGACCGTCGCGCTGGTCGTGGCCCGCGGCGGCGCGGTGCCGCCGGGCGGCCCCGAGGCCGCGGCGGAGGCCGGCGGGCGGGTACTCGTCATCGGCTCCGGAGCCGGCGAGGCTGCCGAGGCGCTACACCGGGCGACCGGCGGCGGACCGGCGACCGAGGTCTGGTGGGCCGACACCGGTCCGGGGCTGCGCGCAGGAGCGCTCGCCGCGTCGCTGGCACCGGTACTCGCGAACGCGGACCTCGTGGTGCTGCCCGCCTCCGCCGACGGGCGTGACCTCGCGCCGCGGCTCGCCGCCGCCCTCGACGTCCCCCTGCTGGCCGGCGCGGGCGCGGCGCGGCTCGGCGCCGACGGCGAGATCGTCGCCGAGCTGTCCCGGGTCGACGGGCGGCTGCTCGTCACGGCGACCTGCGCGGCGCCCGCGGTCGCCACCCTGCTGCCCGGCGCGCGGTCCGTGCACGGCGTGCCCACCGATCCGGTCGCCGCCGCGATCCCGGCCCAACCGGACGGCGGGCCCACCGCCATCGCGTTGCCGGCCCCACCGGCCGCGCTGGTCGACGTCGAGGTCCTGGAGGTGCTGGAGCCGGACCCGGCGACGATGGACCTCGGCGAGGCGCGCCGGGTGCTCGGCGGCGGCGCCGGGCTGGTCGCCCGGACCGGCGCGCTCGCGGCGGTCGCGCCGGCGGCGGCGTTCGAGCTGCTCGCGGGCGTCGCGGCGGCGCTCGGGGCCTCGGCCGGGGCGACCCGGGTGGTCACCGACGCCGGCTGGATGAGCTACGACCGGCAGATCGGCACCACCGGCGTCACCCTCGACCCGGAGCTGTACCTCGCGTTCGGGGTCTCCGGCGCGAGCCAGCACACCGGCGGGCTGGGCGCGCCCGGCCACGTCGTGTCGATCAACACCGACCCGAGCTGCCCGATGACGTCGATGGCCGACCTCGGCCTCGTCACCGACGCGGGCGGCCTGCTGGTCGAGCTCGCCCGCCGGCTCGGCGTCCCCCTCCCGGCCGGCGTCCCTCTCCCGACCGGCGGAGATGCCGCCGTGCCCGAACCGCGTGGGGAGGCCACGAGTGTCTGACGAGAAGGCGCCCGACGTCGACGTGATCGTCGTCGGCGCTGGGCCGGCCGGCGCGGCGGCGGCGCTGACGGCGGCCCGCGCGGGCGCGTCGGTGGTGCTGCTGGAGCGCGGCCCGTTCCCCGGCTCGAAGAACGTCTACGGCGGGGTCATCTACGGCCGGATCCTCGACGAGGTGCTGCCGAACTGGTGGGAGGAGGTGCCGGTCGAGCGCTGGGTGGTCCGCCGCTCGACGATGATCCTCACCGAGACCCAGGCGCTGACCGTCGACTTCCGCACCCAGGCCTGGGCCGGACCGCCCTACAACGGCATGACCGCCTACCGGGCCGACTTCGACAGCTGGCTGGCCGGCAAGGCGACCGCGGCTGGGGCCCGGCTGGTGACGTCGACGGTCGCGACCGGGCTGCTGCGCGACGCCACCGGGCGGGTCGTCGGCGTGCGCACCGACCGCGCCGACGGCGAGCTGCGGGCCAAGGTCGTCATCGCGGCGGACGGCGTCAACTCCTTCCTGGCCAAGGAGCTCGGCCTGCTGCCGAAAGCCGAGCCGAAGCACCTCACGCTGGGCGTCAAGGAGGTCCTGTCGCTGGGGCGCGAGGTGATCGACGAACGGTTCGGCCTGCGCGGCTCCGAGGGCCTCGACATCGAGATGCTCGGCAACACCCGGGGCATCCCGGGCGGCGGCTTCCTCTACACGAACAGCGACACGGTCGCCATCGGCGCGGTGCTCGCCCTGCCGGGGCTCGCCGCCGCGAAGGTGCGGCCTGAGGAGATCATCGCCGACCTGAAGGGCCACCCGGCGATCGCGCCCTACCTGCGCGGCGCGACGGTGAAGGAGTACGCGGCCCACCTGATCCCGGAGGGCGGCTACGACCACATGCCGCCGCTCGCCGCCGACGGGCTGCTCATCGCCGGCGACGCGGCCGGGATGACGCTGGCCGCCGGGATCTGGCTGGAGGGCGTGAACTTCGCCCTCGGCTCCGGGCTGGTCGCGGGCCGGGTCGCCGCCGAGGCGGCCGCGGCGGGCGACGCGTCGAAGAAGCGGCTCGGCGCCTACCGCGCCGAGCTGGAGAAGCAGTTCGTCCTGGCCGACCACAAGCGGCTGCGCGGCGCGCCGGAGATCATCCTCTCGGAGCGGATCCAGCGCCGCTACCCGGGCCTGATGGCCGACCTGGTCGAGAGCCTGTTCACGGTCACGAACCCGGAGCCGAAGCCGGGCGCGCTCGCCCTGCTGCGCCGCGCGGCCAAGCGCAACGGCGTCACCCTGCGCGAGCTCGCCAGCGACGGTGTGAAGATCGGAAAGGTGTTCCGTTGAGCCGCTTCGGCTTCCGCAAGGCCTCGGCGGCCGGCGTAGGCGCCAGCCCCACGGCGGCCCCGGACACGGCTTTGGCCGTCCCGGCACCGACACCCCTGGCCCCGACAGCCGCGATGCCACCCGCCGCGACGGCGTCAACGGCGGCGGGCGAGCGGTATGGCGAGCTGGCGTTCGACGATCGCATGGCGACGGTCGACTTCCGGGTCGGCGAACGGGCACACATCGTCGTCGACTCCGACGTCTGCCGGTCGTGCACCACCAGGGCCTGCGTCACGGCCTGCCCGGCGGACCTGTTCGCCCCGACCTCCGACGGCGGCATCCTGTTCAACTACGAGCAGTGCTTCGAGTGCGGCACCTGCTACCAGGTCTGCAACGGCGAGGGCGCGATCACCTGGACCTATCCCGACGGCGGCCACGGCGTCGTCTTCCGCCAGGGCTGAGGGCATGAGCGTGCACACGAACGGACCGTCCCCCGTCACCCCGTCCTCCAGCAGCCCGGTCCCGCGGGCCGCGCCGCCGGCCCCCGACGACACCTCGGGTGGGCCGCTCGTCGCGGTCTGCCTGCGGGTGGCCGACCTGCGGCCGCAGGTCGACCCGCTGACCGGCGCGCTGACCCAGTCCGCGCACGGGGTGGGCCTCTCGGCCGCCGACGAGGCGGCGCTGGAGCGGGCGCTGACCATCGCCGAGGCCTGGTCGGGCCGGGTGCTCGCGCTGGCCGCAGGGCCGCCGATCGTCGACGGACCGCTGCGCGCCGCCTCGGCACTCGGCGCCCGGCCGCTGCGGGTCGCCTGGCCGCCCGCCGAGCCCGCGGCCCACGGCGGCCCGGGGCACGGCCACGACATCCCTGACCAGCGCGACCCCGAGCCGTTCGGCCCGGCCTCCCAGTACCTCGCGGACGTCGCCGGCGACACCCGCGCGCTGGCCGTGGCACTGGTGGACGCGATTCGCGCGGTCGGCGAGCCGGCCCTGGTCCTCTGCGGCGACCACTCCCCCGACCGCGGCACCGGCGCGCTGCCCGCGCAGCTGGCCGACGCTCTCGGTGCCGCGCAGGCGCTCGGCCTCGTCGACCTGCGCGTCGAACCCCAGCCGGTCGGCGAGCCCCGCGAGGTCGGCGACGCCCAGCAGGTCGGCGAGCGCCGGCTGCTCGGTGAGCGCCGGCTCGACGGGGGGCGCCGGGAGCGGCTGCGGATCCCGACGCCGGCGGTGTGCTCGGCCGAGGCGGCCGGCGTCCGGCTGCGCCGCGCGTCGCTGCCGGCGCTGCTCGCCACCGGCGACGCCGCGGTCCCGGTCGTCGAACCGGCCGGCGCCGCGGACCTGGCCGGCGCGGTCCGGGTCGAGTCGGTCCGCGCCTATCGCCCGCGTACCCGGGTGGTCCCGCCACCGGCCGGCGCGACGCCCCGGGACCGGCTGCTCGCGCTGACCGGCGCGCTCGTCGCCCACGAACCTCCCATGATCGTCGGGCCGGCCAGTGCGGCCGAGGCCGCCGACGCCCTGCTGGCCTACCTCACCCGCGCCGGCTACCTGACCGACTGACCTCCTGACCGACCGACACTGCCGTGGCCTGGGGTTTTGTCCCAGGCGCGACGGGGATGACCCGGAGTTGTCGGCTCCGGGCCTGGAGACGCGGGGCCAGGTTCTCGACCCGAGAGGCGGCCCCAGCATGAAGCAGGACGAGCTTGTGTCCGCGATCCGCGTGACCGGCGGCTTCGCGTCGGCGGGGCAGGCCGAGACGGCGGCCCGAGCCACCCTCACGGTCCTCGGGGAACGGCTCTCCGGCGGCGAGACCCGGGACCTCGCCGCCCAGCTACCCGCCGCGTTCGCCGAGGCGCTCCCACCGGTCGGCGCCGGCGAGCGGTTCGACGTGAACGAGTTCTACCGGCGGGTCGCCTCGATCGAGGGTGACTCGTGCACGGCGCCCAAGGCCCGCCGTCACGCCCGCGCGGTCGTGGCGGCGCTGAAGGCCAGCGTCTCGCCGGCGGAGTTCGAGGACGTCGCGGGCCAGCTCCCGGGCGACTACGCCGACCTGCTCAGCCGCGAGCCTGTGATCCACTACTGAGGGCGTCCGAGCGGTCGTCGTCGGACCGACGTAACGGTCCCGTCGTCGCGGGTTAAATTTCCGCCGATAGCATTTCTTTGGGGCCGCCAGCCGCGTATTCGGACGAACGGGTCGGGGACGGGACGGTCGGGCGCAAAACAGTCGTTCTCCCTTGAAAACCGGTTTCGACGTCGTGCCACGGCGACCCCAGCTACCGCGTCGGTGACGTGGTCGGCTACGCTCCCCGCCTGCGGGGCGACGGATCGTAGAAGACTGGTCGCCGACCGTGCGGGACCGATGGCGGAGGCTTCGGATGCCGTCGATGCTTGTGCTCCGGTTGGCTGGTGCCATTCCGGACGTCGCCCCACGCTGGCTGCTCGGCGCGGCCAGCGCGATCTGCGAGCCGGGCGTCGGCGAGGCGCCCACCCAGGCCCGGCCGTTCAGCGTAGGCGCCGTCGTGCCCGTCGTCGTCGAGGACGCCCGCGTGCCCGTGGCGTCCTGGCGGCTGGGCTGGCTGGATGACGACGCCCCGCCACCGGGCTGGCCGCCGGCCGAGGTCCGGTTCGGCTCCCGGGCCCGGACCGTGCTGGCCGCCGAGCTGCACCGCCGGTCCTATGCCGAGCTCGCGCAGGGCACCCCGGCCCGCCACGTCCGGCTGACGATGACCACCCCGACCTTCTTCGCCCTGGACGGTCGCGACCTGCCGCTGCCCGACCCGGCACTGATGATCCGTGGCCTGCTGGCCCGGTGGAACAGCTACGCGCCCGGCCCGCTGCGGATCGGTGCCGACGACGCCAGTGCGCTCGTCGACGCGGTCTACCTCGACGGGATGTGGGGCGCGAGCGCCGACGTCGAGCTGGGCCACGGGCTGCGCCAGACCGGCTTCGTCGGCCAGGCCGATCTGCGGCTGCTGGCCGCCACCTCGGACTACAGCGCCACGATGTTCACCGCGCTCACCCGGTTCGCCGCCTACGCGGGAATCGGCGCCAGGACCGCCTACGGGTTCGGCGCCGTCGACGTCGACATCGTCGACGTGCCCGTCCCACGGCGCCCGGTAACCGCGGCCGCGTCGGCCGGTCCACGCCACGCGGGAACTCTCACCTCGACGCGCCCACCCCGGCTGGCCACCTCTCCACTGACCTGACCCGTCCAGGCGTCACGGCGCGTTGCTGCCGGCCCGGTCGAACAGGTGCAGGCGATGGGCGACCGCGGCCGCCTCGCCGCGGGTCGCGACGCCGAGCTTGCCGAGGATGTTCGAGACGTGCGTGCTCGCCGTCTTGCGGCTGATGAACAGCGCCGAGGCGATCTGCGGGTTCGAGCTGCCCGCCGCGACGAGCCGCAGCACCTCCAGCTCCCGGGCGGTCAGGCCGAGCGGCGGCCCGTCCGCGGCGCAGGTCTCGGCGTCGCCGCCGGTCAGCCCGTCGACCGGCTCGCCGGGGCCCGACAGCACGACCCGGGCCGCGACGGCGAGCTCGCCGAGCTCCCGGCGCAACAGGTGGGCGCCCAACTCGTCGGCGATCGCCGCGGCGGCGCGCAGCTCGGCAGCGGCGGCGGCCCGGTCGCCGACGGCCAGCAGCGACTCGGCCAGGCCACGCAGCGCGCAGGCGCGCTGGTAGGTGACGCCGAGCGCGCCCCAGGCCTTCGCCGCGCTCGCCCAGGCGCCCGGATCCGCGCCGCCCTGCGCCCTGGCCAGCTCGCCGGCGACCATCGCCCGGAAGGCCTCACCACTGGGGTACCGCTCGAACGGCAGCTCGGCGGCCACCGCCGCGAGCCGCCCGGCACCGTCCAGCGCCCGGCGCAGACCCTCGGCGTCGCGCCGGACCCGGGCCACGACCGCGGCCTCGGCGGCCGCCGCCATCCCGGCGGCCAGCAGCGGCGCGACGTAGCGGACCACGTCCGGCAGGTCGAAGTGCGCCAGCGTCTCGAGCACCCGGTCGGCCACCGCGCCCGGATCGCCGCGGCGCAGCTCCAGCTCCGCCCACAGCCGGGCCGACGGCAACACGTACTGGCTGTCGACGAACCTCTTGGCGCGCAGGCTGTCGGCCGTGGCCAGCGCCGTCGCGGCCTCGTCAAGGCGGTCCCGGACCAGCGCGACCTCGCCGCGCAGCTCGCTGAGGAACATCGCGTTGATGCCGACCGGCACCAGCTCCGCGAGCTGGGCCAGCATCCGCTCGGCCTCGGCCCAGCGGCCGGCGCCGATCATGGCCTCCACCACGTTGCCAGCGATGATCATGCTGGCCCGTTCCTGGCCGAGCCGCCGGGCCAGCCGCAGGCCCTCCTGCCCGACGAGGATCGCCTCGTCGAACCGCCAGGCGCCCAGCCAGGTGTCGGACTCATGGGTGTAGCTCGCGAGGATCAGATCATCGGCACCCAGCTCGACGGCGATCTCCCGGCCGCGACGCACGTCGATCGGCTCGCCCCAGACCGGGGCCAGGCAGTCCGAGCTCAGCAGCGCCGACGCCTCGGCCCGGCGGGCCCCTGTCGCGCGGGCGACCGCGAGCGCCTCGTCCATCGCGGCCTGGCCGGCGGCCCGCCGCGGGACCGACGAGAACGCCTTGCCCAGGGCGACGAGCACCGCGGCGCGTGCCGGCGTCGGCGGCTGCGCCGGCACCAGCCGGACGGCCTCCTGCGCCTCGGACACGCCGTCGGAGCGGCCCAGCTTGCGCTGCAGCCTGCTCTGCTCGGTCAACACCAGCGCGAGCCGCACCGGGTCGCCGAACCGGCTGGCCTCGACTCGCGCCCTGGCCAACAGCTCGTCCTCGCGACGCAGCTCGCCTGCCGTCCTGGCGGCCAGGATCGCGGCCTCCAGAATGGCGAGGCGGTCCTTGCCGGTCAGCGCGCCCGGATCCGCGACCTCGTCCCAGCTCGCCATCGCCCGTTCGTAGTGGCGCAGCGCCTCCGCGTAGGCGTAGGAGCATTCCGCCGCCTCAGCCGCGTGCAGCAGCGCGGGCAGGGCCCGGACATGATCGTGGGCCGAATACCAGTGGTAGGCCACCGTCGCCGCGGCCTGCGCCGGGCCGCCGACCAGGCACGGGTCAGCCTCGACCGCCTGCGCGTAGCGGCGGTGCAGGTGCTTTCCCTCGCCCGGCAGCCCGTCGTCGTGCAGGGCGTCACGGGTCAGCGCGTGCCGGAACGCGTACCCGCCCGCGTCCTGGTCGACCAGCAGCACCCCGGCGGCGACGGCGGCCCGCAGCGCCTCCCACACCTGCTCGTCCGAGAGCCCGGCGACGGCGGCGAGCAGCCGGTGGGCAACCCGCTGGCCGCCGGCCGCCGCGGCCCCCCCCCCCCCGGCGGGGGGGGGCCCCCCCCCCCGGCCCCCCCCCCCCCCGCGGGCCCCCCGCGGGGCCCCCCCGGCGCCGTTCGCGGGTGCGTCACCCGCTAGGCCGCCGCCGCGCGGTGCGCCGCCCGTGGCGGTGTCGACCCGCGCCACGGTACGCACTGGGAGGACCCGTCGAGACGACGTCGTCTGATCGGTCATGAGCCCATTCTGGCCCGGTCCCGCGATGTCCTACTCCACCGCCCGGCCGCTGGTCCGCGTGCGAAGTGACTGGCTGTGCGGGGATGGCCTTTCGCGGCGTACGCCCTCCGCCCGGCGGTCGCCGGCTCATGCCAGGCTGGCGGCCCGGGGTCCCGGGCGTGTCCCACGGTAGCCGGCCGGCTGCGTCACAGCCCGTCGATGCCGAGGCTGGTGCGGCCCAGACGGGTGCCGGGTTGACGACACCACAACAGCGGCCCTGGCGGAAGATCCCGCCAGGGCCGCTGTTGTCGCCCGGTCTCAGCGGACGGTGGCGACGCCCGGAGGGGTGAAGCGGGCGCCGGTGACCCGGTCGCTGATCCCGGTGCGGTCCAGGTATGGCGTGATCCCGCCAAGGTGGAACGGCCAGCCTGCGCCGAGGATCATGCAGAGGTCCACGTCGGCGGCCTCGGCGACGACCCCCTCGTCGAGCAGCAGCCGGATCTCCCGGGCGAGCGCCGACAGCGCGTTGTCCCGCACCTCGGCGCTGCTCGGGGCGACCCCGGATCCCGCGCCGGCACCGTCGCCGGTGCCCGCGCGGGCGAGCGCGGCGGCCTCCTCGTCGACGATCGGGGTGCCGTCGGGCCCCGTGGTGTAGATGCTGGTCTTGCCGGCGGCGACCACCCGGGCGAGCCCGGCTGGGGAGCGGAACCGGTCCGGCCAGGCCTCGTGCAGCGTCTCGGCGACGTGCAGCGCGACCGCGGGGCCGACCAGGGCGAGCAGTGTCAGCGGCGACATCGGCAGGCCGAGCGAGTCCAGCGCCGCGTCCGCCTCGGCGACCGGGGTGCCGGCCTCGATCGCGCCGAGGACCTCGCCGAGGAAGCGGGTCAGCAGACGGTTCACGACGAACGCCGGGGCGTCCTTCACCAGCACGGCGTTCTTGCCGAGCTTCTTCGCGACCGCCAGTGTCGTGGCGACGGAGGCGTCGTCCGTGCGCGCGGCCCGGACCACCTCGACCAGCGGCAGCACGGCCACCGGGTTGAAGAAGTGCAGCCCGGCGACCCGCTCCGGGTGCGCCAGGCCGGACGCCATCTCGGTCACCGACAGCGCCGAGGTGTTCGTCAGCAGCAGGGCGTCCGGGCGCACGACCGCCTCGAGTTCGGCGAGCACCGTCTGCTTGACCTTCAGGTCCTCGAAGACGGCCTCGATCACGAGGTCGGCGTCGGCGAACGCGTCCTTGGTCAGTGAGCCGGTGACCAGCGCCTTCAGGCGGTTGGCCTTGTCGGGTGAGACCCGGCCACGCAGCAGCAGGTTGTCGATCTCGCCGTGGACATAGGTGACGCCCTTGTCCAGCCGGGCCTTGTCGAGGTCGGTGAGCACCACCGGCACCTCCAGGCGCTGGGCGAACAGCAGCGCGAGCTGGCCGGCCATCAGGCCTGCGCCGACGACGCCGACCTTCGTCACCGGCCGGGCCAGCTTCGAGTCGGGCCCGCCGACGGGCTTGCGGGCCCGCTTCTGGGTCAGGTCGAAGGCGTAGAGGCCGGCGGCGAGCTCGTCGGAGACCGAAAGGTCGGCCAGCGCCGCCGTCTCGGCGGCGTAGCCGGCGTCGCGGTCGGCCGTCTCGGCCAGCGCCATGAGGTCGAGTGCCAGATAGGCCGCCGGCGCGGCGCCGTGCAGCTTCGCGTCCGCGAGCGCCCGGCCCCGGGCCAGCGCGTCCGCCCAGGCGGCGCCGCGCTCGACCGCGGGCCGGCTGGCGACTGGGTTCAGCTCACCGCGCAGCACCCGGCCAACCCAGCCGAGCGCCTCCTCCAGGAAGTCGGCCGGCTCCAGCAGGATGTCGGCGAGGCCCAGCTTCGCGGCCTGCGGGCCCTTGAGGGTCCGGTTGGTGTTCAACGGGTTCTCGACCGCGATCCGGACGGCCTTCTCGGCGCCGACCAGGTTCGGGAGCAGCTGGGTGCCGCCCCAGCCCGGTACCAGCCCGAGGAACACCTCCGGCAGCGCCAGCACCGGGATTCCGGCGGAGAACGCCCGGTAGTCGCAGTGCAGCGCCAGCTCCAGGCCGCCGCCCAGCGCCGCGCCGTTGACCAGCGCGAACGTCGGCACCTTGCGGCCGTTCAGCCGGCCCTCGCCGACCCGGCGCAGCGCCGCGTGGCCGAGCTCGCCCAGGGCCTCGATCGCCGGGCGGATCTCGTCCGGGTCGGTGATCGAGGAGCGGAACGACAGGTCGGCGCCGACGCAGAAGATGAACGGCTTGCCGGTCACCGCGACGGCGGCGACCGCCGGGGTGTGCGCCTCGATCTCGTCGACCGCGGCGAGCAGCTCGCGCAGCCCGGCGGGGCCGAAGGTGTTCGGCCGGGTGTGGTCGTGCCCGTTGTCCAGGGTGATCAGGGCAACCGGGCCGTCGACTCCGGGAAGCTGTGCGTAGCGGACGTAGGCGTGCGTGACGACCTCGTCCGGGAAGTCCAGCGCGACGTTCGCGCCCATGCGGTGGCTCCTCTACGTGGTCAGGCCGTCAGACGGAGGAAACGGTTCTACGCGCCATGGTGGGGGTTCTCCCAGATCGTGGTGGCGCCCATCCCGAAGCCGACGCACATCGCGGTCATGCCGTAGCGGACCTCGGGGTGCTCCTCGAACTCCCGGGCGAGCTGGGTCATCAGCCGTACCCCGGAGCTGGCCAGCGGGTGGCCCAGCGCGATCGCGCCGCCGAAGGGGTTGACCCGCGGGTCGTCGTCGTCGATCCCGAAGTGGTCGAGGAACGCCAGCACCTGCACGGCGAACGCCTCGTTCAGCTCGAACAGGCCGATGTCGTCGATGGTCAGGCCGGTGCGGGCGAGCGCCTTCTCCGTCGACGGGATCGGGCCGACGCCCATCACCTCCGGCGCCACCCCCGCGAACCCGAAGCCGACCAGCGACATCTTCTTGGTCAGGCCCAGCTCGTCGGCGACCTCGCCGGCCGCCAGGATGCAACCGGTGGCGCCGTCGTTGATCCCGGCGGAGTTGCCGGCGGTGACCTTGCCGTGCGGGCGGAACGGCGTCTTCAGCCCGGCCAGGCCCTCGACGGTCGTGCCCGGGCGCGGCGGCTCGTCGACCGTCACGTACTCCCAGCCGGACTCGGCGTGCCGGGCGGCGACGGGGACGAGGTCGGGCTGGATCCTGCCGTCCGCGTAAGCCTTCGCCACCTTCTCCTGGGAGCGGACGGCGTAGGCGTCGGCTCGCGCCTTGGAGATCGCCGGGTAACGGTCGTGCACGTTCTCGGCGGTCATGCCCATGACCAGCGCGGACGGGTCGACGAGCTTCTCGGAGACGAACCGGGGGTTCGGGTCGACGCCCTCGCCCATCGGATGGCGGCCCATGTGCTCGACGCCGCCGGCGATGGCGATGTCGTACGCGCCAATGCCGATCGCGGACGCGGTGGTGGTGACGGCCGTGACCGCGCCGGCGCACATCCGGTCGATCGCGTAGCCGGGCACCGACTCGGGCAGCCCGGCCAGGATGCCGGCGACCCGGCCGATGGTCAGGCCCTGGTCGCCGATCTGGGTGGTGGCGGCGATGGCGACGTCGTCGACCCGGTCGGGCGGCAGCGACGGGTTACGTCGCAGCAGCTCGCGGATGACCCGGACGACCAGGTCATCGGCCCGGGTCTCGGCGTACACGCCCTTGGCCTTGCCGAACGGTGTGCGTACCCCGTCGACGAAAACGACGTCGCGGACGGCACCGCGGGATGCCTTGAACACAGGGTCCTCCCCGGCGAGGAACGGCTGGTCGGCGCGCTACCGCGGCGACCGGGCCCAGTTGCGGCCCGGACCACCGGTCGGCGGCCACACCGCCAGCCTACGACAGAGTTACCGATGAGTAGGTAACGTCCGCTACGTCGTTTCCATGCCGGGTCCGCATCGGTGCCCGGCCGCGGCGGGGTCGGGCACAGGCGGGCGGGGTCAGGTCGACAGCAGGCAGTAGTTCTTGCCGTCCTTGCTGACCTGGTAGTCGCGGTTCTGGGTTCGTCCGCCCCTGGTCAGAGCCACCGTCACCTCCCGGCTCGTGGTGCCGTTGCCGGAGCTGACCCAGTAACCGATGGTCCGGAACTTCGTGATCGGTCCCTCGGACGCGTCCTGCTGCTTCATGGCGGTGGCGAAGGCCTCGGGGCTGCCCTGGTTGCGTAGCGGCCCGCAGAGCCTGCCGTAGGCCTGCTGATAACGGCCGGCGCGCACGTCACCCAGGTAGCCACTGACGACCTTCGTCGGCCCGGTGGCGGAGTGGATGAGCGCGGCGATCCCGGCCCCGCAGCCACCGAGCACCAGCACGACCCCGAGCACGACCGGCAGCACCCAGCGCCGCCGCTTCTTGGGCGCAGGCCCGCCCGGCGCGACTCCCGGATAGGCGCCGTAGCCGGGCTGGGCGGTCCCGGGCGCCCCTGTGTACCCGGGCGCTGGCGGGTATCCCGGCGCCGGCGGGTATCCGGGGGCCGGCGGGTATCCGGGGGCGCTGTACCCGGGGCCCCCGAAGCCGCCGGGGGTCGCTCCGCCCGGGTAGCCGTAGCCGGGCTGGCCGGCGTATCCCGGCTGGACGGGGGCGCCGGGCCAGGCCGCCGCGCCGCCGTCTCCCGGCGGGGTCGGCTGTCCGTACTCGCTCATGTCGTCCTCCGACGGCTCACTGCGCTGACCCCCGAGCCAGAACAGCGCGCTGTCGGCGTGGTCAGACGGCGCGGCCGGTGCCGCGCGTGCTGGGCAGGTAATCGTGGCCGCCGCGACCAGGTGGGCGCGGGGTGGACGCGATCCATGCCGGCCATTGTGGGGGAGGAAACGGGCGCCTGGAACCGGCTTCGTCAGACCGCTGACTGTCGCTCGACGGACCCGGAGGTCGCCCGACC
This sequence comes from Frankia sp. AgB1.9, assembly GCF_016786355.1. Classification (GTDB taxonomy): domain Bacteria; phylum Actinomycetota; class Actinomycetes; order Frankiales; family Frankiaceae; genus Pseudofrankia. Next base: position 14,932 of record NZ_JADWYX010000051.1, read on the forward strand.
GATCGGTCAGCCGCGCGACGGGGGTGCCGACAGCTGGGCGGCACACCTCACCCGCCGGGGTGATCGAGGAGCTGGCCTGGCTCAGGCGTCGGTGAGCTCGCGGGGGACGGCGACGACGTCGACGAGGGCGCCGTTGCGCCAGACCGTGATCTCCAGTCGGCGCCCGATCGCGTGCTCGACCATGAGGCGCTGGACGGCGGTGCTGGTGTCTATCTGCTGGCCGTCCACCGTCAGCACGATGTCGCCGCGGCGCAGGCCGGCGCTTTCCGCGGGACTGCCTTCGACGACCTGGGCGACCCGCAGGCCGGTCCGGCGCCCGACCTTCGCGGCCAGCGGCGGCGGCAGAGGCGACTGGCCGCCGGCGATCCCCAGCCACGCGCGGCGGACCCGGCCGTGCCGCAGCAGCGTGGCGATCAGCTCACGGGTCGTCTCGTTGATCGGGACCGCGAGCCCCAGGCCGACGCCGGCGACCGCGGTATTCACCCCCACCATCCTGCCGCGACTGTCCGCCAGCACCCCGCCGCTGTTGCCCGGGTTGAGCGCCGCGTCCGTCTGGATCACCTCGTCGACGACCCGGCCGGCCTTCGTCGGCAGCGAGCGGCCCAGCGCCGAGACGATGCCGGCGGTGACGCTGCCCGCCAGGCCCAGCGGGTTGCCCAGCGCCACGACCAGCTGCCCGACGCGCAGCCGGCTGGCGTCGCCCAGCGGGACCGCCGGTGGCACCTCGCCCCGCGCCCGCAGCACGGCCAGGTCGGAGAGCGGGTCGCGGCCGATCACGTCCGCGGTGACCTCCGCGCCGTCGGCGAAGGTCGCCTCGGCCACCTGGGCGCCTTCCACGACGTGCGCGCTGGTCAGCAGGATGCCGTCCGGCGCCAGGACGCTCGCGCTGCCCGCGCCCGCTCCGCGCCGGCCGCGCACCCGCAGGCTGGCGACGCTCGGCAGCACCGTGCGGGCGACGTGCACCACCGCGGCGGAGTAGGCGTCGAGGGGTTCGGACGGGTCGTCGTCCGGGTGATCATCATGGGTGCCGTCGGATGGCTGTGGCCGGGCCTCGTCACTCATGCCGCCAGCAACCGACGATGACCACGGAACGTGCCCGGGTTCGCCGACGGCGGACATCCGGTGACGGGTCGGACAAAGGCGGGCAGTGCAGCGTCAGGGGGCGTCGACCGCTGGACGGCTCTCCTCGGGTGCGACCGGTTCCGTCTCCGCGGCGCCGGGGGCGGCTACGGCGGCCGGTGCCGGTTCGGGCAGGGCGCCGGCGATCGCGGCCGCGGTGAGGCCGACCTGCCAGTCGCGGGCACCCCCGGCACGCAGCGCGTCGGCGACGGTCTCCTGCGTCGGGTCGCCGGGCGGCGACCAGGCCACCCGGCGGGTGAGCGCCGGCTCGACCAGGTTCTCGACCGGCATGTGATGCCTGGTGGCGATCGCGTTGACGCTTGCCCGGACCCGGGCCAGCCGCGCCGCCGCGATGGGGTCGCGCTCGGCCCACCGGTTCGGCGGCGGCAGGCCGTCGCCGCCGGTGGACGCGGTCGCCGGTGGGAGGTCGCCGTCGGGCAGCCCTGCCGCCTCCGCCAGCGCGCCCATCCACACGCTCGCGCTGCGGCGCAGCCTCGGCCCGGAGAACACCGGCAGCTTGACCAGCTCGGTCGCGTCAGCAGGCGCGTTCAGCACGGCGTCGATGATCGCGCTGTCCGGCAGCACCCGGCCGGGCGCGATGTCCCGGGTTCGCGCGATCTTGTCCCGGGCGTTCCACATCGCGCGGACGGCGGCCAGCTGCCGACGGCTGCGGGCCCGGTGGATACCGCTGGTCCGCCGCCAGGGCTCGGCCCGCGGCTCACGGGGCGGGGCGGCGACGATCGCCGCGAACTCCTGATGGGCGAAGTCGAGCTTGCCCGTCTCCGCGAGCTCGACGGCCAGCGCGTCGCGCAGCTCGACCAACAGCTCGACGTCGAGCGCGGCGTAGCGCAGCCAGGGCTCGGGCAGGGGCCGGGTCGACCAGTCGGCCGCCGAGTGCCCCTTCTCCAGGCCGAAGCCGAGCACGCGCTCGACCATCATCCCGAGGCCGACCCGCTCGTAGCCGAGCAGCCGGCCGGCGAGCTCGGTGTCGAACAGGGTGGCCGGGCGCAGTCCCAGCTCGGCGAGGCAGGGCAGATCCTGGCTCGCGGCGTGCAGCACCCACTCGACGCCGCCGACCTTGTCCTGGATGACGCTCAGGTCGGGCAACGCGACCGGGTCGATGAGCGCCGTCCCGGAACCACGCCGACGGACCTGCACCAGGTAGGCGCGCTGGCTGTACCGGTACCCGGACGCCCGCTCGGCGTCGAAGGCGACCGGTCCGTCGCCGGCGGCGAGCCGCTCGGCGACGTCAGCGAGCGCCCGAGCGTCGGTGATGACGGGTGGGGTGCCCTCGACCGGTTCCAGGAGAGGGGTGACGGCGGGCGACACCGGCTCTGCCGCGTCGGTCACGTCTGGTCTGCCACCCCCGCTGAACTGCTGTGTTGAGTTCGGAACCGTCGACGTCACGATCGGCGATGGTACGTGTGAAAGCCGCTGTTGGCAGGTCGCTCGGCGGATCAATCGTACCGTTTATACGCTTCGTAGCGAGGCTACCGGGCTGAGTGACCGACGTCCGGCCCATATGTGCGCGGCTCGCGCTGTTCGCCGCGCGGGTCCCCGCGCTTCCCCGCCGACCCGCTGGCCGGGAACGGCGGGGGAGTGCGCCCTGCGTGCGAGTTGGGCCAGGGTGTCGGGCTAGCCGGCGTCGGGCTAGCCGGCGTCGGGCTAGCCAGCGTCGGGCTAGAAGCGACGACCCGGCAGTGGTACGACGCCGGCCAGCCGCGGCGGGAGCCCGGCCATGGCGGCGAGCAGGTCGGCGAAGGCGTGCAGGTGCGCCGTCGTGTCCCCGGCCGTCCACGGCCTGGCGCGGTCGTCGCCGCCGGGCCGCCGGGCCGGGGCCACCGTCTCGGCCCAGTCAGGCGACCACGAGCAGCGGACCTCGACGTCGAAGCTGTCCCCGTCGGGCGCCAGCACGCCGAACCGCCGGGAGGTCGTCGTGGTGACCGTGCCGCCCAGCGCCCGCACGCCGGCGCCATGCGCCGCCAGGGCCTCGACCAGCCACGACCACGCCACCTCGGGCAGCATCGGGTCGGCGGCGACCTCCGGCTCGACGGTGGCCCGCGCGTAGCAGACCAGCCGGGCGCTGCCCTCCCAGGCGGCGTGCCCCGCCTGGTCGAACAGCAGCACGAACCGGCCGGAGGCGACGTCGTCCTCGTCCCCGGCAAGGCTGGCGGCCAGCGCGAAGGCATGCGGCGCCACCCGGGACGGCGCGGTGGTCTCCCGGACCGTCACCTCCGGGCGGACGCTGGTGAGCCCGTGGCGCAGTGCGGCCGTGGCGGCGCCGAACACGACCGGACCGGCCAGCGCCGGGCCGGCGTCGGCGAGCGCGGCGCCGGCTTCGGTGGCCGCCCCGGAGTCGGGTGACAGCGGGGCGCCCATGGCGGCCACGTTAGGGCGTGGCCGCAGATCACGCTGACCGGACGCCGGAGCGTGCGGCTTCGACCCCGCTGGGTACGTCCAGTGGCCGCCGGCCCGATGTGCCCCGCCGGGTCCCGGGTGGAACGGCTCCGGTGCCGGGTGCAGGCTCACGCCAGGGACCGAGGGGTACGCCCGGAGCCGACCCGGCGCCGCGTCTCCGGCTGGGCCGGCGTCGACTCGGCCGGTGTCGACTGAGCCGGCATCGCCTGAGACGGCATCGACTGGGCCGGTACGCCGAGGTCGATGACGGCCGGGCGGACCACCCGCTGGCCGGGCCGGTCCTGGCCGGTCGCCCGGGCACGCTCTGGCTGGGTGAGGGGGCCGAGCAGGACGGCGGCACCGCACTCCACGCAGGCCCGTTCGGGGCAGTCCGCGCCGTGCCCGTCGAGGCACTCCGGTCGCTCGAACGGCCGCTCGTCCGCGCACTGGGGGCAGAACATGCGAACGAGCTGATCAAGCTCGCCTCCGGGGAGCATGACCGCACCTCCTCGACATCGGGGGCTGGGACAGGTCCCCGGGCAGTGCGTACGGCTCCCGCGAAGCCGCCCGAGCCCCGCACAAGCGAGGCCAGCTCGGACAACGCATGCCCTCTGGGCCCTTTCGGACGGCACAGACGGTGCCACGGCGATGGCCCATCTCCACGCATTCCCCCCGGCGTGTCGGCAGGCGCTTCGCGTCTCCCGGCGGTCGCGAAGACCACGCCGAAGCGGGACGGTCATGGCGAGGAGTAACTTCTACGGTACGTAGAAATAGATGCCGCGGTTCGGTGACCCGGACCAGCCGCCCGCCCGCCGCACTCCGGACGGGAAGCGGTTCGGCGCTTGACGGCGGCGCGTGTCACGATCGGAGCATGGGCGTGAGCCGAACCTCCAGGATCGCCGACCTCCCGGATCGGCTTCACCGGTCCGGCAGGGACGCTGTCGTCGAGCCAGCAGAGCCGCGCCAGGCGGCCGAGCCCGTCCGGGGCGCCGCCGACGCGGCGCCGGGTCCCGGCTCGCGCCGGCCGGGGCTGGCCGAGCGGGCGTCGCTGCTGCGGGCCGCCCGCGGCGAGCCGACCGACGTCGCGCCCGTGTGGTTCATGCGGCAGGCCGGCCGGGCGCTGCCGGAGTACCGGGCGCTGCGCGCGGGCGTCCCGATGCTGGAGTCCTGTCAGGACGCCGCGCTGGTCACCGAGATCACCCTGCAGCCGGTCCGCCGGTTCGGCACCGACGCGGCGATCTTCTACTCGGACATCGTCGTGCCGCTGGTCGCGATCGGCATGGGCGTGGACATCGTCGCCGGGGTCGGCCCGGTGGTCGCCGAGCCGATCAAGGACGCCGCCGGGCTCGCGGCGCTGCGACCGGTCGAGCCCGACGACGTCCCGTACGTCCACGACGCGGTCCGGCTGCTGCTCGCCGAGCTCGGCGACACACCCCTGATCGGCTTCGCCGGCGCGCCGTTCACACTGGCCAGCTACCTCGTGGAGGGCGGCCCGAGCAAGACCCATGCCAAGACCAAGCGGCTGATGTACACCGCGCCGGACCTCTGGCACAGCCTGCTCGACCGGCTGGCCGACGTCACGATCGGCTTCCTGCGCGTCCAGGTAGACGCCGGTATCGACGCGCTGCAGTTGTTCGACTCGTGGGCCGGGGCTCTCGACGAGGGCGACTACCGCCGCTATGTGGCACCGCATTCCGCCAAGGTGCTGGCCGCGTTCGAGGGTGCCGGAGTGCCGCGCATCCACTTCGGCGTCAACACCGGCGAACTGCTCACCGCGATGGGCGAGGTCGGCGCGGACGTCGTCGGCGTCGACTGGCGGCTCGGGCTTGACGAGGCCGCCCGCCGGGTCGGGCCGGGCCGTGCCGTGCAGGGCAACCTGGACCCGACCGCCGTGTTCGCCCCGCCGGACGTGCTGGCCGAGAAGGTCCGCGACGTGCTGCTGCGCGGGTCGAAGGCCGAGGGCCATATCTTCAACCTCGGCCACGGCGTGATTCCCGAGACGGACCCGGGCGTGCTCGCCCACATCGTGGACCTGGTCCATGGCGCCTGAATCCGGGGCGCCTGAATCCGGCGCGCATGGCCGTTAGGCCGAGCGCGACAATGCCGGCCCGCACCGGGCTGGCGCGAAGGGGCGACGCGGCGTGCGAGTGGTGATCGTCGGTGGCGGCATCGCGGGCCTCGCCGCGGCGCACGCGCTGGCTGGCAAGGCTCAGGTAACCGTGCTGGAGGCCGCCGACCGGGTCGGCGGCAAGCTGCGCACCACCCCGATCGAGGGGCTCGCGGTCGAGGAAGGCGCCGAGTCGTTCCTCGCGCGGGTCCCGGAAGGCCAGCGGCTGGCCCGCCAGGTCGGCCTCGGGCACGACCTCGTGCACCCGGCCACCACCTCGGCCGCGCTGTGGATCAACGGACGGCTGCGGCCGATCCCGCCGAACACACTGCTCGGCGTGCCGACCGACGCGCTCGGGCTGGTGCGCTCCCGGGTGCTGTCCCCGCTCGGCCTGCTGCGCGCCGCCGCCGACCTGGTGCTGCCACGGGCCTCGATGCCCGAGGACCCGACCGTCGGTGACTTCGTCGGCGCCAGGGTCGGCCGGCAGGTCGTCGACCGGCTGGTGGACCCGCTGCTCGGCGGCGTCTACGCCGGCCGGGCCGACGCGCTGTCGCTGCGGGCCACCGTCCCGCAGCTGGCGCCGATCCTGGCCGAGGACCGCTCGCTGCTGCTCGGCGCCCACCGGGTGCGGGCCCGTACCGCCCCGGTCGCCTCGGCCCCGCCGGCCCCCGTGTTCGCGACCGTGCGCGGCGGGCTCGGCGGGTTCGCCGCCCGGGTCGCGCAGGCCAGCGGCGCGGCGGTGCGCACCGGGGTGCTCGTCCGCCGGATCACCCGCGTCGAGGGCGGCTGGCGCGTCGACTTCGACGAGAAGGGCGCCGCCGGCGAGCCGGGGGAGGTCGTCACCGGGCCGCGCGGCAGCGGGTCGCTGGACGCCGACGCGGTGATCCTCGCCGTGCCGGCGGGCGCGGCCCGGGAGCTGCTCACCCCGATCGCCCCGCACGCGGCCGCGCCGCTGGCTGGCGTGCCGTACGCGTCGATCGGGCTGGTCACGCTCGTCTTCCGCGACATCGATCTGCCCGCGGGAAGCAGCGGCTTCCTGGTGCCGGCGCGGGAGCGGGCCACGATCAAGGCCGCGACCTACCTGTCGTCGAAGTGGCCGCACGTGTCCGCGGGCAGTCCGCTGCGGGTCGTGCGTGCCAGCGTTGGGCGGGCCGGCGCCGACGAGGACCTGCGCCGGTCCGACACGGAGCTGACCGGCGTCGTGGCCGCCGAGCTCGCCCATGCCGGCGGGATCACCGCTCGCCCGGTGGCGAGCAGGGTCAGCCGGTGGGGCGGCGCGCTGCCGCAGTACCTGCCCGGCCACCTGGAGCGGATCGCCTCGGTGCGCCGCGCGTTGCCGCCCGGCCTAGCGCTGGCCGGCGCCGGCTACGACGGCGTCGGCATCCCGGCCTGTATCCGCTCGGGCGAGGCGGCCGCCGCAGCCGTGCTCAGCGCGACCGACGCGGTCGGCGCCGCCGGCCCGGTCTGACCCGCCGGGTCGCGAGCCCGCCCCGATCGCGACCAACGGCACCCGTGACCCGCCCGTCGAGCGAGGAAGAATAGACGTATGTCCGAGTCCCAGCCCGCCGCCGAACGCGCGGCCGGCGACCAGCCAGCCGATGGACGCCAAGCCGCCGAGCGGTCCGCCCGTGACCTGAACGCGGAGATGCTCTACACGAGCTGGTCGGTGTTCGCCGCCCGCCGGCCGCTGCCCGCCGACAGGTCCGCCGTCGCGGCCGAGGTCGAGGCCCTGCTCGACGGCGCCCTCGCCAAGGACGTCTACACCCGCGGTATCTACGAGATCTCCGGCTACCGCGCCGACGCCGACCTGATGGTCTGGTGGACGAGCCCTGACCCGGATCTACTGCAGGAGACCTACCAGCGCTTCCGGCAGACCACGCTGGGCGCCCACCTGGACCCGGTCTGGTCGGCCGTCGGCCTGCACCGGCCCGCCGAGTTCAACCGCAGCCACATCCCGGCCTACGTCCGGCGGGAGGACCCGCGCGGGTACGTCTGCGTCTACCCGTTCAACCGGTCGCTCGAGTGGTACCTGCTGCCCGACTACGAGCGGCGCGGCATGCTGGCCGAGCACGGGATCATGGGCCGGGAGTACGAGGACGTCCGCGCGAACACTGTCTCCGCGTTCGGCCTCGGCGACTATGAGTGGCTGCTGGCCTTCGAGGCCGACGAGCTGCACCGGATCGTCGACTGCATCCGCCACCTGCGCTCCAGCGCCGCCCGCCGCCACACCCGCCTGGAGACGCCGTTCTACACAGGCGCCCGCAAGCCCATCGCCGACATAGTCGCCGCCCTGCCCTAGGCATGGCCTGGCCCTGGGCGCTTCTCTCACCGGCGCCGACTTGCCTTCGCAGACGCCGATCATCCGGCTAGCTGGGCAGGCTGCAGCACCATGATCGAGAACTGCGCAGAGATAAAGCCGACAAATCGGGGCATCGAAGTCTGCTTTGCCTGCGCAGTCGGTGATCAAGGCGTCTCGATGGGAAATTGGGCCGCCTTGATCACTGACTGCGCAGGCAGTGCGCGTGCGAGTGGCGCCTCTCGCTGATCGGCTCCGCGCCGATTTCCATACCAACCTGGCGATCATCGACGGCCGTCGGCGCGGTCGCCCATGATGGTCGCCAGTCTGGTATTGAAACGGGCGCCCTACGCCCGATATGCGTCATTTATCCATACCAGGTCCGCGATCTTGCCGATTGTGCCCGCCGGACGCGGTCGAAGATCCGCGACCGGGTATGCAAACCGGCACCACATCCGACTTGAAGATCGACTGGCGGTCGAAGGGCGCTTCGCGCCCGACAGGCGACGCGGTCGAAGGGCGCTCCGCGCCCGGTTTCGGCCGCGCGCCGGGTGCGGTCGGCGTCCGCGCAGGCGCCCCCACCCGTCGGGCGGGCGCCGACCGGCCCGCGGCCCGGAGGTCTCCCCCTGGGCTTTGGCGGACAGTAGCAGTTTGGTGGCGTCGTGTAACTCATTGATGAGAGAGCGACACGGCATGTGTTTGTTCGGGTGGGGTGTCGCGGTGGTGCTCGTGGGGTGGGATCGGCGGAATCGTGCTCGTGCTTCCAGCGGTTGTGCGGTGGTAGCGAGGGTTTGTCGGGAAGGTCTGGCGCGCCTGGCTCGTCGGGACTGTCGCGTGGGGGCGCTGGTCGGGCAATAGCCAGGTGCGGGTAAGTTTGCGCGCGTGGTCGTGGGTGCGGCCATCCCGCAGGGGAACCGGCACGGCCTCGGTCGCGCCGGGAGCGGGGAGCGCGGTCCGCGACGGCGCGTGCCGCTGGGACTGCCCGTCTAGGGCGTGTTCCGCGCGAGGCACCGGGCGCGCGGGGGAGCGGGTGGCGTATCCACCGCGGAGGGGACCTTGCTGACGCTGCAGGTACGCGGCCGGCTCGGGGACGGCGCGCAGTGACCGCGACGGTGCCCGGTCGCGAGGCTCCAGGGCGGGCCGCGTCGCGTCGGGCCCGGGAGACACCGGAACGGCCGCCGGGCGGGGCCATCGCCGTCGAGAACGATCTCTACCGGGCCCAGCTGCGCTGGGAGCGCCGCTACGTCAGGGTCCTGATCGCCTTCGACGCCGCGGCCTGTGTGGTCGCGGCCGGAGTGGCCTACGTGATCAGGTTCGGTCCGTTCGGGACCCGGCACTTCGACACGGCCCGGGACACGTCGGAGTGGTACCTGCTGGCGCTGGTGCTGCTGCCGCTGGTCTGGGTCGTCTCGATGGCGCTGAACCGGGCCTACGAGCCGCGGTTCCTCGGCGGTGGGTCCGAGGAGTTCCGCCGGGTCGTCAACGCGGCGGTCCGGGTGGTCGCCACCGTCGCCACCGTGTCCTATGCGACCAAGGCCGAGGTCGCCCGCGCGTACGTGCTCATCGTCTTCCCGGTTGCCATCCTGCTGTCGATGGTCGGCCGGATCGGCGGCCGGGGCATCCTGCACCGGATGCGCCGGCAGGGCCGCTGCATGCACCGGGTGCTGGTCGTCGGCGCCGGCGAGTCGGCCGCGACCCTGGTCCGCCTCGCCCAGCGCGACCCGACCGCCGGCTGGTCGGTCGTCGGCGTCGTGCTGGACCGCCTGCCCGGCCGACACAGCCACGACCGGCCGGAGCGCAGCGGCTTCGACCTGCTCGGCGTACCGATCGTCGGCACCTCGGAGAGCCTGCACACCTCGATCCGGGCGACCCGCGCCACCACCGTCGCGATCTCCCCGCAGATGGACGGCGAGACGCTGCAGCGGGTGCTGTGGAACCTGGAGGGCTCGGACGTCGACGTGCTGGTCTCGTCGGCGCTGACCGACGTCGTCGGGCCGCGGATCTCGATCCGGCCCGTCGCCGGCCTGCCGCTGCTGCACATCCGCGAGCCGGAGCTGTCCGGCTCCCGGCGGGTCATGAAGATCCTGTTCGACCGCGCGGTGGCGCTCACCGTCGTCGTGCTGTTCTCGCCCCTGCTGATCGCGTTGGCCCTCGCGGTCCGGCTCACCAGCCGAGGCCCGGCGATCTTCAAGCAGGTCCGGGTCGGCCGCGGTGGCGAGACGTTCAAGATGTACAAGTTCCGCTCGATGTACGTCGACGCCGAGGCCCGCCTCGCCGGCCTGCAGACGAGCAACGAGGGCCAGGGACTGCTGTTCAAGATGCGCGACGACCCACGTGTCACCCGGGTCGGGAAGTTCCTGCGCAAGTGGTCGCTCGACGAGGTGCCGCAGCTGTTCAACGTGCTGAACGGCTCGATGTCGCTGGTCGGGCCCCGCCCGCCGCTGCCCCGTGAGGTCGCCCAGTACGAGGACGACGTGCACCGCCGGCTGATGGTCAAGCCCGGCCTGACCGGCCTGTGGCAGATCAGCGGGCGCTCGGACCTGAACTGGGACGAGTCGGTCCGCCTCGACCTGCGCTACGTCGAGAACTGGACCCTGGCCATGGACTTCGTCATCCTCTGGCGCACCGTCTTCGCCGTCCTGCGCCGGGAAGGCGCTTACTAGCCCTCCTGGGCGGCGGCTGCCTCGTAGCGTCGGTTTGGTGATCTTGTCGCGCCGATGGCGGTGACCAACCTCTGGTCCATCAGGGCCGTGAGGGCTGCCTTGACCCGGGCGCTGGTGAGCCCGGTCATGCTCTCGATCTCCCGGCGGGAAAGCGGCCGCGCGGCCGAGCGAATGGACTCGAGGACGAACCAGTCTCGCTCGGCCGGAACCGTGGTACGAGATATCGAAGCGGTGGCTGCGTCCCTGGCCGTCGCATTGTCTCTGGCGGCCGCGGCGAGGTCGGCGCGCCGCGGGGGAGGCCCGCTGAGGGTCACCTCGAACCAGGAGATGTTGTCGGCGAACCGAGGCGCCGGCAGGCCAGCCACCGACATCGCCCGGACCATGGTGCGAATGCCGGATGCGCGGTTCTCGCAAACCGTCCTGCCCTCGCCCGGTACCTCGACGTCCTCCAGGAGCTTGAGCAGAAGGGCGTTGCGCGCCGACGACAGACCGGGCTCGCCGAGAGAGCTCACGCGGACGGCCCCGAAGAGGCCCCCGGGGTTGCGCACAGTTATCCGGTCCGGGTAGACCTCGACCTGGACCTGGGTGCCAAGTGAGTACTGGCCGAGGTCACGGTGCACGACCGCGTTCACGACCGCCTCCCGCAGCGCTTCCAGCGGGTACTCGTACACCGTTGACGCGCCGCCGCCCGGCGCGATGACCGTACCGCGTCGGATGGCCCGGGCAAGCTGCACGAGGGTTTCGCGAACCTGGAGCGGAACCGGGCCGTCGAACGCCCGGTTCTCGAGAAAACGCAAGCCGGTCCCGATCTCGGCGCCGTCGACCGTCGGGTACTCGACGAACGTGACCTCCAGCTGCGGGAAGAAGTGCTGTGGGAACCGGCCGAAGCAGAGCAGGCCGGCCAGCGAGGGCACCGGACCTGAATCGCCGGGCACCAGGACCCGGGTGGCCAGCAGAAGCTCACGATCGTCGAGGTCTCGGAAGGCGAACGGGCGCTGCAGACGCAGACGCTGAAGGTATGGCCCGACGATCTCCGGCATCAGGTCGCCCGGTGTGGCGTTCTGGACGGGGACGGTGTCGTCGACCGGCTGGCCACGGGCCGCGACCAGAGCGTGGACCTCGGCGGGACCGAGCCGGTAGTCGCCATCGCCTACGCGGACGTAGGAGCCGTTCGCCATGCCGGCGCCGCGGTAGTAGCAGGGCTTGGAGCTCCGATCCAGCTCGGCGACCTCCGCCACGACGAGCTGGACGCCCTCGAACTCCATGATCTCGATTAGTGGGGCCAGCGGCGGCGCCATCTGGTCACGCGAGAGATCGGCCAACGAGTCTCGGACCTTCTTCGGGTCAGCCACGCCGGTCGCCGCGAAACTGTGGGTCTCATCAAGCCCGAGCAGGATCACGCCGCCGCCTGGTGAGTTGGCGAACGCCGACAGGGTCTCCCGGGTCGACTTCGGCAGCTCCCGAGTAGCGCGCTTGGCCTCCACCCGAGCGAGATCCGTCCGCGAGTCGCGCAGCGTGCGAACGAGCTCGGCGAGTTCGGCGGCCAACATAGCGAGAGCTTAGCTCTACTTGGCGATACTTGGCGAATTGCTTTGCCAGCTTGGCGGGCGTTGAGCCCGCGGTTCAGGTCTGTGCGTCGGTTGGGCGGCCTGGCAGGCCGCGGCTGAGGACGAGCATCGCGACGGCCGCGGCGGCCAGGAGTACGAACAGCCAGGTCAGCCAGTGCGCGCCGGCCCGCGCCTGGAGCAGGCCCAGCGTCGTGACGCCCAGCGAGGCGGACAGCTGGACGGACATGAACACGGCGGTCGTGCCCTGCGGCTGCTCGGCCGGCGGGAGAAGCCGGAAGACGGTGGCGAAGGTCGGCGACGCGGTCAGGCCGAAGCCCAGCCCGATCCCGACGAACAGCGCGAACACCGCCGGCAGCGGAAGCCGGTCGTGGGCGAAGGCGAACGTCGTCAGACCGGCCGCGGTGACGACCGCGCCGGCGCGGACGAGCGGACGAGGCCCCGTCCGGTCGCTGACCCGCCCGCCCCACGACATCGACACGAACAGGCCGAGGCCCAGCGCGCACACCAACAGGCCCTGGCCGGCGCCGCGCAGGTGGTGGCGGTCCGCGCCGAAGATCGGCAGTGCGGCCTGCTGCCCGTACATCAGCAGGCCGACGCAGCACATCACCGCGAGGCTCGTGGCGAACCCGGGCCGCCGCAGCAGGCGTAGGTCGAACGCGGGTGGTGTCCGCGCCGTCAGCGCGTGCCTGACATACCCGGCGAGCAGCGCGGCTCCCGCGACCGCGGCCGTGATGGTCACGGCGTCGGCACCCGCCTGGCCCGATCGGGTCAGCGCGAACAGGAGCCCGACGTAACCCGTCGTCAGCAGGGCCAGGCCGCGCAGGTCCGCGCGGGGCGCCGCGGCCGGTTCCGTTCCTGCCCCGCCGGTCGCGGCCTCGGCTCGGCCGGTGGGCCGGTCGGCCGGGATGAAGGCGATGGCGACGGCGAACAGGCCGAGGGTCAGCGGGATGTTGACGACGAAGATCCACTGCCAGTGGCCGGTCGCGAGCAGCAGGCCGCCGACCACCGGGCCGAGGGCCGGCGCGACGTTGATGATCATCGAGATCGTGCCCAGGACCCGGCCGACCCGGTCCTGGCGGGCGAGTCGGGCCGCGAGCATGAGCGACGTCGGCTCCAGCAGGCCGCCGCCCAGGCCCTGCACCACCCGGAACGCGATCAGCGCGCCCGCCGACCAGGCGAGGGCCGACAGCGCGGAGCCGAGCCCGAACAGCCCGAGCCCGACCAGGAAGACCAGCCGCCCGCCGAACCGCGCGGTAGCCCAGTTGAGCAGCGGCAGCATGGTCGCGGCGGCCAGCAGGTAGCCGACGCTGGTCCAGACGACCGTCGTGAGCGGGGCGTGCAGGTCGGCCGTCAGCGTGCGCAGCGCGACGGAGACCACGGTGCCGTCCAGGACCGCCACCAGTGCGGCGAGCCCCAGCGCGAGCAGCGCGCCCGTCGGCGCTCCCGGTTCCTCGGCCGGCTCGGCGACCTCGGTCTGCGTACCCGAACCGACGGTTGTGTTTACGGTCATGGCGCAAAACTACACCACACGGTTTAGTGTTGTAACGTCCGTTCGCCGTCAACCCTGGGGCTACACTGGGCGGATGGCGGTTGTGGACGCGAAGCGAGTGGCTCGTCCGGACAAGCGACGCGTGATCCTCGACGCGGCGGCACCGATCTTCGGTGACGAGGGATACGAGCGGGCGAGTGTCGACGCGATCGCCACGGCCGCCGGCGTCTCCAAGCCGACGATCTACAGCTACTTTGGCGGCAAGGACCAGCTGTTCCGCGAGTCGGTCGCGGACTCGGCCGTCCAGCTGAACGCCGACGCCCTCGAGGTGATCCAGCGCCTCGACCTCTCGGCGGTCGGCTGGCGCGACAGCCTGCGCGAGCTGGGCCTGCGCCTCGTCGAGTGCCAGCGCACCCCGTGCTCGCTCTTCCTCGCCCGCATGATCGCGGCGGAGACCGCCCGCGACCCCGAGGTCTACCGGCTGGTGCGCGTCAAGGCGGAGGCTCCGATCATGGAGGCGCTGGCGGGGCGCCTGGCGATGCTCGGCAATGCCGGCCACCTGGTGGTCCCCGACCCGACGCGGGCCGCCCACCAGTTCCTCGCCCTGATCGGCGCCGAGATCCAGGTCCTCACCGAGCACGGCACCGCGGCCGTCCCAGACGAGCTGATCCGGGCCGCCGTCGCTGCGGGCGTCGACACCTTCCTGCGCGCGCACGCCCGACCGCCCCAGTAGGCGGGGCGACGAGAAAGGCGGCGGTCGGGACCGCCGCCTTCGTGTGCCGCGGGGTGACTCAGCCGGAGGACGACGCCCGGATCGCGGCCAGCACCGCCTCGGCCAGCTCGGGCCGGCAGATCACGAGGTCGGGCAGCAGCGGGTCGGCCTGGTTGTACCGCAGCGGCGAGCCGTCGATCCGGGTCGCGTGCAGACCCGCGGCGAGCGCGACCGCGACCGGGGCGGCCGAGTCCCACTCGTACTGGCCGCCGGCGTGCAGGTAGACGTCAGCCTCCCCGCGGATCACCGCGGAGGCCTTGGCGCCGGCCGAGCCCATCGGTATGACGACGCCGCCGATCCTCTCGGTGACGTCGGTGACGAGCTTGGGTGCCCTGGTACGGCTCGCGACCAGGCGTACCGGCCCGGCCGGTCCGGCCGGCGGTGGGGTGATCGTCGCGCTCGACAGCGTGACCCCGACGGCCGGCAGCGCGACGGCCCCGGCGACGAGCCCGCCGGCCTGCCACAGCGCGACGTGCACGGCCCAGTCGGTGCGGCCCTCCTCGGCGAACTCCCGGGTGCCGTCGAGCGGGTCGACGATCCAGACCCGGTCGGCGCGGAGGCGGACCGGGTCGTCGACGGCCTCCTCGGACAGCACGGCGTCCTTCGGGCGGTGGCGGGCGAGCGCCGCGGCGAGCAGCCGCTGGGAGCCGGCGTCGCCGGCGTCCTTGAGTGCGGGCCCGTCCGCGAAGCCAACCTCGGCTCGGATCTCCAGCAGTCGTCGTCCGGCGTCTTCGGCCAGGAGGCTCGCGAGCTCGGCGTCGGCCAGCTCGGCGGTTGTGGTGTCGATGCTCACCGTTCCGATTTTATGGCAGAAGGCTGCCGCGAATCACGAGAACCGTCCTGCTCGGGCTGGCGGAGCGGTCGGGGCCATCCTGCCGTACGGCGAGCCAACGCCGTCGGACCGGCCGTCTTGTCACCGGACGGCTACGGTCCGAAGGTGCCCGTGCGCTGCCCCGTGCTCGTCGACGAGGACCGCGCCGCCGAGCTGTCGGCCGCCTCGGCCGGCTGGCCGTCGGCGCGGCTGACCCGTGCGCAGCTCGCCGACCTCGAGCTGCTGCTGCTCGGCGCCTTCGGACCGGCACCGGGCTACCCGGAGGACACCCTGCGCGACGGGCTGCGGCTGCCCTCGCTGGTCGTCCCGGCGCGAGACGCGGCCGGTCTCGGCCCCGGCGACGCCGTCGCGTTGCGGGAGCCCGAAGGTGAGCTCGTCGCGGCCATGCGGGTCGCCGGCGTCCGCCGGCGCGGTGGGCCGGTGGACGCCGACAAGGAACGCACCGCGGCGCTGGCGCGGACGGCGAGCCGGGTCGAGCCCGACCGGCAGCCCGAGCCCACCGGCCGGGCCCGGCTGGTCGGCACGGTCGCGGGGCTGCGGCTGCCGAGCCACCCCGACTACCCGGAGCTGCGGCTGAGCCCCGTCGAGCTGCGTTCGGCGCTCACCGAACGCGGCTGGCTGCGCCCCGGCCGGTCGGCGCCCTGGGCGGTCTGGGCCGACGGCCTGCTGCACACGGCGGACATCGCTCGCATCCGGGCCCTCACCCGGCAGGGCAAGTACTGCGTCGTGCTCGCTCCGGTAGGCGGGACCGACCCGGGGGACCGGCGCTACCAGCTGCGCGTGCGCGCCCTGCTCGCGGCGCTCGACGCCCTCGACGAGCCGGTCCGCCCGACCGAGGCGACCCTGACCGCCGCCGCGCTCGCGGCCGAGGCCACCGGCGCTCCGGTGCAGCCGCCGGTGCCCACGCCGTCCCGGGTCGGGTCGGGCCAGCCGGCGCACGCGCTGCTGGTCCTGGTCCCGGTCGTGCCGAGCCCGGAGCTCGCCGCGCCCCGGGAGCCGGGGCTGTCCGCGACCTCTCCGCACGGTGCCGCGGCCGGTGACGACACCGGCACCGCGGACCGTGCCGCCGAGCTGGGCGCGCTGCGGGCCCACCTGGCCGAGTTCTACGGTCTGGGCGGCAGCCTCACCGGTCCGGCACTCGGCGCCCCCGGGCGCGGTGAGCTGGCCGCGCTGCTCGCCGCCGGCAGGCCGATCCCCGCCGAGCTCAGCCCGCCCGGGGTGGCCGCCGAGCTCGACCGAGCCCACGCCGAGGGCTGGCTGCTCGGCTGACGCCGACGCCGGCCGACGATCGGGCTAGTTGTCGAGGCCGGCAAGGCTCTCAGTTCCGGCGTCCCCATGATCGCTGGTTCGGCCCCCCGGTGGTCGTAACCTGGCCTGTTTCGTAGCCACCAGAGGGCGAAAACGGCGATCAAGGCGACGGGCAGACCCTGGCGGTCGCGGCACTGGCTAGTTGTCGAGGCCGAGGGTGAACTGGGGCTTGGGCGCGGTGTCGGCCAGGCGGTGGGCCGGGTCCAGCGTGCGGATCGCGGTTCCGGTCGCGAAGAACTCGGTCGCGTGCTCGCCCCAGACATGGTTGCTCACCACGAGGTCGACGCCGACGATGCCGTTGGCCCCGGCCTGGGCCGCCTCGGCCTGCATGCGGGTCAGCGCCAGCTCGCGAGCCTGGTAGACCCCCTGGGTGAACGTGGTCATCTCCTGGTTGACGCCGACCTGGCGTAGCGACTGGAAGACGCCCTGGTGGGCGATGTGGTAGACGCAGGTGCCGAGGACGAAGGCCACCGGTACCGAGCCCGCCGCCAGCAGCCGGTAGAAGTCCTGCGCGGACAGGTCCGAGGTGAACGGGTGCCCGTTGGGCGCGCGGTGGGCCCCCGGCGACCGGATCGCCCGCACGGCCGTGCCCGCCGCGATGAACTCCAGGACGTTCTGGCCCCAGGCGTAGTACTGCACGCGCAGTTTCACCCCGACGATGCCGTCCGCGCCCAGCCGCTCGGCCTCGCTCTGCATCCGGCCCATCGCCAGCTCGCGCGCCGAGTACATCGCCTGGCTGAGCACGCCCAGCTCCTGGTTCGTCTTCCACCCCGCGGCCTGCAGGCCGATGTGGTAGATCGACGAGCCGACGACGAACCCCAGCGGCTCGAATCCGGCCTCGTTGAGCAGCACGTACTCCGACACCGAGAGGTCCGACGTGAAGACCCCGTTCGGCGCCGCTCCCGCCGTCATCGCCAGCCGCGTTCCGGCGGCGTCGGGTTCCCACCCGGCGCCGGGTGGCTGCTGGCTGTCGCCGCCGCGACCGAACCCCGCCATGACGCCCTCCTCGATCGCGCCCGGCCGCCGGCCTGACCAGCCCGCCGCCCCGGGAACCTGGCGGCACGCTACGCGCCGAATAGGTATCGGCCGAGCCCGGGTAGCGGCCAGGACCGTGGTCCGACCCGGCAATGGCACGGGTCGGTCCGGCGCGCGACCCAATGACCGGCTTCGGTCACGGCGCTACATTTCGGTTCATGGCTTCGCCCTCGCGGCCACCGGCCGAACCGCCCCAGCCGACCGGATTGCCGCCTGCGGGTTCGCCGCCGCCGGGGCAACCTCCGGACGCGCTCGGGAATCTCGTCGTCGCGCATCTCCGACGGGTGGAGACGGCGATGCTGGCGCACGTCCTCGTGACGACGCTGGCCGGGGCACTGCCGCCGTCGATGGTGCGCGTCGAACGCCGCCGCTCCGTCACCGGCCGGCTTGCCCGTCGGCCTGGCGAGCCCGTCGGCGTGAGCGTCCTGGCCGCCGACCGGATGCTGACGTTCCGCATTCCGGCCCTGGGCCTGATCGAGGCGAGCGTCAGCCATGTCGTGCACGGCGTGGTTCTCTCGACGGCCCCCACCACCGTCACCGACTGGCTCGACCAGCTCAGCGCCCTGCTCACCGAGATCAGCCGGAGAGACGAGGCCACCCGAGGGGCCCTCGAACGTTTCCTGGTCGGCTGAGCCGCGCCGGCCTGATCTGCTGAAATCCAGCGGGCAATCGCCGCCGGCGACGACTGTTGAGGAGCGCGTGTCGTTCGCGGGTCTGCCGGCAGGCGGCTTCGCTACGAGCCGAGTCCGGGAATGATGTCGGAGAGCGTGTAGGTGAGTGGCTGCTCAAGTTGCTCGTAGGTGCAGGAATCGGGGGTGCGGTCGGCGCGCCACCGGACGAAGTGGGCCAGGTGCCGGAAGCGGGTGCCCTCCATGTGCTCGTACTTGACCTCCAGCACCCGCTCGGGACGCAGCGGGATGAACGACAGGTCCTTCTGCGCGTTCCACCGGTTCACGTTGCCGGGCAGCCGCTGGCTCTGGTGCGCCTCGGCGCTGGCCCACTCCTGCCACGGATGGTCGTCGCCGTCGCCGAGCAGGAGCGGGGCGAGTTCGTCCACCAGTTCGGCCCGGCGCTTGGCGGTGAAAGCCCCGACGACGCCGACGTGCTGCAGCTTGTTCTCGTCGTTGTAGAGCCCGAGCAGCAGCGAGCCGACGAGCGGGGTGGCCACCGTGGACGTCTTGTGCCAGCGGAAGCCGGCGAGGACGCAGTCGGCGGTGCGGACATGCTTGATCTTGAACATGACACGCTTGTCAGGCTGGTAGACGCCCTCCAGCGGCTTGGCGATCACGCCGTCGAGGTGTGCGCCTTCGAGCTCGACGAACCAGCGGTTGGCGACGTCCAGATCGGTAGTGGTCGCGGTGAGGTGGACCGGCGCCTTCGCCGTGGCCAACGCGGCTTCGAGCGCGGCGCGCCGTTCGGAGAACGGGCGCCCGGTGTAGTCCTCGTCGCCGAGCGCGAGCAGATCGAAAGCGATGAACGAGGCCGGGGTCGTCCCGCTCAACAGCTTGACCCGCGACACCGCGGGGTGGATGCGCTGCTGCAACGCCTCGAAGTCCAGCCTGCCGTCCAGGGCGATGACGATCTCGCCGTCGAGGACGCACCGGTCGGGCAGTTCGGCCTTGACCGCCTCGACCAGCTCGGGGAAGTAGCGGGTCATCGGCTTCTCGTTGCGGCTGCCGAGCTCGACCTCGTCACCGTCCCGGAAACAGATGCACCTGAAGCCGTCCCATTTGGGCTCATAGGACGCCCCGGATGGGATGGTCGGGACCGACTTCGCCAGCATCGGCGCGACCGGCGGCATCACGGGCAGCTTCATCGGCTCATTGTCCCTTGCCCTCGGTACCTGGGTTCTCGCCCCGCTCGATCCGACGCCGGGCTTCGGCTGCGATCTGAGCAGGATCCCCCGGCTGGCCTCCGGTCGCGTCGGGAGGCGGTCATCGTGCCTGCGCAAGCGTGGGGAGGTCGTCGTTGTTCGCGACGATCGCGGGGCTGGCCAGCCAGCGCAGATAGGCCGACCGCGCGGCCGGGGACATCCGCTCCGGCGGCAGCGGCCGGCCGTCGGCGTCGAGAAAGGCGTCCGCCGGGCCGGTGATGAACCCGTCGAGGCGTGGATCTCCGGTGAAGGTCCGGCGGACGCCGGCGGCGTCGGTCACCTCGACCGGCAGGATCGGGTCGTCGCCGCGCCGCAGCCAGACGGCTGTCGCCGAGGCCCGGTAGGCCTCCTGCCAGCCGGGCCGGACCGCCGCGGCGGCTGCCACCCCGGCGATCGTCGAGAGCGCCTCGGACCCGGGCCGCCCATCCGGTTTCGCCGCGTCGGCGGCGGCCGCGACCGTCACGCCGACGGTGACGCCGTAGAGGGTGGCGACCAGGTCGTCGACCTTGACGGCCCGGGCGGTGGCGGCGAGCTGGTCGATCGCCAGAGTCGTCCGGCGGGCCGCGTCGTCGGCGGTCAGCTCGGCGCGCAGGGTCAGCCCGGCGGCGGTGTCGGCGAGCGCCGTGAGGAAGAACGACACCATCGCGGCCTGCTGGAGATGGACGAGCGCGCGCGGGCTCGCCGGGTACGCGACCTGGCCGTCGCCCCGGTAGCCGCGGGTCGCGGCCCAGCCCGCCTGCCCCAGGTCGGCCGCCTGCCGCAGCGCGTCCGACCCCAGAGCCGTGGCCGTCGGGCCGCCCGCGGCCAGGGCCTCGCCGAGCAGGGCCGCCCACAGCTCGGCCGGAATCCGCGCGCCGTCCGCCGGCCCGGCCAGCCGCGCCGACCAGGGGCCGCCCGCGCCGCCGCCAGCCGCGCGCCCGGCCGCGGCGGCCGGCCAGACCGCGACCAGGCCCCGGCCTGAGGGGCCGCGCAGCGCGTCGCCGGCGGGCAGCAGGCCCACGGCCGACGCGTACAGCTCGGCCCGCCAGACGTGCAACAGGTCGCCGATCGCGGCGCGCAGGCCGGTCGGGAGCGGCCAGGAGCTGTCGCGCCGCAACCGAGGGTCCGCGTGGGTGACCTGGTAGTGGTAGATCGTGAAGCCGAGCCGCGCCACGAACGTCGCGGCACCGGCCGGATCGGCCTGCCGGGCGCCGATCCCTCCTGCCCGGCTGACCAGGTACTCCCAGGCACTGGCCACCGGAGCCGGGACGCCCGGTCTGATCGGCGCAGGCAATGCCGACACCCGTGCGCCCGCGACGATCGCCTCCACGTGGTCGGTCGCGAACCGGGCAACGAGCGTCGGCTCGTCCGCGATGGCCCGCAGCAGGGCGGCCGCGTACGTGGCTCGCCGTCGGCCCGCGGGATCGGCACCCAACAGTCCGATGTCCCGCGTGACCGGCGAGGAGCCGCTGACCCGGGCGCCGGCTCCGGTGAGCAGACCGTCGCGGGTGCGGTAGCGATCGCCGGAGACGTCGGTCGTCGCGAAGAGCGCGTCGCCGAGCAGGCGCAGGGTGGCCGGGGCGAACCGGCCGGCCGCGAGCAGCGGGCCGAGCAGCGTGGTCTCGGCCTGGCCACGCACATCGCGCGCGTTGAACCGGCTCAGCCAGACCGCGGTGAGCAGCCCGGACCGGCTGAAGGTCGCGAGCGCCGAGCCGAGCGTGGCCGTGAGGTCGCCCGCCAGCGCGGTCGGAAGCCATCGGCCCGGGGCGTCGGCCCGGGTGCGGTCGCCGCCGCGCGCGGGCCTGACCCGGTAACCGTCCGCCGTCTCGGTGACCACGAAGCCGCCGGAGCCGACGTGCTCGGCCAGGCGTAGGACGACGGCCAGCCGCGCCGGCCCGACGGCCCCGACGAGACCCGCGGCGAAGTCCGGGTCGTGCGCGGACGTCCGCAGCTGGGCGACGACGCCGGCGAGCGTCGTCAGGTCCGCCGCCGGTGCCAGCGCGGCGCCGACGAGCTCCAGACCGAGCCGGGCCCCTGCGTCCCGCGCAGCCAGACCGTCGCCGCCGAACGGGTCGGGCCGCAGCGTCACCACGAGCCGGCCACCGCCGCCGGACTGCGCCGCGGTTCCACCGGCACCGCCGGTCGGCGCGGCGCCGAGGCTCGCGTCGGCAGCCTGGGCCTGGGCGAGCCGACGCGTCAGCCTCGCGGCCGAGGTGTCGGCCCAGCCCGCGCCCGCGTGCAGCGCGACGACGGGGTCCGCCGGCCAGCCGAGCGGCCCGAGCAGCGCCACCACCGCCCGGGCCCACCGGCCGAGCAGGTCGCGCAGATCCCGCAGCCGCTGCGCCAGCACGCGGGCCAGGCCCTGGTCCAGGACGACTCGCTCACTCGGGCCGGGCATCGCTCTACCGCCCGTCGCGCAGGTAGCCGAGCCTGGCTGCCGGCCGGATGGCCCGTGGGTCATCCGGCGCGACCCATTCCGGCTGGGACGCGGCCGTGTGCGCGCAGCTCAGCGCCGTGTCCTCGAGCGCCCGCCTGATGCTGGTTCCCGCGCGGGCGAGTTCGCCCGCCCAGATGTCGGCGGCCGGCCCGGCCCAGGCGCCGGCGTCGAGCGCTGCCGTCAGACCGCTGAACGCCGCGGCGATCTCGGCCGCGCCACGGTCCAGGACAGCCGCGGTGGTCAGCAACGCGCCGCGGCGCTCGTTGACGACCAGCCCCGCCGGCGCCCCCGCCCCGCTCCCGGCTTCCGCCACGACCGGCCCGGCCAGAACCGGCCCTGCCGCGGCCAGCCCGTCAACAACCCGCCCTGCCATGATCCACCGCCTTCTCCGTCGGAAGCCAGGCGGCACGTTAGCCAGCTCGGCGCCGGTCAGGAAGGCGCCCGTGCCGCCCTGTGGACAGCGGCTGACCTGTGGATATAGCTGGCCGTAGCCGACAGCTACCCCTTGTTCGGAACGCGGTAACGCAGGAAGAGGGAGCCGTCGTCCTCCAGCACGTGGCCGAGCTCCATGGGCTGGGCCGTCGGCCAGGCAGCGCCGGCGACGATGCCGAGATGCTGCGGCCCGGCGAGCACCGGCGCGACCGTCAGGCACAGCTCGTCGAGCAGGCCGGCGCCGCCCAGCTGGGCGTGCAGCATCGGCCCGCCCTCGGTGAGGACGCGCGAGAGGCCGCGGCCGGCCAGCGCGCCGAGCACCAGCTCCAGCTCGACCTGCTCGTCGCCGCAGACGACGACGTCCGCGACCTCGCGCAGCGCCGCGGCCCGATCGGCGGGGGCGCTCGCCGCGGTCAGCAGCAGCGGCCGCACGGCCGCGCCGAACAGCCGGGCCCCCGGGTCGATCGCCAGCGACCCGGAGACCACCGCGATCGGCGGCACCGGCGCGAGGCCCGCCGCGATCCGGGCCTCCTGCCGTGGCGGTGGGACTATGGCTGGCCCGTAGTTCTCGGCCCGAGCGGTGCCGGCGCCGACGAGGACGACGTCGGCCAGCCACCGCAGTGTGCGGAAGATCTGCCGGTCGCCGGGCCCGCCGAGCGCCGCGGAGCGGCCGCCGACCTCGGCCGCGCCGTCGGCCGCCGACACGAAGTTCGCCCGGACGTGGGCGGTCCCCGCGGGTGGGACCGGCAGGGCGTAGGCCGCGTCGAGGTCTTCCTGGCTCAGGTCGTCTTGGCCCGGCGCGGGCAGTAGTCGGCGCACCGTCCTGACCTTATGTGGGTGGCCCGCACCCGAAGGCGGCTGGGCGAGCGGCCCGAAGGCCGGCGCGCGAGCCGAAGCGTTTCAGCCGGCGGCAGACTGGACCCGGCCGGCGATCCGCTCCCGGTAACGGCTCGCCCGGTAGACCCCGAGAATCCGGTAGTCGGCGAAGAAGGCAAGCTCCTCGAACGCCTGCGCGACCGCCGCCTCTTCGGGGCTGCCTTCGATGTCTGCCAGGAACTGGGTCGCGACGAAGGCGCCGCCGACCATGAAGCTCTCCAGCTTCGTCATGTTGACGCCGTTGGTGGCGAATCCGCCGAGCGCCTTGTAAAGCGCCGACGGGCGATTCTTCACCTTGAAGATGAAGGTCGTCACCAGCTCGTGCACGCCCGCCGCCGCGCGCAGGTCCTCCGCCGAGAAGATGAGGAAGCGCGTCGTGTTGTGCTGCTCGTCCTCGAGGTCCTCGCGCAGGATGGTCAGCCCGTACACCTCGGCGGCCACCCGGGAGGCGATCGCGGCCCGGGTGGGGTCACCGGACTGGGCGAGCTCGCGGGCCGCCCCGGCGGTGTCCGCGTCGGGCATCGCCCGCAGGCCGAGCGCGCGCAGCGCCTCGCGGCACTGGGCCAGCGCCTGTGGGTGGCTGTGCACGGTCTTCAGGTCGGCCAGCGAGGTTCCAGGCAGGGCCATGAGCTGGTGGTGCACCGGCAGGAAGTACTCGCCGATGATGTGCGCCTTCGCGTCAGGCAGCAGATGGTGGATGTCGGCGACGCGGCCGGCGGTGGAGTTCTCCACCGGGATCATCGCGAGCTGCACCGTGCCGTCGTCGATCGCGGCGAAGCACTCCTCGAACGTCTGGAACGGCACCGCGTCGAAGTCCGGGTACACGTCGCGGCAGGCCAGGTGGGAGTTTGCCCCCGGCTCGCCCTGGTAGGCGATGCGCTGCCGGGAAGTCAGGACGGGCACGGTGCGGTCACGGATCCTTTTGGCGTCGGTTCGGCGGAGCCCGGATCGGGCGCCGCCCACGTTACCGGTGCCGGCCGCGGCGATACCGGGTCCGGCCGCCGGGAGCCGCGTCGACGATGTTTCGGGAGAGTTGTCCGGTACCCGATATGACCGCTCCGAAAAGAGAGTGATCAGGCCTACGATGGAGGCGTGCCGGCCGACCTAGTCTGGTTCATCGTCGCCGGAGGGCTCACTATCGCCGAGCTGCTCACGGGTGGCTTGTACCTGCTCATGTTCGCCCTGGCGGCCGCGGTCGCCGGGGTGGTGGCGCTCGTCGGCGGGGGCCTCGTCTGGGAGCTGCTCGCCTTCGTCCTCGCGGCGGGCGGCCTCACCTTCGGCCTGCGGCCGATCGCCGCTCGCCATCTCAACACCGCGCCGCTGCTCGCCACCGGCGCGCAGGCGCTCGTCGGCGCCGAGGGCGTCGTCCTCGAACAGGTGGACCGGTACGACGGCCGCGTGAAGCTCAAGGGCGAGATCTGGTCGGCGCGTGCCTACCCGGACGGCGTCGTGATCGCGGTGGGCAGCGAGGTTCGGGTGCTGCGCATCGACGGCGCGACGGCGATCGTCCACCAGGAAGAAGTCCCGGGACTGGAAGTCCCACGGAGGGAGTTGCCATGACCGGTGGACTGATCGTGGTGGCGGTGCTCGCGTTCGTAGCCCTGGTCTTCGTGATGCGGTCGGTCAAGGTCGTCCCGCAGGCACGCGCGGTGGTCGTGGAGCGGCTCGGCCGTTATCACCGCACGCTGGTGCCGGGTCTTGCCATCGTCCTGCCGTTCGTGGACCGGGTCCGGGAGCGGATCGACCTGCGTGAGCAGGTGGTGGCCTTCCCGCCCCAGCCGGTGATCACCGAGGACAACCTGGTGGTCGGCATCGACACCGTCCTCTACTTCCAGGTGACCGACCCGCGCGCGGCGACCTACGAGATCGCCAACTTCATCCAGGCGATCGAGCAGCTGACCGTGACGACTCTGCGTAACGTCATCGGTGGCCTGCACCTGGAGGGCGCGCTCACCTCCCGGGACCAGATCAACACCGCGTTGCGCGGCGTGCTCGACGAGGCGACCGGCAAGTGGGGTATTCGGGTGAACCGGGTCGAGATCAAGGCCATCGAACCGCCGCGCTCGGTGCAGGAGGCGATGGAGAAGCAGATGCGGGCCGAGCGGGACCGGCGGGCGGCGATCCTGACGGCCGAGGGCTTCCGGCAGAGCGAGATCCTCAAGGCGGAGGGCGAGAAGCAGGCGGCGATCCTCAAGGCGGAGGGGGCGAGGCAGGCGCAGATCCTGCAGGCCGAGGGCGAGGCGAAGGCGATCGACACGGTCTTCACGGCGATCCATGCCGGCGACGCCGATCCGAAGCTGCTCGCCTACCAGTACCTGCAGACGCTGCCCAAGATCGCTAACGGCCAGGCGAGCAAGGTGTGGATCATTCCGAGCGAGCTCAGCGGCGCGCTGGGCAGCGGCATCGGCGACCTGGCCAGCCTGATCGGCGGCGGCGGGGACAGCTCCCAGGCCGACCCGAACGAGACGCTGCGCCGCCCAAAGCTGACCAAGCCCATCGCCCCCACCCAGAACATCTGACCGACCAACCAGGGCCTGCCGCCGCGAAGGCTGGCCCGGTCCCGGGCAGTCCCGTGATCGCCGTTTCGGCCCTGGGATGGTCGTAACCGGGGCTGTTTCGCAGCCACCAGAGGGCCGAAACGGCGATCACGGCCACTGAGGCAGCGCTCGTCCCTGCCTCGACTCGGAGGTCCGTGAGTCCGGGCGCTCCCAGTACGGTTCGAGGCGAACGCGACCCAGATCCCGACGCTGGATAGGCGCTGGCCTCCGTACCTCACCCATACGGCGAACCAGGTTGGGGAGGGCGCTCAGCGCCCGACACGGAGGTTGGTGGGTCTTGGCGCTCCGCGCCCGGACCCACCAACCTCCTTACTATCTGCTTACTGACCGTTCTCAGGACATCTTCAGGCAGCCGGGCCAGGGTCAGAGATGATCTGAACGTCGCCCCAGGAGGCTGTCGTGCCGACAACGATTTCCGGGCTGCCCGCCCACGCCCTGATCGTGCACGCCACGGTCGTGCTGGTGCCGCTGGCCGCGCTGCTGCTCGCGCTGACCGCGGTCTGGCCCAGGGTGCGCCGCGCGCTCGGGCCGTTGCCGGCAATCGCCTGCGCCGGTGCGCTCATCCTGGTCCCGATCACTACCTCGACCGGCGAGAAGCTGCGCGACAAGCTCGGGGTCGACAACCCGCTGATCGCCCGGCATGCCGCGCTGGGTGAGGAACTGCTGCCGTGGGTGGCCGGGCTGTTCGCGGCCGCGCTGCTCCTGCTGTTCGTGCACGGCTGGCGGCCCACGGCGTGGACGATGCCCGGCCCCGCCCAGCCGGGCTCCGGCTCGTCGGCGCGGACGCTGCCCCGGCCGCTGACGGCGGCGGTGTCACTGGTCGTCGTCGCGCTCGCGGTCATCGTGATCGTGGAGGTCGTCCGCATCGGGCACGCCGGGGCGGAAGCCGTCTGGCAGGGCGTCGGCAGCAGCTAGCGCCGCCCCGAGCGAGGTCAGCCAGCCGCCATGGTCGCCGATTCGGCCCTCTGATGGCTGCGGAACAGCTCTGGTTACGATCACCAGAGGGCCGAAACGGCGATCACGCCATCGGGCCGAGCGTTGGACACGGGATCGCGCGGTCTGGCGCGACGGGCGCCGACGATCATTCGGCGACGCACCGAATCCGATGCCGGATTTCCCGTGAGGAGATCGGGCGGCGACGATAGGCCCATGGCAACGTACGTGATCCTGCTTGTGGTCGTCCTGTTCCTGGCGCTGGGCCTGCTCGGGCTGCTGTACTACGTCCTCAACCGCGCCGAGCACGAACGGCACCGGTAGCTCGCCGGTCGGGGCGGCCGGGCTTGGGGGCCGCCTACTCCCGCGGGCGTAGGCGGCCGATCACCACTGACTCTCCGTCGGCCTCGACGCTGCCCGGCCGGACGTCGAACCCGGGCCGCGACACCGCCAGCGGGTCCAGCACGACCCCGGCTGGCTGACCCGTCGCGCGGCCGCCCTCCTGCCCAGGGCCGCCCTTGCCCAGCTGGTCAGGGCCGCCCTTGCTCGGATGGTCAGAGCCGCCCCCGCCGGGCCAGCTGACCGGGATCGACTGCCGGTCCGGGCCCAGGTTGCACACCACGGCGACCGCCCCGGTCGGCCCACCCCGGTACAGCACGAACCACCGGGCGTCCTCGTCGTAGGCGCAGCGCACCGAGGACCAGTCCGGGTCGGTCAGCTCCGCCATCGTGTGCCGCAGCGCGATCAGCCGCTGGTACCAGCCGAGCAGACCGTGGTGCGGCTCGGCCGACGGCTGCGACCAGTCCAGCCGCGAGCGGGCGAACGTCTCCTCGGCCTGCGGGTCGGGCACGTCCTCGGGTCCCCAGCCGTGGGCGGCGAACTCGGCCCGCCGGCCGGTGCGCACCGCGTCGGCCAGCCAGTCGGTCACATGGTCGGTGAAGTACGCCCACGGGGTCGTGGCGCCCCACTCCTCGCCCATGAAGAGCATCGGGGTGAACGGTCCGGTCAGCAGCAGCGCCGCGCCGATCCGCAGCAGCCCGGCGGACAGCGTCGCCGCGGCCCGGTCGCCGGTCGCGCGGTTGCCGACCTGGTCGTGGTCCTGCAGGAAGATCACCAGCCGGGACGCCGGGACCGACGCGGGCACCGGCCGCCCGTGGCTGTGTCCCCGGAAGGTCGAGTACGTGCCGTCGTGCACGAACCCGCTGGTGAACGCCTTCGCCAGCGTCGCGAGTGACCCGAAGTCGACGTAGTAGCCCTGCCGCTCGCCGGACAGCGCGGCCCACAGGGCGTGGTGGACGTCGTCGGCCCACTGGCCGTCCATCCCGAGCCCGCCCGCCTGCGCCGGGCTGATCATCCGGGGGTCGTTCAGGTCGGACTCCGCGACCAGGAACAGCGGCCGGCGCTGATGGGCCCCCAGCCGGTGGACGCCGGTGGTCAGCTCCTCCAGCACGTGCGTCGCCCGGCTGTCGCGCAGCGCGTGCACCGCGTCGACCCGCAGGCCGTCGCAGTGATAGTCGCGCAGCCACATCAGCGCGTTATCGACGATGAACGCCCGGACGTCGTCGGAGCCGAAGTCGTCGAGGTTCACCGCCGATCCCCACGGCGTGGTGTACCGGTCGGTGAAGTACGGCCCGAACCGGCCCAGGTAGTTCCCGTCCGGACCAAGGTGGTTGTAGACGACGTCCAGGACGACGCCGATCCCGTGGGCGTGGGCGGCGTCGACGAACCGCTTCAGCCCCTCCGGGCCTCCGTACGGGTCATGCGTCGCGTACAGGCCCACCCCGTCATAGCCCCAGCCATGCCGGCCCGGGAAGGCGTTCACGGGCAGCAGCTCGACGGCGTCGACCCCGAGCCGGACGAGGTGGTCTAGCCGGTCGATCGCGGCGTCGAACGTCCCCTCCAGGGTGAACGTGCCCACGTGCAGCTCGTAGAGCACCCCGCCGGCCAGCGGCACCCCGCGCCAGCCGTGGTCCGTCCAGGCGAACCGGCCGTGCTCGACGACCCGGGACCGGCCGTGCACCCCGTACGGCTGCCACGGCGACCGCGGATCGGGCAGCTCCTCGTCGGCACCATCGAGCCGAAACGCGTAGTCCGTCCCGTGCCCGGCCGCCAGCACCTCGCCCGACCACCACCCATCCGGCCCGCCGGCCAGGTCCGACACCTCGTCCTGGCCATCGGGATCGCCCGGGTCGCGGGTGACCACGGCAACCGACTTCGCGAGGGGCGCCCACACCCGGAAGATGCTCATCGCCCCTGTCTTACCGTCACCCGCCGCCGACTACTCACCCGCCCCTGCCGATACCCAGCCCACCAATGTCACGGCACGCGGATCAGCATCGTGACCGGGAAGTCGCGCAACAGGCGTAGGACGTAGGCCGTACCGCCGTCGTGGCGGCGGCCGGTGAGGACGTCCAGCCACCGCCCGTCGGGGAGCGTCAGGGTCGTGTCGCGCCAACCACCGCCGCGGCGCAGGCCGAGCACGAGACGCGGCACGACCGTCACCACCGACTCGGCCCGGGTGAACGCGACCAGATGCTCGGCGGCCGAGCCGGACGCCCACAGCGGCCGGTAGGAGGCGCCGGGGCCGAACCACTCCGGGTGCTCCCGGCGGACCCGCAGCGCCCGGGACACCACCAGCAGCTTCGCGGCTCCGGTGTCGTCCAGCGCCGGCGGGCGGCGAGGGATCGGGTCGGTGCCGAGCTCGCCGAGCAGCTTGGTGCGCTCGCCGAAGTTCACCGGCCGCCGGTTGTCCGGGTCGGTCAGCGAGTGGTCCCAGAGCTCCTGGCCCTGGTAGACGTCGGGGATGCCGGGCGCGGTGAGCTGCACCAGCCGGGCGGCGAGTGAGTTCTGCCGGCCGAGCTCGACGATCGTGGAGACGTAGTTCTCCAGGGCGCCGACGAAGTCAGGATCCTCGAGTGCCGCGTCGATGTAGGTCGTCAGCGCGTTCTCGTAGGCGGGGTCCTGATCCGTCCAGGACGTGTGGATCTTCGCCTCGCGGACCGCCTTGAGCAGGTACTGGCGGGCCCGGTCGGCCGAGATCGGCCAGGCACCGGCGAGGGTCTGGACCAGGTGGTAGACGGTGACCGGGTCGGGCCAGCCACGCTCGGCATCGGTGTGCCGGTAGCCGAGCCGGCCGAGCTGGCGGACCACGTCAGCCCAGCCGCGCGGGTCCTCCGAGAGCACCGCGAGGCGGGCCCGGACGTCCTCCGAGCGCTTCGTGTCGTGGGTGGACAGCGTGGTCATCGTCAGCGGCCAGGTGCGGGCCGTCGTCACGTTGGCCTCGTGGAACTCGTGCACGGCGCTGCGCGGGTGGCCGGGCGGGAACGCCGGGTACGCGCCAGGATCGCCGCCGACCTCGTTGAGCGCGAGCAGCTGGCCGAACCGGTAGAACGCCGTGTCCTCCACGCCCTTCGCCATCACCGGGCCGGTGGTCTGCTGGAAGCGGGTCACGAACTCCGCCGGGCCGCCCAGCGCCAGGTCCTCGATCAGGTCGATCTCGGTGGAGCGCCGGGGCAGCCGGCGGCGGGCGACCTCGCAGGCACGCACGACGTGTGAGCGGGCCTCCAGCGACGGGGTGCCGTCCGGGCGGACGTAGGCGCGGTAGACGCCGAAGCCGGCGAGCACCTCGCGCAGCGCCTCGCGCAGGCCGGTCCTGGTCAGGTCGGCCCGGTCCCGGCGCGCCTCGGTGAGCGCCAACGTGGTCAGCCGGTCCAGCTCTGGCCGCAGCACGTTGTCCAGGACGTCCAGCTTGGCCAAGTGCGCGGTGTGCGCCCAGTCGGGGGCCTCGCCGGAGACCTCGGCGTAGAGCGCGGCCAACGGGCGGGCCGCGACCGGGTCGAGGAAGAGCCGGGTGACCCGGTTCAGCGACTCGTAGCCGGTGGTGCCGTCGCAGGCCCACGCCTCGGGCAGTGCCTCGTCGCCCTCCAGCACCTTCTCGACCACCGTCCACACGCCGCCCGTGGCGTCCGAGAGGCGGCGCAGGTACTCCTCCGGGTCGGCCAGGCCGTCCGGGTGGTCGATGCGCAGGCCCTCGACGGTGCCGCCGCGGACCAGGTCGATGAGCAGCCGGTGGGTCGCGGCGAAGACGTCCGAGTCCTCCTGCCGCAGCGCCGGCAGCGTGGTGATGTCGAAGAACCGGCGGTAGTTCAGCTCGGTGCCGGCGGTGCGCCACCAGCACAGCCGGTAGTACTGGGCGTCCAGGGTGCCGGCGAGGTCGTCCGGGTCGGCGGTGCCGGGGGCCACCGGGAGCACGTGGTCGTAGTAGGTGATCACCCAGTCGTCGGCCTCGCCCGGGCCGCCCAGCGGGTCGGAGCCGGGGTTGTCGAACGCGCCCAGCGGGTCGGCGCCGTCGGCGTCCGCCGACTTGACCAGTTGGATCTCGTCGGCCTCCAGGCAGTCGTGCAGCGGGTTGCCGAGCAGCGGCATCAGGACCTTGCCCGGGTTGTCCGGGGCGGCCCAGTCGATGTCGAACCAGTGCGAGTACGGCGAGTCCGGGCCCTCACGCAGCACCGACCACCACACCGGGTTGGCGCTCTGCGGCGTCGGGATCGCCATGTGGTTGGGCACCACGTCGACGATCAGCCCGAGGCCGGCCCGCCGGCAGGCGGCGGTCAGCCGGCGCAGCCCGCCGGCGCCGCCCAGCTCGGGGCTGATCCGGCCGTGCTCGACCACGTCGTAGCCGTGGGTCGAGCCGGGCGCGGCCTCCAGCACCGGCGACAGGTACAGGTGCGAGACACCCAGCGCCGCGAGATAGGGGACGATCACCGCGGCGTCGGTGAAGTTGAACTCGAGGTGCAGCTGCAGCCGGTAGGCCGAGGTCGGCACGACCCGGGTGCGCTCGTCCTGGATCGGGCCGTCGTTCATCGGCATGTCCTACTCGGCGGATCGGTGGGCGGGCTCACGAAGCACGGCGCAGCACAACCGTCGAGCGGGCGTCGAGCTGGACCTGGGCGCCGGCCTTGAGCTGCCCGGCCGTCGCCTGCGCGGCCGTCGTCTGCCCGAAGGAGTCGCCGTCCTGGGGTGTCGCGGACCCGCGTGAGTCGACGACGGTCTCCCAGCTGTCGCCGAACTCGGTCGGTGGCACCTGGAAGACCACGGTCTCGCTGTGCGCGTTGAAGAACATCAGGAACGAGTCGTCGACGACCGGCTCGCCGCGCACGTCCGGGTCGGGGATGCCGTCGCCGTTGAGGAACACCCCGAGCATCCGCGCGGTCCCGGACTCCCAGTCCTGGTCGGTCATCTCCGAGCCGTCCGGGCGCAGCCAGACGATGTCCTTGAGGGCCCCGTCGTCACCGACCTCGCCGGTACCGCGAATGGGCGCGCCGTGGAAGAAACGACGGCGGCGGAACACCGGGTGCTCGCGGCGCAGCCGGGAGACCTCCGCGGTGAAGCTCACCAGGTCGGCGTGCTCGGAAAGGTCTGACCAGTCCAGCCAGGACGTCTCGTTGTCCTGGCAGTACGCGTTGTTGTTGCCGTCCTGGGTGCGCGCCATCTCGTCACCGGCGACGAGCATGGGCACCCCCTGGGACAGGAACAGCGTCGTGAGCAGGTTACGGGTCTGGGCGGCGCGCAGGGCGCGTACGTCGGGATCGTCCGTGGCCCCTTCGACGCCGCAGTTCCACGACCGGTTGTCGTCCGATCCGTCCCGGTTCTCCTCGCCGTTCGCGTCGTTGTGCTTGCCGTTGTATGAAACCAGGTCGGCCAGCGTGAAGCCGTCATGAGCGGTGACGAAGTTGATCGAGGCGGACGGCCGGCGGCCGGTGAACTGGTAGAGGTCGCTGGAGCCGGTCAGGCGGGAGGCGAACTCGGCGATCCCGTGGTCCTGGCCGCGCCAGAAGTCCCGGACGGTGTCGCGGTACTTGCCGTTCCACTCGGTCCACAGCGGCGGGAAGTTGCCGACCTGGTAGCCGCCCTCGCCGACGTCCCAGGGCTCGGCGATGAGCTTGACCTGGGAGACGACCGGGTCCTGCTGGACGAGGTCGAAGAAGCTCGACAGCCGGTCGACGTCGTAGAACTCACGGGCGAGCGTGGCGGCGAGGTCGAACCGGAAGCCGTCGACGTGCATCTCGAGCACCCAGTAGCGCAGCGAGTCCATGATCAGCTGCAGCACGTGCGGGTGGCGGACGTGCAGCGTGTTACCGGTGCCGGTGTAGTCCATGTAGTACTGGTTGTCGTCTTCCACCAACCGGTAGTAGGCCGCGTTGTCGATACCGCGGAAGCACAGCATCGGGCCCATGTGGTTGCCCTCGGCGGTGTGGTTGTAGACGACATCGAGGATCACCTCGATCCCGGCGTTGTGCAGGTCCTTCACCATGCCCTTGAACTCCTGCACCTGCGCGCCGAGGCCGCCGGCCGAGGAGTAGGCGTTGTGCGGAGCGAGGAACGCGATCGAGTTGTAGCCCCAGTAGTTGCGCAGCCCACGGCGGACCAGGTGCTCGTCGTGCACGAACTGGTGGACGGGCATCAGCTCGACCGCCGTGATGCCCAGCTTCTGGTAGTGCTCGATCATGACCGGGTGCGCGATGCCGGCGTAGGTGCCGCGGTACTCGCTGGGCAGGCCGGGGTGACGCATCGTCAGGCCGCGCACGTGCGCCTCGTAGATCACGGTCTCGTCGTACGGGGTGCGCGGCGGCCGGTCGCCGTTCCAGTCGAAGAACGGGCTGATCACCACGGACTTCATCATGTGCGGCGCCGAGTCGATGGTGTTCAGGCTGTCCGGCTCGCCGAAGGTGTAGCCGAAACAGGCCTGGTCCCAGTCGATCTCACCGTCGACCGCCTTGGCGTACGGGTCGAGCAGCAGCTTGTTCGGGTTGCAGCGCAGCCCGCGGCCCGGGTCGTGGGGGCCATGGACCCGGTAGCCGTAACGCTGGCCCGGACCGACCCCGGGCAGGTAGCAGTGCCAGACGAACGCGTCCTTCTCGTGGAGCTCGATCCGCCGCTCGACGTCGACCGGGTCACCGTCGCTCGCGTGGGGGTTGGCGTCGAACAGGCACAGCTCGATCCTGTCGGCCACCTCCGAGAAGATCGCGAAATTGGTGCCGGACCCGTCATAGGTGGCGCCGAGGGGATAGGGGTGGCCGGGCCAGACCTGTGCCATAGCAGCGAAGCCTACGGAACCGCTGTTTCCAGTCGCTGCCGACTCGGCGGCGCGCCCCGGCGGATCTGGTCCGCGCCGACCCAGCCAGGACGCGGTCAGACCCCCTCGGCGGGGACGACTCCCGGCTCCCAGGCGGCTTCACTGAGACACCGCGCGGCCGTCGTCAAGTGACGTCAGCGACAGCTGTGCTGGACGGCGGCGTCGTTTAGCGCTGAGATAGCTCGTTTGGGTGGTGCCTGGGGGTGGTCCCGCCGGCCTGGTCATGGCACGATCCAGGTGTACCCGGCATAGATCCGACGACGGCGAGCCGCAAGGGGAAGGCGTTCTCGTCGACGGAGGGTTCCCCGTGGTCATGTCGTCAGCCCATGGGCTGTCATCCGGCTCGGCGTCGAACCTGGTGCCGGGCATGTTGTCGGTGCTCGCGTGCCCGCCCGCGCTGTGCCCGCACCTGGAGTTCGCCGTCTCCGGCGCGCTCTCGGCGACGGTGTCACTGACCTGGACGCAGCAGCCGGCCCGGCCTGGCTCGCTGTACGCCGGGTTGGAGTGGCGCGGCGCTCCCGCGACGGCTGGACGGCTGGCGACCCGGCTGCGCCGGCTGGGCCACGTCACCTTCGAGGTGGTCGAGGGCCCGTCGCCCGGCTGCGACGCCGAGCGCTACTCGTACACGCCCGAGCTCGGGCTGCACCGGGCCGGCATCGCGGCCAACGGCGACGTCGTCATCGGCGAGGCCGCGTTGCGGGCCCTGCTGGAGCGCGGCGAGGGCCGGGACACGCTCGCCCGCGGCCTGCACCGACTGCTCGGCACGGACTGGGACGACGCGCTCGAACCGCTGCGCCGTGGCTCGCACGGTGCCCCGGTCACCTGGCTGCGCCGCACCGGTTGAGGCGATCGGCCGGAACCGGCGCTTGCGCGCCTGCGCTTACCTCCCAGATCGACTCCGTCGATCCGGCAGGAACCCTGGCTCCGCCTGTCGGGCGCTGAGCGCCCTCCCAACGCCTGTCCAACTGGACGTCGACGAGGTGGGCTCGCGCCTGTCGTCGTCGGTATCTCAGGTTTCGTCCCAGCGGCAGGCGCCGGTTCGGGCTGATCGTCGTGTGATCTGGGCGTGGCTTGTCGGCGTGCGTCGCGGCTTCGGACTGCTGGCGTAGTACTCTCCCCCGGATCTTGCGTGACGGCGCGCGGTGCCGCGCTGACCGTCGAAAACCGCACACAGTGAGCGATCATCATCCCGGTGGTGACCCGCGCGCGTACGTGATCGCCGATGGTGTGCGGAATGCGCAGATCTCCGTCCTGCTTTGTCTTGTGTGCTCGTACGCGTGGCGATCACCGCCGGTGGCCCTGGCTCCGACGGCGCCCCGCGAGCCGGCGCACGCGGATCGGCGGCCGTCTCGCCCGATGGGTAGCTGAAGGGAGGACCTGGGCAGAACGGCACTGGGACAACCTGTCCCGCCCATGGCGCCCTGGCACTCCCGAGCCATCCGCCCCTTTTGTCGGGGTGAGCTGGACACAGTGCGCAGCCACTCGATCCATTCGTGTGGCGAACGCCACAGGGGAGTACCGGGGCTGAGGTGGGCACATAGGCCGGCAGTCGTGCGTTGAGGGTTGGGCACGAGGAGCGCGACCTACGAAATCGGCTTCGCCGATTCCGCGGGAACCCCGACCAAATCTGGGAGAAAAGAAGTGGCCACCGACTACGACACCCCCCGTACCGCAGATCTCGAGGACGCTCCCGAGCAGAGCCTGGAGGCCCTCAAGGCGCGGCGGGCGGATGCGGCGGCCGACCTCGGTGATGAAGTCGACCCGTTCGAGACCGAGCTCGACCTGCCCGGAGCTGACCTGTCCGGCGAGGAACTGAACCTGCGGGTACTGCCGCGTCAGGCCGACGAGTTCACCTGCACCAGCTGCTACCTGGTCCACCACCGTAGCCAGCTGGTCGATGAGCGTCGGATGATCTGCCGCGACTGCGCCGCCTGATCAACCTGTTTCACGACCGATCGGCCGGACTGCGTCCGGCCAGCCTGGTCCGGCCCAACGATGGGACGGGCAGGCAGGTCGGCGGGGATCCCTGGCGGTTGTGTCCCTGTCGACCCTCTTGACCGTGCCTGCCGAATGGTGGACACGGTGTCGAGGGTGACGGGGAGCAGCCGATCCCGGGTTCGCGGCGGCGTTGCCGCGAACCCCCCGATGGCCCACCGTCATCGCCCCCCCCCGGCGGGGGGGCAGGGGGGTTTTTTTGGGGGAGCCCGGAGCCCGCCGCCCGCACCCGGCCGCGGGCTCGACCCGGACGCCGGCGGCGCGCAGCTCCGCGACCGCGGCGGCGTCGTCACCTGGCTGGAGGTTGACGAACCGGGTAAGCCCCAGCGGGACGACGACGTCGAGCCCTAGGCGCCGGCCGTCCAGCGCGGTCTCCTTGACGCAGTAGTCACCCGCGAGGCCGATCACGACCACCGCGTGGACCCCCGCTGCCGCCAGCCGGTCGCCGAGAACGGTCGAGGCGCGCACGCCAGACCCCGGGTCCCGCGTCGAGAACCCCGAGTATCCGTCGGCCCCGTCCACACCCTTGCGGATCACCTCGCCGGTCACCCTGGCGTCGGGGTGGAAGTCGGCTCCAGGCGTCCCGGCGACGCAGTGCGGTGGCCAGACGCCGCCGGACGTGACGAAGTGCGGTGTGACCTCGGGGTGCCAGTCCTGCGTCCAGAACACCGGCGAGCCGGCCGCGACGGCGGCCGTGACCTGCGCGTTCACCGCGTCGACGATCTCCTCGCCGCCGCCGACGTAGAGGCTGCCGCCCGGCGTCGCGAAGTCGTTCTGCAGGTCGATCACGAGCAGCGCGACCGCTGGCCCGTAACGGTGGTCCACCGGTTCGGCTGTCGCCATCGGGCGTGACCTCGCTTCCGGATCGTGGACCGGGCCCTTCCTGCCGGCGGGGACTGCTCCGGTGGGGCGTGTCCCGCCCGTGGCCGCGTCCAGGGCGCCGATGACGGAATCTTAGGCTGTCCTGTATGCGGAGCCGCGACTATGGCCGAGATGTACTGGCGCCATCCGCGAAGAAGGCGCCAGCACCGATTCCCACCGTCGAGATTGAGTCGGAGCTCGTCGTGGAGGACCCGGTCAGCGGCTTCTGCGGCGCGGTCGTCGGCCTCGACGCCGACGGCGTGACGCTCGAGGACCGGTTCGGTGTGCGGCGGCTCTTCCCACTCGAGGAGGGCGCGTTCCTTGTCGAGGGCAGGCGGGTGACGCTGGTTCGGGCCCGCCGGGGTGGACCCGCCGGCCCGACCCGGACCGCCTCCGGCTCGGTCGCGGTGCCGAACGCGCCGGCCCGGGTCGCCCGGGCCAGCCGCATCTACGTCGAGGGACTGCACGACGCGGCCCTCGTCGAGCGGGTCTGGGGTGACGACCTGCGGGTCGAGGGGGTCGTCGTCGAGCCGCTGCACGGCGTCGACGACCTGCCCGCCATCGTGGCCACCTTCCGGCCAGGCCCGGGCCGGCGGCTCGGGGTCCTCGTCGACCACCTGGTGGCCGGCTCCAAGGAGAGCCGGATCGCCGCGTCCGTCACGGGTGAGCACGTTCTGGTCACCGGCCATCCGTACATCGACATCTGGCAGGCGGTGAAGCCGGCCGCGGTCGGCATCCGCGCCTGGCCGGAGGTGCCGCGGGGCGAGGTGTGGAAGGAAGGCGTGTGCCGCGCGCTGGGCGTGCGGGAGCCGGCGGAGATGTGGCGCCGGGTCCTGGCCAGCGTGGACAGCTACAGCGACCTGGAGGTAGGCCTCCTGCGAGCCGTCGAGGAGCTCATCGACTTTGTTACCGGATGAGCGGATGAGCCCGCCCGGGCCCGTGCACGAACCGTGGGGCGACGGATGACGTCCGGCCGGCGCGGGCCGGGCCTGGCCACGGTTCGCGGGGTGCCCCGCGTGGTGCTCGCCGCGATCGCTGTCGTCGTGCTGCTCGCGGCCACGGTCGCCTGGCTGCTGGTCGGCCGGGCCGCCGGGGGCGCAGGGACGACGGCCGGCGTGGACCCGCCCACGCGGCTCGGGGGTGTGGCCGTCGGCTCGCTGCCACCACCGGTGCCCCTGCCCTCGGTGGACGCCCGCGGCCGGGTGGTCGTCATCGACCCGGGCCATGACGGTGGCAACGGCGCGGCACCGGCCCAGATCAACCGTAAGGTCGACGCCGGTGGGTTCCTGAAGGAGTGCGACACCGTCGGCGCCGAGACCGACGCCGGCTACCCGGAGCACGCCTTCACCTTCGACGTGGCGACCCGGGCGGCGGCGCTGCTGCGCGCCAGGGGAGTGACCGTGGTGCTCACCCGCGACGACGACACCGGCGTCGGGCCCTGCGTCGACGCCCGCGCCAGGGCCGGTGCCGCGGCGCACGCCGACGTCTCGGTCTCGATCCACGCCGATGGCGGGCCCCCCGGCGGCTCCGGGTTCCACGTCATCGCGCCGAACCGGGCGCCGGACGGGGTCAACGAGGGCATCCTGGCCGCGTCGGCGCGGCTCGCCACTGGGCTGCGGGACGCCTACGAGGCAGCGACCGGCGAGCGGCCCGCGAACTACCTCGCCAACCAGGAGGGGATCGTCGACCGGTCCGACCTCGGCGGCCTGAACCTCTCGACCGTGCCGAAGGTCTTCATCGAGTGCGCCAACATGCGCAACGCTGTCGACGCGGCCCGGGTGTCCGACCCCGTCTGGCGTCAGCGCGCGGCCGAGGGCATCGTCGCGGGCATCCTGCGCTATCTCGCGGCGCCGCCCGGCTGACCGCCAGCGGTGTCGGCGCAGGTCAGGGGTGGCGCCGGACCGTTCGTGCCCACGTCGAGGCCCACGAGTGACCCATCGCGTTGACCGTCCCGCAACATCTGGACGACGCTCGCGCGCTGTTCGACGGTCGGGCTTAGCGTCCGCTAGAGTGCTCCTTGTCGCCGACGGAGACAGGTTCCGGCGGAGACAGGCCGAGGTGAGCCAAGTAGGGCAAACCGGGGTCAAGCGGACAGGATTTCTTCTGGTACGCTTCGCAAGGCAAAGAGCAAGAGGCGCCACGGAACACGGCTGAGCAGCACCTGGTCGTGAAGCAGGACGCGAGTCCTGTAGAGTGAGCGCACACATGCGGACGTGGCTCAGTTGGTAGAGCATCACCTTGCCAAGGTGAGGGTCGCGGGTTCGAATCCCGTCGTCCGCTCGGAAGTAGCGAGGTCAAGAGGTCCAGCCAGTC
Source organism: Frankia sp. AgB1.9 (assembly GCF_016786355.1). Lineage (GTDB taxonomy): Bacteria > Actinomycetota > Actinomycetes > Frankiales > Frankiaceae > Pseudofrankia. The sequence goes on from NZ_JADWYX010000051.1 coordinate 53,910, forward strand.
GCGGCCTCCCCCCGGCGGAGTGGCCGAGTGGTTTAGGCAAGGGCCTGCAAAGCCCTGTACGCGGGTTCGATTCCCGCCTCCGCCTCGCACTTACCCACGTGCAGCATTCCCACGGTGCACAGTTGAGGGCGATTAGCTCAGTGGGAGAGCGCTACCTTGACACGGTAGAGGTCACTGGTTCAATCCCAGTATCGCCCACGAGCCGGGATTCCTATGCTTGTCGCCCCTTCGGGGCGACTTCGCTCCGGCCGCAATGTCTGCCCAGGGGGACGACCCCCTGGAACCCCCGGGTCAGGGGCTCCGTCCCCGACACCCCCAGGGCCGCCGCGCTTCGCGCGAGCGGCCCTTTTTTCGTGTGGGCGTTCTAGTCTTTCGGGTCCGGGTGGGGGACTGGTTCAGGATGGCTTTTGCCTCGGGCGTTTTGTCTGGTGCTGGTGGTTCCGTGACGGCTCTTTCGGTGGGCGGGGTGCTGGCGGATGTTTTGGCCGGGCGCCGCCGCGGGCTTCCGACGTTGTTTCGGTGCGGGATTTTTTGCTTCGTGGGGTTGGGTGGTGGGTTTCTTTGTCTTCTGGGTTTTGGCGGTGGGGCGTTTCTCGTGGGTCTCGCGTTCCTGGGGAGTGGGGCTGGTGGGGTGTTTGCCGGGGTGGGGGAGCGCGATGAGGTCGGTGTGTGGCGTCGGCGATGATGGGACGCGTGGCTCGACTGAATGATCTGGGGCAGCCCGTGGGAGAGCCGGTCGAGTGGTCCGGCGCCCAGGCGCCACAGGTACGCGACCTCGTCGGGCGGTGGGTGCGGCTGTGCCCGCTGTCCGCCGCCGAACACGCGCGGCACGTCGTGGACCGACTGGGCGTGCACCCTGACCTGTGGACCTACCAGGGGGACGACGCGCCGGGCGACGCCCTGACCGCGGGGCGTGCGATCACCGCGATGACAGAGCGGGCGGACACCTGCGCCTTCGCGATCGTGGACCGGGCCAGCGATGCGTTTCAGGGCAGGGTCGCCCTGTTGCGCAGCCAGCCGAGCGTTGGCTCCATCGAGGTTGGCTGGATCATCTACGCGCCGTCCCTGCAGCGGACCCGCGCCGCCACCGAGGTGCAGTACCTGCTGATGCGGTACGCCTTCGACGAGCTGGGCTACCGCCGGTACGAATGGAAGTGCGACAGCCTGAACCAGCCTTCCCGGGCGGCCGCCACGCGGTTGGGTTTCGTCGAGGAAGGGACCTGGCGCAACGCCCTGGTCGTGAAGGGGCGCAACCGGGACACCACCTGGTTCTCGATCACCGACCGGGAATGGCCGCTCGTCCGGCAGGGGTTCGAGGCCTGGCTGGCCGACGACAACTTCGACGAGTCGGGCCGCCAACGGCAGACCCTCGCCGACCTGCGCGCGATACGTGCGCCGCGGTCGGCGGGAGTCCCCACCTGAGCAGCCACCTGAAAGTGGAGGCCCCCGGGCCTACGGCATGAGAAAAGCCCGCCCGGTGGTTTCCCACCGGACGGGCCTGGCGATTTTGTCGTTCGCCGGACGGTGCCCGCACCGGATTCTCCGCGGGTCGGGCTTCCGCCCGACCCGGGCGCATCACCGGTCGGGGCCGCCCCAGATGAGCAGGGCCAGCTCGGCGTCGAGGTCGATCACGTCGCTCTCGCTTCCGAGCGGGACCGCCGCATAGGTGCGCCGCAGGAAAGCGAGCACCTCCGAGCGCGGCATTTCGAACAGCGCGTGCCCTGACGGACTGGACAGCGACAGGCAGACGATCCTTCCGCCTGACTGCGCGGCCGGCCAGACCTGAACGTCGCCGTCGCCTGCTGGGCGGCGCACTCCGTCACTCAGGAGCTGGCGGGCGAAGGTCCACTCGACGACCTCGTCCGCTCCGGTGCGGAACCCGATGCTGACCGCGTATGGGTCATCGGGCTCGTACCGGACCGTCGCGGCGACGGGGACCGGGGCCCCTCCGGGCACGACGAGCCGGAGGGCGAGTTCTGCGGTGATCGAATCGTGACGAATAGTCATCGGGCGGCCTCTCAGCGGTGCGGTGGTGCGGGCGAGCACCCGTGTAACGAGATGGTTCCCTCTCTGAGGCTCGTAGGAAACAAGATTATGCCAAGACAACATCCGTTACGGCCGTTCGCGCCACTTGCCCGGCCAGGGAGTGGTGCCCACCTTCGTGAGGCCCCCGAACCGGCGTGGCCCCGGTGTCGGGCCGCGTCTTGAGAGATGACGACGGACCGGTTCCTGGTCCATCGGGAGCCCCCCAGACACGGTCCTCGCTGCCGTGGCCGTGCGCAGACATCGTTCCCCGCGCAGCGGACCTCAACCCCGGCGAGAACCGTCCAACGCCCATGGGACCACCAGCGGCCGGACATCGCAGAGACATCGGCCGGACACGCCCTCGATACCGGCCAGTCTGCGAGCGAGACGCCACCGACACGCCGTCCGCACCTCCCGTCAGGTTGTGTAAGCTGAGCCCGCAGCACGATCGACATGCGCCCAGCGGGACCTGTCCTCGGACCCTCACCCGGCCGGTCGAAGTGCTTGCGGCTCGGGCGTATAGCTCAGTGGTAGAGCGCTGCCTTCACACGGCAGAGGCCCGTGGTTCGAAACCACGTACGCCCACCGAGTCGGCTCCGCGTGTTCGCCGCTTTTGGCGGCTTCACCATGGACCCGCGATGCCTGCCCAGGGGGGCGACCCCCTGGAACCCCCGGGTCAGGGGCTTCGCCCCCGACACCCCCGTTTGTTCGCCTTCGGCTTCACTTCCCGGGTTCGCCGCCGTTGGCGGCTGCCCGTGGGGGCCTCGGCTTCGCCTTCGGCGTCCGGTTTGTTCGCCTTTGGCTTCACGTCACGCTCTGGGGGCGCCGGCGTTGGCGGCTTCCTCGGCGTGGCGCCTTTGGGCTTCGCCCTCGGCGTCCGGTTTGTTCGCCTTCGGCTTCACTTCACTGGTTGGGTTCGCCGCCGCTGGCGGCTCCCCGCGGGGGCCTCAGCTTCGCTCTCGGCGTCTCGTCTGTTCGCCTTCGGCTCACATCACTGGGTTGGTCTGGGTGGCTCCCTTGGGGGTGGCGGTGCCTGGGCGGCTGGGTTTGGGCGCCGGGTGGGTGGGGCGTCGTCTGGAGTCTCGTGGGTGGGGGGACGACGGGCCACTGATCGATGAGGGGGGCGTCCGGGTTCGGGGGAGTACGGGGCGGGCGGGTCACCCTGGGCGTCGGCGTGGCGCGGGGCGGAGTCACCCGGTGCGGCTGGTGACGGCGCCGTCAGGGGGGCGTGGACGACCGCCTGGGAGCCGAGCAGGGGTGCTCCCCAGGCGTGGATTGGGCGGCGTTCTCGGCTGGGAGTGCTGGTACGGTCGGGGGCGCGGTTCCCCGGGGCGCCGTCGGCGCGGCGCCGGACGGGCTGTTGCCTGATGTCAGAGTCGTCTCTGCGAGAGTCGTCTGAGGTCAGAGCCGTCGGCGGGGCTGCCGTGGAACGGACATGAGGTAGAGGTCCTTGCGCAGCAAGCTGGACAGCCGGTGACCGATCCCATTGCGCCCGCCGGAGACCCCGGCCGGCCGGCCGGGGCAGCGGGGGTCCCCCTCGACGAGCAGGCCGGCGTCGGCATGCGGGACGCGTTCCAGCGGCTCTACACGCCCCACCGGATGGCCTACATCAAGGGCGAGAACCGGACCGACGACAGCGCCTGCCCGTTCTGCGAGATCCCGGGCCTGAGCGATGCGGACGGCCTGGTCGTCGCGCGGGGCGTCGAGGTCTACGCCGTGCTGAACCTCTATCCGTACAACGCCGGGCACCTGATGGTCGTCCCGTACCGGCACGTGGCCGACTACGCCGACCTCACCCCGGACGAGGCCGTCGAGATGGCGTTCTTCATGCAGAAGGCGCTGCGCGCGCTGCGGCTGGCCAGCGGCGCCCACGGCTTCAACACCGGGATGAACCTCGGCACGATCGCCGGTGCCGGCATCGCCGCGCACGTTCACCAGCACGTCGTCCCGCGCTGGGGCGGCGACACGAACTTCATGCCGGTTGTCGGCGGCACCCGGGTGTTGCCCGAGCTGCTCCCCGACACCCGCACCCTCGTCGCCGAGGCCTGGGAGAAGGTGGCAGACCAGGCCTGAGGCCGGAACGGGTGCCCATCGCCCGTTCCGGCCGCCGTCGCCTCAGCCGGAGCGGTCCTTGAGGACGGTCGCCGCGAGCTGCTCGGGCATCGGCTCGTAGCGGGTGAGGTGACGGGTGAAGGTGCCCGTGCCGTGGCTGAGCGCGCGCAGCTCGATGGCATACCGGAGCATCTCCAGCTCTGGGACCTCCGCGCGGACCACCGTGCGGCCCACATCGCCGGCGCCCAGCGGCTCCATGCCGATGACCCGGCCGCGCCGGCCGGACAGGTCGCCCATCACCGCGCCGACGTGCTCGTCCGGCACGAGCACCGACACGTCCAGCAGCGGCTCGAGCAGGGCCACCCCGGCCTTCGCGGCCGCGTCGCGCAGCGCGAGCCCACCAGCCACCTGGAAGGCCAGATCGGACGAGTCGACGCTGTGCGCCTTCCCGTCGACCAGCCGGACCCGGATGTCCACCATCGGGTTCCCGGTCGCGACGCCCCTGGCCAGCTGGGCGGCGAGCCCCTTCTGGACCGACGGGATGAACGCCCGCGGGACCGCGCCGCCGACCACCTCGTCGACGAACTCGAAGCCCGCGCCCGGCGGCAACGGTTCCACCTCGATCTGGCAGATCGCGTACTGGCCGTGCCCGCCGGACTGCTTGACGTGCCGGCCCAGGCCGTGGGCCGGGCCGCGGACCGTCTCCCGCAGCGCGATCCGGGGCTCCGCGCGATCCACGTCGACGCCGTACCGGCCCGAAAGCCGTTCGATCAGGACGTCGGCGTGCGCCTCACCCATACACCACAGCAGCAGCTGCCCGGTCTCCGCGTCCGTGCGGACCGTCACCGTCGGGTCCTCGGCGGCCAGCCGGGACAGCGCCGTCGGCAGTTTGTCCTCGTCGGACTTCGTCCTGGCCGTGATCGCGACCGGCAGCAGCGGCTCGGGCATCATCCACGGGGCGAGCAGCCGGGGGTTGTCCCGGTCCGAGAGGGTGTCACCGGTCTCGGCGGCGCCGAGCTTGGTCACCACGCAGATCCCGCCCGCGGCGCAGGCGTCGACCGCGCGCAGCGACGTGCCGTCCGGCGCCTGCAGCGCGCCGACCTTCTCGTCGACGTCGTGGTCGGGGTGGCCGGCGGCGGCCCGGCCATGGCCGCTGACGTGCACGGTCGCGTCGGGGCGCAGCGTGCCGGAGAAGACCCGCACCAGGGACATCCGGCCGACGTAGGGGTCGGTCGTCGTGCGGACCACCTCGGCGAGCAGCGGGCCGTCCGGGTCAGCGGCCATCCCCGGGCAGCCGGAGCCGTCACACCGGGTCAGCGGTGGCAGCGGGTGCTCGGCGGGGGAGGGGAACGCGTCGACCATCAGGTCGAGCAGCTCGACCGAGCCGACCGGGAGGCCGACGCCGCTCGCGGTCCGGGCGAAGGGCAGCACCGGGTGGAAATGACCGCGGGCGATCGCGGTCTCGGCGTCGTCCAGCAGCGTCCGCGGGTCGAGCTCCTCGCCGCCGAGGTAGCGGTCGAGCAGGGTCTCGTCCTCGCTCTCGGCGATGATGCCCTCGATGAGCGCGCCACGGGCGTCCTGGGCCGCGCCGTCGAGCTCGGCGCGGTCGGCCAGGTCGTGCCGGTCCTTGCCGGCGTACTCGACGACGTGGCCCGTCAGCAGCCCGACCAGGCGGGCACCGGCGCCGGCCTGGTCGGCGCCGTCCGGCAGGTAGACGGGGAGCACCCCGGCGCCGAACGCCTCCTGGCAGGCGGTGACGGCGGCGGCGAAGTCGGCCCGTGGGTGGTCGAGGCGGGTGACGACGACCGCGCGGGGCATGTCGACCGCCGCGCACTCGGCCCACAGCGCCCGCGTCGCGCCGTCGACCCCGTCGACCGCGCTGACGACGAACAGGGCGGCGTCGGCGGCCCGCAGGCCGGCGCGCAGCTCGCCGACGAAGTCCGGGTAGCCCGGCGTGTCCAGCAGATTGATCGTCATGTCGCGGTGGCGCAGCGCTGACAGCGTCAGGTTGATCCCGCGGGACGAGCGGTGTTCGGCGTCCCCGTGGCGGCCCTGCTGGGCCGCGCCGGCGCCACCGGCACCGGCCACGGCCAGCAGGTCCTCGGCCAGCGCGGTCTTGCCCGCGCCGGTATGACCCACGAGGACGACGTTGCGGACTTCAGCCGCGGTAGACGGCATCTCGGCCTCCGTTCGGTCGTGCCGAACGCCTCCGACGCGGCAGCGGAACTGGCGCGTCAGGGGACGGAGACCGCGACGGGCGCACCGGAACAGCGCGTTCGGTTGCGTGCGCCCCTGGCGATCCGCTCCCGGCGGATCGCAGGAAGTCGGGCGGCCCTCCCTCGCTCGGACGGTTGCGACGTCGCCGCCCAGCGTGCGCCCCTGTGATGTAACGCACAAGACCTCGGCGGTTTCCCCCTGTGTGGCATGCCGTCCATCCAGGGCGCTGACCGGCCCGATGAGCCCTGGTGTGGCGGCCGGCCGGGCCGGCGCCGCTGGGTAGGGTGAACCCGCGCGAACACCCCGCGCCGGACACGACGGGACGGACATGCTCGCTAGCAAGGCGCGGCCGCAGATCAACCGGCTGCTGGCGCCGGTAAGCCGCTGGGCCGCGCGGACGTCGCTCTCGCCGGACCTGGTGACGATCATCGGCACCGTCGGCGTGGTCGGCGGCGCGCTCGCGTTCTTCACCCGTGGCCAGTTCTTCGTCGGCACCGTCGTGATCACCGTCTTCGTCTTCTCGGACCTGATCGACGGTGTGATCGCGCGGGCGCGCGGCATCTCGTCGAAGTGGGGCGCCTTCCTCGACTCCACCTCCGACCGGCTCGGCGACGGCGCGATCTTCGGCTCGCTGGTCCTCTGGTACGCGGGGGACGGGCATTCGCTGCCGCTGGCCGGCGCGACGCTGATCGGCCTGATCGCCGGCGCCGTCACCTCGTACGTCAAGGCGCGCGCCGAGAGCCTCGGCTTCGACTGCAACGTCGGGATCGCCGAGCGCGGCGAGCGGCTGCTGATCCTGCTGGTCGCCGCCGGGCTCTACGGCCTGGGCGTCCCGTACCTGCTGCCGATCGCGCTGTGGCTGCTGGCCGCGCTGACCGTGATCACGGTCGGCCAGCGGATCTGGCACGTCTATCGGCAGTACCAGAGCTCCGGTGGCGCCGGCGCGGTGGCGGCCGCCGCGGCGTCGGGACCGGTCGCAGCCGCGCCGCCCACCGGCGGCGCCGACGGCCCTGCCGCGATGGTCGGGCCGATCAGCGCGGCCACCGCCGGCTCGGCCGGCTGAGCCCGCAGACCGGGCAGCGCATGTCCAACAGGACCACCGATCTCGCCTATGCCCTCGGCTGGCGGGTCGTGCGCGTGCTGCCCGAGCGGCTCGCCGCCCGCGGCTTCGACGCCGCCGCGGACTGGGCCACCCGCCGCGATGGCAAGGGCGTCCGGCGGCTGCGCGCGAACCTGGCCAGGGTGGTGCCCGAGGGCACCGACCTCGACGCGCTCACCCGCGCCGCGATGCGGTCGTACGCCCGTTACTGGCTGGAGGTCTTCCGGCTCCAGGACATGCCGCGGGAGCGCTACGTCAGCGACCAGTTCTTCCTCAACGACGAGTTCCACCTGCGCGACGCCTATGCCGCCCGCAAGGGCCTGATCCTCGCGCTGCCGCACATGGGGAGCTGGGAGCTGGCCGGGGCGTGGCTGGTCGCCACCGGGATCCCGTTCACCACCGTCGCGGAGCGGCTGAAGCCCGAGTCGCTGTTCGACCGGTTCGTGGCCTTCCGCGAGTCGCTCGGGATGGAGGTCATCCCGCTGACCGGTGGCGCCGAGCCACCGTCCGGGCTGCTCGCCGAGCGGCTGCTCGCCGGCGGCTGCCTGTGCCTGCTGGCCGACCGGGACCTCTCGGCCAGCGGCGTGCCGGTCGACTTCTTCGGTGGGCAGGCGAGGATGGCGGCCGGGCCGGCGGCGCTCGCGCTGCGGACCGGAGCCGCGCTGGTGCCGACGGCCCTGTGGTTCGACGGCAAGGGCTGGAACGGTCAGATCTACCCGCCGGTCGAGCACACCGACGTCGCCACGATGACGCAGGTGATGGCGGACGCGTTCGCCGACTCGATCGCGGCGCACCCGGCGGACTGGCACATGTTGCAGCGCATCTGGCCCGACCCGCCGGCGCCGGCCGCCGACCCGGCCGAGGCGGAACTGGCCAAGGCTGACCCGGTCGAGGCGGACCCGGTCGAGGCGGACCCGGTCGAGGCGGACCCGCCCCGGTGAGGATCGGCCTCGCCTGCCCGTACACGTGGGATGTCCCGGGTGGCGTGCAGGTCCACGTCCGAGACCTGGCCGAGACGTTGATCGCGGCCGGTCACGAGGTCTCGGTCATCACGCCCGCTGACGACTCCGACACGCTGCCCGGCTACGCCGTCGACGCCGGCCGGGCGCTGCCGGTGCCGTACAACGGCTCGGTCTCCAGGGTGCTGATGGGCCCGGTGTCCGCGACCCGGGTGCGCCGCTGGCTGCGGGAGAACGCCTTCGACGTGCTGCACGTGCACGAGCCCACCGCGCCGAGCGTCGGGCTGCTCGCGTGCATGCTGGCCGACGGCCCGATCGTCGCGACCTTCCACACGGCCAACCCCCGGTCGAAGATCCTCACGGCGGGCAAGGGAGCGCTGCAGCCGTCGCTGGAGAAGCTCCGGGCCCGGATCGCGGTCTCCGAGGCCGCTCGGCGCACGATCGTCGAGCATCTGGGCACGTCGGCGGTGCTGATCCCGAACGGGGTGCGCGTCGCCGCGTTCGCCGGCGCCCGGCCGATGCCCGGCTATGAGCCGCCCCACCACACGGTGTGTTTCCTCGGCCGGATCGACGAGCCCCGCAAGGGCCTGGACGTGCTGCTCGCGGCGTTGCCGGAGCTGGCCCGCCGGGTCCCCGACGTCCGGCTCCTGGTGGCCGGCCCCGGCGACGTGGCGGCGGTCCGCTCGCGGCTGGACCCGGCGCTGCGCGACCGGGTGGAGCTGGTCGGCCTGGTGCCGAACGAGGACAAGGCCAGGGTTTTCGCCTCCGGTGACGTCTACTGTGCGCCGAACACCGGCCAGGAGAGCTTCGGCATCGTGCTGCTGGAGGCGATGGCCTCCGGTACCCCGGTGATGGCCAGCGACCTCGACGCGTTCCGCCGGGTGCTCGACGACGGCCGGGCCGGCCGGTTGTTCGGGGTCGGCGAGCCGGCGCAGCTCGCCGAGGGCCTCGCCGCGCTCCTGCTCGACGACGCGGCCCGGGCCGCGTTCGCCGCGCGTGGCCGGGCGGTCGTCGCCGGCTACGACTGGCCGGTGATCGCCGAGTCGATCGTCGACCTGTACCGGATGGTCAGCGACGGCGCCGGCCCTGTGTCCCTCGTCTCGTCCGCCTCCGACGCCTAGCGACTCCCGGCGATCCTGATCTGTCGAACCGGCGACGTTCCGGGGGCAGGGCGGTCGGATCGACCAAGCGTTCACTACGCTGCCGAGGATGACTCTCGTCGTGGTCGTGGTCGCCGCGGTCGTGGCGATCGCGACCTACCTCACCTGGCTGGCCCGCCGCCTCGACCGGCTGGGAGTGCGGGTGGACGCGGCGCGGGCCGGGCTGCTCACCCAGCTGGCGGCCAGGGCCGCGGCCGCCTCCGCGCTGGCCGCCAGCCGCGGGCTCGCGCCGCTGGAGGCGGTGGCCGAGCAGTCGGCGGCCGGGCATCTGGCGCTGCGCTCCGGGGCCCCGCTGGACACCGCCGTGGAGGAGACGGAGAACCAGCTCAGCCGCGCGCTGCGGGCGCCCGAGGTGGCCTCCAGCGGGCAAGGCGCTCCGGAGCTGCTGCACGCCGTCGACTCGGCGGCCGCTCGGGTCGCGCTCGCCCGCCAGCTGCACAACGACGCGGTCCGTGACCTCCGCGCGTTGCGCGGCCGGCGGTTGGTGCGCGTGCTGCGGCTGGGCGGCCGCCGCCCGCTGCCGGCCTACTTCGAGATCGACGACGCGCTCCCGGCCTGGGTCGAGACGCCCTTCGTGCCGGCGGCCGGGGACCTCCCGTTCCGGCGGTCGGCGGCCGACGCCGCGGCGGCCCTCGGCGAGGTGCCCGACACCCTGCCCGAAGCGGCCCCGTGAGGCCGCGGTAGCGCTACCCGCTGGTCACCAGGAGTGATACTCGCTGGGCCTGTTGGGGAGAAGGCGGCTGCGGCCGGTCGTACCATGGTGGAACAGGGATAAGACCGACCACTCGCGAGACCGGTCTCTGTCGAGGCCTGCCCGCCGTTGCCGATGTGAGAGAGACGGACCGCTATGTCTGCCGGAGCCACGCCCGCCGCAACGCCCGCCGGAGTCCCCGGGGTAGCGCCTGGTGGGCAATCCGGGCCGGGCCGCCAGGCCGGCACCGCGCGGGTGAAGCGGGGCATGGCCGAGATGCTCAAGGGCGGCGTCATCATGGACGTCGTCAACGTCGAGCAGGCCAAGATCGCCGAGGACGCCGGGGCCGTCGCCGTGATGGCGCTGGAGCGGGTCCCGGCCGACATCCGGGCCGAGGGCGGGGTCTCCCGGATGAGCGACCCCGACATGATCGAGGGGATCATCGAGGCCGTCTCCATCCCGGTCATGGCCAAGGCCCGCATCGGCCACTTCGTCGAGGCCCAGGTGCTGCAGGCGCTCGGCGTGGACTACGTCGACGAGTCCGAGGTGCTCACCCCGGCCGACCCGCACCACCACATCGACAAGTGGGGCTTCACCGTTCCCTTCGTCTGTGGTGCCACCAACCTGGGTGAGGCGCTGCGGCGGATCTCCGAGGGCGCGGCGATGATCCGCTCGAAGGGTGAGGCGGGCACCGGCGAGGTCTCCAACGCCGTCGTACACATGCGCACCATCCGCGGCGAGATCGCCAGGCTGTCCACCCTGCCGGCCGACGAGCTCTATTCGGCGGCGAAGGAGCTGCGCGCCCCGTATGACCTCGTGGCCGAGGTCGCCGCGCTGGGGGCGCTGCCGGTCGTGCTCTTCACGGCCGGCGGCATCGCCACCCCGGCCGACGCCGCGCTGATGATGCAGCTCGGCGCGGATGGCGTCTTCGTCGGCTCCGGCATCTTCAAGTCCGGCGACCCGGCGAAGCGGGCGCGGGCGATCGTCGAGGCCACGACGATGTACAACGACCCGGGCGTCATCGCCAAGGTCTCCCGGGGCCTCGGCGAGGCGATGGTCGGCATCAACGTGCTCGAGACCCCGAACGCCGCCCGGTTCGCGGACCGCGGCTGGTGACGGTGGGCGTGACGGCACGGTGCCGGGCGCGCCGGGCGAGGGTGGGTACATGACGGCGTGGCGTCCCCGGGTGGGCGTGCTCGCACTGCAGGGTGACGTGCGGGAACACGCGCGGGCGCTGGCCGTGGCCGGCGCCGAGACGGTGGAGGTGCGCCGGCCCCCGGAGCTGGCCGCCCTCGCCGGTCTGGTGCTGCCGGGCGGTGAGTCGACCCCCATACG
>NZ_JADWYX010000052.1 GCF_016786355.1 Frankia sp. AgB1.9
GGGGGGCCAATCCACTCCCCCCCCGCGGGGGGGGCCCCCGCCGCCCCCGCCGCGCCGCCCCCCCCCCCACGAAGAAGGGGACCCGATGGCTGCGGAAGAGCTGAGCGCCCTGCTGAAAGGCGCCGACCCCGCGATGATCGTGGTGACCGCCGCGGCCGACGGGGAACGCGCTGGCTGTCTGGTCGGATTCCACGCCCAGTCGAGCATTACGCCGCCCCGATACTGCGTGTGGCTGTCGAAGGCGAACCACACCTACCGGATCGGGCTACGTTCGACGCATTTCGGGCTGCATTTCCTCGACGCCGACGACCACGCGACGGCGAAGGCGTTCGGATCGCTCACCGGCGACGAGACCGACAAGTTCGCCGGGCGAACCGTGCTCGCCGGGCCCGGAGACGTTCCGCTGCTGGCCGATCTCCCCCACCGCCTGGTGGGCCGGCGGCTGACCGTCCTGGACGACGGCGGGGACCACGTCTGCTTCACCCTGGAGCCTGTCGCCACGTCCACCAGCGGGCCGTTCACCCCGCTGCGGCAGTCCGAGGCCCGGGACATCGCGCCCGGCCACGACAACACCGAACGACCGGCCCCGCCGACCGAGCGGGCCGGCCCACCGGCCTGACCCGCACAGCTGCCGGGCTCCGGCCTCGGGTTCCGTGACGACCTCGCGGGCGGAACCCGAGACCGGAGCCCGGCAGTCGTCGTCGCGGGCCCTACCCGTGCAGCTCGACGACGACCAGGCACGTGTCGTCGTCGGTGTCCGGCGTGCAGTGCGCCAGCAGGAAGTCGGCCCGCCGCCCGACGTCGGGCTGCGGCACCGCGGCGAGCCGCAGCAGGTCGCGCAGCGACTCGTCGAGGCCGGCCCGCCGTCGTTCCACCAGTCCGTCGGTATAGAGCAGCAGCGCGTCACCGGCGGTCAGCTGGATCTCCGCCTCGTCATAGGAGACGTCGGGAATCACGCCCAGCAACAGGCCGCTCGGGGGCGGCAGCGCCTGGGCTCGACCGGCTCGGATCAGCACCGGGGGCAGATGGCCCGCGTGCGCCCAGCGCAGGGTGCGGTCGCCCGGCTGAAAGAGGCCGCAGATGACGGTGGCGGTGAGGTCGTCGGCGAGGTGGCAGGCCACGTTGTTCAGCCAGCTCAGCAGCTGCCCCGGGCTCGCCCCGGTGATGGCCAGGCCGCGCAGGCTGTTGCGCAGCGTCGTCATCGCCGCGACCGACCGGATGCTGTGCCCGGCGACGTCGCCGACGGCCAGCAGGATCTGCCCGTCCGGCAGCTCGACGGCGTCGTACCAGTCGCCGCCGACGAGGCTCTCCTGCTCGGCCGGCCGGTAGCGGACCGCGGCGGCGAGGCCGCTGCCGGTCAGCAGTGGCGGGGCGTCCGGGATGATCGCGCGCTGCAGCGCCAGCGCGAGCTGGTGCTGGTCGTCGGCGCGCGCCTCGGAGTCGGCGAGCTGGCTACGGGTGGCGTGCAGGACGAGCTCGGTCCGGTACTGGTCGGTGAGGTCCTGGTAGACGCCGCGAACCGCGACCAGGGTGCCGGAGGGGTCGAGGACCGGCTCCGCGAACGTGCGCCAGTGCCGCAGCCCGCCGTCGGGCAGCAGGATCCGGAACGAGGCGGACGCCGCCCGGCCGACCAGGAGCAGCGCCTCCCGCAGGTGGGCGAACGCGTCCTGGTCCTCGGCCAGGACGAGCGGGTGCAGATCCTCCAGCGCGATTGGCGGCGCCGAGCGCGGCACCCGGAACAGGTCGTAGGTGTTGTCCGTCCACCGGATGGCGCCGGTACCGACGTCCTCCTCCCAGCCGCCGAACCCACCGAGCCGTTGGACGTGCGCGCCCAGCGTCGCGGGCGCGTCCGCCCCGTCGGTGAACCGCCAGCTGATCGCGACCGAGTCGGCGTGCCGGGTGAGCCGGATGTCCGTCTCGCGGCTGACGATGACATCGCCGACGAGGCAGAGCAGCACCGTTCGATCGGCCGCGTACGGCGTGCCGGTGCGCAGCACGTCGACCGCGTGGCCGAACAGGCCGTCGTCCGCGCCCATCAGCGGGTAGAGGTCCAGCAGCCGGGCCCCGCGCACCTCGTCGGGCGACAGCCCGATGGGGTCGACGAAGTCGCGGTTGACGTAGCTGACCGTGAAGTCGACGATCTCGCCCTGGTCGTCGCGTACCGCCCGGGCGAGCAGGACCGAGCCGGCGAGCCCGTCCAGCAGCGCCGGCAGCCAGGCGTCCAGCCCGCGCCCACCGCTGGCTCCCGGGCCGCCGCCGGCCTCGTCGTCGTGCAGGCGCAGGGCTCGCCGGCAGAGGTCGGCGAGCGCCACGAGCTCGCGCAGCAGCCGTGCGCCGTCGGAATCCATCGGCGTTGCCCAGCAGATCTCGACCGCCCCGACCAGGGTGCCCGCGGCCAGCAGGGGCAGGGCGGCCCTGGCGCCGGTCCAGGCACCCAGGGCCGCCGGCGGCTGCCGTCCGGCGGCGTCCTCGGGCGGCGTTCCGGTCGGCCACCAGACCGGATTCCCGTGGGCCACCGCCCTGGTGGCCGCGCAGTCCAGCTGCGGCGGCACCCGCTGCCAGCGGCTGGCGTCGAGGGCCGTGAGGCCGTGCTGGCCGACCAGGGTGAGGGCGCCGTCGGGTTCGAGCGTCCACAGCGCGAGGGCGCACGCCTGGTGCGCGGCGAGGCCCTCCCGCAGGACGGCCTGGGCGATCGCGTCGCCGTCCGCGGCGTTGCCGGCCGCGGTCGCCGCGCGCCAGAGCCGATGCCCCAGTCGGTCCTCGACGGGGGAGGCAAGGGAGTCGGGCCGCGGTTCCGGCTCGCCGAGCAGCTCGGCGGCGAAGTCGACCTCAATGACGCCGGCGGTGCGCGCCAGCAAGCGGAACTGGTCGGCGGCCTCGGTCGGGCTCAGCCGGAGCCGCTCCGCGAGGACACCGACGGCCAGGTCCACGATCCGCGCGCCGGCGGCCGCGGACTCCAGCTCCAGGATGCGCTGCCGCTGCCGGATGACGATGTCGAGGAGCCGGTTGCGGCGCTCAGGCGACTGTTCCGGCTCCTGCGGCGTCCGGGCCACCTTCTCCTCTTACCTGGCGGACCGTGGAGCCACCTGGCACCCCGTCGGTACTCGCGAACTGTCTTCCCACCGAGCTTCCGACGAGCTTCCGAACAGGTGCCGGCCTGGCGCCGCTTACCCTACTGGGATGGTATTAGCGGCATGCTGGCCGCCGGCACGCCCCCGCTGTCGCCGCACGGCGACGGCGGCGCGACCTGCTTCCGGAGGACGTCGGTGACCGACACCCTGGTTCCCACGACCGCATCCCGTGCCAGGCCCGATGACAGCGCGTTGCGCCAGCTGCTCGCCGGTCTGACGGCGGTACGCGGCGGCGACTTCGGCACCCGGCTGCCGCAGGTGGGCGACGAGCTGATGGACGAGATCGCCCTCGTCTTCAACGGCATGATCGGCCAGCTCGGGCTCTTCACCTCCGAGGTCACCCGGGTGGCCCGCGAGGTCGGCAGCGAGGGCAAGCTCGGCGGCCAGGCCGAGGTACCAGGCGTGTCGGGCTCCTGGAAGGACCTCACCGACAACGTCAACGCCATGGCCGGCAACCTCACCGGCCAGGTCCGCGACATCGCCCAGGTCGCCACCGCCGTCGCCCGCGGCGACCTCTCCCAGAAAATCACCGTCCAGGCCCGCGGCGAGATCCTCGAACTCAAGAACACCATCAACACGATGGTCGACCAGCTCTCCTCCTTCGCCGACGAAGTCACCCGCGTCGCCCGCGAAGTCGGCACCGAGGGCCAGCTCGGCGGCCAGGCCGAGGTACCAGGCGTGTCGGGCTCCTGGAAGGACCTCACCGACAACGTCAACGCCATGGCCGGCAACCTCACCGGCCAGGTCCGCGACATCGCCCAGGTCGCCACCGCCGTCGCCCGCGGCGACCTCTCCCAGAAAATCACCGTCCAGGCCCGCGGCGAGATCCTCGAACTCAAGAACACCATCAACACGATGGTCGACCAGCTCTCCTCCTTCGCCGACGAAGTCACCCGCGTCGCCCGCGAAGTCGGCACCGACGGCCGGCTCGGCGGCCAGGCCGACGTGAAGGGTGTCTCCGGCACCTGGCGTGACCTGACCGAGTCGGTCAACGTCATGGCCGGCAACCTGACCGACCAGGTGCGCTCGATCGCCCAGGTCACCACGGCGGTGGCCCAGGGCGACCTGTCGCAGAAGATCCGCGTCGACGCCCGCGGCGAGATCCTGGAGCTCAAGGAGACCATCAACACGATGGTCGACCAGCTCTCGGCCTTCGCCGACGAGGTGACCCGCGTCGCCCGCGAGGTCGGCACCCAGGGCAACCTGGGCGGACAGGCCAACGTGCGCGGGGTGTCCGGCATCTGGAAGGACCTGACCGACAACGTCAACGTGATGGCGTCGAACCTGACCGCGCAGGTGCGCTCGATCGCCCAGGTCGCCACCGGCGTCGCCCGCGGCGACCTCTCCCAGAAGATCACGGTCGAGGCCAAGGGCGAGGTCGCGGCGCTGACGTCGACCATCAACACGATGGTGGACACGCTGGGCGCCTTCGCCGACGAGGTGACCCGGGTGGCTCGTGAGGTCGGCACCGACGGCCGGCTCGGCGGCCAGGCCAGCGTCAAGGGCGTGTCGGGCACCTGGAAGGACCTGACCGACAACGTCAACTTCATGGCCAACAACCTGACCAGCCAGGTCCGCAACATCGCCCAGGTGACCACCGCGGTGGCCCAGGGCGACCTGACCCGCAAGATCGACGTCGACGCCCGCGGCGAGATCCTGGAGCTCAAGGAGACCATCAACACGATGGTCGACCAGCTCTCCTCCTTCGCCGCCGAGGTGACCCGGGTGGCCCGCGAGGTCGGCACCGACGGCGCCCTCGGTGGCCAGGCCGAGGTCGAGGGCGTGTCCGGCACCTGGAAGCGGCTGACCCAGAACGTCAACGAGCTCGCCGGGAACCTGACCCGCCAGGTCCGCGCCATCGCGGCCGTGACCAGCGCCGTCGCGACCGGCGACCTCACCCGGTCGATCACCGTCGACGCGCAGGGCGAGGTGGCCGAGCTCAAGGACAACATCAACGCGATGGTGCTGTCGCTGCGGGACACGACCCGGATGAACCAGGAACAGGACTGGCTGAAGACCAACCTGGCCCACATCGCCGGCCTGATGCAGGGCCACCGCGACCTGGCCACCGTCGCGCAGCTCGTCATCGACGAGCTGGCCCCGATGGTCGGTGGTCAGCACGGCACGTTCTTCCTGGTCGACTCCTCGGTCGACACACCCGCCTTCGACCTCATCGCGAGCTACGGCTACCAGCCGGCGGCGACGACGCCCCGCCGCTTCGGCCTCGGCGAGTCCCTGATCGGCCAGGCGGCCAGGACCCGGCGCACCATCGTCGTCGAGAAGACCCCGCCCGACTACATCACGATCGGTTCGAGCGTCGGCCGGGCCGCGCCCGCCGCCCTGGTCGTGCTGCCGATCCTGTTCGAGGACCAGGCGCTGGGCGTCATCGAGCTGGCGTCGTTCAACCCCTTCACCGCAGTGCACCACGCCTTCCTCGACCAGCTCACCGAGACGATCGGCGTGAACGTCAACACGATCGTCGCGAACGCCCGCACCGACGCCCTGCTGGAGGAGTCCCAGCGGCTCGCCGGCGAGCTGCGGGCCCGGTCGGAGGAGCTGCAGTCCCGCCAGGAGGACCTGCAGCGCTCGAACGACGAGCTGGAGGTCAAGGCCGACCTGCTCGCCCAGCAGAACCACGACATCGAGGTCAAGAACCGCGAGATCGAACAGGCCCGCCAGGAGCTGGAGGAACGGGCCCGCCAGCTCGCGCTCGCCTCGAAGTACAAGTCCGAGTTCCTGGCCAACATGTCCCACGAGCTGCGCACGCCGCTGAACAGCCTGCTGATCCTGGCCGGCCTGCTGGCCCGCAACCCGAAGGGCAACCTGACCGCCAAGCAGGTCGAGTACGCCCACGTCATCCACTCGGCCGGCTCGGACCTGCTCCAGCTCATCAACGACATCCTCGACCTGTCCAAGGTCGAGGCCGGCAAGATGGACCTGCACGTCGAGCCGGTGGCGCTCGCCGCCGTGGTGGACGACCTGCGGGCCACGTTCGCCCCCGTCACCACCGAGAAGGGCCTGCGGCTCAAGGTCGAGATCGGGCCCGACGTGCCCGACCGGCTGCTCACCGACCGCCACCGCCTGGCCCAGATCATGCGCAACCTGCTCTCGAACGCGGTGAAGTTCACCGAGCAGGGCCGGGTCGAGCTGACGATCACGATGACGACGCCCGCCTCGGGCCGGCCGGGCGGCGAGCACGTCCTGTTCGCCGTCACCGACACCGGGATCGGCATCGCCGAGGAGAACCTCGACCGGATCTTCGGCGCCTTCCAGCAGGGCGACGGCACCACCAGCCGCCGCTACGGCGGCACCGGCCTGGGGCTGTCCATCTGCCGCGAGGTCGCCACCCTGCTCGGCGGCGAGATCCGCGCACGCAGCGTCTACGGCAGCGGAAGCACCTTCACCCTGGATCTGCCCACGAACCCGCCGGCCGAGCTGACCAGCCCCGAGCTGCCGCGCGACACGGTGGGCTCTGGCCTGGCGGACGCCATCTCGGCCGGTGCCAGCGGGGCGGGCGCCGTCGCCGCGAATGCCGTCGCGACCACCCTGGCCGCGGCCGTCGAGACGGTCGCCGCCGTGCCCGCCGCGGACCCGGCCCAGGACGCCGTCGAACGCGCGACTACCGACGCGACCCCCACCCAGCGCAGCCGCGCGACCGCCGAACGAGACTGGGCGAACGCCGAGCGAGACCGAGCGCCCGTGGCAC
This sequence comes from Frankia sp. AgB1.9, assembly GCF_016786355.1. Lineage (GTDB taxonomy): Bacteria > Actinomycetota > Actinomycetes > Frankiales > Frankiaceae > Pseudofrankia. The sequence goes on from NZ_JADWYX010000052.1 coordinate 6,838, forward strand.
GGGACCGGACGACCGCACAACCGTCCGGCCCGCGCGCCGATCGGCCGAACGACGGCCCGCCGCGCACCGGCCGGCCGGGCGTTCCTGTTTCCTCTCCGGCTCTGCTGGGAACGGCAGGTCCGGCTCTGCTGGGAACGGCAGGTCCGGCTCTGCCGGGAACGGCCGGGGAGCCGGCGGGCGCACCGGACGAGGAGGACATCCTGGTCGGGCGCTCGGTTCTCGTGGTGGACGACGACGTCCGCAACGTCTTCGCCATCACCAGCATCCTGGAGTTCTACGGCGCGTCCGTGGACCATGCCCCGGACGGCCGGAAGGGGATCGAGAAGCTACTGGCCAACCCGTCGACCGACCTGGTCCTGATGGACGTGATGATGCCGGAGATGGACGGCTACACCACCATGGCCGCGATCCGGGCCATGACGCGGTTCACCGAACTACCGATCATCGCCGTCACTGCGAAGGCCATGCCCGACGACCGCCAGAAGTGCTTGGACGCCGGCGCGAACGAGTACGTCACCAAGCCGGTCGACGTCGACGAACTCCTCGCCCGAGTCCAGGACGTCCTGACCCCGCCCGCCGCCGACACCTGGCTGACCACCCGCTGACGGCCGACCGCAGGTCCCTGGCCAGAACCTGACCATCTGATCGCCCGGCCATCACCTCCCCGCCATCGCCGCCCCGGCTGATCCGAGGCGCCGACTTGCCTGCGCAGACGCCGATCATCCGGCTAGCTGGGCAAGCTGCCACCCGTTGATCGAGAACTGCGCAGGAAAAAGGCGACAAATTGGGGCGTCGAACGCCCGCCTGCCTACGCAACAAGTGATCAAGGGGTCCCGAGGCTTCCTTGATCGCTGGCTGCGCAGGGGAACTTGCAGCCAGCGGGGCCGGGCGTAGGACCGACCCGGCGGCCGGCCGCGTTCCGCGGAACGCAAAGATCGACACGCGACACCCGTTGGCTCGCATCTCACCGGCGCGCATCTCACCCGCCCACGTTCCGCGGAACGCGGAGATCGACACGCGACACCCACCGGCCGGCGACCTCCGTTCAGTCCAACGCTAGGGCCACGCTTACGCATTGTTGGCGGCCGCGGCGTAGGACTCTCGGTCTGGTCGCGACGACAGGTGGCTCGGAACCTCGGCCAGCGCTCCGCTGGGCGGCGCGCTGGCGCCCTCGACTAGCTGGGCCGTGTCCCGTGGATCTCCAGTTCGGTCGGCGCGGCCAGATTCCATACCCAACTGGCGATCTTCGGCCGTTTCCGTTCACCGGAACCACCATGATCGCGAACCCGGTATGGATAAATGAGACATACAGGACCCGGGGTGCCGGATTGAATACCTGGTCCGCGATCATCGCGCCGACGAGGACCACCACCGGTCGGTGATCGCCAGTCTGGTATGGAATTCGACCCGACAAGCCGCCGCGAGGAACGAGCTTCGGTGCTTCCCATCGATCCTCGGTCAGCCATCTTGATCCACGGGAAAGTCCCGAGTCCCCCTCTCGCCCTGGCGCCCTCGCGACGGCCTCATTGCCCGGCACTCTCGTCTTACGCCCTCACTCTGGCGCTCGCGCCGATACCTCGATCGCCGGAGTGCTGATCGTGGGGCTGCCGTAGGGGCGGGTGAGGATCTCCATGCCGTGGCCGGCCGGATCGAGGAAGTAGAGTCCGCGTCCGCCGTGGTGGTGGTTGATCTCGCCCGGGTGCTTCAGGCCTGGGTCGGCGTAGTAGGCGATCCCGTCCCGCTGAATCCGGGCGTACGCCGCGTCGAACTCGTCGTCGGCGACAAGGAAGGCGTAATGCTGCCGAGCGATCGACTCGGCCGGGACACTGGCGAAGTCGAGCGCCACGCCGTTGCTGGTAGAAACCGGAATGAACGGGCCCCATTCGGCCCCGACCTCGAGGCCGAGAATCTCCGCCAGGAACTCGGCGGATTCCCGATTGTTCCGGGCATGAACGATCGTGTGGTTCAATTCGACTGACATCTGCGGAATGCCTCCGTAAGGCATATCGCGGACGCCTCCATGCCTCACCCAGCCGGTGACCGACACGCGGCGCCGTGCCCACAATCTACCCAAGCACCGCCGACGTCGTCGAGCGACCTCAATACGGCTTCGCGTCCCAGCGGCCCGCCGGTTGCCGGTTGCCGGTTGCCGGTCAATGCTGGCCGAGCCGGCTGGCCGTCCGAATCTCCGCCTCGACACCTTCGGGTAGGTGATCCCGGTGGACTATCCGTTCAGTCCTACACCTGCGCGCGCGTCGCCGTTCTCGGCGAGCACTGTGTAGGACTCGCGAGCGGGTCTCAACTCTGGCTGGCCTGTTCGGCCGCGGCGATGAGGCTGGACTCTACGAGGTCGAAGGGCGCCCAGTCGCGTTCGGCGCGGGCGAGGGCGACGGCGCCCTCGCTGGCCGCGATGGTGAGCGCCGCCAGCTGATGAGCCCGGTCCTCCGTCATTCCGCCCTCGGTGAGCAGCGCGGCGAGGTGACCGCGCCAGGCCCGGAACACCTGGCCGGCCTGGGCGAGCAGGTCCGCGTCGTCGGCCGCGACCGTCACCGCGAGCACCGCGCAGCCGGCCCGCAGCTCGGTCGCCGCCAGCAGCTGGCGCCACAGGGCCAGGAACTGCCGGACGACGACCGGGGCCGGCTGCCCACGCACGGGCTCCATCGCCGCGAGGGCATACTCGCCCGCCACGGTCAGCGCGGCGCCGACGAGCTCCGTCTTGCCGCCCGGGAAGTGGTGGTACGTCGAACCCCGAGGCGCCCCGGTCGCGGCGAGAACCTCGGCGAACGACGTCCCCTCCAGGCCTTTCGTGGCGAGCAGCCGAACCGCGCCGGCCACCATCCGTGCCCGCACATCGCCCCTGGCCATGCCCACACCTCCCAAACTATGCAGACCTACATAGTTTGTCGTTACTATGCAGACCACCATAGTTGGTAGTGATCGACGAGGAGCCCGCCGTGCCGATGATCGACGTGTACGCCACCGCCGGAACGTTCCCCGAGCCGCACAAGCTCGCCACCCTGCTCGCCCGGACCCTGATGGAGGTCGAGCAGGTGCCGGACATCCCGCTGTTCCGGGCCAACACCGCCGCCTTCATCCACGAGCTGCCCGCCGGAGCCATCTCGAACGTCGAGGGCGACCAGAACTACGTCCGCGTCCAGATCCTCACCAATGCCGGCGCCCTCGACCGGGACAAGCAGCTGGCCGCAGTACGCCGGCTGACCGACGCCATCGCCGAGACCGCCGGCGACCCCGGCCTCACCGAGCGGACCTGGGTGCTGCTCACCGAGGCCCCCGAAGGAGCCTGGGGCATCGCCGGCCACGCCAACACCAACGCCGAGCTGGTCACCCTGGCCCGCAAGCAGCTCGGCCGCTGAAGCCTCCACCCGGCGCCCGCCGGCCCAAGATCGCTGTTTTGGCCCTCGGGTGGTCGTGATCAGCGCATTTCCGCAACCACCAGAGGGCCAAGACTGCGATCTTGGCGTTCGACGGCCATGGATCGCGGGCCGGCGACGAGGGCTGCCGGAATCGAGCTTGCGGGCGGTCTGTGGCTCGTGGCGGAGATCCGGCGGGGCGGCCAGGGGGCGACCCCGGCTTGGTCATACCCGGGTGGACGGGGTGAGCTCGGTCAGTACCGCGCGGATGTACTCGAGCGCCTCGTGGTCGTCGAGGTCCGGCTCGGGCGGCCGGCTGCCCGCCGCGTCGATCGTCTGCCGGGCCTGCGCCACCAGCGTCGCCCAGTAGGGGGCGACCCGGTCCAGGTGCAGCAGGACCCGGTTCGCCTCGGCCAGCCGGTCGACCGTGGTCATCATGTTGACGAACTCGACGGCGGTGACGCAGATCGCCTGCATGTTGCCGCTGTCGAGCAGCTCGTCCACGTGCTCGCGCAGGATGTCGTACGCGCGGGCCCGGTCGCCCCGCCGGAAGTACGCGCGGGCCTCGACGCACCGGTTCGGCGAATGGGTGCGCGCGGGGACCTCGACCTCGACGGCCGCGCCCAGCAGCTCCTCGGCGTGGGCCGGCCGATTCTGGAGCAGCGCCGCGTACCCGAGCAGCAGCAGGGCCATGTTCAGCAACGTGGGCGGGCCGACGACGCGATAGCGCTCGACCAGCGCGCCGACCGTCGCGTCGCCCTCGGCGAACCGGCCGCCGAACACGTGCGACGCGCCGACGTCCAGCTCCAGATGCTCGGCCAGGTCATCGTCCCCCCGCCCGCGGAACCACGCGATCAACGACGGGGTCAGGATCCCGAGCGCCGGGAAGTCCTGGCGTACGGAGGCCAGCCCGTGCTGGACCGCCACGCCAACGATCCCGCCGGCCGGCGCGCCGGTGGACCCGGAGCCAACGGAGCTGGGCTCGGCGACGACGGGGACGGTTCGTGAGAGCAGCCGGTCGAAGGCGGCCGGATCCTGGGCGAGCTTGTACCGTTGTCCAGCCCAGACCAGCCCGAAGACGACGACGTCGACGTCCTCGGCCCGGGTCAGCGCGAGCAGCCGCTCGACCCAGTCACCCAGCTCGCCGCGGTTGCGGCGCGGGATCTCGGTGACGAGCGGCCGGACCAGCGCGTACGCGAGACGCCGGTCCGCGTGCCGGATGACCCAGTCGAAGGCCGACCGCAGGTTCGGCCACAGCTCGTCGAGATCGACGACACCCGCGACCTCGTCCTGACCCAGCAGCAGTCGGTGGATCGCGTCGACCCGGCTGGCGCACCAGGCCGCGTGCCGGTCGGCCAGGACGTCGGTCTCGCCAGCCTCGCCGAGCCGCTCGACGGCGAAGTGCCGGATCGGTTCGAGCAGCCGGAACCGCCGCCGCGCCGCGCCGGGCTCGGCGACGACCATCGACCGCGCGACCAGCCCAGCCAGCGCCTCGTCGACGTCGCCCGCATCGGCTGTCGCGTCGCCCGGCGTCGGAGCCGGACCGAACGGGGCCGGGCCGGCCGCGACGGCCGTGGCCGCGGGCAGGTCGAAGGCCCCGATGAAGACGGCGAGACGGCGCAGCAGCGTCCGCTCGGCCGGGGTTAGCAGGTCGTACGACCACTGGATGGTCGCCCGCATCGCGTGGTGCCGGCCCGTACCGGCCTGCCCACCGTCGACGGTGACCAGCAGCCGCAGCTGGTCGTCGAGCCGGGCCAGCACGTCCGCGGGGTGCAGCGTCGTCGTCCGCGCGGCGGCCAGCTCGATCGCGAGCGGCACACCCTCCAGCCGGCGGCAGATCTCGGTGACGGGATCGGGCGTCACCATCCCGGGCGGTTCGGCCCGCGCCGCGCCGTTCGGGCCCGCCGGGTCAGGCGGCACCGCCAGGGCCGCCGCGCGTTCCCGGAAGAGCTCCACTCCGGGACCATCCGGCTCCAGCGGCCCGACGGGGACGACCCACTCGTGGCCGCCACGCAGGCCGAGCCGCTCCCGCGACGTGACCAGCACCCGGGTGTGCGGGCAGCCGTCCGCGACCGCCTGCGCGAGCGCGGCGGCGCCGGCCAGCACGTGCTCGCAGTTGTCGAGGATCAGCAACATCCGCCGGTACCGCAGCGCGGCGACGACGGAGCTGGTCAGGTCGCGCCCAGCGCTTTCCTTGACGCCCAGCGTCGAGGCGACAGCGCGTGGGACGTCCGCGGCCGAGCCGGCCTGGACGAGGTCGACCAGCCAGGCGCCGTCCGCGTCGTCCTCCCGACCGGCCGCGGCGACGGCGAGGCAGGTCTTCCCGATCCCGCCCGGTCCGACCAGCGTGACCACCGGCCACGAGGACAGCGCCAGCCGGACGGCCGCCAGGTCCGCGTCCCGGCCGATCAGCCGTCCGAGCCGCAGCGGCAGGTTCCCCGGCCGGCCGGGGGCGGGTGCCGGGATGGCCAGCCGGGTGTCCTGGCCGAGGACCATCGCCTCCAGCGCGCGCAGCCGTGGGCCGGGCTCGACGCCGAGCTGCTCCACGAGGTGGCGGCGCGCGGTCTGGTAGGCGCCCAGCGCGTCGCCCTGCCGCCCGGTCCGGTACAACGCCGTCATCCGCAGCGCCCAGAGCTCCTCGCGGGCCGGGTGGCTCGCGGTCAGCTCGGCCAGCCGCCCGAGGGCCCCGGCCGGGTCGGTTTCGATCCGCCCGGCGAGGTCCGTCTCGACGGCGACGAGCCATCGTTCCGCCAGCCCGTCGGCGATGGCGGCCAGACCCGGCGTCACCCGCAGGCCGGCCAGCGGCGCGCCGACCCACTGCGCGAGCGCGGCGGCCGTGTCACCGGTCTCGACCAGCCGGGCGAACCGCAGGGCGTCGACGGCGTCGGCCGCCACCTCGAGCCGGTAGGCGGCGCCGACCGTCGTGATCGCCGCCGGGCCGAGCGCGCGCCGCAGCCGGGCGACGTACGAATGCAGGGTCCGCTCGGCGGTGCGCGGCCGGTCCGCACCCCACACGAGGTCGACGAGCCGGGCCACGGACAGTGCCGTCCCCGGCGACAGCGCGAGCGCGGCGAGCAGCGCCTGGCACCGCGGCGGGCCCACCTCCACCGGCTGGCCGTCATCGGTGCTGGCGCCGACGCCACCGAGCAGACGGACCCTGACCCCAGACCCGGTCGCGCCGCCGTGGGCCATCGCGCCGTGGGTCACCAGCGCGTCCACCGCCTTGTCACCCACGATCGCCTCACCCGGTACGGGCGGTTTTCGGCTCAACCATAACGCAACAGATCTTCGACCGAGGCCCGACGCCGGCCAGGGACCGTGGTCACCGGAGACCGAAACCAGGAGGCGCGATCGTGACAGGGCCCAGGTCGTGAAGGCCATCGTCCAGGACCGGTTCGGCCCGCCGGACGTGCTGCGGCTGGCGGACGTCGACGTTCCCCGGGTCGGTGCCGGCGACGTGCTGGTACGGGTGCGCGCGGCCGCGCTGAATCCGTACGACTGGCACATGCTGCGCGGCGACCCGTACGTCGCCCGGCTGATGGGCGGCGTCGGCGTGCGGCGGCCGAGGTCCCGGGTGGCCGGTCTCGACGCAGCGGGAACGGTCGAGGCGGTCGGCGCGGGCGTCGACGGGGTCGCGGTCGGCGACGACGTGCTGGCCTTCTGCCCGGGTGCGCTCGCCGAGTACGCGCTCGTCGGACCCCCTGGCGCGTGGGCGCCGAAACCGCCGAACCTGACGTTCGAGCAGGCGGCCGCGGTGCCGCTGGCGGCGCTGACCGCGCTGCGGGCGGTGCGGGACGCGGCGGGGCTGCGCGCCGGGCAGCGGCTGCTCGTCAACGGGGCCGCCGGCGGCATCGGTACCTTCGCCGTCCAGCTCGCGGCCGGCCTCGGCGTCGAGGTCACCGGGGTGTGCGGCTCCCGCAACGTCGAGCTGGTGCGTTCGCTGGGCGCGGCGCACGTCGTGGACTACCAGGCGCGGGACGTCCTCGCCTCACCCGAGCGGTACGACGCGATCCTCGACAACGTCGGCAACCTGCCGGCGCGCCGGCTGCGCCGGTTGCTGGCCGCGGGCGGGATCCTCCTGCTCAACGGCGGCGGCTCCCCGGGCAAGGTGTTCGGCGCCGTCGGGCGGTTCGCGGGTGGCGCCGCGCTCGGCCTCGTCGTCCGCCAGCGGATCCGGCCGCTCGTCGCCAAGCCGAACGGGGCCGACCTGCGCACCCTCGCCGGCCTGCTCGAAGCCGGCAGGCTCACCCCTGTCCTCGACCGCGTCTGGTCGCTGCCCGAGGCCGCGGACGCGCTGCGCCAGGTCGAGGCCGGCCACGTCCGCGGGAAGGTCGTCGTCACCATCGGCTGACCCGGCGACCGCCCTGGCCACGGTTCGTCAGGGCCAGGGCGGTCGGACCGGCTGAAGGAGCGGGCTACCAGATGCGGACCCGGTCGGCCGGCTCCAGCCAGAGCCCGTCGCCGGGGGCGGTGTCGAACACGTCGTGGAACTCGTCGAGGTTGCGCACGATGTTCGCGCGCAGCTCCGGCGGGCTGTGCGGGTCGGTGGTGAGGTACTGCCGCTCCAGCTCCAGCCGGCGCTTGGTCCGCCACACGTAGGCCCAGTTCATGAACAGCCGACGCCGGTCCTCGCGGGCCGCGGTGCCGCCCTGGGAGATGACGTACGCCACGTGGGCGATGGTCAGGCCGCCGAGGTCGCCGATGTTCTCGCCGACGGTGAGGGCGCCGTTGACCTTCTCCCCCGGCAGGTTGCGCGGCTCGAACCCGTTGTACTGCTCGACCAGGGTCTTCGACTTCACCTCGAAGGCGGCCTTGTCTGCCGGGGTCCACCAGTCGTTCAGGTTGCCTGCGCCGTCGTACTGCGCACCCTGGTCGTCGAAGCCGTGCCCGACCTCGTGGCCGATGACCGCGCCGATGCCGCCGTAGTTCTCGGCCGGGTGGGCGTCGGGGCTGAAGAACGGCCTCTGCAGGATGCCGGCCGGGAAGCAGATCTCGTTCGTGCCCGGGTTGTAGTAGGCGTTCACCGTCTGCGGCAGCATGAACCACTCGTCGCGGTCGACCGGGGCGCCGATCTTGGCCAGGTCCCGGTCGGTCTCGAACGCGGAGGCGGCCTGGGCGTTGCCCATCAGGTCGTCCCGGCGGACCGCGAGCTTCGAGTAGTCCCGGAACCGCTCCGGATAGCCGATCTTGGGCCGGAACGTCTCGAGCTTCTCGTACGCGCGTTCCTTGGTCTCGTCCGTCATCCAGTCCAGCCGGGAGATCGACGAACGGTAGGCCGCGAGCAGGTTCGCGACCAGGTCGTCCATCTGCGCCTTGGCGCGCGGCGGGAAGTGGCGGGCGACGTACTCCTTGCCGACGGCCTCACCGATCGAGCCCTCGACGAACGACACCGCGCGCTTCCACCGGGCCCGCAGCTCGGGGGTGCCGGACAGGGTGCGGCCGTAGAAGTCGAAGTGCGCCTCGACGAACGGGTCCGACAGGTAGGGAGCGGCCGAGCGCAGCACGTGGCTGACCAGCCAGTCGCGCCACACCTCGATCGGCGTGTCGGTCAGCACCGTCGAGAGATGCTCGAAGTACGACGGCTGGCGCACGCACGCCTCGGCCAGCGTCGCCCCCGGGCCGGTCAGCGAGCCGCCGAGGTTCGTCACGTAGACGTCCCAGTCGAAGGCCGGGCACAGCGCCGCCAGCTCTCCGGCCGTCTTCAGGTTGTAGGTCTTCTGGACGTCCCTGGTGTCGGCCCGCTCCCAGTGGCCCTTCGCGAGCAGCGTGTCCAGCGCGAGGACCCGCTGCGCGGCACCCGCCGGGTCGGGATGCTCGGCCAGCCCCAGCACGCGGGTCAGGTAGTCGACGTACTTCGCGCGGATCTCGGCGAACTTCTCGTCGCGGTAGTACGACTCGTCCGGCAGCCCGAGACCGCCCTGGAGCAGGTGGAACAGGTACCGGTCGGAGTTGCGGTCGTCGGTGTCGACGTAGGAGCCGAACAGCCCGCTGCCGCCGATCCGCTCGAACGTCCCGAGGAACGCGGCGAGGTCGCGGACGTCGAGCAGCCCGCGGGCTGCCTCCAGCAGCGTCCGCGCGGGATCCAGCCCGAGCGCCTGGATCGCCTCGGTGTCCAGGAAGGAGTTGTAGAGGTCGGCGATCTTCCGCGCGTCCTCGGCCTGCGTGGCCGGGTCCTGCGCGGCTAGGTCGGTGATGATGTCGCGGACCTGCTGCTCGGCGGCATCGGCCAGCTGGACGAACGGGCCCCAGCTCGAGCGGTCCGACGGGATCTCCGCCTCGACGAGCCACCGGCCGTTCACGTGGCCGAAGAGGTCGTCCTGCGGTCGTACGTCGAGGTCCATGCCCTCGCGGGCGTCGTCGAGGATGCTCACAGAACGGAAGTCTCCAGTCGATTAGGCCGTCAGGGAAGCGTCACGCGAAGAACTGTCCGGTCAGGAAAGGGTCTCAGCGCGTGCGGCGGCCGGCGCTGAGAGCTTCGACGGTCTTCGTGATCCGGGTCTGGCGGGTTTCGGGCTTCTTCGCCTCGACCACCCAGCGGACCCATTCCTTGCGATGGGTGAACGCGAGCGCGTCGAAGGTCGCCTGCGCGGGGGGCACCTCGGCGATCGCCGCCGCCAGGTCGTCCGGCACCTCGACGACGCGAGGGGCGACGTCCAGAACCAGCTCCACCTCGACCTCGTCGCCCGCGGCGACCTTGGCGGCGCGCCGGTTCTCGGCGGACAGCGGAACGAGGTACCGGCCGCCCATGGGGGCGACGGTGGTCTGGTACGAGTGCGGCCCGATCGTCACGGTGACCTTCGGCCGCTTGCCGCTGTTGAGCTCCGCGACCACGTCCGCTGGCACCTCGATGCCCGTCGCGGTGGCGCCGTGGAGCTCGACCGTCGTCCGGAATCTCACCTGCCCAGTATGGCCGTCCCGCGGTCACCCGGTGCCCAGGTCGCCGTCCGGGCACCGGATGCCGGCGGGCTCGGTTCACTCAGCTGCCGTGGCCGCCGGACTGCCCGGTTGAGGGACCACGACGCAGCAATCCGCGGGCCAAACGTCGTAGGGGCCTCGGGGACGAGCCCCGAGACCCCTACGCGATTCGGCCTGACGCGGACGCGTCAGGTGGCGGGCGAGACGGTCTTACCGGCGACCAGCTCGCCGCAGACCGGATCCGCGCCCTTGACGAGCGTGAACTTGCCGGCTTCGAGCTTCGTGACCCACGTGCAGTTGTCCGGGCCGGCCACGACGTTCGTCCGGTCGTTGATGTCGACCTTGTGGCCGCCGAAGAGGCCCATCGCGTCCCAGTCATGGATGTTCGACAGGGCACTGATCAGCGACGCCTGAGTCGGAGTCGCGCCGGCGGCCTTCAGGGCCCGGACCAGCAGGCCGACCGAGGCATAGCCGTTGTAGGACGCGTACGTCGGCGCGGTGGTGATCTTCGCGCTCGCGAAGTCGGCCGCGAGCTGCTTCGTCGCGGCGGTCTTCATCTCGACGGGCTCGTAGCCGAGCGTGAAATAGACACCCTCGGCCTGGTTCAGCGCGCCCGGGCCAGCCTGCAGCAGGTCACCGCCGTACCCGGTCGGCAGGAACGCGGCCTTGAGGCTCACCCCCTGGTCACGCAGGCCCTTGATAAGGGAGAACGCGGTGCTCGGGTCCACGGCGGGGTAGATCCCGTCGATGCCGGCCGCCTTCATCGCCAGCACTTCGGGGCCCACGTCGGTGCTACCGAAGGGGAACTTGGCGTTCAGGTAACCGGCCTTGACGCCCGACACCTGCGCCGACAGCGCGGAGGAGCTGGCCGACTCCGAGGAGACCGGCGAGGCGCCGTATCCGAGCGCGGCCAGGTTGGTGACGCCCAGCTGGCCGAGGAGCTTGCCGAAGGTCGTGGCCACCTTCGTCTGCTGGAGCGCGCCGGTAACCCCGAACATGTTCTTCGAGGTGGTCCACTCCGGCCCGTCGGAGGCACCGCCGATGACGGGCACGTTGTGCGCGGTCAGGTAGTTCGAGGTCGTCAGGAGAAGGGCCGACTGGGCCAGCACCGCCAGCACGTGGTCCCGGGTGACGAGCTTCTGAGCGGCCGTGAGGGCCGTCGTCGGGTTCGTCGCGGTATCCGCGACGACAATTTTGATCGTGTAGCCGTTGCGGGACGCAAGGTACGTCCCCGCCTTGACACCGTCGACGAACGTCTTGCTTCCCGACGCCGCCGGGCCGGTGAGGTCGGCGAGTACGCCGATCGTCACTGTTCTGTTGGCTGTGCTCTGCGTGCCTGTGCCGCCCCCGCCGATCGATGAGCCGCAGCCAGCGGCCAGCAGCACCGTCGCGGTCGCCAAGGCGCCCAACGCGATGCGTCGCGTACGGATCATTGCCTCCCAATCCATTTTGATTGCAAGCGTCGACAATGGATGTGACCGCGCCGTGCTAGGGCGCCTCAACCCATGGCCTTGGGTTCTCCCCGCTTGCCGGTCTGTCTCGCACCGCGAGCTGTCGGTTGTCGGCAAGAATTGCGTCCGAACGCCGCTGGAAGGCCCGTTTGATGCAAGACGGCCGGGTTGAATTCAACATCGACAGCCGATTGCATGTTAGCCAGGGCACCGGGTCCCGTAGCGGCAGGGTCCGTTGAGCCGCAGGAGCCCGGCCGGGTGACCGGCCCGCCGCTTCCCTCGCCGTCCAGGCCATGGACCAGCGGCGCCGTCCGAATCCGCGGCGGCGTGTCGCCGGCCACAGGAATCCGTTGACGGCTCCCGAACGGCCGCGGCTTTGTGTTCCCGACCACAGGAGTCGGTTCTCAAAACACGGCCAACAATCAGGCCTGGTGTGTCGTGCGCCACAGGAATCCTGGGGGCGGGGGGTAGGAGGTCCCGGGCCGATCCGCCGGGCAACACGCAAGTCGACACGCTTCGATTTCCCCTGGTTACCGGGTGAGCAGCGGGTCGCCCTTAGCGCAGGGGCAGCCCGGAGCGTCTCGCCAGGCTGTGATACTGCTGAGGATCACAAATGCCGGCAGCGAAATTCATTCTTCACGCGATGACGAGGGAGCCCGGGAGTGACGAGACACGGTCCCGCGACCAAGGCCGGGTCGCCGGCGGCGCCGCGCGAAGCGGCCCACAGCGGGGCGCCGCGAGCCGCGGCCCGCGACCGCCTGCGGGCCCGTACGGCCGCCTCGGCCGCCCTCCTGGTCGTCGCGTCGACCATGGTCGCCTGCGGTTCCGGATCGTCGCACTCGGCGGGGCCCAACGCGTCGTGCCCGGCCGGAATACCCGGCGTAACGCCCAATTCAATCAAGATTGGGCTCGTCCTGCCGGACACCGGTGGCCCGGTCGCTGAAGCCTTCCGGCCGGCGCGCGGCGCGGTGGACGCCCGCATCGCCAAGCAGAACGCCGCCGGCGGGGTGAACGGCCGCCAGATCGATGTCACGTGGCAGGACGACGAGGGAGACGCGGGCGTCTTCACGCACGCCGTGCAGACCCTCGTCCAGACCGACCAGGTCTTCGGCCTGATCGCGCAGACGGTCAACCTCACCGACCAGTCCGCGAGCTGGCTCCAGCAGGCCGGGGTGCCGGTCACCGGCCTGCCCACCAGCCCCATCTGGAGCAACTACAGCAACGTCTTCCACCTCGGCTCCCTGTTCAACAAGGGCGGCGCGGTCGACACCTACGGCCGGTACATCAAGGCTCAGGGCGGCACCAAGGCCCTCATCGTGATCGACCCGAGCGCGCCCACCTCGGCGAACCTCGCCGACCAGATGGCCCCGAGCCTGCGCAGCCAGGGGATCACCGTGGTGGGGCAGACGTCCTACTCGGAGAACTCGTCCAACCCGGCCAAGGTGGCGACGCAGCTTCGCCAGGAGGGAGCCGACACCCTGGTCGGCGCGGTTCAGGCCGACGCCTTCATCGACATCTACGCCGCGGCCCGGGCCGCCAACGTGAACCTCAAGGTCGCCCTCAGCTCCAGCGACTACGGCCCCGCCCAGATCAAGCAGCGGGGCAAGGCGATGGCCGGCATGTCGATGACGATGGCCTTCCAGTCGTACACGTCGAACTCGCCGGCCATCAAGGCGTACCAGGAAGCCATGACCACCTACTCCCCCGAGACCGAGAGCCCCTTCGACGACCTCGCGATCGTCTCCTACGCGGCGGCCGACGAGATGATCAAGGGCCTGGAGCTGGCCGGGGCCTGCCCCACGAGGCAGTCGTTCATCACCAACCTGCGGAAGGTCACCAGCTACGACGCCGGCGGTCTGCTCGCCCCGACGAACCTGAGCAAGCCGCACGACCCCGTCTCCTGCTTCAACTTCCTCAAGGTGAGCGCGTCAGGCGACAGTTTCGCGACGGTGCCGGGCAACAGCCCGAGCGGCTTCTGGTGCGGCGACCCGGTGCCCGCCTCGGCCTCCGGCTCCTAGAAGGCTCGGCCTTCGTCGCGGGCCGCCGCACCCGTCATGATCGCCGTTTGGGCCCTGGGGTGGTCGTGGAAACGTCCCCGATACGACCACCTCAGGGCCAAAACCGCGATCAAGGCCGACGCAGCGGATGGCCGAGCAGGGCGCGTGCCACGCCTCAGCGGGTGAGGCCGTCGATGACGAGGCCGAGGGCGTTGATCATCTCCGTTCGGGCGGTCTCGGTGTCGGGGGCGCGGGCGATGTAGAGGGCCGCCTCGTCGCTGGCGCCCATGAGGACGTGGGCGAGCGGGTCGACCGGTTGGCGCCGGATGCGGCCGATCTCCATCCCCCAGACGAGCACGTCCCTCACCAGGCCGAAGACGTGGCGTTGGCACAGCTCGCGCCATTCGGCCCAGCCCAGCACCGACGGACCGTCGAGCAGGACTATCCGGTGGACCTCCGGCTCGACGCAGATCCGCAGCCAGGTCTGGGCGGCCAGCCGCATCGCCTCGATCGGGTCGGTCGAGCCCGCGGCGGCGACCTCGTCCGCGATGCGGGCCGCCACGTCCGCCTCGACGGCCTCGACCACCGCGGCGAACAGGGCGGTCTTGTCGGTGAACTGGTGGTAGAGCGCTCCCCTGCTCACCCCCGCGGCCGTCACGATCGACTCCGTCGCGACCGCGGCGAAACCCTCCGCGGCGAACAGTCGCCGGCCGGCGGCGACCAGGGCCGCTCGGGTCGTGGCTGAACGATCCACCTGACGGCGCCGCGGCGGCGTCGTCGGTTCTGGGCTGGGCAACGAGGGCACAGCCTGATTCTCCTCCGCCGTCACCGTTGTTTTACATACAGTCTGTCGGTATGTTTCTCCGCATGGAAGCCTCAGCGCTCAGCGAAGTGATCGAACTGCCCCAGGGTCGGATCCGGTGCCGAGCGGCGGGCCCGGCGGCGTCGGAGCGGCCGTCGGTGGTGTTCGTGCACGGAGTGCTCGTGGACGGCGAGCTGTGGACCCCCGTCGCCGACCTGCTCGCCCAGCACGGCGTGCGCAGCTACGCCCCGACCCTGCCGATGGGTGCCCATCAGACGCCGATGGACGCCGACGCCGACCTCACCCCGCGAGGCGTCGCCCGGCTGGTGCTCGACCTGATCGCCGCGCTCGACCTTCGGGACGTCACCCTCGTCGGGAACGACACCGGCGGAGCGATCACCCAGTTCGTGCTCGACACCGACCCGGATCGCATCGGCCGGGTCGTGCTCACCAACTGCGACGCCTTCGACGCCTTTCCCCCGCCGCCCCTGACGCTGCTCGTGCGCGCCCTGCGCCACCCGGGCATCGTCGCGGCGATGGTCCCCGGCCTGCGGTCCACCCGGCTGCGGCACGGGCCGCTCGGCTTCGGGCCGCTTTCGAACGGGCCCCTCGACCCCGCGTTGACCGGCGCCTGGGTCAGGCCGCTGGGCGACGCGAGGATCCGCCGCGACCTGGCCAAGCTGGCCCGCGGCATCGACCCGGAGGACCTGCTCGACGTCTCGACCCGCCTGGAGAAGCTGGGCAGGCCGGTCCACGTCCTCTGGGGCGACGACGACCGCTATTTCGACGTCGAGCTGGGCCGGCGGCTCGCCGACGCCTTCACCGACGCGACCTTCGAGACCGTCGCCGGAGGACGCACCTTCCTCCCCCTCGACCATCCCGACCGCGTGGCCGCCGTCATCCTCGCGGCAGCCTGACCCTCGAGGCGCGGGCCCTAGTCCAGCGCCGCCGGGAAATAACGGGTGGGCGGCTTCCCAGGACTCACGACGAGCTCGGTCCCGGGTGCACCGTCCCGCAGCAGCCCGACAATCGCCGCCGCGACGTCGTCGGCCCCGAGCATCGGGATACCGGCAGCCTGGAAACGATCGCGCGCCGGCTCGGTCAACGGGGTGTCGACCAGCCCGGGGCACACCGCACTAATCCGAATACTCTCCCGGGACAGCGGCCCTGCCAGGGCTCGGACCAGGCCGATAACCGCGTGCTTGGTCATCGTGTAGATCGGGTCCTGCTCGATACCGCGCAAAGCGGCATGCGACGCGGTGACCACGATCGAACCGCCGCCGCCCGCGCGCATCACCGGCAGCCCGGCACGCAACCCATAGACGACCGAATGTTGGTTGACCCCCACGACGGCCTGATAGCGGCCAAGGTCCAGCGTGGCCGGATCCTTGTCGACCGAGTTGATTCCCGCGTTCAGGACGAGCAGGTCCAACCGCCCGCCGGCCGCGGCGACCATCCGCTCGGACAGTTCCGGGTCGGCCAGGTCACCAACGACCGCTTCCCCACCGATCGAGGCGGCCACCTGCTCGACCTCGGGCTTGCGGTCGACCAGGACGCAGCGGACCCCGCCGGCGGCCAGCCGCCGGGCGACCGCCGCACCGATACCGCCCGCAGCCCCCGTGACAACCGCGACCTCACCCATCCACCCCACCCGCTCCGTCTTGTCCGCTACGACCGCTGGCAGGTTACGTCCATATCAGGGCGCCATACCCGGCGTTCGAGGCTCCACTGGCTACGCCGGCCAGCGGAGGTCGGCCCGGCGCAGTGCGACGCCGCTCCTCCCGGGCAAGGAGTGGCCGCCGGCTTCGTAGACTTCGAGGGACCTGTCACCGGCTGATGAGGGCCCCCGCCGTGCGCGCGCTGCTGCTAGAGAACGTCCACCAGGATGCCGCGACGATCCTCGGGACCGCCGGGGTCGACGTCGAGACGATCGATCGGGCCTTGGACCCGCAGGCGCTGATCGCGGCGCTGGATGGCGTCCAGCTGCTGGGGATCCGGTCGAAGACCGAGGTCACCGAGGCGGTGTTCGACGAGGCGCCGGACCTGCTCGCCATCGGCGCGTTCTGCATCGGTACCAACCAGATCGATCTCGCCGCCGCCCGTGAGCGCGGCGTCGCCGTGTTCAACGCCCCGTTCTCCAACACCCGCAGCGTGGTCGAGCTCGCGCTCGCGGAGATCATCGCGTTGACGCGGCGGTTGATCCCGAAGAACACCGGCATGCACGCGGGCGTGTGGGACAAGTCTGCCGAGGCGGCCCACGAGGTCCGCGGCCGGCGGCTGGGCATCGTCGGCTACGGCAACATCGGCGCGCAGCTGTCGGTGCTGGCCGAGGCGCTCGGCATGAGCGTGTACTTCTACGACACCGCCGACAAGCTGGCGCTCGGGAACGCGCGGCGCTGTGGCAGCCTCGACGAGCTGCTCGCGGTCGCGGACGTCGTGACCCTGCACGTGGATGGACGGGCCGGCAACAGCGGGATGTTCGGCGCCGAGCAGTTCGCCCGCATGCGGCCCGGCAGCCTGTTCCTCAACCTCTCGCGCGGCTTCGTGGTGGACCATGCCGCGCTGCGGGCGCAGATCGAGAGCGGGGCGCTGGCGGGCGCGGCCGTCGACGTCTTCCCGCACGAGCCGGCCGGGCGCGGCGACGAGTTCCGCTCCGAGCTGCGCGACCTGCCGAACGTGATCCTCACGCCGCACATCGCGGGCTCGACCGAGGAGGCCCAGCAGGACATCGGCCGCTACGTCGCGGGCAAGCTGCGGGACTACCAGTTCGACGGCGGGACGGCCATGAGCGTCAACCTGCCGTACCTCTCGCTCCCGCCGCGACCGGGCGGGCGTCGGATCGCGCACCTGCACCGCAACGTGCCCGGCGTGCTCGCGAAGATCAACAGCCTGCTCGCGGAGCACAAGGTCAACATCGATGGCCAGCTCCTCGACACCCGCGGCGACTACGGGTACGTGCTGACCGACATCGGCGTCGACTATCCGGCGGCCGTCCTCGACTCGCTGGCCGCGATGCCGGAGACCGTCCGGGTAAGGCTGCTGGGTTGAGCTCGGCCCCTGCCGGACGCGATCCTGCTCAGCACCGCCCGGCCGACAGCCGCGGACTCGCCTTTGAGGGCCTGCTCAATTTTGAGGGCCTGTTCAAACCGGGAGTCCTGCTCGATTCGGCCTGACACGGTCGAGTCCTCGGTTGGCGGGCGCCGCCGACCGAGCCGAGGACGGGCGGGCGTATGGTTGCGGCGGTAGCGCGCCCGCCGGCCGGCTTCGACCGTTGGAGACATGATTTTTCTGACGGGAGCCACGTCGGCCTTCGACGCCCCGTCCGCCCTTGAGGCTGGATCCGGCGAAATGGACCCGCGGGTGGACGTCAGGCTCCCCAAACCCACGATGATCGCGAGACACGGGCTGCCTCATCTCATCGAGGCGACGATCATCCCCGCGGGTCTTTTTCTTATCGTTCTGCACTTTTCCAGCTTCACCTTCGCGGCGTTGGCGGCGCTGGCGTGGGAATTCGCCGCGGTGAGCCGGCGGGTGGCCGCCAAGCAGCGCATCCCGGCACTGCTCGTGTTGTCCTCGGTCGGGCTGACCGTGCGCACCGTGGTGGCGATCATAAGCGGCAGCGCCTTCATCTACTTTCTTCAGCCCGTCATCGTCGCGGGAGTGGTGGGAATGATGTTCCTGCTGTCCGCCCTTTCGCCGCGGCCGCTGGTTCACCGGCTGGCCCGCGACTTCTGCCCGCTGCCTCCCGGCGTGACGGCCCTGCCCGGAGTGCGGAAACTGTTTCTCGGGCTCACCCTCCTGTGGGCGGCGGTCAACCTCGGGAACTCCGCTTTCACATACTGGCTGCTGACCTCCCAGACGACCGACGTCTTCGTCGCCGTCCGCGGGATCACCGGCACCGCCCTGCCCGTCGTGGCCACGCTGATCACTGTCGCCTGGTCGTGGCGCGTCGCCGGCCGGGAAGGCCTCCGGGCAGCCCGCACGGCCTGATCTCTGACAGCTCGCGGCCGTCGATACCTACCGCTGCGGATCGTCCTCGATGTGCGCCGGGTCGTAGGAGACCTCGATGGTCTCGAAACCCTTGCTGCGCTGGGCTTCGGCCTGCCCGGTGTAAGACCGTTCGTCGCCGCGGGTGAGTTCCACATTGTCGGTGAACGGCGTCAACAACGCCCGCGGATGGAGACGGTCAACCTTCACGACGTTGATTTCCACGCAGACGACGACCACGGTGGCCGTGAGGTAGAGGAAGGCCAGCAGGCCGAGCACCAGGGCGAAGACGCTGTTGGTGGCGCTGGCGTTCTTGACGACGTGGTCCACGTAGGCGACGCCGAAGGTCTGCAGCAGCTGCCACGCGACAGCCCCGATGACCGCTCCAGGCGCGACCTCGCGGACAGTCAGCCGCCGCGCCGTCGCCACCTTGAAGACGAAGACGAAGATGATCGCGTTCAGCAGCACTGAACCGATCAACAGCACGCCCTTCATGACCGTGCCCAACGCGCCCGCGTTGCTGCCACTCAGCGTGGACAGCACGGTGGTTCCCAGCAGTGCCAACCCGGCCGTGGCGAGGAGAGCCAGGCTGCGGCCCCGTCCTTTGAGCGGGTTGGGCCGGTTGTTCCGCGGAACGGCCCAGGCGGTGTTCATCGCATGCTGGGCGGCCTGCGCGACCCCCAACGCGCCGTACAGCGACCCGAGGATTCCGATGACCAGCCCGAGCGTTCCCCCGCCGATGCTGTGTGGATGGCCGAGCTGATCCCCCACGACCGGGATCTGACGCAGCGCCGACGTCTCGATGCGGTGCTCGAGGGAGGCGTTCCCGGACAGCACGATGCCCAGCACGGTCGTCAGCAGAAGCAGCAAAGGAAACAGCGAGACGAAGGCGTAGTAGGCCATCAGGGCCGCCAGGTACCCGCCGAAGTCGTCCGCGTATTTGTAAGCCACGGCGATCGGGAAGCCCACGCCCGGAAAACGACGTTGCAGGCGATCGAGCCGCTGGGTGAATGACACGCCTCAGTATGGCCGCCGGCCAGTCCGACAACCGTGACCTGTGCTCAGCGCACGGTGTCAGGTCGGTGGTGTCAGGTTGGCGGGGCGGTGGGGCCGGTCGCCACGATCAGTTCGATCGTGTCGCCCTGGTGGGCTCCGGTGTCGGGGTTCGGGCTCTGCTCGACGACACTCCCGAGCGGTGCCCAGGCTCCGGGCGAGCCCTTGACGGTGTACTTCAGCCCGTGCTTGGTCAGATCCGCCTCCGCGTCGGCGAGCTGCTTGCCGATCTCGTCCGGGACGCTGATCACGGGGTCGACCACGTACAGGGTCACCACGCTGTCCCTCGGGGCCGTGTGGCCGGCCGGTGGGTCGGTCCGGACGACTGTGCCCGGCTTCTGGCCGGCGCTGCCGGTGGCGGCGAGGACCGAGGTCGTGAAGCCGGCCTCTGCCATGGCGAGGTCCGCGCCCTGCTGGTCGCGTCCGACGACGTTGGGCACGACGACGTTCGGCACGACGACGGCCGGAGCCGTGGCCACCGTAAGCGTGATCGCGGTATCCGGGCGCACCGAACTACCGGGGGCTGGGTCGACGGCGGTGACGGTGTCCGGTGTGGCGTCGGCTCGCGGTGCCCGCTGGACCCTGACATCGACGAAGCCAAGGTCGGCGAGACGGGTCCTGGCCTGGGCCACCGGCGCGCCGAGGAGATCGGGTGGGATCCGTGTCAGGGCAGCCGGCTGGCCGGCGCTGAGGAGGAGAAGGAGTCGTGCCCCCGGGTCGACCTTGGTCCCGGCCCGTGGATCGGTGCCGGTGACGGTGCCGGCCGCGGTGTCACTCGGCTCCGCCCGGGTGCCCGAGACGCCCAGACCGCCCCGCCTGAGCGCGGCCGTGGCCTGCGCTGTCGTCAGGCCCGTCAGATCGGGCACGGTGACCGCTGCCCCGAGCGAGAGAACGAGGGTGACCCGTCCGCCGCTCGCGAGCCGCGTGTTACTGCCGGGGCTCTGGGAGACGACATGGTCCCGCTGAATCTCGGCGCTGACCACCGCGGTGCCATACGCCCAGGTGAAGCCCGCGCGGCGCAGCGCGGACTCGGCGTCGGCCTTGTCCAGGCCGGCGAGCACCGGGACGGTCGTGGTCGCGTCCGCGCGCAGCAGACTCGGGACGGTCACGATCGCCGCGACCAGAGCCGCGATCGCGACCAGTCCGCCCAGCGTCCACCACAGCGGACGGCGGGAACGGGCGCGCCGGGCCTCATCCCCGGCCTGGCTCGCGGGCCGGCTCGGCTCGCCGGATCGACCGGAATTTCGACCATCGGCCGGTCCGGAGGACGCCACCGATGCGTGCGGATCGGGATCTCTGGACGCGCTGGCAAAGCGCCCGGACTCAGCCAAGTCGCGAGGTGCGGGACTGCTGGCGCCCGCGGGCAGGTCCAAGGGCCGGAACGGGCCGGCGACGGGGACAGCGACCGGGCTGAGCAGGTTCGTCGCGGCATCGTCGGCCGATCCCAGGTCCGCGCCGCCGTGGTAGGCGGCGGGCGCCGCGGCGCTGGCAGCCGCCAGGCCGACCGCGGCGTCGCGAACGTCGTCGTCCAGGCGCAGCGGCAGGCCGGCCTGGGTGAGCCAGCCGGGTCCGAACGCTGTCGCGGCCGCCGCGGCGAGGTCCCGCGCGAACGCGGTGGCGGACGGGTGGCGGTCGGCCGGCTCCTTCGCCATGGCCCGCAGCACGACCTCGGCGAGGACCGCGGGCACGCCCTCCGGCGGCGCCGGCAGCACGGCCACCTGCTGGTACCAGATGGCGTGCGGGGACGAGGAGGCGTCGAACGGAGGCCGGCCGGCGAGCAGCCGGTACATCAGGACACCGAGCGAGTAGATGTCGCTGGCCGGTCCGACTCTGCCGCCGAGCACCTGCTCGGGCGCCATGTACATCGGCGTGCCGACCTGCCCGCCGGCCGTCGTCGCCGTGCCCTGGAACATCTTCGCGATCCCGAAGTCGGTGACCTTGATGTTGTCCGCGGCGTCGAACATGACGTTGTCCGGCTTGATGTCGCGGTGCACCACACCCTGCCGGTGCGCATGCGCCAGCCCGGACGCGACGCCCAGGCCCACCGCGCAGGAAGCCCGCGGCGAGATTTCGGCCAGCCGGCTGGTGAGCGTGCCGCCGGCGAGCAGCTCCATCACGATCAGGCGCAGCCGGCCGGTCTCGGCGTAGTCGAACACCCGGACGACGTGCGGATGGTCCAGGCGCGCGAGCAGCTGGGCCTCGGCCGCGAACTCTCCGTCGAGGTCGCGCTCAGCCGACAGCACCTTGATCGCCACGTCACGCCGAAGCCCGCGGTGCCGGCCGGCGAGAACCAGCCCGAACGCACCCGCGCCGAGCTCGTCGCCGATCTCGATTGCCGGCAGCGCGCCCGCGACGAGATCCCGGTCAACAAGCATCTGACTCCGCCCGGCGAGAAACGGCCTCCGACACACGGATCACTCCGTTATCGGCATTGAGGTGCCGAAATCGTAGGCGCACGAGTGTCGGCGGCGGCGGTTCGATCGCTTTCCCGACAGGACCGCAACGTCACGGCCGCGCCGCGCGTCGCGTACGGCCCATCGCGAGACCTGGTTGGCGACGGGGCGCGGCCGGCGCCACGTGACCTACTTCTCTGTTCAGGGTGTCGCTGTTCAGGGTGCCGGATAGGCGGTGGTGAGCGTGCCGGCCTGTCCCTGGAAGGTGAAGGCGACGCCGAGCGGCTGGCTGATGACCTCGGGGCGGGCAAAACCAATGGGGTAGGCGCCGGTGGCGTCCGGCAGCCCGACGGAGAACAGGACCTGCTCGGCGAGCGGCACGTCCGCGTTAATGAGCACGTAGTTGCCGACGGCCGGGTGGCCGAAGGTGCGCAGGCTGAGCGCCACCGTCGCTCCGGTGCCAACTCGGCGGAAGACAAGCTGACCGTCGATCTGCGCGGTTATCGTGCCGGCGCCGCGTTGCGCGGGTTCAAGCGGGAAGGTAAGTCTCGCCGAGATCGGGTTCAGGCACACGCTGGTCTGGCCCGGCGCGGTGGCGTAGGTGATGACGCCGGCCTGGGCAAGTGCCAGCAGGAATTCGCGGTTGAAGGAGAACTGCGCGGTTCCGACCCCCGGCGCCGGCGTCGTGGGCCGGGTCGGTGAGCAAAGCGGCGCGGATGTGGCGCTGGCCTGCGCCGACAGGGTCCTCGCCGCGAGATCCGGCGCGGCGGCCGCGTTCGCCGCTGTCGACGTCGCGGCGAGCATGGCCAGAATGGATAACAGGCCCGCCGTGAAGACTGTGATCCTGCCTCTGATGGTCATGGGCCATCCCCTCTGCAGCGCTCACGCACTATTGGCTGACACGCTAGATGGCCCGGCCCGTCCGTGTTTCGTGAACAGCCGAAACTTCGCCGTAACGATGGTTGCGGCGCGTGACGATTGGGCCGTGACCGAGCACGGCCTGATACGACGTGGGAGTCTCCGAGGTGGAGACGACGGGCATTCTTGTGCTGCCGCCCGTGACCGCTTACGACGCGGCGACGACCGCGATCTCGAGCAGCCAGGACGGCTGGGCCAGGGCCGGGACGGTCACCAGCGTGCTGGCCACCAGGCGGCCGCCGAGGAACTCGTCGCGTGCCGCCATGGCCTGCGCCAGACCGGGCGTCTGCTCGGACGCGACCAGGTAGGTGGTGATGCTGACGATGTCTCCGGCCGTCATGTCGGCGGCGGCCAGAATCGCGGCGATGTTGGTCCACACCTGGCTGGCCTGAGCCGACACTCCGTCCGGTACCGAACCGTCCGGTGCCACCGGCACCACTCCGGAGGTGTGCAGCCACCGGCTGGCGTTCTCGACCAGGACCGCGTGGGCAAAACGGGCCGCCGGAGGGGCCATGCCGTCGGGGCTGATCGTTCGGCGGGCGACGGAGTCGGACATGTGTAGACCGTATAGCCCGCCGCGAGGCAGCTCGCCGAGCCCGGACTCGGTCCGGGCGAACCCCCCTTCGGGGGATCTAGGGCTTCTGGCCCACGGCGGACCAGACGATGTTGCCGCCGGCCTCGGTGGCGGGATCACCAGCGGAGGCCGGGTCGTCGGGGCGCCACAGATGCAGGGGGACGATCCCCGGCGTAATGAGGTCGAGGCCCTGGAAGAACTGGGCGACCTCGGCCTGCGTACGGGCGGTGACGTCGATGCCCTGGGCCCGGTAGGCGCTGACGAGTTTGGCGACCTGGTCGGGATTGTGGTCGGCGGTCAGGTACGACATCGTCAGGTAGCTGCCGGACGGGAGCGCGTCGACCAGGGTGCGGATGATGCCGTACTGGTCGTTCTCGACGGGGACGAAATGCAGGACGGCGATGACCGACAGCGCGACGGGCTGGGTCAGGTCGATGGTGTCCAGGAGTTCCGGGGCGGCCAGGATGCGGCCGGGGTCGCGCAGGTCGGCGTCCAGGTAGGCGGTCCGGCCCCGCGCATCGCTGGTAAGCAGAGCGCGGGCGTGGGCGAGCACGATCGGGTCGTTGTCGGCGTAGACGACTCGGGACTGCGGCGCGACCGCCTGGACGACCTCGTGCAGGTTCGGCCTGGTGGGAATGCCGGTGCCGATGTCGAGAAACTGGCGGATGCCGGCCTGCGCCAGATACCTGACCGTGCGCACGAGAAAGGCCCGGTTCTGGACGGCCGCGGCCGGGGTGTGCGGGAACGCCGCCTGGATCTGCGCCGCCGCCTGACGGTCCGCGGGGAAGTTGTCCTTCCCGCCGAGGAAGTAGTCGTAGATGCGCGCGGAGTGCGCGACGTCGGTTCTCAGGTCGACGGTCGCCCGGGGGCCGTCGACCAGCGACTCCTGCAACGAGGAGAACTCCTCCGGCTCGCTGTCCGCCACCACAGCCCGCTCCCCACCGCCCGAATTCCCCTTTTTTGCAGGCTAGCAGCCACGATGGCCGTTTTCGGTAGCGCATGCTGGGGTGTCATCGGCCACCAGCCGGTCAACCTCACCCGCCCGCCAACCTGCCCCCTCTGCTTGCGTAGGGAGGCGTTGTGGGTGGAGGACTGGGCCCCACCCGTCCTCTACGAGCGACCGTTGAGCCCGGCGACCTGGCCAGTCTTCCGCCGGCCAGTCTTCCGCTGGCCAGTCCCGGGACCGGTTCGGCGTCGTCCTCGACCGCGTTCCCAGCCCCGTCGCTGGCACCGGGGCGGCTTCTTGAATCACTCCGCGCACCGACGCCGCTCCTCAGGAGAACCCGGCCGCCGGCGGCTCCCCGTGGGCGGATCACAGCCCGGTCGCCAAACCTTCGGCCCGCCGCCGGTCGGGTCCGGAGCGTCTGACCTCCCGGGTCGGTTACCTTGACGGCCAGCGCCTACGCTGAGTTCGGCGCATCGTCCCAGGTAGGACCGGACACACACGCGGAGGAGTTCGCCATGCCCTACGCCGTGGACTTCGGCACCGTATCGACCGTGGGGCTGGAGTCGTCGCCGGCCGCGGCGGCGCTCGCTGGTCTGCGCGCGAACGAGGCCCGGTACTTCAAGAACAAGTACGACCACGTCTTCACGGTCGAGCCCGCGAGCGACGCCGGGTCGACCATCGACTGGGTGAGTCGGATCCTTGAGGAAGAACGCGGCATCGTCATCGCCTCCCCTCCGCTCGAGGCGACCGCATTCCAGGTCGAAGACCTGAAGATCGCGTACGTCTTCTACGAGAACGGTCTGTCGATCAACGTGATGTACGCCCTCGACGACCTCGGGAAACGGGCGGTCGGTTTCAAGCTCTCCGACGGGATGGAAATCCCCGAGGAACTCGCCTCGTTCAAGTTCGCCCGGCAGAAGTCGAAGCTGGCCGGAACCATCCGCGGCTCCTACTTCGTCATCAAGAAAAAATACTGACCCGGGGCCCCGGCAGGTTTGCGACGAGCGGAATACCGGCGCCGTGCGGTTTTCCGGTGCACTGCATGGCGCGACCGGACCCGGGGTGATCGGCCTACCGGGACAGCCCGGCCCGCTTGCCGCGACGCATGTTCCCCGCCGGTGTACCCGCGGACGCGGTCATCGGCCTACTTCGCTGGGTAGTGGGCCGTGGCTGGCCACGACGCCGACGGTTCCGTCCGCGAGGCGGTAGGACAGTCCGACGACCGCGCACCGCCCCGCCGCGACCTCGCTCGCCAACAACACCGACCGTCCCAGCAGGCCTTCGACCGTCCGCTGAATATGGGTCCGCACGAACTCGTCGATGCCCGTCGCGCCGGCCGCGCGGGCCTCGAGGATGCTCGGCATGACCCGTTCCACCACGTCCCCGATATAGCCGGCTGGCGCGACCCCGTCACGGTCGGCCTCGGAAGCCGCGGTGACGGCGCCACAGGAGTCGTGGCCCAGGACGACGACGAGGGGCGCTTTCAGCACACCGACGCCGTACTCGATGCTGCCCAGCACTTCAGGTCCCGCGACGTGACCCGCGGTCCGAACCACGAACAGGTCTCCCAGCCCCCGGTCGAAGATGATCTCGGCGGCGAGGCGGGAGTCGGAGCATCCGAACAGCACCGCGAACGGGTGCTGCCGCGGGGCCACCGCGGATCGACGATCGGCATCCTGATTGGGGTGCAGCCGGTCCCCATGCACGAAACGCGCGTTGCCCTCCAACAGGGCCGCGTACGCATCGGCGGGCGAGGCGGGGTCGAGGTCGGGCATGCGCAGCAACGTACCTGACCAGCAAACGAGCGCCAGCCGCTTCACTCCAAGGATGGAAAACGTCACGTGAGACCGCACCGAAGACGCCTCGCGAGGCAAGGCAGGCCAGGCCCGAGGGACTCTCCCGCTCTCCGCGTGCGGCGACGCAGGCGTCGGTCAATTCGTCAACACTCGTCTCGATTGCCGCGTTGGCCCTCTGGCGTCTGCGCTCGCGGGGTATGCGCAGAGTGCCTTCCGGACCCCATGCGATCTTTCTGAAACGATGGGCCTCACGATTTGCCGTGGCCGGCCGGTCAGGGACCCGGTGGGATCGTCGACCACGGGGCGGGCCGCGCGATCCCGGCGGGTAGCCGGGTGGTCGCGTCTCCGTTCGCCACGTCGAGTTGTCCCTGGGTAAGGCCGGTGGCGCCGGTGAGGTCGGCTCCGGTCAGCTTGGCGTCGGTGAGGTTCGCTCCGTCGAGCCGGGCGTTGACGAGGAATGCGTTGGTGAGGTTCGCGCCCTGGAGGCGTGCGTCGGTGAGGTTCGCTCCAGCGAGCCTCGTGTCGGTGAGGTTCGCGCCGGCAAGCCTCGTGTCGGTGAGGTTCGCGCCGGCGAGCCAGGTGCTGTCGAGAGTCGCTCCGTCCATCCAGGCGCCGGTGAGAGTCGCCCCGTCCATCCAGGCGCCGGTGAGATTTGCCTTGTCGAGTCGGGCACCGGTGAGGGTCGCTCCGCGTAGTCGGGCGCCGGTGAGGTCGGCCTCGCGTAGCCGGGCGCCGGTGAGGTTCGCCCAGCTAAGCCGGGCGTAGATCAAGTTCGCTCGGCGTAGTCGGGCGGCGATGAGGGTCGCTCCGTCTAGCCAGGCCCCATCGAGGGTTGCCTCGTCCAGGCGGGCCCCGGTGAGGGTCGCACCGTCGAGCCGGGCGTCGGTGAGGTCGGCTCGACCGAGTGGGACTGCGCGCAGGTCGGCGTTGGTGAGGTCGAGGTGGGCGAGGCTGGAAGCACCGGTGAGGTCGGCGCCGGTTAGGTCCGCCCGCGGGACGCCGGGCAGCCGGGGAAGGCGTCCGAGGACTTGCACGGCAGTACGGACGTCGGTGGCCTCCCGCACCGGTGGCGGGTCCGTTCCATCGGTGGGCGCCGGCGGGCGCAGCGCCGGGTCGGTGCTACGGGAGCGTACGAACGCCGAGAGCATCTCGACAACGGTGTGCTGGTCGTTAGGGGAGTCGACCGCGATGCGCTCCAGCGAACGGATTCCGTTGAGTCGGATCGCGGGATTGTCCGGGTAGTTGAGCAGCTTCGCCGCCTCGACGTAGAGCTCGCGGGTGTGGGGGGTGTTCGTGTTCGCGGGCTCGGCGTCAGTCAGCACCGCGAGACTGTTAACGGCCTTGAGGGCTTCGTCGAGTTCCGCGGACTGGGGTGACGGCGCGAGCATGCGCATTACCCGGACGACCGCGCGGTCGTGGCCCGTCTGGATGACAGTGCGTCGCCACGCGGCGAACCACGCTCGCCGTGCGGCCTCGGGCACGTCGCAGACCTCGAGGATGGCCTCCAGGGTGTGCTCGGACGGCCTGCCGCCACTGATCGCGTCGTGGGCCGTCTGGATCGGCAGCGTGCGCGGTGGGGTCCACGACCGTGCCCGCCGCTCCATGTCACGAAACGACAGGCCCCTGCTACGCCGAAGCGCATCGAGCGCGCCGGCAAGATCTTCGGGCGTCCGCACGTCCTCCGGCCGTGGCACTACCACCTGCGCCTGACCCGGCTGGCCGCCAGGAGCACGTCGTACCCAGGCCTTGTGTCCGCGGGCGGCGGTCTGGTGCTCGTCGCGCCAGGCTTCCTGCTCCTCGTCGGTCACACCGCACGCCAACAGGTAGGCCCAGGCCACAGACCAGGTCGGAACCTCCCGTCCGGCCGCGGCGGCGGCCAGTGTCGGCTTCGAGTAATGCGTCATGCGTGCCATTCGGTCGAAGGTCAGGCCCGGTGGCCGCTGCGCTCGCAGACGCTTCGCGAACGCGGCAGCCGGACCGCCCTCGGGGTCGATCGGCCGTTCGGGACGGCCAGGACGACGCGGGGCAACGTCCCTTGTCACCGGGTCAGGCCGCCTGCTCAACGCCGCTCAGGATTTGGCGCACGGCGCCCGCGGCCGTCGCCGCGATCAGCCCGAGCGCCGTGACCGGGTCGTAGCCGTAAGGCCGCAGCACCATGACGAGCAGGACGAACACGAGCAGCACGAGCAGGTGAAGCAGGACAGTCCACCAGAGGACCTGCTCACGGGAGACCACGCGCCGCACGCGCGGTCCGCGGATGGTGCCTGTGCTCACGACACAGCCTTTCGACGACGGATCGGTCCGGACGGGTCTTGCAGATGCCGTCACGTCGAGGTCCGCCGGTAGCCAGCCGGCGACAACGTGGCGTCTGGGCAAATCATGCGACGTGAACAGCCACCCGTCGGCGACGAGGCCCACCCTGTTTGTCTGTACTTCTCCCCACTCATGCCGGAACAGACCACCTAACAATTCGGATCAGGCTTGGAGTTGTTAGGCAGAGCGTCCGCCATACAACCCGCTGACCTGCGCCTTCATCTTTTCCTGCTCGATAGCGTCCGAAGAGTTGGCCGGACAGGAGTCCCGTGCCGTCTACTGGTTCCCGTAGCCGTACGCCGCGACAGAGCGGCTGGCTGCCGAGGCGGCGTCTGATTGGTCCGGACGGGCGACTCGGCGGAGAGGTGCCCACCACCAGCCATGGGGGGCACCTCTCCCGTGTAACCCGCGGATCCATGGCCCATGGGCCCGCGGGTGTGGGGTCTGCGGGTGTGGAGTCCGGCGAGGGATGGTGCGCGGTGGGAGAAGACAGCCCCGCCAAGTCATGACGCCCGCTGGTCACGGCGGTGCAGTATGCCGGTGCGCAACACCCGACGGCAGGGTCGACCCCACTCGCGCTGCCGGACAGCTTCAACTCCTGTCCAGCGATGACAGCGGCCGGCCTGCCGCTGTCCGGCGGGCGCTCTTCAGAGGACCGCCGCGCTTCAGACGCACGCTGTTCGGCGGTCCGGCCACGAGACCGACGCGGCCGGCCTGCCTCGCGGAGTCGCTGCCACCCCCAGGACGCAGCCATTTCGACACCCGGTGCCATTGTTATTGCGGCACGCGATGCCAAAGTAGATTCGACATTGGTGTCAATCTCGACAGGTCAAACAGGCATTCGATTTGACGACCCTGCGCACCCCGGATGTCAGTTGGCGCGATCGGGTCGCGACCTGGAATTTCTGTCAGACAGCAAACCCGCGAGGGACTCGAACGAGTCGCCTACTATGGGCCGACTACGTGGCGAACGTCCCATGGAGGGACGATGCGTGGTGTCTCGCTTGCCGACGTCTTAATGGTGTGCGTATCGTTGGATCTGGTCGAACTGGCGGGAGTACCACGAGACCACGCCTCATCTACCCGCCACTCGCTACTCAGCAACAATCGATGGCGCCGGGAAGAGACCCGGCGCCTTGCTGTACCTATCCCAAAGACAGGACCGACGATGTCCCCTAGCCCCTAGCACCGCCAGGCCCGCACGCCGCCGGCGCGGGCGAGTCATCCGCCTCGCGCTCGTCTCCCGGACGCCAGCCCCCACGCCGTGCACGGCGCCGGCTGAGACCGGACGCCGTCGCCGGAGCACCAGGGGTCTCAGCGTCCTCCGAGAAACTCGGTCACCGGCTAGTGGTTGAGCGGTGTCACCACCAAGCTGACCAGCAGTGCCGCGACCATCAGGGCAGCGATCAAATACACCGCTGCCGGAATACGGCCCGCGAACGGCAGTCCCGCCAGCAGGGCATCGCCGTCGAGGTCTGCGTCCATCGCCTGACCGCCTTCGCCACCGGTCGAGGCCTGCTCGCCGCTCGATCCGCTGTACTTCGGTGGAGCCGATTTTATGGATGTCCCTGCCATGACTGCTCTCCCCCGTAAAAGTCCTCGCGAATGCCAGCCACGCCGAGGCCCCTTTGCCGCAGGTCCAGTTTGCCAGACAAACAGCCCGGGGTGCAAGGACAACTACAGACAGTATTCGAATTCCGGTCGAGCCTGCGGCCAAATGGGTCGTGCCAGCGGCGACTGCCATACCCCACAACTTGCCGGCTACGTGACGTGATCAGATTCGATCTTGATCCACAGCTGAGTCGCGGCACCGCAGGCCCTGTCCCACAGGCGATGTCGGCGCAGCGGCGCACGTTCATGATCTCCTCGGGTCAAGAGGTGGATAAGAATGAGAAATGATGCGCGGCAAGTGGACTGGGCCCGCGTGCGTGAGGTGATCGTCTTCATCTTCACGATCGGTACGAGCGTCGCGGCACTCAGCGGCTTGACCGGCGGCGCAGCCCAGGTGGTGCTGCGCGTCATCGCCGCGGTGTCCGCCGGATACCTTCTCTCGGTTCTCCTTCGGTACTTCAGGCTCACTCGGGACGGAATTCACGCCTCAGTCAGCAGTCAGCTTCGCCAACGTGAAGAGGACATCGAGGACACGTTCAGCCGACAGGCCGAGGCCAATGAGGAGAAGGTGCACGTCCAGGCAACCATCGGCCTGGACGACACAAGCGACAAGGTCGAGGAGACCGTCGAGGTCCATCCGAACCGGCAGCTTGTCGCTCGGATGATCCGTCCGATCACCACCTCCGACCGACGGCTACCGAAGACGCTGTCCGACTTCGCCTTCCGCGCATGGGTCGACGACAGCGCGAACGGGCCGGCCTGGATCCGCTCAACGGTTCTGCGGATCAAGGGCCGGCTCTACGTCTGGCTGATCTTCACCCCCACGCTGACCAAGCCGGTGACCTGGCACTGCAGCTACGCACCGCGGGGGCTGTGGGCTGACCTCCGCAAAAGCGGCCACGACAAGCTGATCTGGAACGACATCATGCCCGCGAACGGACGCTCACCCATGACCGACTTCCGCGTCTCCTTCGTCTTCAAAGATCCGCGCTTCGCTCCAAACGTCCGCGAGAAGAACGGTTTCGGCGCCTGCTCGCCATCCCGCCGCGTGAACGGCGGATCCTGGGTCATCGAGTGGCACGACCCTAACCCCCAAGGCAGACGCTACGAGTGGGAAGTCTCGCGCCGGGCGGATCCGACCGACTGACGGGCCCCGAAGGATAGGTTGACCAACACGGTGAAAGGAGACCGATCATGAAGCACCGCGACCGTGTCCTTCCGGCCGGAGGAGAAGGGGGCACTCGCGCTGTCGGGCACCCCGACGTCCCCGCTGCAGATAGGTCCTGACCTGCAATCGATGAGCGCGGCAACCCCGCGCTCATCGATGCAGCAACCAGCCTGGTCGGGCTACGGCTCTGGTGGCGGTGTGCGTCGAGTTCCAGCAGGTCGGCGAGGTGGCTCGGCGACCGGAACGCCGGCGGTGGGGCCTGGTTCAGCCCACTCGCTACTTCCCGCGTTCGAAAGGTACAGCGGGCTTCGGAGCCGTGACCCCGTTCGGGGGCACGAATTTGCCGTTCAGGTCGACGTATCCGGAGCGCTTCGTCGGTATCGGCAGCGCGGGGTCCGGGCAGGGCGTGTCCGTGTTGTATCCGCAGATGCCGCCGTTGAGGTAGGAGCGTTTCTGCACGTCCTGCGGCCAGGCGTTGGCATGCAGGCCGATCCATTGGGCGGGGAGGTTGTAGCAGACGAAGAAGCAGGCGCTGCTGGCGGCGAAGATGGCGAGGAAGCGGACGGACTGCCGCCGTACCACGCCGCCGCGGATGGCCTCCAGTCCGCGTTCGGGTATGGTGCGGCCTTGCTCGTCGGTGAAGAACCGCAGGCAGCACAGGGCGGTCTGGACACCGCCCCACATCAGCCCTTCGTAGAGCGGGTACTGGTGGTAGGTGCCGGCGAAGAGCGACACGGATCGGATCGCGCCGGGGTAGCTGTAGAACCCGATCGGCATCAGGACCAGGCCCTCCATGACGACGTCGAAGAGGAAACAGATCACGAAGGTGATGCCGATCAGCCGCAGGTTGCCGATGCCGGGCCACCGGGATTTGATCTTGTGCATGGCCGCGCAGAGCGAAATCGTGAGGACCAGTACGCCCCAGGTATACCCGGGCACGTTCGTCAGGATGGGGGCCGGCACCTGCCGGCCTGGTGCCTCGGGGGAGATCCAGCCCGGGATGAAGTGGGACCACGAGCCGCGGTTGAACAGCCAGGTGTTGTAGACGCACCAGGTGTTCGTGTAGTTCAACAGCGGGTCCTGGAAGCCCATCAGCCCGAGGCTGGCCAGCAGCATCCCGTCCAGGGTGATCCGGCGCTCGCGTAACCACGGCCTGACCAGGAAGTGCCAGATGGCGATCGGCAGGCCGATCCACATCGCGGCGGCGTCCACCACCAGCGGGATCTTCATGTACAGCGGGGGGGCGCTCGGGCCCTGCGGGACGCGCGCGAAGTAGGGGCTGCTGACCCAGCGGATCCACACGTAGAGCTGGACCAGGAGCAGGACGCCCCCGACGGCCGACCAGACCCGGACGGCGTTGCGGGGGCGCGGGCGGTTCTCCGAATCTGGTCCCGGCGTTCGCTGGACCTCGGTCAGTGGTGGACCGGACGTCACCGAGTGATCGCTCATGACACTGCCTCCCGCGGTGCGACCGGCCCGCTTAATAGATCGACCGATCGATTCATTACGGGATTGTGTTGGCTGCCTGTCGGACAGTCAAGATGGGTGTCATCGGGCTGGTTGCGAGAGGAGCGCGATGGTGTCGGAGACCGCATCGACGCTGGGGCGGCCGGTGGGCTCGCGGGGCGAGGACACCCGCCGCCGGATCGTCGCTGCCACCATGCGGTGCGTCGCCGAGATGGGATACGCCCGGGCGACGATTCGCGAGATCGCCCGGGCCGCCAACGTCACCAGCAGCGTCCTGTACCACTACTTCCCGAACAAGGCCGAGATCGTCAAGGCGGCGTACGTCGACGTCAGCGCAGCGGCGATGCCAGGGCTGCTCGAATCGGCCGAGCAGCCGGGCGGACTCGTCCACAAGCTGGTCGCGGTGATGCACCGAGGCGGCGAGATCGTGCAGGAGTACCCCTACGCCCTGGCGTTCGACCGGGCAGTACGCGCGCCCGGCGTCGCGGACGCCGAACTGGCGAGCATAGGAGAGACGATCTTCGCGTCGTTGCGCGGTCTCGTGGAAGAGCTGGTCTGGCAGGCCCACCGCGACGGCGAACTGAACCCCGACGTGACGCCACCGGCAGCCGCCGAGGCTGTGTTCGCCCTCATGCGCGGGCTCTACGACCACGCCTCCCTCGCGACCCCCGACCAGTTCGCGACCACCGTCCACGCGGTCAAGCTGCTGCTGCTCGGAACCCTGATGACCGGCGACAACCGGAGCCGGAGTGCCACGCCGACGAGTCCCGCTACATCACCTCATTCGCCCCAGCCGCCAACACCGGGCAACGCCAGCTTGTAGCGGTTCCCGCTGCCTTCGGCCTGCCGAGTGAGCGATGGAAGATCGCTGGTCGCCGTCCCGGCGTGGCGGTCGGGCTCCACCGCGACCGCATGGCCATGGGGTCGTTGCTGAGGTTGGCGCCGGCGAGGCGCGCCAACAGGTCCACTGGGGTGGCCGCCTCGGGTGGGTAGTCGGCTCCCTGCTCGACCACTCTGGCCCCGTCGTAAGGGGAACTGTCGACGCCCGCGCTTTCGGCAGCAGAATCCCGACCGGGGACCGCGGCGAGTCCGAGCCGCTGGCGTGGAATGGCCAGGCCGTCGGCGAAGCGCTCGAGCGTGTCCGGCGCGGTGACCTGGCGGCGGCCGTTGAGGATGGCGCTCACGGACGGCTGGTCGATACCGACAGCGTTGGCGATCTGCGGCTGTGTCGCGCCGGTCCACTGCTGGTAGATGCGCAGGATCGTCGCCATGTCCCGAGCACTGAGGGCGGCGACCATTTCATGGCAGTCCCCACAGGTCGAGGGGCGCTGCGGGGAGGGTACGACCTGTGTCGGCAGGACCTGCGTCGCGCCTTCGCGTCGGTGCTTTTCACGAGGGCGTCCGGCCCAGAGCGTCATGGAGCTGCTCGGCTACTCCACGATCCCGCTAACTACGAGCATCTACACCCACGTAATGCCCGAGACCCAGCGCGATGCCGTGGCCAAGCTCGGCTGCCGGTTCGACGGCGACCAAGATCAGACTGACCGGGACGACACGGACGATGACGACACGGGCCCGGGCGGCGATGACGCGGTGGACGGCAAGACGGCGTGACCGACCGTGGCGTCAGAGGCGGTTCGGTTTCCGGGTCCGTCCACTCACCGTGACCGCACTCCGAAGGCCCGCGCTACGGGCGGGGACGCCGCCGGATGGGTGGGCGCGAACGGTGCTTGACCTGCCGTGTTTCGCGATTGTGGGTCCCGTGACGTATCGCGTCGAACCCACGCCGACCGGGTGGCTGTAGTTGCGGGTTCCGGGTGCCCCCGCCCCGACCAACCCGTCGGCGAGCTGGTAGAGTCTGCTACGTCGACGCGGGGGAAACCTGTTCGACACCAGCAGGACCCAAGCACGCGCAAGACCTCAGGAAGCATGCGCCGCTAGCTCAATGGCAGAGCAGCGGACTCTTAATCCGCGGGTTCGGGGTTCGAATCCCTGGCGGCGCACCCGTTCTGACCTGGCCGTATAGCCTCTGGCTATACGGCCTTCGTCGTCCGTGGGGCACGGATGGGGCACACCTGGGTCACGGACGTGCCCCATCTCGATCGGCCTCGGGCGACCGTGCCGGTCGGCGGGTGGTTGTCTCGCAGGCGTTTGACCTGCGGGAACCTATTTCTGGCAGTAGCCGGAGATCTCGGCGGCGTCCGGAGTGTGGGTCACAGTCCGCCGGGCGCGTCTGTCTCCTGGGGGTGTCCGCGCGATGGTGAGGATCATGTCGGCGGTGGCCTGGGCGGCGTAGTGGGCGGTGTCGGGCAGGACGCTGGTGTAGGTGTCGGCGGTGGTGACGATGCTGGAGTGGCCGAGCATCTGCTGGATGACCTTCAGATCGGTGTGTGAGGCCAGGGCGATGGTCGCGGCGCCGTGGCGCAGGTCGTGCAGCCGGATCGGTGGCAGGTCGAGCTCTTTGACGATCTGGCGGAACCGGTGGGACAGATACTCGGGTCTGATCGGCCGGCCGTCTGCGTAGGTGAACAAAGGCTGCCCTTGGCGCCAGCCAGGTCCGGTGCGGCCACGGGAGTCGCTACGACGCTTCACCGTGCCATCGGCGTCGAGCGCTTCGGCGGCCTGCCGCAGTGCGTGGGCGGCGAGCTGTCGGGTCCCGGTCTCGTCGAGCGCGATGGTCCGATTACTGGCCCGAGACTTCGGCGGACCGCAGTACAACTCGCCAGGTAAAGCGAGCAACTGGCGGGTGATCGTCAGTTCGCGTGCTTCCGCGTCCAGGTCGTCGCGGTGCAGGGCGACGGCCTCGCCGCGGCGCAGGCCGCGCAGCGCGATCAGCCACCACAGGGGCGCGAGCCGATCCTGCTCGACGCCGGCCAGGAAGGTGCCCAGCTGCCGTAGCGTCCAGACCGCCACTGGCGGGCGGATGCCGTCGCGCCGCCAGGTGGCGACGCGTTCGTCGGTCCACACGACCGGATACGGCCGCGTCGGCTTGTCGAGCCGGACCTGGCGCAGCGGGTTGCCGGTGATGAGCCCTTCGCGGACGGCGGCATTCAACGCGGCACGCAACGTGGCACGAACCCGATCGACCGTCGACGGGGCGATCCGCGTCCCGCTGCGGGTACGCCGGCGTGCCAGCTGGTCGAAACAGGCCTGCAGTCGTCTCGGGGTGAGGTCGGCCAGGGTGATCCGGCCGACGGCCGGGATCAGGTAGCGGTCGATGTGATCGCGGTAGGCGTGCACGGTGGAGGGCCGTAGGTGTGGTTCGGCCTGGTCGAGCCAGTAGCGCAGCCATCTGGCGACCGTCCATGCTCCCGCCGCCGCGTCCTGGGCCGGCGCCGTGAGGATGACCTGCCGCGCGGCGTTCGCAGCCTCGTAGGTCGGGAAGCCACCTCGGCGGTAGCGGGCCCGCCGGCCGCCGATGGTTGTCACCTGCACGGCGAAGTACCAGCTGCCATGGCCCGGCTCGACGAGCCGGGGGCAGCGGCTGCCCCGCTGCCTGCCGGTGACAGCGTCGATACATCCGCACCGCTTGAACACGGTGTCCGGCCTCGCGCTCATGACGTACCTCCAGGTGTAGCAAACGATCCCTTCATCTGACCCGATCTCCACCGCCAGCACAGACCCGTACGGCACCGCGTGATCAACCCGCGCGACGACGCCTTGGGCTCACAGTCGAGAGTCGAACCGACACCGTCCGAGACTCCCCATCGGATGTGCATGCGCGGGGGAAGGTCCGCTGCATCAAGGGCGCTGGCGCAGCCGCTCAGGACCGCGGCCGAGACCCGGGATCAGACTTCTCGCGCGGCCAGGACGCGGCTCCGAAAGCTAGGCGGCACGACCCGGTTGTCGCCCAGTGCCTCGGACGGCGGTGCAACTTGGCCGCGGCGTCCGGCGTCTACCGGTTGGAAGCGGAAGGCGCGGACTGGCCGGGTGGGGCTGCTGTAAGGCTGCCGCGTTCCGGTGGATGCGGCGGATGGCGTTGGACCGTCCGGCGAGCGTGCGCGGGGGTCGGATGTGGGACGACGCAGTGTGGCTGTCGGGCCGGCGGGACGTGCCTGGTGATCGTCAGTGAGGAACGGATCGCCGCCGCGCTGCCCGGCTACGTGGTCGGCGGGCAGCTAGGAGCGGGTGGGTTCGGCCTGGTCGTGGCGGGCTGGCATCGACGGCTGCACCGTGACGTCGCGATCAAGGTGATTCCAGCCGGGACCACAGGCGGCGGTAGGGGATTCCTCGCGGAAGCGGAGCTGCTCGCCAGTTTGGATCATCCGCATATCGTGCGGATCTACGACTGCCTCGAGGTCGACGGGCTGGACTTCATCGTGATGGAGTTGCTGTCGGGTGGGACGTTGGCCGCGCGGCGTGAGGCCTTGGGGCAGCGCGGGGCGTGCGCGGTCGGGCTCGCGGTCGCTGCCGCGCTCGGTCACGCGCATGACCGTGGCGTTTTGCATCGCGACATCAAGCCGTCGAACATTCTGTTCGACGATGTGGGGACGGCGAAGGTCGCTGACTTCGGAATCGCGCGGATGTTCACCGGTTCGGGCGTGAGCGGCGGCGGTCTGGGGGCTGGAACTCCGGGCTACATGGCACCCGAGCAGATTGTCGGCGGTCGGCTCAGCCCAGCGACCGACCTGTACTCGCTCGGGGTTGTGCTCTACGAGTTGCTGACCGGCGCACCGCCCTTCGACAGTGCTCTACCACCGCATGCGCTGTGGGCGCGGCAGCTGACCCATCCGCCCCGCTCCCTGCCCGCAGAGGTGCCCCGCCGGGTCGCGGACGTGGTGGTGCGCATGCTCGCGAAGAACCCGGCTGACCGCTTTGAGGACGCCACCACTGCCGCCCTCGAGCTCGCGGCGGCGGCGCTCGCCAGCTACGGCCCAAACTGGCAGGCCAAGAGCGCGCTGTACCTGCATCTCGACGATTCGGATCACCGCCCGGCCGCACTCCCTCCACCGGCGATGGCCCCCGACCCGCTGACGGGGACCAGGCACACCGCTGCCCGCGGCTCGATCGACATGCCGCCGGCTAGCACCGTGGCTCGGCGGGCCGGCCGCCGCCGACGTGGGAGGCGGCGAGTGGGAAGGCGCCGCCTAGTGCTGGGCGCCGCGGTGTTCATGGTCCTCGCCGGTGTCCTGCCGCTCGCTCTGCTGCCCGGCGGCGACGGCCCGCGCCTTCAGGCTGTCATCCGGGGCGAGGTTCTGGGGTTCAGTCCCAACGGGAAGCTCACCGCCCTCTCCGGCTGGTACGACACGACCACGCTGTGGGACACGGCGACCCTGGGGACCGCTGCCAGTCCGGTGGCGATTCTCGGCCACGACTCGGGCGGCCCGGTTCTGTTCAGCCCGGACGGGACGCTCCTGGCGACCACCGCCTCGGATGGCAGCTTCCTGCTGTGGAACGTCATCGCCCGCAACACGGCTGTCGACCAGCCTTTCACCACTTTCACCGACCCCAACGACCTGATCCAAATGGTGTCGTTCAGCCCCGACGGAAGCCTGCTCGCGACGACCGATCTTGACGACTCGGTCCTGCTGTGGGACACCGAACGCCAGGGCACCGCCGCCAAGCCCGCCGCGATCTTCAGCGCCAACGACGACCACATCGGCGCATCGATCGCTTACAGCCCGGGCTGGAAACTCCTAGCGACTGGCAACGGAGACGGCCGAGTCCGGCTGTGGGACACCGCCAGCCGCGGCACCCCCCAGCCGATGGCCACGATCCCTAGCACCCCGAGCGACGACCAGACCGACACGGCCGACAACACGACCCCGATAGTGATCATCGAAGCCACCGCGGCGATCAGCCCGAACGGGAAAATGCTCGCCACAAGATCCGGCCACACGGCCCGCCTGTGGGACATCACCGACCCTCGCCGTCCCCAGCCACTCGCCACGCTCACCAACCAGGCCGAGGACCTCTCGTTCAGCCCAGACGGCAACTCCCTCGCCACGATCAACACCAATCACACGATCCAGCTGTGGGACACCACCGGCCGGACAAAGATCCAACCCGTCGCTACCCTCACCGGCCACACCGGCGACATCTGGGACACCCAGTTCAGTCCAGACGGACGGTTCCTCGCAACGACCAGCGCCGACCACACAACCCGGCTCTGGAACACCGCGAAACGCGGCACCGTCCGCCCGATCCTCACCCTCACCGGCCACACCGCGAACGCCTCGAACATCGGTCCCGACACGGTCGCCATGTTCAGTCCGAACGGGAAACTCCTCGTGACCGGCGAAGCCGACGGCACCACCCGGCTGTGGAAAACGACCAGCCACGGAGACATCAAACCCGTGGCCACCCTCACCAACAGCCCCGGCCCTATTCAGTTCAGCCCCGACAGCTCACTGCTCACCATCGCCACCCAAGACGGGAAGACCCGTATCTGGAACACCAGCGCAACCCAATAACCGCAGCCGACCTCCGACCGGGCCGTCCAGGTCATCACTATCGACGATCCGGCGATCTTTGAAGTCCAGACACAGCCCGAGGCAGCCCCGCCGGCTGCCTGACCTCAAGGCAATATCTTGACCGAGAAGCCTCTACAGCCCGCTGAAAGCCCCGCGCCACCAGGAAGGTGCAGCTGGCGCCGATGGAGGTGGACGCACGGCGACCCTCGGGTCGCTCCGGCGCAGACTCCCACCACCCCGGGACCCAGCTTAATCTGACCCGGGACTCACACCCTGGGGTGGTGGGCACCAGCTCCAACCCCCCGGCGAGGCGCGCCACCGCTGGCCGCACGTCACCCAGCAAGCCCGCCAGTGGCCCTCTGGCCGTTGCGATGGCGGGTAGGCGCAGGCCGAGCGCGAGAAGCTCCTTCGAAGGCGGATACGCTACCGGTGTGGCGAACGGGGACGACGAGCCCACACGCTTGACAGCGGACACTGCGCCAAGAGCCGCGTCGGGAGCGTGGCACTTCTTCGTGTCGTATGCGGCGGTTGACGAGGCATGGGCCGAATGGATCGCCTGGCAATTAGAAAGAGACCAGCACAGAGTTCTCCTGCAAGCCTGGGATGGCGTGCCCGGCTCGCATTGGATGAACCAGATGAACATGGCAATCCACCAGAGCGACCACACGATCGCCGTCGTCTCGCGCGCCTATATCGAATCTGTCTTTGAACAAGAGGCGTGGCAAGCAGTATTTCGACGCGACCCAGAAGGGCTCGCCCGCCGGCTCATACCGGTGTGCGTCGAAGACTGCTCCAGGCCGGGTCTGCTCGGCAGCATAATCCCCGTCGACCTGTCCGCCAAGCCAACCGTGATGGACGCACGGAAGACACTTCTCGAAGGCATCCGAAATGCCACCGCTGGACGCGCCAAGCCAACGGCTGAACCCACATACCCAGGCCTGCTCGGCGAGGCCGATGTATCCTCGCCGAGCCCTTCGAGTAGGGAGACCGCCGCCTCGGTCTTTCCGGGAAAATTCTCGGGATTGCGTCCTGTTCAGCGCCACATCGAAACCGGCGACCGGCAGCTGGACCCCGACGAGGTTCTCGTGGCTCACCTCCGGGCTCGACACGCAACGGGCGACTGGGCGGTGGTCGTAGCGCTGGGCGCGATGCTCGCGGACCGTCGCCCCGACCTCGCCGATCCTGACGGGCTGGTGTCGGACGCCAAGACCGCAAACCAGGAGGGACGGCTACCATTCCTTTCAATGGGCGAGCACGCCCTTGCCAGCGTGCGCCCCCACTGGGCCAGCGAGTTGCCAACGCTCTGTCTGCTGCCAGTCCTCCTCTCTATCGCGATCGCTCTCCTCGCTGTGCGGACCCGCGGTTGGCTCGGATGGGCTGAGTGGGGTCTCGCGGCCCTCGCGGTCGCCACGATGACGGTCCTCGCAAGGACGGTCGTGCGTCGCGCGGTAACCCGTTTTAGCGAACAGATAGTGATCACCAACTCGCGGATCGTCTGCGCATCAGGAATTACCGACCAAAGCGTGATCGGCGCAACACTGGAACAAATCAGCGATATGACCTATACGCAGTCACTCCTTGGTCGTATTTTCGATTTCGGCACGTTCGTCCTCGAATGGAAGTCGACCGACGGTACCGTACTCACCCAAATTCCACATATCCCATGTCCGGACGTATTCTACATCATATTGCTAGATTCAACCTTCGGTTCTCTGCCATCAGTCTAGAAGAAAGCTTCTTCCATTCACTGTGGGACCACCAGTCGCCCCTCGAAGCCCTTCCGGCCATCGTCGGCCGCGCCGGGACCCGCGAGACCCGCTGCGGACCGCTCGCAATCACCTGACTTACGCGTCGCCGGCGCTGCGAACCTTCGCAATGCCGCGACGAGGCGTGCTCGTCGGGGGCTGCCAGGCATGTTCGTTGCGGCGGTGCAGCTGTGAGGTGGCCTTGAGGGATTCGAGTGGCCCCACCTTCCGACTTGAGCCACTCGGCGCCATTCGGTTGACCACCGGGGCGGGGTCGACTCGGCTCCGCGGCGACCTGCAGATATTAGAGACAAAGGTCGGGGCCGATCCCATGCTCGTGCTCCAGGGCATCGACTACCTCGTCTGGGCCAACGTGCCCGCACACCGGGAACGGCTCGCCGCCCGCCTCGACATCCATCCCGATGTTCCGATCTCGTTGCGCTTCGTTGTCGGCGCGCCCTCCACGGGCAAGGCCGGCATCAGCCCGCACACGGCAGCACAGGTCCGGTCCCTGCGGAAAACTGTGGCCTGGCGGTTCAGCACCGTGACCGGCTGGCAGACCGACCAGCCCCAGACACGCCACGAGCCCCCGCGCACCATCCCGAGCCTGTAGCAACGGTCGGTAGCCCGGGGTCCCTGGAATCATTAGCCCGAGGAGCACAGTACCTCTGAGGTCACCCGTCCAGTAGCTGGCGACTGGCGATACAGGCCGTGCCGAGCTTCCGGTCCTTCGGCTCGGCGGTGATAAGCGCCGCCATTCTCGTTGTGTGAGACGGCCGGGATGGTGTCGGAGGTATGCGCCCAGACTCGCGACGTGGCTTCCTTTCCGCCCTTACGGCAGCGTCTGAGCTTGGCCGCTCAGGAGGCCAGACGAGACCGGCACGTGGGCCCGCGCACAGGGCCTGACAAAGCGCGCCTGAACCCGTTCCGGCGTGATTCCTCGCTGGCCCGGGGTCACGCCTACCCGGCCAGGATGGCGGCGAGCCCGTCGTGGGATGCCCTGGTCAGCGGGTGGTCGGGGCCGAGTGCGCGGGTGCAATCTGTGGCGGCGGAGCGGTATTGTATATGTGCCTCCGCGATGTTGCCCGCGGACTGGTGTGCGTGCGCGAGGTCGTTGCGGCTGCTCAGCGTGCCGGGGTGATCTGGGCCGAGAACGTTGGCTCGTTCGGTCAGCACCTGTTGGAAGAGCGCGATGGCCTGGCTTATACGTCCGGACGCCTCGAAGGCGTGGGCGAGACCGCGGCGAGAGTCGAGGGTGTCCGGGTGAAGCGGACCGAGGATCTGTTCCCGCTCTTGCAGAGCCCGTTGATGAAGATCTGTGGCCTCCTCGATACGGCCTGCGGTAACCAGCGCTCGGCCAAGGTCGTGGCGTGAGGTCAGAGTGTCAGGGTGGTGGGGGCCTAGGATCCGTTCACGGTCGGCCAGAACTTGTCTGTCCATCTCGACGGCTTCTTCGATGCGGCCGGCGAGTTCGAGCGCGCGGGCCAGGTATTTGCGGGTAGTGAGTGTCTCGGGATGGCCTGGCCCGAGGACACGTTCGCGGGCGTCGAGGGTCGGGGTGAAATGGGTGATCGCATCGGTGACTCGGCGGGCGGTCACGTAGACGCGGGCCAGGTAGGTGCGGGTGATCAGGGTGTCCGGGTGCTCCGGCCCGAGGACGCGTTCGCGGTCGGCCAGCGTGCGCTCCAGCAGAGCGATCGCTTGGGCCAGCTGTCCCGTGGCCCGGTGGGCATAGGCGAGATCGTGGCGTGAGCTGAGCGTGTCGACGTGGTCGGGACCGAGAACGCGTTCGCGGGCCTCGAGTGTCCGTTCGTGCAGGGCGACGGCTTCGGCGACGCGTCCGATCTCTTCGTAGGCCTTTG
This sequence comes from Frankia sp. AgB1.9, assembly GCF_016786355.1. GTDB lineage: Bacteria > Actinomycetota > Actinomycetes > Frankiales > Frankiaceae > Pseudofrankia. Next base: position 49,620 of record NZ_JADWYX010000052.1, read on the forward strand.
CCAGGTTCCGCTGGGACATCAATGTGTACCGGTCCTCGGGCCCGAGGGTGCGGGCCCTGTCGGCGGCGTTGGCCTCATGCAGTCTGATCGCGTCGGCCAGCCGGCCAATGGAGACATAGCCGTTGGCGAGATGGCTCCGTGACGTCAAGGTGTCCGGATGATCGGTACCCAGGACGCGCTCGCGGTCAGCCAGCGTTCGCTCGTAAAGGGTGATCGCATCGGCGAACTGGCCGTGTTCCGCAAGAAACGTCGCAGTGCGGTCGGCAAGCCGGCAACTGTCGTCGAATGCCTGCCCGGTTAGCAACCGGGCGCGGCTCGCCACCGCCAGGGCGTGCGGTAGCAACTCGCGCCAGCGCGGCCAGCCGGCGGGATTCCCCCGGACACTCGCGGGAAGCGCCGCAACGAGGCACGCAGCGAGGTGGCCGAGACGGGCGGCGTACCGCTCGGGGGCCATCGCACGGCGGGACGCCGCCGCGATGAGGCGGTGCACGATCAGCGTCTGGCCGTCCCGGCGGGCGAGGTTGTAGCCGACGAGCGCTCCGACCGTTGCCTCCCAGGCCGCTGGATCTGCCGCGATCGCCGCGACCACGCTTCCGCCGAGCTGCTCAGGCCGTTCGGTGAACAGATTCAGGGGAACAGGTTCCGGGTCGCAGAGCGCGCAGAACTCCAGCAGCTGCGCCGCCGCTGGCTGGCTCACACACAGCCGATCGACAGACAATGTCCACAGCCCGGCGATCGTGCGGGTGGGACCATCCACGGCGTCGGTGGCGTGGCCTTTGTCGAGCATCGCGTCGAACCGGTCGGCGAGCAGCCCTTCGTAGATCTCGGCGGGGATCAGGGTCTCGTCGATGAACCCCGCTGCCTGGTCGATCGCAAGCGGAAGATCACCAAGAAGGTCGGCGATCCGATTGCCCGCCGCAGCGTCCAGGTCCGGCACACGCGCAGTGAGAAGCTCCACCGAGGTACTTCGGTCGAAACCCGGCACCGAGATCGCTCGTCCCAACCTCCGCGCGGCCCGTGACCGCGACGTCACCAGCACACGGCCACCGCCGCTCGGCCGGAACCGGGCGACAACTGTCGGGTCCTCAACATTGTCAAAGATCACCAGCCATGAAGGGACGGTGGCCAGCACCGACCACACCCGGTCCGCGCCCGTCCCCTCGGGCAGACCCAGCGGGACGGCAAGCCCGGCGAGGTGCTGGCCCACCAGTTCCGGCTGCTCAGCGGGCACCCACCGGACCACGTCGAAGCTGGCTGCGTGCCGATGCGCGAACTCGATCGCGAGCGATGACTTCCCAACGCCGCCCATACCCTCCAGGACAGCCACGCCAATCTGCGCCGGCTCCGCAAAGATACTGGTGATCATGGAGAGGAGGTCTTGTCGGCCGACGAATCTCGGCAGCCGTCCGGGCAGGTTCCAAACGATCGGCCCCAAGGGGCTCGCCCAGGCCCTCGACGGCGCCTGGGCCAATGCGGTGTTCCCGGGGAATCGCCGCGCGGCGACGGCGAGCAGACGGGAGGTGCCGTCGATCACGGCGCCGTTGGCCAGCGCTCGTGACACGGCCGACCAGAACACCAGCGCGGTCGGTGCGCTGAGCGGAACATGACCGGCAGGAAATCCCGCCTCGTCGAGAATCTGGCGGGCCGCAGCCGGATCGACGAGAAGCTCGGCAAACGCCGCGACCTGCGCGCCCGTCAGCCCCCCATCCACGTGACGCTCCCGATCAACTCAGCTCGAGCCCCGCGCCAGCATGAAGGTGAGCATAGCCGCGCCCGGTGACCCTCCGTCTCGAAACAGCGACGCCGCGGACCAGCCGCATAGACACCTCATGCAAGGCCTGCCCCGACGTGTCCACCTGGCACGACGGCACCTGACCCAGCGACCACTCCGCGAGTGTCAGCGCCCCGCGCGCCGCGACGACATCCGGAAACTGCCGCCAGAGTTCCCGGACCTCGTCGTCCGAGTGGCCCTCCGCCACCGGACGCCACCTCCGCACCGAACCGCCACCGGCTCCCGAGCACCGGAATCTCATCCTGACGGCGCCCAGGCACCTTCCGGCACTTCCGTCGGATGCGAGCTGCCGAGCCGCGTCGAAGCGAAGATGTAGGCCTTGAGGATCATCGAGGATCAAGCTGCGGTAGCAGCCGTGGTGGTCCCGGGAAGGTTCTCCGCCCTGATCGGCGCCTGAGGGACCACGGACGGCATTTTGGCCGCACGTGCCTTTTGCGACTTTTCGGAGCGTTTCGGCGGGGTCAATAGCCGTTTGAAAGACACACATGGGCGGCAACGGCGCGACACAATGCGATGGTGGCTGCCGCGAACGCGAGAGACCAGGCCAAGCAGGAACGCGAACGCGAGGCCGCGCGGGGGCGCGAACGCGCGGCGGCGGTCACCCGCGCCCTGGAGTCGCGTCTTATCGGTCTCAGGACGCTGCTCAGGGGCGTTCTCGATGAGGACCCGTATCTGCCGTTCGACAGCTTCAAAGAGCCGCTGTCGGTGACCGAGTACAGGCCGCCGCCGAGGCTGTCCACCCCAGTACCTGAGCCGAACTGGGAATCGTTCCTGCCGGCACCTCTGACCGGATGGAGCGTGCTGTCACCCGGCCGCCGCCGCGAATACGACGCCGCCCTGGCGAAAGGCCAGGATGACTACGCTCAGGCCCTCGCCGCGCATGACGAGGACGAGCGGCTCCGCAAGGAGAACCTGGCGCGGGACCAGGCGGCGCACGACCGGGCGGTCGACCACGAGCGGGAGCGGGTCGCCCGCCAGCACCGCGCCGTCGACCAACTGGCCGGCGACTTCGCCGCCGGGAAGCGGGCGGCGGTCGCCGCCTACTTCCGCGAGGTACTGGCCGTGCAGCGCTACCCCAGCGACTTCCCCACAGGCGTCCAGGCTTCCTACTACCCGACCGGACGCCAGCTCCGGGTACGCGTCGACCTGCCACTGCTGGCGGCGATCCCCGAGTTCGTCTCCGCCGAGTACCAACCCATCAAGAAGGAGCTTCGACACAAGAAGCTCAGCCCGACCGACCGCAAGAAGCTCTATCAGCTGGTCGTCGCGCAGATGGCGCTGCGCACGGTGCGCAGCGTCTTCGCCGCCGACCGGTCGGGGATGGTCGACGACGTGGTCTGCGACGGCTACGTGGACACGGTCAACACCGCGACGGGCCAGGACGTGCGCTGGTGCCTGGTCAGCGTGCAGGTGCCCCGCGACGAGTTCGCGGTCCTGGTCCTCGACGCCGAGCAGTTTGACCCGGTCGAATGCCTGGGCTACCTGCACGCGAAGGTCTCCCAGACCCCTGAGAAGTACCAGCCGGTCCAGCCCGTTCTCGACTACCCCTGGGACGACCTGCCCTACGCCGCGGAAACGGACGCGACCGCCGACCTCGACCAGGCGCAGAACCTCGTAGGTATGAACGGCTACGAGTTCGAGCGCCTCGTGCTCAGGCTCTTCAAAGCGATCCCTGAGTTCGACGAGGTGCGCCCCACCCAGGAGCGGCGCGACGGCGGGATCGACCTTGTGGCGGTCAACAAGACCCCTTTCGTCGGCGGTCGGGTCGCCATCCAGGCCAAGTGCTACGCACCGCACCGCAAGATCGGCGTCCCCGCCGTCCGGGAGATCATCGGATCTGTCACCCAGCGGGAGTTCACCAAGGGGATCATCATCACGACTTCCGGTTTCACGCCAGCCGCGCGCGAGGAAGCCGAGCGGCTAGGCGTCGAGTTGTACGACGGCGAGCGGTTGCTGTGGCTGCTGCGCCACCACCTGCACCGCGAATACACCATCGTCGACACCGAACGGCGTAGGGCCCCGTTCAAGTCCCCGCCCGCGGGGTAGCGATCATTACGCCCACAGTCCGCGGGAGTGCGCGGGCGCACCGGCGCTGGCCCCATGGCGCTGCTCGTCCACGCAGCTGGGACGAGCGCTATCTTGCCTCAGTGGGATGCAGCTGGACGGTCAGGGGCGCTGAGCTGGGCGATAACCCGCCATGGCTGACGACGGATCGAGATGTCGACGGTGGCGTTCCTTGCGGTCGCAAGCTGCTCGCCATGGTCGGCCCGGGTGTCGGACCCTTTCCGCAGGGTTAGGGCCACCATTGCCGGGCGCGAAGAACGGAGGTTGCTGATTCGGCTTCCGCGTCTGGGTGGGCAGCGGCTGCGAGGATCGTCGGCAACAGATCGAGGACGTGGCCTCTGCCGCTGATCGCGGCGGCCTCGAGTGCGTGTCCGAGGAGGTGGTCACGTTGTTCTGCTGGGAGATCGGCCACGAGAGCGGACTTGATGGCCACGGACGCCGGCGGCGAATAGGAAAGGCTGCCCGCGCTCATCGACTGAGACGGCCGCAAGGTCGGCAGTAGCCCAGCGGGTGGTGACTCCAGCCATCGCATGGCTGCCTGATGGCTGGACCGGCTGGCAGCCGGCGGCAGTCGGCTGCCCGGCGCCGGTATCGACTTCTCGCCGTCTGGCAACAGCGCCTGGGATTTGATGCGGGCGAAGCTTGCCGGGCTGTCGATGGCGGTCGCGGCGGCTAAGGCGGCCTCCAGGAGGTCAGAGGGAAGATATGGGGCCAGGCCAGACAGCGCCAACGACCGGCAGTTGGCGTCGTTCAGGGTGCTGACAACGCCGAGCGTCTCGTCCAGGAGTTCGGTGGTCAGGTGAGGTGCGAGGGCGGCGAGAGCTGCCGCGCGCTGGTAGTCGTCGTCGATGGCGGTCGCGGAGGCTAGTGCGTGGGCGAACACCGGGGTGCGCTGATCGGTGGGTAGCTGCAGCGCGAGCGAGAACAGTGCTTGAGCCCGGTCTGGAGCGGTGGGGATCGCCATGGCTCGCGGCAGGACGTCAGCGAGTTCGACGTCGCGTCTCTCGTTGAGACGCTGCGATGTGTCTGCCGGGGCCTCTGGGCCGGGGCGCGGCGTGCCGGCGGCGACAACCGCGGCTGGGGTTCGGATGAGAAGGTGCGCCGGCAGGCACGGCACGATGGCGGTAAGCGCATAGATCTGGTCTGCGGACTCGTCGATCGTGAGCGCTGCTCTCAGAGCGTCGAGCAGCTGATCGGTAGGCAGGTAGGGAGCCAGGCTCCTGAGCGCCACGGACCGTCCGTAGTCGTCGCGGATGTCGATGGCGGCGGTCAGCGCGCGGCTTGTGAGTTCCGCGGGCAGTAACGGTGCGAGATCGGACAGGGCTTCTGCTCGACTGAGTTCGTTGGTAATCGTGGCGGCTGCGGTGAGCGCTTGATCCAGTACGTGAGTGCGCTGCTCCTGCGGCAGGTGGGGTGCTAGTCCTGACAGCGCCCGCGCCCGGCTCGTCGACTCGGGTATCAGCTGGGCGTAGGCGAGCGCATGGTGAGGCGTCCAGATTCCAGCCTCGACAACGCGGAGCAGGAGCGATGGGGGGATGGTGGCCGCGCGGCTAGTGACAGAGCCGATGTAGAGCGCGTAGCGAATTTGCCTAGCGAGTCCGCTCCGGTCGTTGGAAGCGAGACGTGCCTTGGCGTCCTCCCAGGCGGCGCGGACAGCCGCCAGGTAATCGCTGGTTCGACCGAGCTTCTCATGGACCGCGTACCAGAGGTTCTGGGGGCCGTGCACGGTGGACAATTCAAGCTCGAGCAGTTCATCGACGAGGTCCGGGCGGCCAGCGTCGAGCAGGTGACCAACCAGCTCTGAAATCCCGTAGAGAGCTACATCATCGATTTCCGTCGTTCTCGGCAGCAGCGGCAGCCCGGCGGACAGTCCGCCCCAGTGGGCAAGCAACTGGTCTGCGAGGATCTCGTGACGTTCGGCGAGTGCGCGGGCGCCGAGACGGCCGCGGGCGTAGTCGAACAGCAAGTCGTGCAACGTGACGGTCCGACTGATCGGGTCCCGCTGGACGAGCGAGCGCTGGACGAGCAAATCCAGCAGATCGTCGGCGTCGAGGTCGTCGATCTCACCGGTCGCTTGCCACAGCAGGAACACGGCCGCTGCTGGTATGGGTCCGCGTCCCTGGAATACGGCGAGATCGAGAAAGCGGGCGGCGTGCTCCCGCGAGAGGGCGCGCACCGAGGCGTCAAGCGCGGCCAGGAGATCGAGATGCGGGTAGTGCTCGAACTGCGCGGATAGCCTGGCGAGGTCAGCGCTGCGGAGTCGTTGAACGGCCGTCTCCCAGCGCCGTCCCTCGCTGACCATGCCTCCGATAACAGCGAGTGCGAGCGCGAGGCCGCCGCAGCGGTCCACGATCGTCGTCGCGATGTCCGGAAGTTCGCTGATCGACCGGCCGCTGTACGCAGCGAGGATCCTCCGCGAAGTCTGGTCGTCGGCGGGGGCGAGCTCGTGAACGTCGGCGTCAGTGAAAAGGGTGCCGCGGTCCCGGGTCGTCACCAGAAGCCGCGTGCGGGCGGGCATCCGCAGGAACCTCAGGACGTCGATGCTCCAGACGTCATCAAGCACGATCAAGCAGTAGGCCCCGGCCAGCACCGACCGTAGCCTGCGGACCGCCTGGCCCGTCTCGACGACGGGTTGTCGGTCTCCAAAGGCAGTGAGGATCAGCGAGGCGATCGACCTCAAGTCGGGCTGCTGACCCACGTCGATCCACACGATCCCGTCGGGAAACGCGCGGCGAACAGCCTCATCGCACACCACTTGGCGGGCCAAGGTCGACTTGCCCGCGCCCCCCATCGCGACCAGACCAACAACCCGTGCTCCGCCGCGATCACGCTCAGGATCAAAGTGAGGGCCGGCGAGCAGAGCACGGACAGCCGCCGCGTCTTTCGGCCGAGGCACCAACCGGTGCGGTAGCGCCGGCAGGAGATGCGGATCGGGGCACCGCCGCCACGATGGCCCCTGAGCGACGGCTGCGGCGAAGGTCCGATTGCCAGGGAACTCGATCGACGCCGCCGCAAACAGCCTTCGTCGTCCCTCGACCAGCTTTCCATGTTTGATCAGCTGGGCGACCTGCGACCAGAAGCTCTCGGCATCGAGGGCCGACCACGCAGGCTGGCGTCGAGCGGGAAGACCAGCGGCCTCCAACAACCGGCGGGCCGACTCCCGATCGGGAAACGCGTCGGCGAGCGCCTCGATCTCGTCACGGGTCAGGTCGTCCACCGAGAGCCACCCCCGTGACACACGCCAAGCCCACCCGCCGGACATGAACATTGTCGCATCGCGCAAGGGGCGAGGGAACGGATTCCACGTATTATCAACCGTTCCTGGAGAATGGGTCCGGTAACGATCTTGTGGTGCCCTAGGTGTGAGGTGCCAGACCGCCGATGAAGGCGGCGTCGAAAACGACGCTGTGAACTTCGCGTCGCGGTCGCGGATGAGGAACCGGAACGGTGGCCGCGGGTGGCAGAGCGTTCTACCCGGCGGTGGGCAGGAGTTCTGGATCAATCGACCGGTCGGGGAGGCGGCTCCGGCTGTCGGCTCTGAGTTGTACGACGAGCTCGCGGGCGGTGCGTGCGCCGACGTGGAGGCGCTTACGGAGGGTCTCTGCGGAGATCGGGCGGTGGTGTCTTTCCCAATGGCGGGCGTCTTCGGTGCGGGCGCGGCGAACAAGGTCCGGATCGGAAGCGCCTGTCTGGCGCACGCGTGGACGGCCGCCTACTGCTGTCCCTGCGGGCTGCGCCGGAATGTTCCAGGCTCGCGTGGCGCGGCGGGCGCCAGAATCGGCCGGGGCGTCGATCGGGTACTTAGGAGCGGGCAGGTCAATCGGATCTGGAGCGGCCGTCGCGGTCTGCAAGCCTTGGAGGAGGTCAGGGGCGATGTGGGACCAGCCGATGAGCAGGGTGCAGCCGACGGCGTCGAAGGCGGCGCGGCCGTAGTGGCCGTCGAGGATGGGCTGTGCGGTGTTCAGAGCGAGTGTGACGAGGCTACAGAAGATCAGCAGATGCTGCGCTGGGCGGATCTGCGCGGGCTTGGCACCAGCCAGGGCGAGTTGGCGAGTCGCCACGAGCAGGGCGACAACGGAGAGATCAACTGCCGGCGCGACCAGAGGTGCGATGTAGCCGGGGACGCCGAGTCGGAGACCCAGTGCCCAGACGTTGCCGAGCCCGAACAGGAAGCTCAGGGCGACGACCACGGCGATCAGCAGGGTGACCGCGCGGAGGGCCAGCGGTGGCGCGGCCTGGTTGGCCGAGAGCGTCACGTGGGTGGGGTTCACCGGCCGACTCCGGCAAGGTCTGGGTGGATGAGTTCACCGGGCAGGCGTACCGGTCGTGGGGTAGTGGTCCGGGTCGTCCCGGCGTCATTGCACGCTCTTTGGCGCCCGCAGGAGGACACGGGCGATGCGGTAGAGGGGATGCGCGCTGCGGTGGGTCGTGCCGCCGACCGCCGTAGGTCGGCTTGGTGTGCCCGGTGTGTGCCCGGACGTTCCAGACAGGCCTGGCACGGGTTGGCAGCGGCCGGCACACGGTACATGTGCTGACCGGCCAGAACGTCACCACTCGTCATCGGATGTCACCGCCTAACAGCAAATATGGCCGTCTCTTAATCTGCGGGTTCGGGTTGGAGTCCCATGGCGGCGCACCCGTTCTGACCTGGCCATATAGCTCACAAGCTATATGGCTCTCGTCGTTGTGGGCATGGAGATGGGGCACACCTGGGTCACGGGCGTGCCTGTGGGAGCCCGATATTCGGTCGCGGGTGCTGACCTGGGATTTTGGCTGCGGACGGAGCGGTGCCGCGTGGCCCCGACTGCGTCGTCTCGGCGTGGCCTCGTGGCCGTCGGCTGTCCGCGCGGCGACCCCGGGTTTCATGATCACGGGTGTGACGCTGCGGTTGGTCTATCTTGCTCTGCGCTGGCTGACGGGCTGGTTGGCGCTGTCGGCACGTAGCTCCACGTCGAAGGACGCCGAGATCCTCCTTCTGCGCCATGAGCTGGCCGTTCTGCGCCGCCAGGTCACTCGACAGCGGTTGACCTGGGCGGACCGGGCGGGGTTCGCCGCATTGGCGCGGCTGCTTCCCCGCAGCTCCTGGCCGGATCTGTCGGTGCGGCCGGAGACGGTCCTGCGCTGGCAACACCGGCTGGTCCACCGGCACTGGGCCCAGCCGCACCGCCGCGCGGGCCGGCCCTCGATCACGGCCGAGGTTCGTGCGCTCGTGCTGCGGCTCGCTCGGGAGAACCCCAGGTGGGGATACCGGCGTGTGCATGGCGAACTGGTCGGGCTGGGCTACCGGATCGGTCCCTCCACGGTCTGGAGAATCCTGAGACCGGCCGGACTGGATCCCGGGCCCCGGCGCGCCGGCCCGACCTGGCGCCAGTTTCTGCGTGCGCAGGCCCACGGGATTGTTGCCTGTGACTTCTTCACGGTCGACACGGTGTGGCTGACCCGGCTGTACGTGTTGTTCTTCCTCGAGCTCGACCGCCGTCGCGTCCACCTCGCCTGCGTTACTCGGCATCCACCGGAGCCTGGGCTACCCAGCAAGCCCGCAACCTGCTCATGGACCTCGACCAGCGGGCCTCCCCCGTCGGCTACCTGATCAGGGACCGGGACACGAAGTTCACGGCCGCGTTCGACGTGGTGTTCACTGCCGAGAACATCGCGATCCTGCGTAACCCCCCATCCAGGCACCAATCGCGAACGCTACGCGGAACGCTGGGTCGGTACCGTCCGCCGCGAGAGCCTCGAGCACCTGCTCATCCTCGGCGAGCATCACCTGGCCGCAGCGCTCACCGACTATGTCGATCACTACAACGCCCACCGGCCACATCGATCACTCGACCAGCAGCCACCAGACGCGCCCGGCCCGCTGCCGGAACCCGCCGCCGCAGTGATCCGACGAGACCGGCTCGGGGCCTCGTCCACGAATACCTGCCGGCAGCCTGACTGAGCCGCCCCGGGCATCCACAGACCGCAATCCAACGCCGCGCTCCACCGCGTCGTGATCACCCCGCTGCGCTTCGACCCACGAACCCGCGCCGACCAGCAACGACGCCTCGCAGAAGGCAAGACCCCACGCGAGATCGTCCGACGCCTGAAGAGATACGTCGCCCGCGAGATCTACAACGCCATCCCACACACCTCCGCCAGGCCACTCCAGCCAGTTGACAACACAGGGGCGTCAGCGCCCCGGTGTGCGAGTGGGTGCGCTTGCCAGCCTTGCCCGTGGGAACGGTGTGCGGCCGAGAGCCGTCGTTCCGATGGTCGTTCTCGGCGCCTGAACCTGGGCGATGCTGGAATGGTCGGCCGAGCTTCGCCCGTTATCGACCGGGCGCCGGCGGCGGCGGTAGACTCACGCGGGTCGGACATGCATAGCCGCGCCTTACATGGCGACCTCCTAATAATCCAGCTGTCAGGCAAAACCGGCGGGGGTACATTGAACGGCTGGCACCAGCCTCCAGACGCGGAGGTGGATTTCTTCATCTCCTACGCGGGCGCCGACCGCGCCTGGGCGGAATGGGTCGCAGGTGAGCTGGAGGCGGTCGGTCGGATTGTGCGGCTGCAGGCATGGGACGCCATGCCCGGGGCGAACATAGTCGCCTGGATGAACAGTCAGGTGGCCGCGGCTCGACAAACGATCGCCCTGTACTCTCTGCCCTATTTCAGGTCGGATTGGTGTATGGCCGAGGCGACCGCCGCCTTTAACCGCCAGGCCTTGCTGCCCATGAGGGTCGAGAGCTGCGATGTCCCGCCGATCCTTAGTACGACGGGGTACATTTCGCTCCACGGGATCGATGAAGAAACGGCCCGCGACCGGCTGTTGCGGGCCATCGACGAGCGAAAAGTCGAGCGAAGAGCGAAGGCCGGCTTTCCTGGCTCACCGCGCCCGCCGGCACCCCGCGGTTCGGTGCCGTTCCCGGGCGCGATGCCAGACGTGTGGAACGTACGGCCGAGACCTGTGTGGTTCGTCGGCAGGGAAGCGCTCCTGTCGACGATCTACGACAGGTTTCGGCTAGCCGACGATCGCATCGTCTCCCAGGTCCTGACCGGCGGTGGGGGATTTGGCAAGACGCAGCTGGCAGTCGAGTACGCCTACCGGTTCGTGTCCCGGTACTCGCTGGTGTGGTGGGTCGACGCCGCGACCGCATCGTCGATCGTCGAGTCGCTCGATCGCTTGGCCGACGCCCTGCACCTGCCGCACGACCCCGATCACGAGCGGCGCGCCTGCCGGGCGCTGCTGTTGTTGCGCGAGCAGCCGAGCTGGCTCGTCACCTTCGACAACGTCGACGACCGCCATCTCCTCGCTGCCTGGTGGCCGACTGGCAGTAGCGGCGACATTCTGATAACGGGCCGGAGTCGCGTTCTGGGTGAATTCGGCCACGTACATCCGGTCGGACCGTTCCTGCCGGACGAGTCGGCGGAGCTGTTACGACGCCGCGGCGTCCGTCTCTCGGACGGGGAGATTCGAGCCGCCACCGAGACGCTTGATCACTTGCCGCTGGCAATCAGCCAGGCGGCGGCATACCTGGCCTCCACTGGTTTCAGTGCCGACATCTATCTGAGGCTGGTCGAGACCTCCATGGCAGGAGCATTCGAGGACATTCCCGCCGACTATCCGGCTGGCTTGCTGGGTTCGGTGGCCACCGCGGTAGACCGGCTCACCAGCAAGGAGCCGGCGGCGGCGCGGGTCCTCTACCTCGCCGCGTTCCTGGCGCCCGCTCCGCTACCTCCCGGGCTGCTGAACAGCATGATCAAAGTGGCGCTGCCCGACGTCGAGCCGGTCATCGGGGCCGGTCGGGTCCTGCGTGCCATCGAGTCCCTCGCGCTCGGGCAGGTCGCGAGCGGCACCTTCGCGCTTCACCGCCTGACGCAGGCCGCGTTGCGTCACCAGCTTGGCACCGCGGGACGGGAAAGATATGCGGGTCAGGCTCAGGACCTGCTGGTAGACGTGCTGCCGGCCGCGGCGGACGATCCCAGCGCTTGGCCGCTGTTCGCGGTGTTGACCCCGCACATCGAGACCCTGTTTGATCACCTGCCGTCGGCGGGACTTCCACCGTTCCGGGCCGCTGTGCTCGCCGTCGCCGACTACTTGACGGCGACCGGCCAGTACGCGACCTCCGCGTCGCTCGCCGGCGCCGCGGCCACCCGATGGGCGACCCTCGACGGGGCCGAGGACAACCGAGATCTCCTCGCCTCCGCGCACCGGCGCGCTGAGGCCCTCCGCGGTGGTGGTCGTTTCGCCGAAGCGGAGAACCTCGACCGCGACACGTACCAGCGCCGAGCCCGCCTGCTCGGTGCGGAACATCGGGACTCGCTGCGTTCCGCCGACGCGCTCGGCCTCGACCTGCGTGGCCTCGGCGACCGCCCCGCCGCGCGGGACTGGCACGCCCGGGCGCTCGCCACCGCGCGTGCCATGCTCGGCCCCGACGATCCCCAGACCCTGGACATCGCCGCCAACCTCGCCGTCGACCTGCATGGCCTGCACGAGCTGGCCCCCGCCCGTGAGCTGGACGAGGACACCCTCACCCGTCGACGGACGGTCCTGGGCGCGTCCCATCGGCAGACACTGGCGTCGGCGCGCAACCTCGCCCGTGATCTACGAGCCCTCGACCAGCACGCTCAGGCACGTGACCTGGCGCGACAGACCCTCGACACATCGCGGCAGGTGCTCGGCCCCGACCATCCGGACACGCTGCTCGCCGCAAGCAGCCTGGCCGTCCTGCACTATGCCCTCGGGGATCTGGCCGCCGCGCGCGACCTCCACCAGGACTGCCTGACCAGGTCGCGGCATGTCGTCGGCCCCGACCACCCCAACACCCTGCGCATCGCCAACAGCCTCGCCGTCGATCTCTACCGGCTCGGCGAGGCCCAGGCGGCCGGTGACCTGCACCGCGAGACCCTCGACCGCTACCACCGCACCCTCGGCCCCGATCACCCCGAGGCCTTGCACGCCGCCCACAACCTCGCCCGCGACCTCGACGGCCTCGGCCGCTACGACGAGGCGCTCGACCTGTCGCGCGACACGCTCGAACGCCGCACCCGCGTCCTCGGCCCGGACCACCCGGAGACCCGGCGGACCGAGCAGTTCCTCCAGCGCGTCCAGAACCGTTCTGGCACACCGGACGGAACCGTTCCCGAGGCCACCTGATCAACCACTGTAGCCGCTGGCGTCAACCATCGGCGGGCTCGCACCCAGACTCCGGGTGCAGCGACCGGGCAGCCTCCAACAGCCGAACCCGCCCGCGCGACACAGCCCCGTCCGACAGCAACCGCGACACCGACGCCCAGAACAACAGACCGTTCGGCGCGTCCCACGGACGTCGCCCTCCGGGATACCCGCCAGATCCAACACCTGCCGCGACGACGCCGCATCGCCAAACAGAACGGCGAAGGACTCGATCTCCTCGCCAGACAGCCCGTCTGCCGACTGCCCGCGGTCAACCCGCGTGCCGCAGGCGAGTAATCAGCACCTTGCGATAGCCGTCAGGCTACGGTCCGCTCGGCAACCGCGGCTGGCCTAGCGACCTCGTGGCCTCGGGCGGACCGCTGAGGCCGCCGAGCTCCTGCGCGACACCCTTGCCCGGCAAACCACGGTGCTCGGCCCCACCCACGCCGAGACCCGCCGCGGGGGCCGGCCCCCCCCCCCCCGCCCCCCCCGCCCCCCCGCGCCCCCCCCCGGGGGGGGGGGGGGCGCCCCCCCCCCCCCCGCGGTTCTCGCGGAGACGGAAGACGCTGGTAGCGCGTTCTTCGCGTTCTTCGTCGAATTGATCCGCGCGGGTGCC
>NZ_JADWYX010000053.1 GCF_016786355.1 Frankia sp. AgB1.9
CACCGCCGGCCCCCCACCGCGGGGGGCGCGCACCGGGGGGCCGGGCGGCGCGGGCCCGCCCCCGCGGCCGCGGGGCTGGCCGGCCGGACGCGCACTGTCGCGCTCGTCGGCCGGTGCCCGGCGGGCGCGTGACGGTCAGCCGCCGCCATGGCTGGTTCCGCCGGGTACCCGTGGCCGGGTCGGCGGTGCCACCGGCGGGCGGGCGGCCGGGGTCGCACGGGCCGCGGGTGCCGCACTGTGGGACGTGACAGCGGCCTGGGTAGTTGCGCGCGGCGCATTGACGCGCGCCGACACCCGCGCCGCAGGAGCCCGCGCGGGAAGCGCGGTGCGGCCGCGCACGGCGCTGGTGCCCGCGCCGACCGAACCACCCCCCGCGCTGGCCGCGATGGCGGGACGACCGACGCGCGGCCGGCCGCCGACCCCCGGGCGCACGCTGCCGCCGGTCCGAACGGCTCCGGGCCGCCCGGCGCGGATCGCCGGCCGGGCCGAGCCGCCGCCGGCCGACACGCCGGCCGGCATGGCGTCCCCGAGGACGCCGCGGTTGCGGGTCTGCAGGCGGGCGCCGATGCCGCGGAACGTGTCCCGGGAGGTGGAGCCGAGCAGGGCGCCGGCCCCCTGGCCGAACGAGGCGGCGCCGCGCCGGCCCGCACTGCCGACCGAGCGCATCAGGTGCACGTCGGCGAAGCCGAACAACTGCACCAGAAGGAACGGCGAGAAGACGGCGGCGATCATCACGACCACGCCGCCGAGAATCGTCAGGGTCTGGTCGGCCGCCGAGCCGGTGCTGTCGCTGGCCATTCCCGCGCCCAGTGTGAAGATCGCATAGATCACCGGCTTGGCGAAGATCAGCGCGATCAGGAACTCGGTGGCGCGCTTCATCCAGGCGCTGGTCGACATGGACGGCTGACCCGCAAGGTAGAGCGGGATGAACACCGCCATGGCGATGATCGCGACCTTACGGATGTAAAGCACGACGAACAGGGCGAATGAGAACAACGCGACCAGCAGCGACAGCACCATGTCCAGCGCGAAGTTTCCCTGTTCTGGCAGGGACCTCAGCTGTCCAACCAGGCTCGCGCCGAGCGGTTGCCCGTCCCCGAACGCGTCTGCCAGGCCGTCGGACGCGGTAAGCACCATCTGCAGCAGGGTCAGCGCGACGAACGAGCCCAGAATCGCAGTTCCGGTGGCCGCGGCCGCCCTGGCGAAGATGTGTGGGTCGCCGCGCACCGCGCCCATGATGCAGGCGCACAGGAACAGCCCCGTGACGACCAGCACCGAGACGCCGAACACGATGTTGTAGTTCTTCACCACGTAGTCGGCCCGCAGGTCAACGGCCGTCTTCTGCGCCGCGAAGCTGAACACCGACGACGAAAGATCCGCCGCCATGTTACAGAACGCAGTCCCAATAGAACTAAGAAAAGAATCCGCAGCGCCGGAGACTGTGCCGGTAACGGCGTCCTTGAGGCCGCTTAGCGGGTCAATGCCAATGGCGAGTGTATCGGACGACGTCACGCAGGTGCTCCTTGCAAGACGAAGCGCTGAAACTGTTCGGAAGCTCGATCGGTTGGTGCTGGGCCATCTGGTCCGTTTCCAGCATCAACGAGCTTCCAATCGCCCCCGCTCCAGGCGACTGTGCATATGTCGGTGCCCCAGCTTTCGACCGGGTTGAGGCCGGTCGTACTGTCATAAACGCCAACGCTCGAGTTTGCCCAGATTTTAACGGAAGCCTTTGTAGTGGTGAAGGTCTGGGTGTGATAGCCGACTACTCGGAGGTTGAATGCGGCTTGTGGCGAATTAATTGAAGGGACGCTAAAATTCTTGGCTGTCTGCGTGTCTGTATCGGTGATTGCTTTTGCGAGTCTGTCGGCGACGCCCGTAGTGGAAATTGAATTAAGAATTTTGCGTATTCGGGTAGGCTCGCGATTTCCTGTCGTCATGTAGGCCGAGACGTAGTTGCCGCAGGCGCTGATGGCGCCGGGCTCGGTGTGGGGGTAGCCGACGGGGATGCCGAACTCGTTGACGTGGCTCGGCGCGCCTGGCAGGGCGCCGGCGGGTTCGGCGGTATTGTCGGCGCCGTCAGAAGTCGCCGAGGGTACCACGGTCACGGCGGTCGCCGGTGGCGTCGGCTGGGAGGTGGCAGTTGGCAGGGCGCTGCTCTCCCGGTTCTGACTGCCGGACGAGTGGCCGAGGGCCTCGCGTCCGATGAAGACGCCCAGCGTCCCCGACACACCGGCTGTCGCGGTGATCGCCACCGCGATTATCAGAGCAAGGCGCTTGGTCGCCCACCTTGTGAGGCTGTCCGACACGCACTCCCCCTCCCTGACGGCAGGGACATCATCCCAATACCGGCCCGCCGGTACCCGGAGAACATCTCAGGAGGATGCGGAAGGTTCGTCATGGACCACGGCGGGATCGTCCACGGTTCGGACGATGGCCGGCGGGCGCATGCCGCTGGTGCTGTCAGCCTTGGTCCCCGAGGAGGCGGTGCTGCCGGTCGCGAGGAAGAAGTTGACGAACGCGGCGGCCGCGCCGACCAGGAATGCCAGGCCGAACCCGGCGAGCACCCCGCTCTTGCCCATGGACGAGGCTCGGTCGAGCCCCATCCGTTCGCCGAGCGCCCAGGCGATGCCGCCGAGCAGTACGGCCGCCACCGCGGCGATGATGGCATAGGCCGCCAGGCCGTTGACCAGGTCCTTCAGCGCATTGATTCCTGGTGCCTTCGTCTCATCTGGCTTGACCTGAACCGACGCGAGCAGCAGTCCTGTCGCCCGCGCGGCCGCGGCGTCGACGATCATCGTTGTCCCTTCCCGCGGGCACTTCGCCCTACTACGGCCCGGGGACCGCAGGTCTGGCAAATCATACGACGGGCGTCCGGAGCGTTTCCGGAGTGCTCCCCCGAGCCGAGTCGGCTGCCGTTGCGTGTGTCTTGACCGTTTCTTCGGCGGCGAGCCGAAGCAACGACTCGACCACCGCCACGCCGAGCCGCAGATACGACCGGCGGGTACTCCCGCGCAGTCTTGGGATGCGTATTGGCGCACGCTTGCTCGGGTCCAGTCGGCTTTCGTACGGAATCCGAACGATGGTGTCCACGTGCCTGGCCAGCCTGCCGGCGGCCGCTCGAGTACGCGGTGACCAGCGGCCCCGTCGCGGTGAGACGACCGCGACGATCACCGGAGGCCGCCGGCCGTCCTTGTCGACGGGGAGCAGCGGGGCGGCCGGGTCGCGCAGCGCGGCGGCGGTGCGGTCCAGGTCGGCCGGCGCGGCGAGGCTCACGACCACGATGAGGTCGGCCGCCCGCATCGCCGTCGGCGACAGTGGCGCGGCGACCGGAGCGTCGACCAACACCAATGGGTAGGCGCGGGTCAGCTGACCAAGCGCCGTGCGCAGCATCCCGGGCGTCACGGTGTCATCCGCCGGGACCATCGCGGCCCCGCCGTCGGCGGCGGGCGCCTGGCTCCGGCTCAACGGCACCACCTCCAGCGCCGGGGTGGTGTCGCCGGAGGCGTGCAGCAGCGCGCGCAGCCCGGCGGCCGCGCTGTCGCGTCTGCGGGCGACGTCGGCGACCGTGACGTCGCCGGCCAGTCCGACCCGCGGGCACAGCGGATCTCCGCGGGGTTCCTCCGGCTCCTCATCGGGCCAGACGGCTGGGCACAGGTCGATCGCGAGCACCGACTCGCCGCGGGCGCCGGCCAGCACGAGCCCGAGGATCCCGACGAGGGTCGTCGTCCCCGAGTACGGGAAGGCGGAGGTGATCCCGATCCGCCACGAGCCGGGGAGGTCGACCGCGGCCCGGTCGGGCAGCGACTCCCGCAGTGGGATCTCGTCCCAGTCCGCGAGGCCGTCCTCGTCGTCCCAGCCCCACTCGTCGTCGGTGACCGCGGGCAGGGCGAACCGTCGGGAGGCGACGGCCGCGCCGGTCGGCGGTGTCGGCCGCGCCGGCTCGTCCGGGCGCGCCGGCTCCGTCGAGGGCGCCGGACCCGTTTCCCAGGCGTCGGCCTGACCGAGTGCGCCTGGCTCAGCGTTCCCAGGTGGCTCGGTGGGAAGTGATGGCTCGGCCGGTGCAGCCGTCGCGGCCGGGCGCGCCCGAGCCGGCGGCGGGATGGTCCACGGGCCGGGAGCGGGCGGTGGCTCGGCCGGACGGCCGGGCTGGCTGCGCGCCGCCGGCTTCGGCGGCTCGGGTACCTGCGGCGTGTGGGCCGGCGCAGCGGTGCCGGGCGCGGCCCGATCGCCGAACCGGCTGGGCGGCGCCAGCACCGGCGGCGGCGTGGCCGGAGGCCGGGGAGGCACCCGTCGGCCGATCGGCGGCGTGGCGGGCTCGTCGTCCAGATCGGCTGGGTCGCCCGGCGCGGCGGCGTGCGGCGTAGCCGGCAGCCAGCCGGTCCGGGGCTGGCGGGCTGGGGACGGGCCGGGCGCCGGGCGAGGGGGGGCCGGCCGGGCGGGCCCGGGCGGCTGGGCCGGCGGTGGCGACGCAGAGTGAGGCGACGCGGGGTGGCTGGCGGGCGGGAGGGGCTGGGTCGGCCCCTCGACCCGAAGCGACGGGTTGGGCCCGGCCGGTGCGTCTGGGCCGGCTGGCCCTCGCTCGTCCGTCGGCCGGTCCGGGCGGCGGGAAGCACGGTCGCTGACAGTGTCCGTGGGCCGACCGGCGACGACGTGAGGCCTTGGGTCGCGGGCCGGCGGCAGCGGGACGGTCGGCCGGTCGTCGAGGTGAAATGCCTCGTCGCCCTCCGGGGCGGCCGCATCCTCGGCGCGCCGACGCCGGTGGCGCCGGCCGCGGCTGGCACGTGAGTCGTCGTCCCGGTCGAGGCGCGGGTCAGCGTCGTCCTCGTCGGCCGGCGGCCCAGTCGTGGAGAACTGCGCGCCGATAAGGGATACCGGCCGCGCGTCGCCCTCGTCGCCGTACGGTGTCGGTGGCACATTGCTCACGTGCCGTCGCCCTCCTGGCTGGTTCAGGCCGGTTGGCCCCAGTTGGGATTACTTACCGTCACTTGCGGCGGGCCGCCACCAGATTCGGATAACCCGGGACGTAGAAGTATGACAAGCTCCCACAGAGCCTAACCATGGTTACCTGGGGTGGTACACCGTCCGTCACCATCAATGGGCGTCGACCACGTTGTTGCCGCCCTGATGCCGGGGGCGTTGCCGGGCTCATGAGGGGACGCGCGACCATGCAAGCGGAATCCGCGACCGACTGACCCGCGCGAAAGGGGCAGCCGCTATGCAGGAGGGTGTCCCGACGGCGCACGAGGGCGTATCGGCCGTCCCGCCTCCCCACCGCCTGGAGCCCAAACGGCGGCTCGACCCGTCCGGTCGTCATGAGCCGCCCCAGCGTCAGGACGATGACGACGTCCTGACCGTCGACGAGCTGGTCGTCTGGCTGCGGCTGTCCGAGAGCACCGTGCTGCGGCTCCTGTCCGAGCGCGCCATTCCGGCCCGCAAGGTCGGGCATCAGTGGCGGGTCCGCCGCGGCCGGGTCCGGGACTGGCTGGACGGCCGCGAGTGACCCCGGGCCTGGCTCGGGTCAGCGCGCCGCTGCCGACGGAAGCGGCGCCCGGCGCCATCTGGGCCGGTCGCGTGGCAAGCCTGTGGAGCCGGGGAACCGGGCCGGTCCCGAAGATCCTGGTCGCGGCCGCCGCCGTGGCGATAATGGGGGCCGGCTGCTCGTTGCCGGGCAACTCGACGTCGAAGCCGACGCCCTCGGCGTCTCCGGCCACGACGGGGCCGCCGCCCGGCGCGAGTCAGGCTCCCGGCCCGCCGCTGTCCACCGCTTCGGCCGCGCCGGACGCGTCCACGCCGCCGGACGGCTCCGACCCGGCCGCCGTCGCCACCTACTGCTTCGCCCGCTGGCAGTCCTTCGACGCGCGCACCGACGTCAGCCTCGGCGCCGGTGTCCAGCGTGCCGCGGCCGACCAGTGCTTCACCCCCGACTTCCTCGGCCAGCTGACCAGCGGCACTGGAACCGGCGCCCCGACCCCGGACGCGGGTGCCGGTCCGGCCTGGGATGACCTACGCGCCCACGGCGCCCGCTCGACGGTGACGGTGCTCGCCGCGACCCCGCTCGGCGACACCGCCGCGACCGGCCGGGTCGTGTACCTGCTCAACGCCCGCAGCGCGTACGTGACCGACAACGCCACGGCGACCCAAACCGTCTCTACTCCGACGGTGACGCTGTTGCGCGACACCACGAGCCGCTGGCGGATCGCCGGCGCCGACCTGTCCGCCAGCGCCGGCGACGCGCCCGGGCGCTAGAGGAGGCGAACGGAACGTGGCACGGGGGCGGCTGGGCGGGCGCCGCTGGATGATGTGGCTCGGCGGCGGGACCGTCGTGGCGTTCGGCGGGATGATCCTTTTCATCTGCCTCGTCGTGCTGCTGATCGCCGGGCCGTTCCTGGGTAGTAGCGACAACAACGGGCCGCACACGATCGTCAACTCCAAGGGCATCCCGGCCGAGTACCTGGACCTCATCGTCTCGGCGGCGAACAACGCGGGCTGCCCCGAGGTGACCCCGGCGCTGCTGGCCGCCCAGCTCTACCAGGAGTCCGGCTTCAACCCGCGGGCCTCGTCACCGGTCGGGGCCATGGGTATCGCCCAGTTCATGCCGGCCACCTGGGCCACGCACGGCGGGGGCGGTGACGTGTGGAACCCGGCCGACGCGATCCCGGCCGCGGCGCGGTACGACTGCGCGGTCGCGGCCTCGGTGGCGGCGGTGCCCGGCTCCGGCCAGGAGAAGATGCTGGCCGCCTACAACGCGGGCCCGGGCGCGGTGCTGGCGTTCTCCGGCCTCCCGCCGTTCCCGGAGACCCGCAACTACGTCCGCACGATCCTGGCGAAGGCGCGCGAGTACGGCGACGACCTCGCCGCGGGGGCGGTCGTGTCGGCCGAGGCGGTCGGACCGGTGGTCGCGTTCATGCGCTCCCAGGTCGGCAAGGCGTACGTCTGGGGTGCGGTCGGCCCGGACACGTGGGACTGCTCGTCGCTGGTGCAGGCGGCCTATCGGGCGATCGGCGTGCAGCTGCCTCGGGTCACGACCGAGCAGCTGGCGGCCGGCCCGCAGGTCTCCGGCGCCGACATCCAGCCTGGGGACCTGCTGTTCACCCCGGGCAGCGACGGCACGGTCGCCGCTCCGGGCCACGTGGGCATGTACGTCGGCGACGGCCAGGTGATCGACGCGAAGGGCGCCCGCTGGGGCGTAGTCGTCTCCGACATCTCAGCCTGGACCACCGTCGTAGCCGTAACCAGACCCCTAGCCGCCAAGACCTAGCCCGGCCGGACCGGTCCGAACCTTGACCATCCGAAACTCGGTCAGACCTCGCCCAGCGGGACCGAGCGAGCCGCCACGAGCCGTCACCTGCTCAAGCGAAACCAAGCCAAGATCCCGACTAAGCGGAACTTGACCAAGATCCCGACCCTGGACAGGCGTCCACCTCGGTCATCCTCACCAACCCAGATTCACGTTAGCGAGGGCGCTCAGCGCCCGAGCTGGCTAGCACGCCCCCGGGCGCGGCGCCCCCGCCCCGCGCCCCCCTGCCCCGGCGCCCACCGCGGCCACCCACACCACCCCAGATCCCCGTCCGCGCGGGCGCCCCGCCCCGGCCCTGGCTTGACGGCCGGCCGGGCGCTCCGCGCCCGTTCCGGCCGTCAAGCCGTTGCGTCGCTGACGAAGCTGGAGAAACCGTCGGCCATGCTGCCGAGCCAGCCGAACGCGGTGTGGACGAAGTTGGCCGCGTCGTTGGGCGCGGTCACCACATAGAAGGTCACGAAGATCCAGAAACCCCATGGCCACAGAATCTTCTTCACGCCCGACCTCTCAATGACCTGGCGACCGACGACCGGTCGGCTGACGACGAGGAGCCGGCGACGCCCCCCGAAGCCGAGCGGTTCGGACGGTTCGGGCCGCCACCTCGACCGGCCGTGCTGCATCACCAGAATCGAGTTTGTACTTACGCTCAGTGCATATCGCAAGCCGACTCGCCGCGTAGCGTGATCGACTGAACGCATATGGTGGGAGTCGCGTCGGCGTGTCGCGGGCAGGGGCGATCGGGACAACCCGCAGGCACGGACCGACCGGGTGCTGACGGTGGCGATCTGAGGCCGTTCCGCGTTGTACTGGCGGCAGGCGCCTCGAGCCGGTTGACGTCGACTCCCTGCTCGAGGCGCTTCCCGCCCACCGTGAGGTCAGCTGGGGATGCTCTGCGCGAAACGGAACAGGTTGTCCGGGTCGTAGTGGCGCTTGACGGCCGTCAACCGCGGAAGGTTCGCTCCGTAGTAGGCCTGGGCCCAGTTGGCCAGATCTGGGTCGATGTAGTTCTGGTAGGCCTGGTCCGAGACGTAGGGCGCGGCGGCGGCCGCGGTGTCGCGCACCCAGCCGTGGGCCGCCTGGACGTTCTCGGCCGGCGCGCCCGCCGGGTAGCTGGCGAAGTACTGGACGCTGGCGATCGCGTTCCGGTGCACGAACGCGGTATCCGACGGGCTGACCCTGCTGATCGCGCCGCCCCAGGAGTCCAGGATGATCCCGCCACTCGCCTTGGCCAGCGGGTCGCGTTGGCGCTCTTCGACCTGGCGGGCGAGGACGTCGACGCCGGCTGGGGCGATCGGGGTGAGCAGGATCGCCGACGCCGCCTTCTGGCCGGGCCGGCGGGCGCCGGCGCTGATGCCCGCGGTGCTGCCGCAGATGTCGCCGCTCGCCGAGCAGCCGCCTTCGAGCCGCATCGCGGTCAGGTAGTCGTGGTCGACGATCGAGGCGCTGACCGGCGTGACCGAGCGCAGTGCCGCGCGCAGGTCGGCCAGGGGGCCGTTGAGGCCGGCCCGGTCGCCGGCGAACACCCCGCTGATCCGCAAGGTCGGCGCCGAGCCGCCGGGTACCGATCCGGCGACGACCGTCGACCAGAGCGTGTCCGGCATGACCCCCAGCTTGCCGGTGATCCACTGCTGCCAGGTGGTGATCACGTCGGCCGCGGCCGACCAGGGCCACCGCACCGAGAACAGCGTGAGTGACCGGGTGGGGCGGGTCGCGAACCGGAACGCCGTGACGATCCCGACGTTGCCGCCGCCACCACCGCGCAGCGCCCAGAACAGGTCGGCGTCATGGTTCTCGTCGACGTTGAGCCGCTCACCGGAGGCGAGCACGACGTCGGCGCCAGTCAGCTGGTCGCAGGTCAGGCCGTAAAGCCGGCCGAGCACCCCGATCCCACCGCCGAGCGTCAGCCCCGCGATACCGACCGTGGGGCAGGAACCTCCCCCCATCGACCGGCCAGCGCCGGCGAGATCGGTGTAGAGCTTGATCAGGCGAGTGCCGCCGCCGACCGTCGCGATGCCGTTGCCGGCGACGCTCACCTGGTTCATCCGGGTGACGTCGATGACCAGCCCGTCGGACGTCGAGTAGCCGGCGTAGCTGTGGCCACCGCAGCGGGCGGCCAGCCCTACCCCGGTCGCCTGCGCGAACCGGACCGCCTCGGCCACATCCGCGGGGTTGGCCGCGTACGCGATGCCCTGCGGGCGGACGGTGTCGAAGGCCGGGTCGAACAGGGCCCTGGCCCGGTCGTAGTCGGAATCCGTGGGACGGACCAGCTGGCCGGCGAGCCGCCCGGCGAACGCGTCCCAGCTTTGCGCCGGGCCGAGCGTCGGGGTCCCGCCGACGGTGGCGGTCGAGCCCGAGGCCGCCGGGCCGGTCGGCCCGTGGGACCGGCCCGGGGAGCAGCCGGCCGCGACGGTGCCGGCCGCGCCGCCCAGCATGGCCAGCCCGGCCCGTAACACTGTCCGACGGTCCGTCACGACGCCCATGTCCGGACCCTACGCGGGTGAAGTCCCAGGTCAGGACCGTTCGGAGTGACGGTCCGTGCGCCCGGGGGGGGCCCCGCGGGGCCCCCCCCCCGGGGGGGGGGGGGGGGCGGGGGGCGGCCGCCCCGCCCCCCCGGTACTCGCCGATCAGCCGCGCCTGGTATTCGGGGAACGACTCGTCGGTCACCTCGTGCAGGATCGTGCCGGTGATCAGGCGAAGCCCCTGGCGGGCG
This sequence comes from Frankia sp. AgB1.9, assembly GCF_016786355.1. Classification (GTDB taxonomy): domain Bacteria; phylum Actinomycetota; class Actinomycetes; order Frankiales; family Frankiaceae; genus Pseudofrankia. The sequence continues at coordinate 10,008 of NZ_JADWYX010000053.1, forward strand.
GCCTGGACCGCGGAGGCGATGTGGCCCGAGCCGTACCAGATCCGGCCACGCAGGCCCGGGCTGTGCGGAGTCACCGTCAGCTCGGTGCCGGCAGGCGGGCCGGCGGGGCCCCTCTGCTCGGTGACGGTGTGGATGGTCTCGCCCCCGACGCCGGCGAGGAACCGGGCCAGCCGCCGCTGGCCCTCGGTGCGGGCATCCGTGGCGACACCGCCGAAGACGCCGTCCCAGAGGTCGGTGCCGCTGGAGAACGCCAGCTGCAGCCGGCCGCCGGTCAGCAGGTCGGCGGTGCCGGCCGCCTCGGCCAGCAGGATCGGGTCCTGGTAGCGCATCGGGATGACGGCGCTGCCGAGGGTGATGGTGGTCGTGTGCTGGCCGGCGGCGGCGAAGAACGGCAGCGGCGAGGACAGGTAGTTGTCGAAGTGCCGCTGGTAGGCCCAGCCCGACTGGTAGCCGAGCGCCTCGGCGGCCTGGAACAGCTCGATGCCCTCGCGCAGGCCGCGGGCCGCCTCGCCCGTCGGGAACGAGACCCGGGTGTTGAACCCGAGCCGCTTCTTCCGTCGCGGGGCCGCGGCCTCGGTGGGCTCGACACTGGCGAGCGTGGTCATCTGACGTTCCTCCGGTCGGGGTCATCAAGGCCGGCCACCGGCAGGCCGGCCGCCGGCCGGTTCCACGCGGCGACGAGGCCCAGGTAGGGCCCCTCCTGGGCGAGCAGCTCGCGGTGCGCGCCGGACTGGACGATCCGGCCGTCCGCGAAGACGAGCACCCGGTCGGCGCTCGCCGCGGTGATCATGCGGTGGGCGATCGAGACGGTGGTACGGCCGCGGGTCAGCGCGGCGAGCGCGGCCTGCACGGCGACGTCGGTCGCCGGGTCGACGCCCGAGGTCGCCTCGTCGAGGACGACGAGATCGGGGTCGGCGAGCGCGGTCCTCGCCAGCGCCACGAGCTGGCGTTCGCCGACGGACAGCCGGTCGCCCCGCGCCCCGACCGGTGTCGCGAGGCCGTCGGGCAGCGTCGCGAACCAGGCGGTGAGCCCAAGCTCGCCGAGCGCGGCCAGCACCGCGGCCTCCGCGGCCTCCGGCGAGCCGAGCGCGATGTTCGCCCCGAGCGTCCCGTCGAACAGGAACGGGTCCTGCGGGACGATGACCACCCGGCCGGGCAGCGCGGCATCGTCGATCCGCCCGAGCGGAACGCCGGACAGGACCACCGTCCCCGTCGCCGGCTCGACCCGGCGGGTGAGCAGCTTCGCGAACGTCGACTTGCCCGAGCCGGTGCGCCCGACGACGGCGACATGCTCGCCGGGGGCGATCCGGACGGTCAGCTCGCGCAGCACCAGTGGCCCGTCGCCGTACCGCGCCGACACCTGGTCCAGCGCGACGCCGACCGGGCCGGCCGGCAGGCCCGCGCCGTGGCGCACCGCGACGCTCGGGGTGGTGACCAGCTCCAGCGCGCGCCGCCAGCCGGTGAGCGCGTTCTGCGCCTCGCCGAGGCTCTGCACGAGGAACTGCAGCGGCCGGACGAAGAACGTCACCAGGAACACCATCGCGACCAGGTCGCCGGCCGTCAGCCGGGGCTGGCCCGGGCCGCCGACCCGCGCCCACCAGACCCCGCCGAGGATGACCGCGATGGTCATCGTGGAGATCGCGAGCTCCCCGAACGCGGTGTTCCCGTGCAGCGGCCAGAGGGTGCGCACCAGGCTGTCGCGGGCCCGGTCGACGGCCTCGTCCAGCTTGGCCCTGGTACGGCGCCCGGTGCCGGTCGAGCGGATCACCGGCGCTCCGGTCACCGACTCGGCGACGGCGCTCTGCATCCGGGACAGGTCGCGCCGCGCCTGGTCGAACCGGCGGGCGATCACCCGCTGCACCGTCACCATCGTCACGACCAGCGCCACGGCCAGCAGCAGCACCGGCAGGGACAGCACCCAGCTGTAGATCAGCATGATCACCATCGCGATCACCAGCTGGGCGGCGTTGGTGACGAACTGGATGCCGCCGCCCTGCAGGAAGGTCGTGACCTGGTCGAGGTCGCTGGTCAGCCGGGTCACCAGGTCGGCGCTGGGCACCCGGTCGGCGGTCGTCGCGGCCATGTCGTGGACGCGGCGCAGCCCGGCCCGGCGCAGCCCGGCGAGCGCCCGCTCGACCTGGAACTGCAGCCGCCGGTTCAGCAGCACGGACGACACTCCGGCCACGAGCAGCGCACCCGACCCGACGAGGACCGCCGGGGTGACCGAGCCCGGCCGCAGACCCGCGTCCAGCACGTGCTGCACGGTGAGAGGCGCGACGATCCGGCCGGCGCCCGCGAGCAGCGCGAGCAGGCCGGTAAGGGCCAGTCCCTCCCGCAGCACCGGCGAGGCACCCAGCGCGACGGCGACGAGCCGCGCCGGCCCCACACCCGACAGGTCCGCGAGCCCGTACCGGTCCAGTGCCGGGCCGGGCGCCGCCGAGACGGCTGGCGGCGGCTCAGGAGACGCGCCAGAGCTCATCGTCGGCCACCTCCCCCGCGTCCTCGATAGCTGAGGCATGGTCGTAGGCGGTCACGATGCGGCGGTACTCCTCGATCGCCAGCAGCCGCTCATGCGTGCCGGTGGCCGCAATCCGCCCAGCCCGCAGGAAGACCACCCGGTCGGCGAGCGCCACGGTGGCCGGCCGGTTGGCGACGATCAGCACCGTCGGGCCGCCGGCCGAGACCAGCTCGGCCAGGCCCGCGAGGACCTGGCGCTCGACCCGTGGGTCCAGCGCCGAGGTGGCGTCGTCGAGGACGAGCAGCCTGGGCTGGCGGACCAGGGCCCGGGCCACGCAGACCCGCTGGCGCTGGCCGCCCGACAGCGTCGCGCCGCGCTCGCCCACCACGGTGTCCAGCCCGTCGGGCAGCCCGCGGATGATCTCGTCGGCAGCGGCGGTCCGCAGGGCGCGCCACAGCTCGTCCTCGTCGTACTCGCGGTTCTCCCTGGGGTGGCCGGACAGCGCGAGGTTCTCGCGGATCGACTCGGCGAACAGGAACGGGCTCTGCGAGACGACGGCGACGCTGGCCGCGACCGCGCCCTCCGCCAGCTCGCGCACGTCGAGGCCGTCGAACAGCGCCATGCCGACCGACGGGTGGCTCTGCCCGCCGGCGACGTCGAGCAGGGTGGTCTTGCCCGCGCCGACGGAACCGACGACGGCGGTGATGGTGCCCGGCTCCAGGGTCAGGTCGACGCCATCGAGCAGCCGGTGGCCGTCCCGGACGACGCCGACGCCGCGCAGCTCAACCCGCAGCCCCCGGCGCCGGGTCAGCCGCCGCTCGCCGAACCGGACGACGTCCGGGTCGCCCAGCACGCCGTCGACCCGCTCCCGGCCCGCGCTGGACATCGGCAGCATCGACAGGAAGCGGCTGATCACGTTGAGCGGGATCGAGATCGTCAGCAGCAGGTACACGACGCCGACCAGGTCGCCGACGGTGAGGTCGCCGCGCGCCACCCGGGGGGCGCCGACGGCGAGCACCGCCAGCACCGCGACGCTCGGCAGCAGCTCCAGCATCGGGTCGAACGCCGAGCTGACCTTCGCCATCCGGGCGTCTGCCAGGCGCAGCGCCTCGACGCCGGGAGCGAACCGGTCGTCCTCGATGCCGGCGAGCCCGAGGCTGCGGACCACCGGGCCGCCCTCGATGGACTCCAGCGCCACCGAGCCGACCATGCCGCGGGCGGCCTGCGCCTCGCGGGCCCGGGGCGCGAGCAGCCGCTGGTAGAGCAGGTTGAGGCCGAGCACCCCGGCGACGAGCGCGAGCCCGACGAGGCCGAGCGTGAGGTCGCGCCAGAACAGCTCGGCCAGCGCCAGCAGCAGCATGAAGACCATGCCGACCGCGAAGTACGCGAACTGCATCGGCGACCACAGCGCGTCGACGTCGGAGACGGCGTGCGCTAGCAGCTGGCCGGGCGGATGGCGCCGGTGCCAGCCGAGGTCCAGCTCCAGGTAGCGCCGGACCACGGCGCGGCGGGTGTGGGCCGCCGCCCGGTGCTGCACCCGGCCGGTCGCGACGCCACGCACGAAGATCGTGCTCCACCGGACGGCCGAGACGCCGGCGATGAACAGCGCGCTGTCCCACCAGGCGCTCGCCGGCACCCGCCCGCCGGTGAGCGCCGGGACGACGAGGTGGTCGGTCGACCAGCCGACGGCGCTCGCGCCGACGACCATGGTGGCCCCGTTGAGCAGGCCGCTGACGGTCGCGACCCACGCGGGCCCCGGGTTGGCCCGAGCGCCGGCGAACTGCGCGGCCAGCGCGGACGGGCGCCGGCCGCCGGAGCCTGGCTCCGGTGGCAGCGCCCGGCCGTCAGGAGCCATCGGTCGCCGGCACCGGTTCAGCGCCCGGCGCTGTCTCCTTCGGGGCCAGGGTCTTCCGGGCCAGGGTTGCCGTGCGCTGGCCGGGGATGGCGTCGATGAGCTCACGGGTGTGCGGGCTGCGCGGGTTGGTGAACACCTCTGCGACGGGGCCCTCCTCCACGACCCGGCCGCCGCTCATCACCGACACCGTGTGGGAGATCTCCGCGACGACGGCCAGGTCGTGGGAGACGAACAGGTAGGACAGGCCGAGCTCGGCCTGCAGCTCGGTGAGCAGCCGCAGGATCTGCCCCTGCACGGAGACGTCGAGCGCGCTGACCGGCTCGTCGAGCATGAGCAGGTCGGGGCTCGGCGCGAGCGCCCGGGCGATCGCGACCCGCTGGCGCTGGCCGCCGGACAGCTCGGTGGGCAGCCGGTCGAGGTACGCCGCCGGCAGCGCCACCTGGTCCAGCAGCTCCCTGGCCCGCGCGTCCCTGCTGCGCCGGTCGCCGATCCTCATCGCCACCAGCGGCTCGGTGATCGACTGGCGGATCGTGAACTTCGGGTCGAGCGCGGCGAACGGGTTCTGGTGCACGAGCTGGGCCTTGCGCCGCAGCGGACGCTGCTTTCCCCATGACAGGCCGCCGAGCTCGGCGCCGTCCAGCACGATCGAGCCGCTGGTCGGCGCCTCGAGACCGAGCGCGATCCGCAGCGTCGTGGTCTTCCCGCAGCCGGACTCGCCGACCAGCGCGTGGGTCTGACCGCGCGGCACCTGGATCGACACGCCGTCCAGCGCGTTGAAGCCGCGCTGGCCGCGCCGGGTCTCCCGGGCCGGGAACGTCTTGCTGACCTCAGTCAGGACCAGGATGGGCTCCGGGGCCGGCTGACCGCGCACGTCGAAGCGCGGCACGACCCGCCCGCCGTGCGCGAGCCCTGGCGCGGCGGCGATGAGCGCGCGGGTGTACTCCTCGCGCGGGGTGACGAGGATGGTCCGCGGCTCGCCCTGCTCGACGATCCGGCCGTCCCGCATGACGATCACCCGGTCGGCCCGGTCCGCGGCGACGGCCAGGTCGTGGGTGATGAGCAGCAGGGCGATGCCCTGTTCCCGGACGAGACCGGTCAGGTGGTCGAGGATCTTCCGCTCGACGGTGACGTCGAGGGCGCTGGTCGGCTCGTCCGCGATGATCAGCTTGGGCCGGCCGGCCAGCGCGATCGCGATCAGCACCCGCTGGCGCAGTCCGCCGGACAGCTCGTGCGGGTACTGCCTGGCCCGCGAAGCGGGGTCCGGGACACCTGCCTGGTCGAGGAACTCCAGCACCTCGGCGTCCACCTGTGGGCCGCGGATCCCGCGCAGCCGGACCGCCTCGGCGATCTGCGCGCCGATCCGCCGGGTCGGGTTGAGGCCGACCATCGGGTCCTGCGGGACGAGCCCGACGACGGAACCCCGCAGCGTCCGCAGGGTGCCCTCGGAGGCTCCGGCGGTCTCGACGCCGTCGATGACGGCCGAGCCCGCTGTGATCCGTCCGTTGGCCGGCAACAGGCCGATGACGGCGTTGGCGGTGGTGGTCTTGCCTGAGCCGGACTCACCGACGACGGCGACGACCTCGCCGGACCGGACCGTCAGGTCCAGCCCGACGACGGCCGGGCGGACCTCGCGACGGCGGACGTAGCCGACGTCGAGGCCACGGATCTCGACCAGCGGGCGGCCCGACGGGTCGGCCGCCGGCGCGGCCTTGGACGGTGTGGCCTCGGGGCCCGCGGTCTCGGGGCCCGCGGTCTCGGGAAGGGTCGCCGTCACCGTTCCAGCTCCTGCATGGTCTTGGAGATGTGGTTGAGGGACAGCACCAGCAGCGCCACGAACAGGCCGGGCAGCAGGCTGATCCACGAGGCGGTCAGCAGGTAGTTGCGGCCGGTCGCGATCAGGGTTCCCCACTCGGCGGCCGGCGGCTTGGCGCCGAACCCGAGGAAGCTCAGCGAGGCGATCGCGATGATCGCGATGCCGCCGTCGAGGACGGTGAGCACGGCGACCGGGCCCCACGAGTTCGGCAGGATGTGCCGCAGCAGCACCCGGCCCCAGGAGGCGCCGCCGGCGCGGGCCGCCTCCACGTAGGGCAGCGTCTTGACCCGCAGCACCTCGGCCCGGGTGGTCCTGGCGAACCCGGGGATTATGCTGACGCCGACGGCGACCGCGACCGGCACGGTGCCGTAGCCGAGCGCCGTGACGATCGACAGCGCGAGCAGCAGGCTGGGGATCGCGAGCAGCACGTCGACGAGCCGCATGAGCACCGCGTCGACGAGGCCGCCGACGAAGCCCGAGACGACGCCGAGCGCGAGGCCGGCGACGACTGCGATGCCCAGGGCGATCAGCGTGGCCTTGATGGTGAGCGCGGAGCCGTGCAGCACCCGGCTGAACAGATCGCGGCCGTAGGTGTCGGTGCCGAACAGATGGTGGATGCTCGGCGCCTGCACGACCGCCTCGGGATGCGTGTCGTAGGGCCCGTACGAGGTGAACAGGCCCGGCGCGAAGGCCGACGCGACCACGAACAGCACGTAGAGGACGGCCACCAGGAACACCGGCTTGCGGGCCAGCTGCGCGAGGCGAGCCCGCGCGGCGCCCCAGCGCCCGGTCGGCTCGTCGGAACGGGTCGTCACGGCCGGCGACGCGGGCCGGCGCTCAGCCGTGGTCACGGCCGTGTGCTCGGCCTTGGTCACGGCGGGCGCCTCGATCGGTGCTGCCGGGTCCCCGGCCGGGGCCTTCGGGGCCGGCTGGCCGGGGGCCAGCAGGACATGCTCGGTCATAGTCCGCTGACCTCCACCACGGGTGTGCTCGGCGCCGTCACCTTCCGGCCACCCGACCGCGCGATCCGCGGGTCGAGCAGCGGGTAGAGCAGGTCGACGACGAGGTTGACGAAGACGAACATGGCCGCGGCGACGGTGACCACGGCCAGGACGACCGGCACGTCCTGCGACAGCACCGACTCCTGGGCGAGCCGGCCGACGCCCTCTCGGGTGAACACCGACTCGACGACGATCGAGCTGGTGACGGTGAGGCCGACGAGAACGCCGAGGATGGTGACCGCCGGCAGCGCCGCGTTGCGGAACGCGTGCTTGAGGTGGACGGCCGAGCGGGACAGCCCCTTCGCGCGAGCGGTGACGATGTACGGCTGGCGCAGCGTCTCCTCGAAGCTCTTGATCAGCACCTGGGCGAGCACCGACGACGTGAGGACCGAGATCGTCACGACCGGCATCACCAGGGAGCCGACCCCCTGCGTCCCGGTCGCCGGGAACCAGCCGAGCTGGAAGGAGAAGAAGTCGATGAGGAGCAGCGCGACGAAGAACTGCGGGAACGACGCGCCGAGCGCGGGGAGGCGGGTAAGGAACACCCGCAGCGGGTTCCACCGCACGAACGTCGCGACATAGGCGAGGGCCGCCCCGACGAGGAGCGACACGACGGCGGCGGCCACCGACAGCAGCAGGGTCTGGCCGATCCGCTGGCCCAGGATGTGCGTGACCGGGATGCCCTGGGCGATCGACTGGCCGAAGTCGCCGTGGACCGCGCCGGACAGGTGGTGCCAGTACTGCGCCCAGATCGACTGGTCGAGGCCGAACTTGTGCTTCTCGTCGGCCAGCTGGGCCGGGGTGAGGCTGTCCTCCTCGATGCCGGCGGCGCCGAGCTGCAGCTGCATCGGGTCGCTGGGCAGCAGATAGAGGATCGCGAAGGTCAGCGTGAACGCGGCCCAGAGCACGACGATCGCCTGGAGCACGCGTCCCACGATGTATCGAGTCATGGGCCTGGCTTTCTCACGGAGGTGGCGGGTCGCCGCCCGCCCGGGCCACGGGGCGGACGGCGCTGCCGACTAGCGATGGGGCTTCGTCAGGAGCCGTTGTCCTTCCAGACGTCGTTGAGCTTCAGGAAGCTCTCGGACGTGAAGGCGAACCCGTGGATGTGGCTGGACACGCCGGCCTCCTGCACCCGCTCGAACAGCGGGAACGAGACGCCCTGGTCGATCAGGTAGTCCTGCAGGTCGGCGTAGGCCTTCGAGGTCTGGCTCGCGTCGGTGGTCTGCAGGCCCTGCGCGAACAGTTCCTTGATGTGGGCCGTGACCTCCGGCGACGCGGAGCGGTTCGCCAGCGCCTTCGAGTTCGCGACGTCCGGGTTGAGGATGTACTGCAGGGCGCCGATGCTGGCCCGGGTGAAGTAGGTCTGCGTCAGGTCGTAGTCACCGTTCGGCAGATACGTCGTCAGCTCGGCCGGGGTCAGCGTGCGCAGGTTCACGTTGATGCCGACCTTCTTCAGCTGCGACTGGAGCAGCTCAGGCCCGGCGGAGAACTGGCTGACCGGGTACTCGATCGTCAGCTCCTTGCCGTCCTTGTGCCGGAACCCGTCCGAGCCCAGCGTCCAGCCGTCGGCGTCGAGGATCTTCCCGGCGCCGGCCGGGTCGTAGGCCAGCTTCGCCGCCTCCGACTTGAAGCCCGGCGTGGTCGAGTTGAAGACGCCCTGGACGACCGGGTAGTCCGGCCCGAAGACGGTGGCCGCATACGTCTTGATGTCGATGGCCTTGTACAGCGCCTTACGGACCTGCGGGTCGCTCAGGACGCGACCGGGGGCCGTGTTGGCGAACTGGGTGTACGAGACACCGGGCAGCGACCGCTTCTGGACGGTGTCACCCGACGCCGTGATCAGCTTCTGGTCCTGGACGGTGAAGGGGTTGCGCGGCCAGGCGATGTCGATCGCGCCGGAGACCAGGTTGCCGGTGCGGACGCTGTCCTCGGCGACGTAATTGAAGATCACCTTGTCGAGGTAGGCGCTGCCCTGGTTCTTCTCCAGGCTCGACGCCCAGCTGTACGGCGTCGGCCGCTTGGTGAGGACCGTCTCGACCTTCGGCGTGTAGTGGTCGAGCACGAACGCCCCGGAGCCGATGACGCCCTGGCCGAGGCAGCGCTGGGTCGGCGTCTCGGTGTACTCCGCCGGGTCGGTGATCGCCAGGTTCGTCGTCGACGTCGCCTGTAGGAACGACGAGTTCGGCTGGGACAGCGTGAGCTTGACGGTCAGCGGGTCGACCACAGTGGCGCCGGTCAGGCCCTGCACGTAGGACGAGCCGTACGAGGCGCCGTTGGTCGCCTTCACGGTCGCGATCCAGCCGGCCGCGTCGTCGGCGACGGCCTGGGCGTCGACCTTCTTCCCGTTGGAGAAGGTGACGCCGTCACGCAGGTGGAACGTGTAGTTCAGGCCGTCGGAGCTGATGTCCCAGCTCTTGGCGAGCCAGGGCACGATCTTGCCGTTCGCCGGGTCCTGGTCGGTCAGCGAGTCGGCGAAGTTGCGGATGATCGTGCGGTGCTCGATCCAGTAGACCTGGAACGGGTCGATGCAGGACAGGGACGGGTTGTCCGGGAAGAACGAGACCTTCAGCGTGCCGCCGGCCTTGGGTGCGCCCGTGACCGCCGACGAGGCGGCCGGGGAGTTCCCGCCGCCGCAGGCGGCCAGGGCGAGCAGCCCGGCAGTGGCCGCGGCCGCGACGGAGGTGTGGCGCCAGGCCCGGGAATCTCGGGCGAGGCGTCTGAGGATGGACATACGGGTGCCCTTTCAGGACGGGAGACGAAACAGGGGTTGCCGGACGTCCAGGGCGGGGCTGGTCGGACGGCTCAGAGGTGGTCGGTCGCCGCGGGAGGCGGTCGACCGGCCGGCGGAGGTTGATTGGCCGCTGAGGGGTGCGGGGCCGGCGGGGACGCGGCTGGCCGATCGGGGAGGGCCGGGCGCGCCGCCGGAGTCAGACCCCGAGAACGCGCCGGCCGCTGGCGAGCAGGACGGTGTCCTCCTGCGGCGGGTGCACCCTGATACAGAGGGCGTCGCGCAGATGCCGTTCGAGCGGCTGGTGGCGGGACAGGCCGGGGTTGCCCAGCGCCGCGACCGCGGTCTGGGTCGCGGCGATCACCGCGCGGGCGATGGACACCTTGACGTTGGACAGCTGGGGCAGGACCGAGGTGTCGCCGGCCTCGATCCGCAGCAGCGCGCCGTAGAGCAGCGTCTCGGCCTGGGTGATCTGCAGGTCGATCTCGCCGGCGACGGACTGGATGCGCTCGGTCTGGGCGATCGGCTTGCCGAGCGCCGACGGCACCCGGGAGCGGGCGAACTCGGCGAACGCCGACCGGGCCGCGCGGGCGACGCCGACGTAGAGCGCCGGATGGCCCCAGCCGCCCGGGCCGGCCATCGCGGCCGGGTCCCGGTAGACCCCGTCGGGGCCGCGGGGGATCTCGACGAACGCGTCGGCGGGCAGCTCGACGTTCTCGTAGATCACGTCGTCGGTGTGGGTGGCCCGCAGGCCCAGGTGGTCCCAGGTCGACACCCAGCGGATCCCGGGCAGGTCGCCTGGGACGATGAGGTGCCCGACCCTGGGCTGGCCCTGGTCCCCGCCCGGCTCGTCGGCGACCACCCACACGGTGTGGTAGGCCAGCGCCGGGCCGCCGCTGCCGTAGGCCTTGTGACCGTTGAGCAGCCAGCCGTCGGCGGTGCGGGTCGCCGTCGTCTTCGGGATGCCGCCGCGGGCCGGCGCGCCCAGCTCGGGCTCGGCCCGGATCGCGTTGACCAGCGCAGGGCCGTCGAGCGAGCGGCGCAGCAGGTCGTCGTAGTAGCCGGCCGGCCAGTGCGGGTGCGCCGCCTGGCCAGCCTGGGTCATCAGCAGGTTGGACGCGAGCAGGCCGACGGAGGCGTCACCCTGGCCGATCGCGACCAGGATCCGGACCAGCTCACGCTGGCTGACCCCGGGACCGCCGAACTGCTTGCCGACCGAGGCGGTGAGCAGCCCCGCGCGGTGCGCCGCCCACAGGCCGTCCCACGGCGTCTCGCCGGTCCGGTCGTATTCGGCCGCCGTCGAGGCGATCTCGGCGGTGACAGCAGCGAGGGCCTCGTCCGAGAGGTCCGGGACCGGGAACGAGTACGTCGCCTTGGCGGTGTCGAGCGCGGCGGTCACGGCTGGCCCGCCGTCGCGTACTGGCCGTACTCGGGCGCGTAGTTGCCGAGGTTCTCGGCCTGCAGGGTGCCACGCTGCCCGGTGGCCTTGCGATGCGCGATCTCCTGCCGGACCAGCGGCAGCACGTAGCGGCCGTAGTCGACCGCGTCGGCGAGCGTGTCATAGCCGCGGATCGACACCAGCGACGCGCCGCGGTCGACGTAGTCGAGGATCGCCGCGGCGACCGTCTCCGGCGAGCCGACCAGCGCGGTCGACGCGCCGGCGGCGTTGGTGACGGCGGCGGTCTTCGTCCACAGCGCCCGGTCGTAGAGCTCGGACCGGTTCGCGAACGCGAGCGCGCGCTGCGAGCCGACGTTCTGCGGGGTGGTCCCGACGAACCGCCTCGCGGCGGAGCCGGCCTGCGCGAACGTGGCGGCGACCTTGGCGACGTACTCGTGCGCCTTCTCCCAGGCGAGCTCGTCGGTCTGCGCGATGATCGGGCGGAAGGTCACCCAGATCCGCGGCCGCGTGGTCCGGCCGGCGGCGCGGGCGATCCCGTTGACCCGCTCGATCTCCGAGCGCAGGTCATCCAGGGGCTCGCCCCAGAAGGAGAAGATGTCGGCCTTCTCGCCGCCGACCTGGAACGCCTCGTCGGACTGGCCGCCGATCGAGATCGGGACCGGCGCCGCATAGGGCGCGAAGCCGGGGCCGAAGTCGTCGAACTTGTAGAACTCGCCCTCGTGGCTGAACGGCGCGGCCTCGGTCCAGGAGCGGCGCAGCACGTCGATGTACTCCGACGTCCGCGCGTAGCGCTTCTCCTTGGGCAGGTAGTCGCCCTGCCGGGCCTGCTCCGCGTCGGCACCGCCCGAGATGAGGTGGACGACCGCGCGGCCCTCGGTCAGCTGGTCGAGGGTCGCCAGCTTCTGCGCCCCCACCGTCGGGAACGTGGTGTTCGGCCGCAGCGCGACGATCGGGCGCAGCCGCTCGGTGAGCTGGCCGACGGCGCTGGCCACGACGAACGAGTCGGCGCTGTTCGAGCCGTAGGGCAGCAGCGTGTAGTCGTAGCCGCCCTCCTCCAGCGAGCGGACGTAGCGGCGGAAGTACTTCAGGTCGATGCCGCGGCTGGGAACCGGGTTCAGCTCGGTCGACGGGTTCAGGTGCGAGAGGCTGATGAACTCGACCTCGGGCGAGGCGGTCTCGGGGATGGCGGCGTCGAACACGGGCTCGGTGGTCACGCGGGGCTCCTCTCGGCGGCAGGCGCTGAGCAGTGACGGGCCAGGGCGGTAGCGGGCCAGGGCGGTGGCGGCTTGGGCTGGCGGCGACGGGATCAGCGGGCGGCCGTCGCGAAGGCGCCGGGGTGGTCGTCCTGGAGGGAGCCGCGCTGCCCGGTGGCCTCCCGGTGGGCGAGCTCCTGACGGACCAGCGGCAGGATGTAGCGGCCGTAGTCGATGAGGTCGTTGAGGTTGTCGTAGCCGCGGATCGAGACCAGGTCGGCGCCGAGATCGACGTAGTCGAGGATCGCGGCGGCGACGGTCTCGGGCGTGCCGACCAGCGCGGTCGAGGCTCCCGCCGCGCCGGTGGCGCTCGCGGTCGGCGTCCACAGCGCCCGGTCGTGCACGTCCTGGCGGGCGGCGATCTCCAGCAGCCGCTGGGAGCCGACGTTCTGCGGGGCGTCGCCGCCGAGGATCCTGCGGAACGCGCTCTGCTCGGCCTGGGCGCCGGCGAGCACCGCCAGAATCCGGTGCGCCTTCTCCCAGGCGAGCTCCTCGGTCTGCGCGATGATCGGCCGGAAGGTCACCCAGATCCGCGGCCGGTCGGTGCGCCCGGCCTTCGCGGCCTCGGCGTTGACCGCGTCGATCTGGTCCCGGGTGTCCTTGAGCGGCTCACCCCACAGGCCGAAGATGTCGCCCAGCGCGCCGCCGACCCGGTAGGCGTCGGCCGACGAGCCGCCGACCGACACCGGGATGGTGCCGTTCGTCGGGCGCACGGTGCTGACGAAGCCGTCGAACTTGTAGAACTCGCCCTCGTGGCTGAACGGCTCCGTCGAGGTCCACACCTTGCGGCAGATGTCGATGTACTCGGCCGTGCGGGCGTAGCGCTTCTCCTTGGGGAGGTAGTCGCCCTCCCTGGCCTGCTCGGCGTCGCTGCCACCGGAGATGAAGTGCACGATCGCCCGGCCGGCGCCGAACTGGTCGAGGGTCGCGAGCGCCTTGGCCGCGACGGTCGGGTAGACCGTGTTCGGCCGCAGCGCCACGATCGGGGTGACGCGCTCGCTGCGGGCCACGATCTGGTTGGCGATCGCGAACGGGTCCTGGAACGGGGACGCGTAGGCGCAGAGGGTGTGGTCGAAGCCGGCGTCCTCCAGCGCGTTGACGTACCGGGTGAAGAACGCGACGTCGACGCCGGGCTGGCCGAGCCGGTTCAGCTCGTTGCTCGGGTTGATGTTGACGGCGCTGATGAACTCGACGGTCATGCTGGCTTCCGCTCTTTCGGGTCGGGGCCGGTGGCGACCGGGCGGGCGGGGTCGGCCGACCAGGCGGACCACGAGCCCGGGTAGAGCGCCGCGTCGATGCCCGCGACGGCCAGCGCGGCGATCTCGTGGGCCGCGGTCACGCCGGAGCCGCAGTAGACGCCGACCTCGGGGCCGGTCCCGGCCGTCGTGAGGCCCGCGAACCGCGCCCGCAGCGCCGCCATCGGCAGGAACCGGCCGTCGGCGCCGACGTTGTCCGCGGTCGGCAGGCTGACGGCGCCGGGGATGTGGCCGGCCTGGGAGTCGACCGGCTCGACCTCGCCGCGGTAGCGCTGCGCGGCGCGGGCGTCGACGAGCACGCCGTGGCGCAGAACCCCGTCGCCCGGTACCGCGCTGCCCGACACCCCGTCGCCCGGTACCCCACTGTCCGCGAGTGACGAGGCCGCGTCGGCGTCGAGGACCGGCAGGTGCCCCTCGCTCAGCGAGATGTCGCCAGGCTCGGGCCGCTGCGCCCCGGGCACGACCGGTGCGCCGGCGGCGGTCCAGGCGCCGAGGCCGCCGTCGAGGAGCCGCACGTCGGCCACGCCGGCCCAGCGCAGCAGCCACCAGGCGCGCGCGGCGCTCTGCCCACCGTTGTCGTCGTACACGACGACGGGCTGGCCGTCGTTCAGTCCCCAGCGACGAGCCGACCGCTCCAGGTCCGCGAGTGCCGGCAACGGGTGGCGCCCGCCTGCGGCGGAGGCGGGCGCGGCGAGCTCCGTCTCCAGGTCGACGTAGACCGCGCCGGGCAGATGTCCGTCCAGGTAGTGCTTCTCGCCGTCGGCGTCGCCGAGCGCCCAGCGCACGTCGAGCAACGCGGGCGCCACCGATCCGGCGAGCTCGGCCCGCAGCGTCTCGGCGTCGACGAGGACGGTCGCCGCGGCGAGCAGCCCGGCCAGGTCGTCGGACGGCAGCGAGCCCGGCGGCGTCTGCTCGGTCACCGCGCGCTGCACCCGGGCGGCCAGGGCCGCGTTGACGGGCGCGCGCCGGCCGGCCAGCCGGGCGAGCAGCGCGATCTCGCCGTTGAGGAAGTCGGTCTCGGCGTCGCGGGCGCGGGCCAGGCTCTGCCAGGTGGAGCTGCCACCGCGCTCGTGCCCGTCGATCGGCTGGAGCCCGAAGCGGTCCAGCCGGACCGTGGTCTCCGCACGGGTGTCCGCCGGGTCGTAGCCGGCGGCGGTCAGCACCGCGCGAGCCTCGGCCGCGGCGAGCCGGGCGGCCCGGTCGCGGTCCGGGCCGGGGGCGTAGAGGGCGTCGAGCGCGAAGGTCGCGCTGCCGAGCAGCTTCGAGGCCTTCCAGCGGGACAGGTCGGTGACCAGCTGCGCCTCGAAACCGGCCGCGACCAGGTCGTCGGTGATCGCCCGCGCGGCCGGCGACGCCGGGCCGTCCGGGTAGGTGCCGAGCCAGAACACCCCGCGCGCCGGACCGGCCGGGTTGGCGACCTCGCCGTCCGCGACGTAGGTCGACGGGACCCACACGACCGAGCCGACGACGGTCGCGAACCGGCGCAGCGCCGCGCGCTCCACCTCCAGCCCGTTCTGCACGGTGAGGACGGGCAGCACCTCGCCGGCCCGCCACCGCCCGCCACCGACCGGCTGGCGCGCCCAGACGGCGAGCGCCTCCTCGGCCTGCTGCGTCTTGGTCGCCAGCACCAGCACGTCGCCGGAGTCCAGGCCGACCTCGTCCGGGCCACCGGCCGCGGGCACGTCGAGGGCCCAGGAGTCGTCGGGGTTGAAGTAGCGGACGCCGCCGGCGCGCAGCAGCTCCAGCTGCCGGCCGCGCCCGACGAGGACGACCTCCCGGCCGGCGCGGCGCAGCTCGGCGGCGAGGGTCACCCCGACCGCGCCGGCGCCGACGATCACATACCTAGGCATCGGTGCCCACCGGGGCGCGCAGCGGCTCGGTCACCGCGATCGGGGCGAGCTCAGCGCCGGCGCGCAGCCGTTCGAGGAACTGCACGACGGCCGCGGCGACCGTGCGGTGGGTCTGGTCGTTCAGGGCGTCGTGGCGGCCGCCGGCGATCGTGACCAGCTCGGCGCGCGGCGCGGCGGCATACCAGCGGCGGGCCGCGTCGAGCGGGCTCACGGCGTCGTCGCGGCCGTGGACTCCCAGCACCGGCAGGTCCAGCCGGCCGGGGATGGCCGGGTCGAGCCACGCGTCCGGCAGTTCGGCGAACAGCGCCGCCCGGCGCACGCCACCCGCGGTGATCCGGGCCTGGTGGGTCGGGCAGGCGGTGCGGATACCGAGCTCCTCGTCCCATTCCCTGGCCGGCGCCACGGGAGCGCTGGTCGGCAGTCCGGCCAGCACGAGCGCCGAGGCCGTGGGCAGCTCGCCGTTCGCGGCCAGGTAGCCGGCGAACGCCGCGCCCGCGTCCGAGCCGACCACGATCCGCGGCACGCCCGGGTCGGCCGAGGCCAGCACGGCGGACAGCTCGTCGCGGGCGCGGCCGGGATCGTCGGTGGGCGCGGTGACGGCGTGCACCCGGTAGGCGTCGGTGGCCAGCCGGCGGCCGAAGCGCTCGTACACCTGCGGGGACTCGCCCCGTCCTGGCAGCACGACGAGGGTGCCGCGCAGCGCCGGGCCGGCGGGCTCGGGCCAGCTCAGAACGGTGGCCTCATGGGCGAGAGTCATGACCGACCTTTCGTCGGGGATGCCGAGGGCAGGCGCCAGCGCGCCGCGCTGGGCGGCCTCGGGCAGGGCAGGAGACAACCGCCGGCGGCTGGCCGGCGGCATGGGCGCAGGCGCGGGCCGCCGGGCCAGGTGGCCAGGCGGTCGGGCGACAGAGACCAGGCGGTCGAGCGACAGGGAGTGGAGGTGCCGCGCGCCGGCGCGGCGGAAGTTACGGCGTCAGCTGGTCAGCGACAGCAGGTGGCGCCGCGGCGCATGAAGTCGATCACGCGTCGCCGGGTGAGGTTCCGGCCGGACAGGCGCGGGGGGACAGCCGAGCGTCCGGCGACCGACCGCGGCGCGCGGTCCTCGGGACCAATCTCGACCATGTCCGTGAAGATAGTGGAATCGTCCGCCCCTGGCCAACGACGATTCGCGATCGGGCCGATCGCGGCTGCTTATCACCCGTGCGGCCCGGCGACCAGGGCGAGCGCCGCCCGCAGCCGGGCCGGACGAATCGACGCATCCGCCGATCGCGCCACAAAAGCCCAGCTACCCTGTCGACATGGCGGGCGTGCTGGACATAGTCGCACTCCGCAGCCTGACGTCGATCGCCGACTCCGGCGGCTTCCGTCGGGCGGCCGACAGCCTGCACCTGTCGCAGTCCGCCGTCAGCCAGCACGTCCGGCGCCTCGAGCAGGTGTGCGGCCGTCCGCTGGTGCGCCGGGGCGGCAACCGCGCGCAGTTCACCCCCGAGGGCGAGCTGCTCGTCGCGGAGGCCCGCAAGATCCTCGCGGCCCACGACGACGCCCTCGGCCGCCTGCAGGCGGCCGACTCCGGGCGCACGCTGGTGATCGGCGCGACCGAGCACGCGGCCGACCTGCTGCTTCCGTCAATCACCGCGCGGCTGCGGACGAGCTTCCCGGACTGCTCGGTCCGGTTCCGGATCGACCGCGGCAAGCAGCTCAACGACCGCCTCGACGAGGGCGCGCTCGACGCCTCCCTGTTCATGGGCGACGTCCGGGGCCGCGACGTCAGCCCGGCCGGCGCGCTTCCGCTCGCCTGGTACGCGGCGCCCGGGTGGGCCCTGCCGGAGGACCGCGGCGACATCCCGCTGGTCGCGATCGACGAGCCCTGCACGATTCGCCGCAGAGCCCTGAAGGTTCTCGGTGACAGCGGCCAGGCCGGTTCCGTCGTCTGCGAGGCCGGTCATCTGGCCGGGGTGCTGCACGCCGCCCGCGCCGGCCTCGGGGTAGCGCTGCTCGCCCACGTCGGCACCGCCCCGGAGGGCCTGGAACAGCGACACGACCTTCCCCCCGTCGAGCCCGAGCCCCTGCATGTCCGGGGTCGGCGCGGGGCACCGGCGGCACTGGTGACCGCAGTCGCCGAGGCCGCGAGCGGCCTGCTCCACGCGACCTGATCGCCGTTTCGGCCCGCTCGCGGTCGTAGCCAGAGCCTTCCCACGACCGCGAGCGGGCAAAACGCCGTCAACGAGTGCGCACCTACGCGGTCGGCCCGCTGTCCTGCGCGGTCCGCGCCGAGCCGTTCGGCGAAGCCGCCTTGGTCAGGCCCGACCCGGGGCCGCCCGCGCCGCCCAACCCGCCGATCATGTTGCGAGCCAGCTGCAGTGCGCTCGCCCCCTGGGAGAGAGCCTGGGCGAGCGCGTCACCCAGGCCGGCCGCGCCGTTCAGCACGATCAGCTGGTCGATCGCGCCGAACGGCTTGGCCGCGGCCTCGACGATGGCCGGCCACTGCTCGGCGAGCTGCTGGCCGATCACGGCGTCCTGGTTGGCGGCCAGCGCCTCGGCCCTCGCCTTGATCGCCTCGGCCTCGGCGAGGCCCTTGGCCCGCAGCGCCTCCGCCTCGGCCGTGCCGACCGACCGCTTGGCGTGGGCGCTCGCGTCGCCGGTCTTGCGGGTCGACTCCGCCTCGGCGGTCGCGAGCACCTCGATCTGCCGGGCCCGGGCGTCGGCCTCCGTGCGGACCCGGACCGCGTTGGACTGAGCGGCCAGCTCCATCTTCCGGGCGTCCGCCTCGGCGGAGCTGATGTTCGCGTCGCGCAGCGCGCGGGCGAGCGTGATCTGCTCGTACGCGCGGGCGTCGGCGGGCTTGCGGACGGCGGCCTGCAGCCGCTGCTCCTCGCGGTTCGCCTCCAGCTCGGCGACCCTGGTCTGTTCGACCACGACCTGCTGGTGTGCGACCGCCTCGGCGAGCGGCCCCGACTGGGTCGCCCGCGCGGCCGCCTCGTCGATCTCGGCCTGGAATCCGGACCGCTTGATCGAGCTGTTGCGGCTCGCCTCGGACTTGAGCGCCAGGGAGATCTGTTCCTGTTCGGCGGCCTGCCGGTCGGCCTCCGCCTCGGCGATCCTGGCCTGGGCGGCGAGAGCCGCGACGTGTGGGCGGCCGAGGTTGGCGATGTAGCCGGTCGGGTCGTCGATCTCCTGGATCTGCAGCGAGTCGACGATCAGCCCCAGCTTCTCCATCTCGGTGCCGGAGCTGGCCCGCGTGAGCTGGGTCAGCTTCTCCCGGTCCCGGATGAGGTCCTCGACGGTGAGCTGGCCGACGATGGCCCGCAGGTGGCCGGCGAACACGTTGTGGACCCGCGTCTCCATCGCGTCCTGCTGGTCGAGGAAACGGCGGGCTGCGTTCGCGATCGAGGCGAAGTCATCCCCGACCTTGAAGATGACGACGCCCCGGATGCCCACCGGAATGCCCTGCTGGGTGACACACTCGAGGCCGAGCTGCGCGGCCCGTAGATCAAGCGACATGCGCCTGACCTTCTGTACGGCCGGGGTGACGAGCACACCCTTGCCCGTCACGATCTTGAAACCGAGGCTTTCGGCCACGGCGTCATGCTGGCCCCGGCGGGCCCGCAGACCCGAGATGAGCAGGGCCTCGTTCGGCTCGGCGACCCGCCACATCATTCTGAACAGCCCGACCGCCACCAGTACGCCGACAGCCGCCGCACCGATGATTACGTAGAGCACGACCCCTCCAGTTGGCCAACCGAACCCGGACCGCCGGCTCGCACTTACCCGGACGGTTCTCGGGATAGCGCGAAAGTGGCTTCTGGGACAGGTGGACGGGAGTCGTGATTTTTCCGCCCAGGAGCTGAGAAGTCGCTTCCAGGGCGGAATTGTGGCAGCTGGCCGACGCCGTGCGTGTCAGATTGGCGACTCTCCAGGAGATCTTGTAGGGGCAGCCCGGATCACCCGGGACCCGGGCCCGGTGCCGCCTGGGCACGAGCCGCGGCACGTCCGGCCGACCGGGCCTGGCCTCTCACACCCGGACTACCACCACCGACCTCGGCGGGTAGTACTCGACGACGAGCACCCGGGAGCCGACCGTGATCGTCGCCTCGCCGTCCTCGGCATAGGCGTGGAAGGCCTCCGACCCGCCGCGGACCGCCAGCATGACCTCGCCGACCAGACCCGGGGCGATCTTCCCGGTCACTCGACCCGATTTGCCGATCACTGCCTGGTCGGCCATATGCCCCTCCGCGTGACAGCCACTCCTCGGTCCCACCATGCCAGCCGCTGCCGTGCCAGCCACTGCCGTGCCTAACCGGGGCTAACGCATCAGCTCGCCGCTGTTGACCAGCAGGTACTGGCCGGTGACGGCCCGGGACAGGTCCGAGCAGAAGAACACGGCGGCGTCGGCCACCTCCCGGTCCTGCGTCATGCGCCGCAGCGGGAACCCTCTGGTGATCTCGTCGAGGATCTCGTCGGTCGTCTTCCCCTCGGACTGGGCGCGGAAGTCGACGTACAACTGCACGTTCGGCCCCCACATCCAGCTGGGCACGACGGTGTTGACCCGGATTCCGTCCGGGCCGAGCTCATCGGCGAGGTAGTACATCGCCGAAAGGAGCGCTCCCTTTGAGGCCGCGTAACCGCCCTGGGGAAGCGCGACCTTGAACGCGGACTGACTGCCGACCAGAACGACCGAACCGCCGCCGTGCTCCTTCATCACCGGCACGACGGCCCGCAGCAGCCTGAGGCTGCCGAGGACGTTCGTGTCGAAGGCCCGGGCCCACTTGTCGAGGTCGGCGTCGAACAGCCCACCGAACGCGTCCTCGAACGCGGCGACCTGCACGACCGCGTCGACCGAGCCGAAGCGGTCGACGGCCGCGGAAACCAACGACCGGCAGCTTTCCTCGTCGTTGATGTCGGCCGGGTGCGCGAGCACCCGCTCCCCCGCAGGGTCGATTTCCCCGGCCGTCTCGCGTAATCCGTCCGCGGACCGAGCGGCGATGACCACGTTCGCGCCCGCCGCAAGCATGGAAACGGCCATCTCCCGGCCCAGGCCGCTGCCGACTCCGGTAATGACGGCGGTCTTCGCCTGCAACAACATGGTGTGATCTCTCCCTTGATCGGGTCCGCCGAGCGGACGTCAGTGTAGGTCGCGACCTTCGCCGCGGCCGCCGCATTGGAAACTGACGGTCGATGCCCGATTTGCTCCGTTCATCCCATCGGTCCGATCGAATACACAGTCGAACCGGAGGAACACGCTGCGTCACGACGAAGATCGAACCGAGATTGATCGCGAGTCCATTCTTGACAGATTCCAGAAAAGGGGGCCAGAGTGCAGGACGTGGTCACGACCTCGGACTGTGAGCGGATGTTGCGCGGGGCCGCCCTGCGGGTCACCCGCCCTCGGGTGGCTGTGCTCGGCGCGGTGTACACGCATCCGCACGCCGACACGGACTCGATCATCGGGGCCGCGCGCAGAGACCTCCCCGAGGTGTCCCACCAGACCGTGTACGACGCGCTGCGCGCGCTGACGTCCGCGGGCCTGGTCCGGCGCATCCAGCCGTCGGGGTCGGTGGCCCGTTACGAGTCGCGGGTCGGGGACAACCATCACCACGTGGTGTGCCGGTCCTGCGGTGCCATCGCGGACGTCGACTGCGCTGTCGGCGACGCGCCGTGCCTGACCGCGTCCGACGACCGTGGCTACGCGGTCGACGAGGCGGAGGTCACCTACTGGGGCCTGTGCCCCGACTGTTCCGCCGCCAGGAGTCCGGACCGACTCTGATCCGCCGACGCTCGGAGGGAAGTCCAGTGTCCGAGAACCACGATGCCGTCGTTGGTGACATGAACGACGCCATGAACACCGAAGAAGGCTGCCCGGTCGCGCACACGCGCGCCCCGCACCCCACCCAGGGCGGTGGGAACGGCGGTTGGTGGCCCGGCCAGCTCAACCTCAGGATCCTCGCCAAGAACCCGGACGTCGCCAACCCGCTCGGCGCGGGCTTCGACTACGCCGCGGCGTTCGGGACCCTCGACCTCGCCGCCGTCAAGCAGGACATCACCGAGGTCCTGGTGACGTCGCAGGACTGGTGGCCCGCTGACTTCGCCAACTACGGCCCGCTCATGATCCGGATGGCCTGGCACAGCGCCGGCACGTACCGGATCAGCGATGGCCGTGGCGGCGCCGGCGCCGGCCAGCAGCGGTTCGCCCCGCTGAACAGCTGGCCGGACAACGGCAACCTCGACAAGGCCCGCCGGCTGCTCTGGCCGGTCAAGAAGAAGTACGGCCAGAAGATCTCCTGGGCCGACCTGATGGTCCTCGCCGGCAACGTCGCCCTGGAGTCGATGGGCTTCCAGACCTTCGGCTTCGGCGGCGGGCGCCCGGACGTCTGGGAGCCCGAGGAGGACGTGTACTGGGGCCCCGAGACGACCTGGCTCGGCGACGAGCGCTACACCGGCGACCGGGAGCTGGAGAACCCGCTCGGCGCCGTCCAGATGGGCCTGATCTACGTCAACCCGCAGGGCCCGAACGGCACCCCGGACCCGCTCGCCTCGGCGCGCGACATCCGCGAGACGTTCCGCCGGATGGCGATGGACGACGAGGAGACCGTCGCGCTGATCGCCGGCGGCCACACCTTCGGCAAGACGCACGGCGCCGGCCCGGCGGACGACAATGTCGGCCCCGAGCCCGAGGGCGCGCCGATCGAGCAGCAGGGCCTCGGCTGGAAGAACGCGTACGGCACCGGCAAGGGCGGGGACGCGATCACCAGCGGCCTCGAGGGCACCTGGACCCCCACGCCGACCATGTGGGACAACAGCTTCTTCGAGACCCTGTTCGGCTACGAGTGGGAGCTGTTCGACAGCCCCGCGGGCGCGCACCAGTGGCGCCCGAAGGACGGCGCCGGCGCGGACGCCGTCCCCGACGCGCACGACCCGACGAGGCGCCACGCCCCGACGATGCTGACGACGGACCTCGCGCTGCGTTTCGACCCGGTCTACGAGCCGATCTCGCGGCGCTTCAAGGACAACCCGGACGCGTTCGCGGACGCGTTCGCGCGGGCCTGGTTCAAGCTCACCCACCGCGACATGGGGCCGGTCGTGCGTTACCTCGGGCCCGAGGTCCCGACCGAGGAGCTGCTCTGGCAGGACCCGGTTCCCCCGGTGACCGGCGCGCTCGTCGACGCGGCGGACGTGGCCACGCTCAAGGCCCAGGTGCTGGCGTCGGGCCTGTCGGTCCCGCACCTGGTCTCGGCCGCGTGGGCCGCCGCCTCGACGTTCCGCGGCAGCGACAAGCGGGGTGGCACCAACGGCGGGCGCATCCGCCTGGAGCCGCAGCGTGACTGGGAGGTCAACGAGCCCGACCAGCTCGCGACCGTCCTGCGCACCCTGACCGGGATCCAGGAGGCGTTCGGCGCCCAGTCCGGTGGCAAGCAGGTCTCGCTGGCCGACCTGGTCGTGCTCGCCGGCGACGCCGCCGTCGAGTGGGCCGCGAAGAACGCCGGCGTCGAGGTCGAGATCCCGTTCGTTCCGGGCCGCACCGACGCGTCGCAGGAGCAGACCGACGTCGAGTCGTTCGCCGCGCTGGAGCCGAGCGCGGACGGGTTCCGCAACTACGTGGGGAAGGGCCAGCGCCTGCCGGCGGAGTTCCTGCTGGTGGACCGGGCGAACCTGCTGACGCTCTCGGCTCCGGAGATGACGGTCCTCGTCGGCGGCCTGCGGGTCCTCGGCGCGAACTACCGGCAGTCGCCGCTGGGCGCCTTCACCGCGACCCCGGGAGCCCTGACGAACGACTTCTTCGTCAACCTGCTCGACCTGGGCACGACCTGGACGCCGACGGCGCAGGACGCGACCGTCTTCGAGAGCCACGACGAAGGCGGCCGGGTCCGGTGGACCGGCAGCCGCGCGGACCTCGTCTTCGGCTCGAACTCCGAGCTGCGGGCGCTCGCCGAGGTCTACGCGAGCGACGACGCGAAGGAGAAGTTCGTCCACGACTTCGTCGCGGCCTGGTCCAAGGTCATGAACCTCGGCCGGTACGACCTCGGCTGATCGTGACCGGGCTGCCGCACCGCCGTAGGCGTGCCGAACCACCCCTTCACCCGCGCGGTCCCGCACGAATGCCCCCAAAGTGCCGCCAAGCGCGACACGTAGTCCCACTACGTGAGAGCACGATCACCCAAAGTGGGGGTCGAGGCCGCTTCACCCGGGGCGTTTCCCATCACATTGACGGCCTTCCGACAGCGGCTGCCCGCCGGCCCCCCGTCCGGGCGCGCGGCTGCCCGGCCCGCGAGGGTCGCGGGCCCCGGGAGCAGCACGGATACGCCCCACTGGCGCGCCTCACCCGTTCCGCGCCATCCATGGGGGTCTGTGCCGGAGATCAGGTGGCCGCTCGTAGGGTCGACGCAGGAAGCGGCACGAGCCGGCGCTCGTGGCTGCGGACCGCAAGACCCTCTACGGCCGTAAATGACACTGAATGGGTGGTAGGCAGACCATGCGAGTGCTGTTGGCGACACTCCCCGAGCTGAGCCACGCCCTGCCGACGGTGCCGGTGTGCTGGGCGCTGCGGGCGGCCGGCGCCGAGGTGCTCGTCGCGAGCGGCGGCGACGTGGTCAAGATCGCGGGCGCCGGCCTGCCGGTGGTCGACCTGCTGCCCGGCCGGGGTATCGCCCAGTTCCTCAACGCCTTCGACGTGGCCGCACTGTCCACGTCGAGCGACGGCCCGGCCGAGAGCCCGTCCAGTCAGCCGGAGCCCGCCGCGCCCGCACAGCCATCGGTGTCGGAGGCGCTGAGCGAGGCGCCGGAGTACGCGGGCTTCCTGCCGCACGTGAGCGAGATCCTGCCCGAGGCGGACGTCGCCGAGCTCATGGAGATGATGAACGGCTTCGTCGAGGTCGCCGAGCGGTGGCGGCCCGACGTGATCGTCTACGGCCCGATGACCGTCGGCGCGCTGGCCGCCGCCGCCAAGCTGGACATCCCCGCCGTCGAGCACGGCTTCGGCTTCCTGCGCACCGCGGGCCTCGACCCGCTGCTGCGCGCGCTGGCCGGCGAGGTGTTCGACCGGCACGGCGTGGACCTGCCGACCCAGCGGTACGGCATCGACGTGGCGCCGCCGAGCATGCTGGAAAGCGACCCGCAGGGCTGGTCGATGCGGTACGTCCCCTACAACGGCGGCGCGGTGGTGCCCGACTGGCTGAACGAGCAGCCGGCCCGGCCCCGGGTGCTCGTCACGCTGGGCAACCTCATCCCGCAGCTGTCGGGGTCGAGCGGGCACAACCTGGTCGGGCGGATCCTGCAGCAGGCGGCCACGGTCGACGCCGAGTTCGTGCTCGCGCTGGGCGCCGTGGACCCGAGCGGCCTCGGCGGGCTCCCGTCGAACGTCCGGGCCGTCGGCTACATGCCGCTGACCCAGCTGCTGCCGACCTGCTCCGCGGTCATCCACCACGGGGGCGCCGGCACCAGCATGGGCGCGCTGGACGCCGGCATCCCGCAGCTCGTCGTTCCGCACCTGTTCGACCACCAGCACACCGCGGACGTGGTGGTGAAGCGCGGCGCCGGCATGGCGCTGGACCTCGTGGCCGAGCCCGAGCTGCCGGCCGGCCTCCTGGACGCGCTGGTGCGCGACGAGCACCTGCGCGCGGGTGCCCGCGAGGTCCAGGCCGAGATCCGCGCCATGCCGACCCCGGCCGAGATCGCGACGCGCATCTTCGACCTGGTCGCGGACTGACCGGCTGACCGGCTGGCTGTCAACGGCCAGCCAGCCGTCAGTTCGTCGTGCGCACCGGGCGACGCTGGCGGAACAGGAAGCTCGCGCCGGTGCTGATCTTGGCGAGCTCGACCTCGGGCGGGTCGACGGCGGGCGTCGCGACGGCGTCGACGGTCGCCTCGTAGGCGAACCGCTCACCGGGCCGGGTGCGCACCGGGCTGACCCGCGCCTGGGGCTCGACCCCGTGCACCAACGTCGCGAGCGCCGCGAGCCCGGCGGGGTCGTCGCCCTCCAGCGCGGCGAACCAGGTGCGGCCGGCCACCTCGTCGAGCGCGGGGCAGTCGCGCAGGGCGAACCGCACCCGGTCGCCAGCGAGCTCGATTTCCAGGTCGACGTAGCCGGCCGGGGCGAACATCGGGTGGGTCCGCAGCAGCCAGGCGACGCCGTCGAGGCCCCCCGCGAGGCGCAGCGCGCGGCGCAGCCGCTGGGAGGTCAGCCCGGCGAGGCCGGTGAAGACCCGTGGGAGCAGCACGCGGGCCGCGTCAGCCCCGAACCGCTGCTGGACGAGCAGCAGGTAGCTGTAGACGAGCAGATGGCTCTGCAGCGCGACCTCGTCCAGCGCCACCAGCAGCGCGGGCAGCGACAGGTCCTCCAGCTGGAAGTCCGGGTCGAACGGGCCGCTGTAGTCGTCCCAGCCGCCGGGCTCGGCGTCCGGGCGCACCGCCCTGACAGGCAGGTTGATGGTCGCCGCGTTCGAGCCGGCGACGACGGCCTCGTTCGGGTGCGCCGCGACCGGCGCGGCGTCGTCGCCGATCCGGACGGTCCACTGGCAGTGCGGCTCGCGGCTGCCCGGACCACCAGGCCTGGCCCCGATCAGCTCGGGCCGGCGCGGCGGGCGGTGCACCGGGCGCACGGCCGCGCGGGGGTTGGTGGCACCGGCGGTCGCGTCGAACGTCGGGTCCTCGATCGTGTGGCACATGCCGTGGACGAACTCCTCGCCCATCGGTTCGACGTCCAGCAGCGCTCCGCAGGAGGCAAGGGAGAAGTCGCCGTTGCGCGCGTCCTGGAGCCGGTAGCGGAAGTCGAGGAACTGGTGCGGCGCGCCGATGTCGAGCTGGATGTTCTTGAAGATCGTCTCCACGCTGTCACCGGCGAAGCCCAGAGCGCGCTGCGCGCGGCGGGAGTAGACCGGGCTCGCCGCCATCCACTCGACGATCGCCGCCTGCTCCATCGTCTCCCGGTCCGAGCGTTCCAGCACCAGGGGCATGCCGACCCGGTCCTGCATGTGCCCGTGTAGCAGCCATTCACGGCCTAGCACGCACAACGCCCGCCGGCTGAGCGCGGCGAGCGTGAAAGCTGGGTCGAACCGGCCCGAGAAGTCGTCCCGCGACATGTCTTTCCTTCCGGTGACGGCGGCGCGGGACCGGGGCTGGGTCGCCGCGCCGCCGTCGTTCGGGAACCGTCGGCCTGTGTGGCGTGAAGGTCCGGAGCGGACAGGGGCTACAGTCCGAGCGCCTGCTTGATCGCGTCGAAGATGAAGCCCTTCGTGAACATGGCGAACGTCGGCGTGAGCTCGACGTAGGACTGTCCGGTCACAGCCTGGCCGTCAATGGTGCCGGTGACGTTGGAGGAGCCTTCCCAGTACGAGCCGGTCGTCGAGTTCGCCACGACTGGCACGTAGAGTTCCTGGTCAGCGAGCTGCGGAGTGATTGTCAACGAGCCGCCGGGCAGGTTGACCTTCCATTTCTGGTCGAACACGTGTCCGGTATGCGGGCTGGTCCAGGTGCCAAGCGCCGTCTCGCTGATCAAGGTCGGGTCGAGGTTGGTCGTGCTGCCGTCAGCATGGACCAGGGTGCCGACCGTCTGGACGATCTGCTGGTTCGCGTCCTTGATGAAGTAGAGCATGTACTGCGTGTTGTTCGACAGCTGGATGCTGTACCAGTCCCAGCCGCCGGTGCCGGGGGCGAACTGGCCCCACTGGTGGTCCTGCCAGGCAATACCGGTCACGTTGACCAGCAGGCCGTGGTCGAACAGCGTGCCCTTGGCCTTGAGATTCGTCTGCGAATAGTAGGCGGACTGCCCGAAGGGACCGTAGGGGATGATGCCGGCGTTACCGTGCAGGGCGGTCGGAGTGGACTGGCTCAACGTCAGGTTGATGGACGAGTAGCTGAGGTCTGCGAAGCCACCGGAGAGGTGGTTGACCCCGTTCTTGCCGTCCATGTGGATCGTGCCGACCGTGTTGTTGAAGCCGCCGCCGGACGGGATGACGTCGGGCTGGAGCGAGAACATCGACATGTTCTGCTTGAAGGTGCCCCGAGTGATGTCACTGATCGCGAGCTGACCGTCGTAGGCCGTCGCCGTCGGGGCGGTGCCCAGCGCGTCCAGGCGAATGATCGTCTCTTCGAACCCGTACTCGTGGTGCCCGCCGAAGGCGTCGGTTCCCTGGAGGTGGCCGGTGAAGTACCACCATTCCATGGGTGACGACGGATGCGGCACCTCATCGGCCGGCAGCGACACCGGCGCGGCTGCCGAGGCCCCCGTCGACGCTAAGACAAGAAGGAACGGGACACACAACGCGCCTAAGAACGTCGCGAGTCGTCTGTGTCGACGCCTGTCGACGTGTGAACGGCGGATCAGTTGCATGGTGCTGCCTCCTGGCAACAGTGGGCCGAGACCGCGCGGCACGACTCGGCCCCGCGGCCTGAGAGGACCGGCTGAACGCCCAGAACCGCGTCGGCCGGCTTATCCGCGCCGCCCAGGTCGACGTCGCGGAAACCTGTTGTGTCGCGGCGAACCTGCCAACCCGCCCAGCGGGTCGCCGCGTTACGCGCTGGTCAGACCGGCGGCCCGTCTCGCGACGGCCTCAGCCATCACCGGGTACGAGGCGCAACGCCTCGGTCGGGCATTCGGCCACGATGTCGGCCAGGGCCTCGTCGGTCCCGTCGACCGGTCCGATCACCGTCGCGACCCCGTCGACGAGGTCGAAGATCGAGGGCGCCGCGTAGACGCACGCTCCGGTGCCCAGGCACCGGCTGCGGTCGACCTCGACCCGCCATTCCCTGGTGGCGTCGCGCGAGCCGGTCATCACGCGGCCGTCCGGACGGTCAGGTTGGTCATCCGCCGGGCGTTGAAATGGGTCGGGTCGTACTCGACGTCCCCGACGATCTCGGCCCGCTCGCCGAAACGGCGCTCGAACTCCTCGATCACCAGCCGGCCCTGGGCCTTCACCAGGTTCAGGCCGATGCACAGGTGCGGGCCGGCGCCGAAGATGATGTTCCCGGCGTGGTTGCGGGTGACGTCGAACCGGCGCGGCTCGGGCCATTTCGCCGGGTCCAGCCACGCGGGCGCAAACATGGGCATCACGAACGAGCCCTTTTCGAGCAGTTGCCCGCCGACCTCGATGTCCTCCAGCGGGAATCGGGGGAAGCCGCCGAACTTCCCGTGCCCGGACCAGCGCAGCACCTCCAGGATCGCGCCCTCCGTCAGCTCGGGGCGGGCCCGCAGGATCGCGCGCTGGTCGGGGTGCAGGAGCAGGGCACGGATCACGGTCGTGTGCAGGTCGACGGCGGTGTCGGCGCCGGCCGTCACCAACGCGGTGATCAGTGTGACGATCTCCCAGTCGGTCAGCCGCTCGCCGTCGATCTCGGTCGCGAGCAGCGTGCCGATGAAGTCGGCGTCGGCGTCGTCCGTGCCCGCCACGCCGGCGGCGGCACGGCGCTCGGCGACGATGTCGAGCAGGTACTGCAGGCCGGGCAGGGTGCCCTCGATGTAGCGCTGGCGGTCCTGCGCCGCGTACATCGGGTTCTGGGCACGGACCAGGTTCCAGCCGAGCCCGTGCTCGAAGAGCGTCTCGGCCTCCGGCGGCACCCCGACCATCCGGGCGATCGCGCGGATCGGAACCTTCGCCGCGATCTCGGTGGCGACGTTGAACTCGGCCGGGTTCTCGATCTCGTCGAAGATCCCGACGACGGCGTCGCGAATCCTTTCCTCGATCCGGTCCATCACCCGGCGGGAGAAGGCCGGCGCGGTCAGCCGGCGCAGGCGCATGTGCTCGGCCGGCGCGACGACCGGCAGCGCGAGCGACTGCAGCTTGTCGTAGAGGTTCCACTCCGCCTCGGCCTTGGGCGCCGGAGCGTCCTTCCAGTCGGCGAACCGGGTGCTGTAACGGGGGTCGCGCAGGATCTCGGCCACGAGGTCGTGTGGCGACACCAGCCAGGCGTTGAGGTCCTTATGGAAGGCGACCGGATAGTCCGCCAGGAGCCGCTCGACGGACGGGTAGGGGTCCCGGACCGACTCGACGTCGAACGGGTTGTACACCGACAGGTCGATCTCGACCCGGCCGGCGACGGTGGCGGGAGTCATGCTCTTCCCCCTGGAAGTCGTTTGGATATCACGCTCGGCCGCGAGACGGGCGGTCGCTGACGGCGCGCCAGTCCGCGGCCCTCGTTCACCACTCAGCAGCGAGAACCTGGTTCTCAGGGGGCGGGTGCCTGCCCGGCGAGCGTCCCCGACTGTTCGCTGTAGACAGCGCCTCCTCCCCGTCAGGGAAGATAGATGAGGATGTCCTCAGGTTTCAAGACCTGACGGGGATCCGCCGACGGCCGGTCAGCGCGGACGACCTCAGGGCGCCTGGACGGCGAGGAGACAGACGTCGTCCTCCCGGTCCACGTCGCCGGCGACGTCGGCCAGGATGCCGTCACAGAGATCGCCGAGCCCCAGGCGAGCGTGGTCGGCGGCGACGTCGGCGAGGATGTCCAGCCGGTCGGTGAGGGAGGCGTCCCGTCGTTCGACCAGCCCGTCGGTGTAGAGCAGGAGCCGGGCGTCGGGCGGCACGCTGAGCGCGGTCTGCCCGTAGGAGAGCGTCGGGTCGACGCCGAGCAGGGGGCCGTGGACGTCGTCGAGGTAGTGGACGTCCGAGCCGGTCACCAGCAGCGGCGGCGGGTGCCCCGCGCAGGACCAGGTGAGCCGATGGGTGGCCGGGTCCAGGTGGGCGACGACGGCGGTCGCCGTGGTGGCGTCCGGGTCGGGCGCGAGGTTCGCCGACAGCTGGGTGGTGATGCCCGCCGGCGAGTAGCCCGCGAGCGCGTAGGCACGGGCGGCGTGGCGTAGCTCGGCCATCGCGGCGACCGCAGGCAGGCCATGGCCGGCGACGTCGCCGACCACCAGCAGGATCGCGCCGTCCGGGAGGACGTTGGCGTCGTACCAGTCGCCGCCGATCCCGGCATCGCGGGCGGCCGGCAGGTAGCGGGCGACCAGGTCGATGCCGAACAGCTGCGGCAGGGTCTGCGGCAGGATGGCGCGCTGCAGGATGTCGACCATCGCGCGCCGCCAGGTCACGTCGACGACGAGGCCGATCACCCGGGCGGATCGGCCGCCCGTGTTGGCCACGACCCGCCCGATCCCCTGGATCCACGCCTGGGACCCGTCCGGGCGGGCCACCCGGTACTCCGACAGGTAGGAGCCGTGCTCCGCGATCGCCGTCTCCACGGCCTCCTGGACCTTCGGGAGATCGTCGGGGTGGATGGTGGCGTAGAAGTCGTCCATCGTGCCGCCGAAGTCCTCCAGCCGGACGCCGTGCAGCTCGGCGGTGCGCCTGTCCCAGGTCAGCCGCCCGCCGAGCACGTCACGGTCCCAGATCCCGACTTCGGCGTCGTCCTGCGCGAGATCACCGGCCTGCGCAAGCTCCCAGCCGGTCCCCGGCCCCATCGCCTCGAACCGGTTCGCCATCGTCCCCGCCTCTCTCCGCGCCACAGCCTAGGTCGTGCGACGCGCCAGGGCGTAACCAGCGGTAACCGAAAGTCACCGTCTGGCGGACAGGGCAGGCCGAGCGCGGCAGACGAGGCGGCGCCTGTTGTAAGTACAGTTATGGTAACTACGCCTATGTAAACAGGGATGGAGTAACCGCTTGAGCACGTTGACCCGGCCGCTGGACATGTTCGACCGAGAGTTCGAGTGGAACGCGCTGACCCGGTTCACCACCGACGAAGCCGCCGGCGCGACCCTGGGAGTCGTGTCCGGGCGACGTCGGCAGGGCAAGACGTTCTTGCTGCGCGCGCTCTGTGAGGCCGCCGGCGGGTTCTTCTTCGGGGCGGACGAGGCGACAGACGGCGAGTCGCTGCGCCGGATCGGCTCCGCGCTGGCCGACTGGTTGGGCGCACCGGCACCACTGGTGTTCGACGACTGGTACCCAGTGCTCGACTCGCTGCTCGCCCTGGGCCATGATCGCCCGGTCCCGGTCGTCATCGACGAGTTCCCGTACCTTGTCCGGGCCAACCCGCGGCTGCCGTCCATCGTCCAGAATGTGCTGGCGCCACGGCGTGCCGAGCGGGACGACAGCCGGACCCGGCTTCTGCTGTGCGGGTCCGCGATGTCATTTATGGGCGGCCTGCTCGCGGGCAGCGCGCCCCTGCGCGGGCGAGCCGGTCTCGAACTCATCGTCCCGACGCTGGACTACCAGCACGCAGCCCAGTTCTGGGGCGTCGACGACCCCGTCACAGCCCTGAAGGTTCACGCGATCGTGGGCGGGACTCCGGCCTACCGCCGCGAGTTCGTGCGGGACGACATTCCGGCCGGTCCGGACGACTTCGACGCCTGGGTGACCCGCACGGTGCTCTCGCCCACCAGCGCGCTCTTTCGTGAGGGTCGGTATCTGCTCGCCGACGAGCCAGACCTCCGGGACACCGCGCTGTACCACTCGGTTCTCGCGGCGATCGCGGAGGGGAACGCGTCACGCGGTGGGATCGCGTCCTACCTCGGTCGGAAGTCAGGCGACCTCGCGCACCCGCTGACCGTGCTGTCCGACTGTGGACTGATCACCCGCGAGCCCGACGCGTTTCGCGACAACCGCACCCAGTTCCGGATCGCCGAGCCGCTGGTGACCTTTTACCACGCCGTGATGCGGCCCATGTGGTCTGATCTGGAGCACGCACGCGGCGACCGCCGCGTCGCCCAGCTGTGGCGGATCGGCCAACGGCGGTTCGTGGGCAACGTCCTGGGCCCCCATTTCGAGCAGGTCTGCCGAGACTGGACTGCGCGCCATGCCACGCCGGAACAGTTCGGCGCCGCGCTCGTCAGCCGGGTCACCTCGGGGGTCGTGAACGACCCGTCCGCCCGGACGAGCCACCAACTCGACGTCGTCGCCTTCGGCTACGACGACGACCACGCACAGGAGCGCCTGCTGATGATCGGCGAGGCCAAATGGGGCGACACGATGGGCCTCGCCCACCTCGACCGGCTTCGGCGGATCCGCGAGCTGCTGAGCGCCCAGGGCCGCCCCGGCGCCACGACGGCCCGGCTAGCCTGCTTCAGCGCGGCCGGCTTCAGTGACCAGCTGGTCAGAGCCTCCGATGACGTGCCCGACCTCACACTGGTAGGTCCGGCGGACCTCTACGAGGCAGTCTGACCAGCGGCCGGGCGACCAGCAGCGAGCGTGGTCGAGCTCGGCCCGGGTCTCGTCGTGGATTTGTCCGGGGCGAGGTCTTGCCAGATAGTCTTCGCGCAGATAATCTTCTCGCAGAGCATCTGACCGAAGGGAAAGCGCCATGTGGGAGTACGAGCACAGCGTCGAGACCACCGCCACGCCGGAGGCGCTCTGGCGTCACTGGTCCGACATGGCGGCGTGGCCGGAGTGGAACGAGGGCATCGAGAAGATCGAGGTCGGTGGCCCGTTCGCCGTCGGTACGCGCTTCACGATGACCCCGCCCGGTGACGACCCCATCGAGATGCGCCTCGTCGAGATCGTGCGGGGCGAGCTGTTCACCGACGAGATGGACGCCGGCGACTTCGTCGTGCGTACCGAGCACCGGCTGGAGCGGGTCGACGGCGGCCGGACCCGGGTGGTCTACCGGACCGAGATCACCGGTGCGGCCGCCGACCAGGTGGGCCCGCAGCTCGGCCCGGCGATCACGGCCGACTTCCCAGAGGTGGTCGCCGCGCTGGTGGCCCGCGCGGAGCGCTAGGCCGTGCCGGCAAACCCGGACGACAGCCCCGGATTCCTGCTGTGGCACGTCACGCTGCGCTGGCAGCGTGAGATCGCCGCCGCGCTGGCTCCGCTGGACCTCACCCACGTGCAGTTCGTGCTGCTCGCGACGACCTGGTGGATGAACTCCCATGGCGGGGAGCCGAACCAGCTCAGCGTGGCGGTCCAGGCCGGCACCGACGTGAAGATGACCTCACAGGTGCTGCGCAAGCTCGAAGCCAAGGCCCTGCTGGTGCGCGAGGTCGACCCGACCGACACCCGGGCCCGAAAGCTGCGGGTCACCGAGCGCGGCGCCGACCTGGCCCAGCGGGCGATCGCCGCCGTGGAGCAGGTCGACGCCGAGTTCTTCCGGACCGTGCCCGACCCCGCCGGGCTGCTCACGACGCTGCATCAGCTCGCCCGCCGCGACGACCGAGGAGACACGACGCGATGACCACGATCACGATCACCCCCCGGGGGCCGTTCTCGCTGGCGGCCGGTACCCGGTTCCTGGAGGGATTCACGCCTGCCAGCTACGACGCGGCGCCCGACGACGTGCTCCGGCTGGCCTTCCCGGCCGACGACGGCCACACCAGCGCCGGCGCCGCGATCCGCCAGGCTCCGGACGGCACCGTCCACGCCGACCTCACCGGCGACGCTGACCGGGCCGCCGTCCGGGCGCAGGTGGCCCGCATCCTGTCCCTGGACGTCGACGGCGCCGCCTTTCCCGACTGCGTGGCCGCCGACCCGGTGGCCGCCGGCCTGGCCACCCGTCATTTCGGGCTGCGCCCGGTCTGTTTCCCCTCGCCCTACGAGGCGGCCTGCTGGACGATCATCGGCCACCGGATCCGGATGGCCCAGGCCGCTCGGCTCAAGGCGTCCATCGCCCGCGAGCACGGTGACACGATCACCGTCGCCGGGCAGCCGATCGCGGCCTTCCCCACCCCCGCCACGCTGCGGACCGTCGACGGGCTGCCCGGCCTGTCCGAGCTGAAGGTGGGCCGGCTGCGCGCCGTCGCGCAGGCCGCGCTCGACGGTGAGCTCGACGCCGCCACGCTGCGGGCGCTGCCGACCGAGGAGGCGTTGCGGCACCTGCAGGCGCTGCCCGGGATCGGGCCCTTCTCCGCCGAGCTGGTCCTCATCCGCGGCGCCGGCCATCCCGATGTCTTCCCCGGCCACGAGCGCCGGCTGCACCAGGCGATGGCGAACGCCTACCGCCTCGACAGCCCGGAGCTCGACCAGCTCAGCCAGCTGGCCCAGCGGTGGGCGCCGTTCCGCAGCTGGGTCACCCTGCTGTTGCGCGCACACGCCACCGCCGAGCTCGCCTGACCGCCGCTACGAGGGGGCATCGGGGCCTTCGGCGCCGGCGATGAGGGAGAACGCGCGCTCCCGTCGGCTGTTCCAGCGCTCGGCCCGCCGGGTGGCCCGGGCGAGCTTCGGCGGGTCGTAGCGACGCCGCGCCCACGGGCTGCGCGGAGCGGCGAGTCGGGTGGCGCCCCAGATCCCCAGGACGGTCACGAAGACGCTGAACATCGCCATCCAGGGTTTCCCCTTGATCGCGGTCAGTACGGTGAGGGAAAGGTTGAACAGCACGAGCCCGACCAGCGACCAGCGGGCGGAGCGCTCGTCGCCACTGATGTCGGCCAGGCCGAAAGGCGCCGCGCGGACCAGGAAGAGCCCGGTCAGCGCTGTGGCGACGATGACGGCGTCGACGGAGGACCGTCCCTCCTTGGTCCAGTAGACGTCCTGCAGGTGCAGCAGCAGCGCGAACTCGTCGAGAACGAGACCGGCGCCGATCCCGAAGACGAGCGCCAGGATGTCCCGCCACGGACCGGCCCCACTCGTCCCGAAACCGACCGTGCCGGCCACCAGCATCATGAGCACACCGAAGAACTCATGATGCACGTGTACGCCACCGGCCGAGATGTTTCCGGGCCACCAGCGGACATTCGCCCGGATAAGCCGGGCCGATGTCCTGATGAACAGGAATCCGCCGACCAGGCCGACGAGCAGGAGCAACAACGGCTGGCGCCCGGTTCTGATTATCTGGTCATGATAGGAGCCGGCGAGCCAGGACCAGTCCATGCGCGCATTCTGTCAGGCACACAGTCTCCCAGGCACACAGTCTCCCAGGCGCGCGGTCTGTCAGGCGCACAGTCTGTCAGGCACGCATTCTGCCAGGCGCGGAGTTTGCCGGTTCACCCTCGGGCGCGCGTTTGCGATCAGGGCGGACGGTCGATATTCATGTGACTCCAGGGACCCGGTCCAAGGCCTCTTTCGAAAGGCAGGGGGCGGACGGAGTGGTCGACGTCGACACGCACCTTCCGGGCGCGACGCTGCCCCGGCTCCAGGGGGGCAGCACCCTGGCCGCCGGACGCCGGCAGCGCGAGCGGGTCCGGCGGCTGGCCGCGCTGGGGGCCGTGGCGGTCGCCGCGCTGGACGTCGCGACCGCGCTGCTGCCCGCTCCCCAGGGTCGGCTCGTCGCCCTCGTCGACGTGGTCCCCGTCGAGCTGCCGCAGACCGCCGGGGCGGCGCTGGTCCTGGTCGCCGCCGCGCTGTGCCTGCTCGGGCGCGGTCTGCGCCGTGGCCAGCGCCTCGCGCTCCTCGGTGCGGAGGCCGCTCTGGTGGGGTCGGCTGCGCTGCACCTGCTGCGCGGCCTCCAGGTCGAGGTGGCCGTCGTGAACCTCCTGGTCGCCGGCCTGCTGTGGTGGCAACGCGCGGCCTTCCCGGTCCGGCCCAACGCCGCCACGGTGCGCCGGGCCCTCGTGCTGGCCGGTTCCGGCGCGGTCGTGACCATCGTCGCCGCCATCGGCTTCGTCTGGGCGGTCGGCGGCCATCAGCACGCGGGTGAGTCGGCACGCGCGGTCGTCGAGCGGCTGGCCGGCGACGACCACGCGCCGCTGCCGGCCGGAACGTTCGTGACCCCGGCGCTCACCAGCGCCGGGCTGGCGATTCTGATCATCGTCGGCTGGCTGGTCCTCTCCCCCCGGCTGCCGGTGTCGCGCAGCCAGTCCGCGCACCTGGCCGACCGGGAGCGGGCCCGGGCGGTCGTCGCCGCCCACGGGGGCGACACCCTGGCGTATTTCGCTCTGCGGGACGACAAGCAGTGGATGTTCAGCGGCGGCAGCGTGGTCGCGTTCGCGGTGCGCAACGGGGTCTGTCTGGTCTCCCCCGACCCGATCGGCCCGGTCGGGGACCGGGAGCAGGTCTGGGCGGACTTCAGCGACTACGCCGAGCGGAACGGCTGGTCGCTGGCGGTCGTCGGCGCCTCCCGTGACTGGCTGCCCCGCTACGAGGAGATCGGCCTGCGGCCGGTCTACCTGGGCGACGAGGCGATCCTGGACTGCGAGGCGTTCACCCTCGAAGGCCGGACGATGAAGAGCCTGCGCGGCGCGCACAACCGGCTCACGAAGGCCGGCTGCACGGTCAGCTTCCACGACCCCGCGCGGCTCGGCCCGGAACTCGCCGCGGCGCTGACCGGCCTGGCCGGCGACACCCGGCACGGCGAAGCCGAACGCGGGTTCTCGATGACCCTGTCCCGGCTGTTCGACCCGCTCGACACCGGGCTGCTGCTGACCGTCGCGCACGACCCGGCGGGCGCCGCGCTGGGATTCATCCAGTGGGTGCCGTCGAGCGACATCGACGGCTGGTCGCTGGACGTGATGCGCCGCTCGGCGGATCCCGACACCCCGAACGGCGTCACCGACTTCATGGTGATCGCCACCGCGATCCACCTGCGTGAGCGGGGCGAGCACGGCCTGGGCCTCAACTTCGCGATCCTGCGGGCCATCCTGGCCGACGAGAGCCCGGGGCGGGGCACGGCCCTGCTGCAGAACGCGCTGCACCGGCTGTCCGAACACGCCCAGATCGAGTCACTCTGGCACTTCAACGAGAAATACCGGCCCGAATGGCGACCCCGCTACGTCCTGCTCGACGCGGTGGAGCATTCTGCCATCCAGGGCCTCACCATCGCCGAAGCCGAAGGAGTCGACGAGATTCCCGTCATCGGCCGTTTCCTGTCCGGCGGCAGCGGTTCGTGATCGGATTCGTCTGGTCGCTGGCCGCCGCCTGCGCGGCGGCCGTCCTCTACGGCACCAGCAGCGTGCTGCAGGCCCAGGCGGCCGGCCGCGGCGCGGCGGTCACCGATCTGCTGCGACGCCCGGCCTACCTCGTCGGGCTGGCCTTCGACGGCATCGCCTGGCTGCTGTCGTTGCTGGCGTTGCGGCACCTGCCGCTGTTCGTCGTCCAGTCTGTCCTGGCCGGCTCGCTCGCCGTCACCGCTGTGCTGGGCCACGTCGTGCTGCGGGTGCCGCTGCGGCGCTCGGCCGCCGTCTCGGTCGGGGTGCTCGTCGTGGCGCTGGTCGTGCTGGCCGGTTGCGGTGGTCATCAGCCGGCCCCGACGACGAGCGGAGCTGTCCGCCTGGGCCTTCTCGTCGCCGCGGTGGCGCTGCTGGTGCTGGCGTTCCTGGCCAGGAACGCCAGACCCGTGGGCCTGGCGCTCCTGGCCGGGCTGGCCTACTCCGGCGCGGCCCTCGGTGCCCGCGCCCTGCAGGGCCACTCGACAGGATTCCCCCAATTGCTGGAGCAACCGCTGGCCTACGCCGTCCTGCTGTATGGCGTGGCGGGAACCTACGCGTATGCCCAGGCGCTGGAGCGGGGCGAGGTCACCGCCGTGACCGCGACGCTCTGGTCGGTCGAGGTCGTCGTCCCCGCCGTCGTCGGCCTGTCGGTGCTGGGCGACACGGTGCGCCCAGGCTGGTGGCCCGCCCTGGTGCTGTCACTGCTCGCCGTGCTCAGCGCGACCCTCCTGCTGTCCAGAACCGACACCGTGGAAACCCCGCTGAGCGTCACCCCGTAGCACCGTCGGTGCGGCACTCCCGGCCCGGCGACGGGATCGAGGATGCCCCGGCACGGGCGCTAAAGGCCGAACGCGGCGCGCACGATCCGGTCGCGGAGCCCCGCCGGAAGGTGGGCCAGAACTCCGAACAGCGCGACACCGGTGCCGACGTGGTAAGTGCGCCGCGGCCGGGACGTCGTGACGGCCTTGACCACGGCCTGGGCAATCCGGTCGGGCGGGCCGAGCCGCTGCTTCGCGAATGCCTGTTCGGTGGCCGCCAGCTGGGGCCGGTAGAGACCGGCCCGGGCCGGGTCGGTCGCGGCGAGGGTGGTCTGCGACGCGGCCGCGGCTCTGGCGAAGATCGGCGTGTCCGTCCCGCCGGGATCCACCACGCACACCGGAATCCCCCAGGTGGCCAGCTCGCCGCGCAGCGCGTCGGACAGTGACGCCAGCGCGGCCTTGCTCGCGCCGATAGGAGCCAGGAACGGCACCGGAACCCGGGCGGTCGGAGCGATGATGTTGACGATCCGCCCGTGGCCCGCGCGGACCAGCGGCAGGAACATCTGGATGACGTAGGCCGGGCCGAAGGTGTTGACCTCGAACTGGCGGCGCAGCTCGGCCGGTGGAACCAGTTCCAGCGGACCCTGCACGATCACGCCGGCGTTGTTGACGACCGCCTGGACACCTTCCTCGCCGACCGCCCGCGCGACCTGGTCAGCCGCCGCGGCGACGCTCACGGGATCCGTGACATCGAGTGGGACGGGCACCACCCCGGCGATCTCGGCCAGGCCACCGGGGTCCTGGTGGACGCCCGCGAAGACGCGATAGCCGGCAGCAGCCAGCTGCCGGGTCGTGGCCGCCCCGATGCCGGAGGCGGCACCGGTGAGGAAGACGTTGCGTGCGCCGACGTCGCTCATTCCCATCCATCCCTTCTAGCCTCGACATGTCACAATCAACATGTGCTTCGAGCGTGGCGGACGACGATCGACCTGTCAAGAACGACATGTCAATTCAGACAGGAAGTCGCGCCATGTCACTGAGACACGCACTGATCGGGTTGCTGGCCGAACAGCCCGCCAGCGGGTGGGACCTGACGAGGCGCTTCGAGGAGCTGCTCGGCTCGGTGTGGCCGGCGGGACACCCGCAGATCTACAGCGAGCTGCGGCGGCTCGAAGGGGACGGCCTGATCGAGGTCGAGTCGCAGGGGCCACGCGGCCGCAAGGCGTACCGTGCCACCGAGGCCGGCGTGGCCGAGGTGCGCCGCTGGCTCACCGAGGTGGAGGTGGACCACACCCTGCGTCTGGAGCCGCTGCTGCGGTCGGTCTTCTTCTGGCTGATGAACCCCGACGAGCTCGCCGCCCACCTCGAGCGGGAGGCGGCCTACTACCGTTCCCTCGCCGACCGGCTGCGCCAGCTGGCCGCGGCGAAGGACCGCGGCGAGTTCGGCGACAGCCCGCAGGTGCGGTCGCTGCGCATCGCCGCCGAGGCCGGCATCCGCCTCAACGACACCCTCGCCGAGTGGTCGACCTGGGTCGGGGAGTCCAGTCCAACCGCGTGAGTCGCGGTTCGCGGCTCGGTGCCACGAACCGCGACGTCGCGCGGTCCTTCTCGTCAGGTCAGGGCGTACCTACCTGACGACGACTCGGACGCGGCCGAGGTTCTGGACCAGGGTGTAGGCCGCCTTGGCGTCGCCCTGCTGCTGCGAGGTGACGCGGACGACGGCGAAATAGGTCCCGGGTTTGGTGAAGGCGTGGCTGACGGTCAGCCGCACGGTGCTGTCGGCCTTGTCCAGCCGGGAGCTGTCGGCGAAGTCGCCGGTGCCGCCGAAGTCCCACTCGACCCTGGTGATCTTCCCGCCGCCCGGTGGTTCCTGCGCGGCCACGGTGAGGGTGACGGCCTCGCCGGCCTTGGCGTCCGCGCGGACAGCCGGCTTGACCTTGTTCTTCCCGACCTTGGTGACGGTCAGGCTGACGACGGGCTGGACGCCCCCGCGCTCGGCGGCGGTGGCCGCGACGTGGATCTGGGTGTCCTTGTCGATCGTGTAGCCGGTCGTCGCGGGCGGCGCGGTCCCCCGCGTGACCCAGGCGTCGAGGTCGAGCAGCGCCTGCTGGAGCTCACCGTCGTAGCTGACGATGTGCGCGCCGGCGGCCTTCGTCTCCGGCGGGGTGTGCGCGGCGTTGTCCATGTACCACAGGCGGTAGCTGGCATCCGCGTCCGAGCCGAGGAAGGCCTTGACCTGCTGGCGGTACCAGTCGGCGGACCACGGGAAGGCCAGGACGTCGAGGGTCGACGCCAACATGATCATCTTTCCGTGGAACCTACCGGTGGGCACGCCGCCGCTGCCCTGCTGGGCGAAGATCGGCCCGGTCAGGCTCGCCCGCTGCGGGTAGAGCGGCTTCCCGCTCGCGTCGACGTACTGGTTCCAGGCGGACAGGCCCTGGTCGGCCGGGGGGACCTGGTAGCGCTCGTAGTACTGCAGGGCGAGGTACCAGGAGTTGTCGAGACGCACCTGGTCCCCGGCCTTGATCGCGCTGGTCACGGTGGCGTCCGTGTCCGGGGCAAAGGTGACGGTGTTGCCGCTCGCGGTGCCGAGCGCGACCGACTTGCCGGCGGCCGCACCGCTCGTGAGGTCGATGTCGGCCCCGGTCAGGTCGCCGGTCGGCAGTCCGGAGAGCTCCAGACCGGTCGGCGGCGAGCCGACGACTCCGGTCACGGTCGCGGTGGCCTGGACCCGGGCGGCCGCGACCGACGACGCCGGGTCGGTGCCCGCGTACCCCGGCTTCGTCCAGAAGTCATCCACGTAGGTCGGGTCGATGATCCGGACCCCAGCGCCGATGGCGGCGACCTCGTTGGGGCTCATGTTCGCGTAGTCCCACCAGCCGCCCAGCGGGAAGCCGAGCCGGGCCGTCTCGCGCAGGACCGCCTGCTGCTCCGCGCTGAGGCCGGCATACGGATCGCCGCTGCCGCCTGGCTCCATCGCGTCGTCGATCTGGGGAAGCTTGTCCTTCAGCACCCGCAGCCCCAGCGACTCGACGGTCAGGTTGCTCGGAAGCGAGTTCGAGGTGCCCGGGACCATCGGCACGGCGCCGTCATAGACACCGTCGGTGTTCTCCATCGCGGCCAGGGTCTGGTACGCGCCACCGCTCGCCCCGTAGAGGTAGCCGCGCGGCCGGGCGGTGTCGTCGTAGACCTGCGCCGCGACCAGCCTGGAGAACTTCGCGGACGCCGCGTTCAGCTCGTAGCCCGCGATCGCGCCGCCGCCGGGCAGTCCGCCGGCGTTGTTGTCCGACACGACGTAGGAGTTGGTCGAGATGGCGAAGACGACCGTCTCCGCGTCGGCGTCCTCCTTGGTCACCAAGGGGTAGGTCGACTCGAAGAACCGGCCGGCGTACCGGTCCGGGAAGTAGAAGGAGAACTTTCCCTTCGTCCCGGTGAATCCGCCGTGCACGTAGCGGACGGTCACCGTGACCTTGGTCGCCGGATCGGTGATGGTCCGGCGTTCGTCGAGGTCCACGTAGGGCTTGTCCAACGCCGGGTCGACGCACGACGCGGTGACCAGGGGGCCTCCATTGCTCCCCGTCTTGCAGGGCTCCCCGGCGGTCGGCTCGGCGCTGATCCGTAACGGACGTCCGACGTCGTTCTTCAACACCTGCGCGGGAGTCGTCGGCGAGGTGGAGGTGGCATCGGCGCTCGACGAACAGGACGTCGCCGCGGCGATCGCGACGAGCACCGCGGCCGCCGGAACGGCGCGAAGGGGCCGGCCCCGGCGACCCCTGCCGCTTCCAGCCGATAACGCCGGTCTTTGTCTCACGTTTCCTCCCGCATTCGCCTGGCCTGGTACGCGATCGCCACTGGTCGACGTGGGGGCGCCGGACGCCCGGCCGGGAGCGCGGCGACGACCGCCCTCGGCCCCGACCAGAGCTTGGGAGGCGCCCCCACCGACCTCCGTCGACCCGCTGGCGATACTGATCGCACCTCAAAGCTGAGTCAACTTTTAGATTCGACCCCCCATGGGCGGGATGCTGCCGCAGGATGAGGGGAGGACGAGGCGAGTTCTGGCGATCATTGAGAGATACTCGGATTTAGGATCGGTAGGGTCGGTCCATGGCTTCCACGGCCCGCGGCCCGCGCGGTCAGTACGCCCGGACGGCCATCCGCCGCGGTGAGATCGCCCAGGCGGTCCTCGACCTGGTCCTCGAGAAGGGGCACCCGAACGTGACCACGGCCGAGGTCGCGCGACGGGCAGCCACCAGCGAGGCGACGGTCCTGTACCACTACCCGAGCAAGGACCATCTCCTGCTCGCCGCCCTCGAACGGGATCAGGAGCTGGCCGTCCGCCACGCCGAGCAGGACGGGGTGCGCCCGGCCGACGGGCTGGCCGGCCTCGACATCGACGCCCTGGCCGACGCCGCGCGCTCGGCGACCAGGCGGCAACCGCTGCTGCGGCTTCGGGTCGCCCTGACCGGCCTCGCCGCGACGCCAGGACACCCGGCGGAGGACTACTTCACCCGGCAGTACCGAACCAACGTCGAGACCTACGGCCGCCTCGTCGCCGAGCGCCAGAAGACCGGTCAGGCGCACCCGAGCCTGGATCCGGTGGAGGTCGCGCGGCAGTTCGTGGCCACCTGGGACGGCCTCGCGACCCAGTGGCTGCTCTCCCCCGACTTCGACCTGGGCACGATGGTCGTCCAGGCGTTTCGCCGGCTCTCCGGTCAGAACTGGATGGAGGCGGCTCGCGCCGTGATCGAGCCTCCGAACGGCATCTGACCGGCGGTCCCCGGCGGCCTCGGAGACCGCCCGCCCACCCGGTCAGGCAGGGGCAGCCGTGGACCGGGTGGCGTCCGGCACCGGACCGCGGGCGGCGGTGGCGGCCCGGTCGAGCTCGACGCCGCGGGCCCTGACCGGGTCGACGAGGTCTCCGTGCGTGACGATGTACCGCTCACCGGCGAGCAGGGCCTCGATGACGTTGCCCGCGGCCTCGTCCGGCGAGACCGGGTTCTGCACCATCTCGGGATTGCTGGCGACCATGGCGACGAAGTCGTCCTGCTCCCCGATCGCCCGGCGCAGATGGTCGGGCTGGGCCTCGGCGCTGGTCTCCAGGTGTCGTGAGGCCATCCCGGACGGGAAGACGACGGACACCGCGATGCCGTCGGGCGCGAGCTCCAGCCGCAACGTCTCCGCCAGCCCCCAGACGGCGAACTTGCTGGCCTGGTATGCACCCAGCCGGGCGGCCGGCGACAGGACAGACGACGAGGTCGTGAACGCCAGCCGTCCGTGCGGGGCGGCCCGAAGAAGGGGCAGGAACGCCTGGGCCGTGCGGGCCGCGCCGAGCACGTTCACGTCCAGGACCCAGCGCCACTCGTCGTCCGTTAGCCGCTCGACCGCGCCGAACAGCTGGACACCCACGTTCGACACGACGACGTCCGCGCGGCCGAACCGGTCGGCGACGGCGCCCGCCGCCGCGCGCACCGCCTCGCCGCTCGCGACGTCGACACCGAGGCCGAACGCCTCCACTCCGTGCTCCGCGGTGATCGCCGCCGCCTCGGTCTCGACGCGCTCCCCGTCCCGGTCGAGCAGCGCGACCCGCAGGCCACGCGCGGCGCATCTCCCACCCAGGGCCCGGCCGAACCCCGACGCTCCACCCGTGACAACCGCTACCTGCGCGGCCGGCCGCTCGGATTCCATCTCGTTCTCCCTGCTGTTGGATGCCGCTGTGTCTGATGCCGGCCACCGCCTGGTTACGGGCAGGCGGCGGCCGAGGTCGTGAGGACAGCCATGGCGAGAAAAGGGCGCGCGCCGCCCGGTCGCGGCCCGTCGCGGCGCCCGGCTGGGCGCGGTCGAGGAATCCGGGACGACGATCGCGGGCGGCGCGCGAGGATCAGCCGCTCTCCGGCTTGCTGAAGTCCATCCGCAGCCGGGTCAGCCTGGAGGATTTGATTCGCCAGGCGCCATCGGA
This sequence comes from Frankia sp. AgB1.9, assembly GCF_016786355.1. GTDB lineage: Bacteria > Actinomycetota > Actinomycetes > Frankiales > Frankiaceae > Pseudofrankia. Next base: position 54,053 of record NZ_JADWYX010000053.1, read on the forward strand.
CTTCTCATACGTCTCGTGGTAGTGGCCGAAGCCGTTCAGGTCGGACCCGTCCGGGAAACGAACGCGATCCTCCATCGCCCAGATACCGTCGGCCGACGACGGCGAGGTGAGGGTGATCTCCGGGGTATGGCACTGGTGAACCGTCACAGTGCCCGCGAGCGCGACCCGAAGGAAGTCCAGAAAGGGATCCCCGCCGGCGATGACGTCGCCGCCGGAATCCGTGGTGTCCATGACGACGTCATCCGTGAGGACCTGGCGATAACCTGCCCAGTCCTTCGTGTCGAGTAATCGGCAGTACCTGGCCTTGAGCTGCTTGATCGCCTCGATGTCATCCACAGGTAATCACTCCGCTATTCTCGTCGAAGCCAGCGCGCATGATCGCCGTTTCGCCCCCCGGACGGTCGCTGTCGAAGCCGATCCACGACCACCCCGGGAGCGAGGCGACGATCTCGCCGGCGGGCACCCGCCGACGGCGACAGCGCCGGCCAGGACCGGCGACGCCACCGCGATGTTGATCACGCAGGCTCAACTTACCTGCCAGGTGACAGGCAAGTCAAAGTCGGCGGACTTCGACGCACGCAGGCGGGCGACGCACGCAGGCCGGGCGGCGCGCGCGCCCAGCGCCGCTGTCGTCGGAACGCCGTGGAATTCCGGCCCGACCCGCGGCTGGCGTTCTGGCTGCGGAGGTACACCTGGTGCAAATAGGATGACCTCGTGGACCAGGACATCCGGCTCGCCTCGTCGTTCGGCTCGGCCGCGACCGCGTACGCCGAGCACCGCCCGGACTACGCGCACGACGCGGTGCGTTGGGCGCTCGCGCCCGCGCCCGGCCCCCGGGTGCTCGACCTCGGCGCCGGAACCGGCAAGCTGACCGCCGCGCTGGTCGCGCTGGGCGCCGACGTCATCGCGGTCGAGCCCGACCCGGCGATGCTGGCCGAGCTACGCCGCGCGCTGCCGGCCGTCCGCGCCCTGCCGGGCAGCGCCGAGGCGATACCGCTGCCCGACGGATCCGTCGACGCCGTGCTGGCCGGCCACTCCCTGCACTGGTTCGACATGGCCGTCGCGGGACCGGAGATAGCCAGGGTCCTCGCGCCCGGCGGCATCCTGGCCGGCCTGTGGAACGTCACCGACGACCGGGTCGACTGGGTCGCCGGGCTCGCGCGGGTCGGCGGGAGCGCCGCTCTTGGCCGGCGTGACAGGCTCAGCACCTGGCGCACGGCGACGGCGGACCTCTACCTTCCGCGCACCGGCGTGGCCGCCCGGTTCGGCTCGCCGGAGCAGGCCGAGTTCTCACACGGCCAGCGCCGCACCGCCGAATCCCTGGTCTCGAAAATCGCGACCCACGCGGGGTTGCTGGTCATGCCAGCACAGGAACAACAGGCCACGCTCGACCGGATCCGCGCCTTCCTCGCCAGCACACCGGACACGGCCCAGGGCGAGTTCACCCTCCCGATGCTGACCGGCGTATTGCGCACCCACCGGCTGTAGGTGGCGTTGCCGCACATCACCACGAGAGATTCCCAGCGACGCCAACGTCTTCGCCGCCGCGCCGTCCCGGATCTTTCGCGCTCCGCCGAGGAATCTGCCGTCCGATCAGCAGCGCCCTCGGCTGGAGGTCGGCCATCCTGACCGCCGCGTCCCGGTGATCGCCGTCTCGGCCCTCCGGTGGTCGTTACCGGGTCTGTTCCACAGCCACCCGAGGGCCAAAACGGCGATCAAGATGACGGGGGCCTTCGCGGTCACCGGCGGCTGGTGGGAACCAGCTCGCGCGCGTTGTCGCGCATGATCTTGATCTGGTCCGATGGGGAGAATCCCGTCAGATGCCCGAAGAAGTCGCGGGGATTGGCGACACCTTCGGCGTGCGGCCAGTCGGAGCCGAACAGGATGCGTTCGACCGGAATGTGCTGCGCGAGCTCGAGGACGTTGTCCTCAACGAAGGGTGCGATCCAGACGTTCTCGTGGAGTTGATCGACCGGGTTCCTGGTGAACATGCCCGGGTTCTGGCTGTGAAGCCGTCGCAGCACCCTGACCAGTTCGGGCACCCAGGTGGCGCCGTTCTCGATGCTGGCCAGTCGGAGGGTGGGATGCCGCTCGAAGAGGCCGTGCGTGATGACGGCGGCGAGGAAGTCGTGAATCAGGCGATGATGCATGATCGCGTCCACGAAGGGCTCGTAGAACGCCAGCGAGGACACCGAGCCCTGGCGACGGCGGCTCTGGTAGCCCCAGGCGCGGGCGACCGCGTCCTCGACGTCGCGGTAGCCGTCATCGAAACCGGCGTGGGCCGTCATGACGAGACCGGCTTCGGCCACGCGCGCCCAGAACGGGTCGAAGAGCGGGTCCGCTGGCGACTTGAAGCCATCCGCGGTGAACACGGGCCCTGGTCGCAGGGCCGCGACCCGCGCTCCTCTGCCGAGGGCCCATTCGAGTTCGGCGATCGCGCTGGGCAGGTCCGAGAGCGTCAGATAGGGCACGGCGAAGATCCGGTCCTGGTAGGCGAACCCCCAGTCGTCGTCGATCCAGCGGTTGAAGGCGCGGAAGATGTCGACCGACGCTTCGATGTCCGGCTGCATTGGGCCTTCCATGCAGACGCCCTGAGAGGGGAACAGCCAGAGTGCTTCGACGCCCTGCTGGTCCATGACCTTGATCCGGGCGTCGTGGTCGTACCACTCCGGGTGGTCGGCGGGGTCCTCGCTGGTCAGCGAGCCGGCGACGTCGGCCTTGGTGCCCTTGCCGGCGAAGTAGTCGAACAGCGCGCCGGGCCGAGGCCTCGGGTTGACGTCGCCGGGACCGGGGATCCAGGGATGCAGCTCGCCGCGGACCACGTAGCGCATCTGTCCGTCGACTTCCTTGACCTGCACGCCGCGGTCGGCGTATTTGGGGTTGCGATGCCGGGTGAAGGCGTCGCTCGTCTCCCAGTAGTGGTTGTCAACGTCGAACACGCTGATCTGCTCGGCGGGTTGCGTCATGGCGATTCCTTCGCTCTGCGAGGGCTTCAGTGGGAGTCGGGCACCACACCGAGAGGCGGAAAGATCGAGGACGGGGCGCGATCGCGTCCCGCAGCTGCCGCGCCTTGGACGGTGGCCAGAGACGAGACGATCCAGCCGGCGCAGGTGTCGCGGACGCGGGCCATGTCGACGACCGCCGTGCCGGCCAGCTGAAGTCCCGCGACGCCCCGCATCAGACCGAGGACCAGCACCGCCGAGGTGGTCGGATCGACGTCCGCCCTGATCGACCCGTCCCGCTGGCCTGAGGTGATCACCCCGGACAGCGAGTCGTGGCTGTGCCGTTCCGCCTCGGCCATCCCCTGCACGGACGACGAGGCGGGGAACAGCGACCCCCACATGACGAGGAAGGCCCGTTCGTCGAAACCCGGCTCCCCGAACAGCTCGAGGTAGCAGTCGACCGTCAGCAGCACCATTTCCAGCCCGGACAACTCCTCGGCCCGGCGCGACTGCCTGTCGAGCGTGGCGAGCGAGTGCGCCGCGATGCGTTCCTGGGCCCGCGCGGCCAGCCGGGCCACCAGGGTGTCCTTCGAGCCGAAGAGGTGGGTTGGCAGACCGCGGCTCACCCCGGCCCGGTCACCGATGCTGGCCAGTGACGCGCGGTCCACCCCGCGATCGGCGATCATCTCGGCGGCCGCGTCCAACAGCGCGTCCTCCGACCGAGTGCGCCGCTCGACCTGCGTCCGACGAACGCTCCGCGATGGCATGAACCGACCCTACTCCCTTGCTGGGCACCCAACAAGTAAGTTACCTTCCCGGCAGGCTCCGTGCCGCCCCGCCCACTCGGGTCGCCGGTACCGGGCCGTCGCAGCCAAGGGAAGGGGACGCAATGTCGAAGCTGGACATCGTCATCAAGGGCGGAACCGTGATCGACGGACTTCGCACCCCGCGTTACAAGGCCGACGTGGGGATCGCCGACGGCCGCGTCGTGGCCATCGGACGGATCGACGCCTCCGACGCGACCGAGGTCGTCGACGCCACCGGAAGGATCGTGGCGCCCGGCTTCGTCGACCTGCACACCCACTACGACAGCCAGCTGTTCTGGGACCCGTGGTGCACCATGTCCGGCTGGCACGGCGTCACCAGCGTCGTCATCGGCAACTGCGGCTTCGGCTTCGCGCCCTGCAAGCCCGAGGACCGCGAGCGCACGATGCTGAGCCTCTCGCGCAACGAGGCTGTCCCGATCAAGACCATGAAGGCCGGCATGCCCTGGGACTGGGAGACCTTCCCGGAGTTCCTCGACAGCGTTGACCGCGCTCCCAAGGGCGTCAACGTGATGGCCTTCGTCCCGTTGGCCCCGCTCTACGCCTACGTGGCCGGCGTCGACAACGCCAAGGCCTATCGCGTCACCGACGCCGAACTCGAGACGATGTGCCGGCTGCTGGTGGAAGGCATGGAAGCCGGCGCGTGCGGCTTCAGCGCCCAGATCAACGGCGAGATCGGCAACGTCCAGCTCGACTTCGACGGCACCCCGATGGTCACCGACCTGATGACCGACCGGGAGGTCATCGGATTCTCCCGAGCCATGGGATCACTCGGCCGCGGCGTCGCCCAGCTCACCGGAACCCTTGAGGCCGCCGCGCTGATGGCCCGCGAGAGCGGCCGCGCCATCATCTGGAACGCGCTGCTCGCCGACGGCGCCCTCAACCAGCACGGCGGCGCGAAGTACAGCCACCGCGACGCCATCAAGCAGCTCGAGTACTACAACGAGCAGGAAGGCCTGCGGGTCTTCGCCCAGGCGCTGACCACCAACTTCGTCTCCGAGTTCACCCTCGAGGACTACAACCTCGCCGACGCCATTCCCTGCTGGAAAGAAGCCTGCATGGGAACGATCGACGAGAAGATGGTCAAGTTCGCCGATCCCGTCCGTCGGGCCGCGATGAAGGAAGTCCACGAGGAGCGCGGCGGCCTGTTCGGAGCCGGCTACGACCTGACCAACATCAAGATCCACTGGATCTCCAGCGACGTCCCCAACGCCCAGGAGCTCAAGGAACGCTACGAGGGCTTCTTCATCGGCGAGGTCGCCGCACGCGAGAACAAGCACGAGATCGACGCCTTCCTCGACGTCGCGGTCGCCGGCCAGCTGCGGGTCGGGTTCGCCACCCCGATGCTGATGACGCCACCGCAGTCGATGAAGGAGATCGCGACCTCCTCTGTCGCCCTGCCGGGCGTCAGCGACGGCGGCGCGCACACCAAGTTCGTCACCACCGCCCGCTACCCCACCGAGATGCTCGGCTACTGGATCCGCGAGCACGAGATCATGTCGCTCGAAGAGGCCCACTGGCGGCTGTCGTACTACCCCGCCACCGCCGCCGGGCTCAAGGGCCGCGGATTCCTCGCCGAAGGCGCCCCCGCCGACGTCATCGTCTACAACCCCGACACCGTCGACAGCGGCCCCCAGGAACGAGTCTGGGACTACCCCGCCGGCGAATGGCGCCTCATCCAGAAGGCCATCGGCTACGACCGCATCATCGTCAACGGCCGCACCACCTTCATCGACGGCGAATGCACCCAGGCCACCCCGGGCAAGCTCCTGCGCCACGGCACGGACTGAACCCGGGCCTGAGAAACAGACAGGGCCGGCGTGTCGTGATGGACGACGCGCCGGCCCAGCCCGGCGGTTCACACGTGCCAAAGGCGAGCCACCAGCGCAGACCGATCACGGCCGTGACGACGCGGTGTCCGGCCGACCGGACCGGGCGGAGTTCGGCGACAGACCCTTACGGGAGCCCTGCCGGCCTGTTCGGGCCTGGAGTTTGTGCCGGTCCTACGTGATGGCGGTGAATCTCATCTTTGGTCGACCGCAAGGTATGACTGGAGTCTGATCCAGGCCTCCCATTGATCGGGAAGTCGACGCGCAGCGTCCAGTCTCTGAATCGCGGGCCACCACACCGGTCATGATCGCCGTTTGGGCCCTGGGGTGGTCGCAGAAACGCCCCCGCCACGACCATCCCAGGGCCAAAACCGCGATCAAGGCCACGCGAGAGCACCGACCCACCTGGATCCGGCGTCCGCAGATTCGACTCGACGTGAAATGGCCGCGGGCCAACCGAGATGGGCGACCACAGTTTTCGGACCAGCCCAGCCCTGCCAAACAAGCCAGCAAAGTCAACGGAGGCAGCAAAAAAACCGCCCGGCGATATGCCGGACGGAGCGTTTTCCCCAGAGATCCAACGAAACCAAGATCATCACGAGAACTGGCAACTCTGGTAAAGCTGAGGGGATTCGAACCCCCCAGGATGAGCGACGCGGAACGCGAGCGAGGGGGGTGTCGGGGGGGGGCGCCCCCCCCCCCCCGGGGGGGGCCCGGGGGGGGCCCCCCGGGGGCCCCCCCCCCGGCCCCCCCCCCGCCCCCCCCCCCGGG
>NZ_JADWYX010000054.1:0-2283 GCF_016786355.1 Frankia sp. AgB1.9
CCTCAAGATCACCCCTGGGTGTATTTCCAGGTGTAAAGCGAGCAAGGATCCCCAGAACGCAACGAAGATCATCGATGTCTATTTGATCTTGTTGGCGCGGGTCTTAACTTAGCGGTATTGCCCTGTGGGGTCCCGCGGTCCGGGATCACAAGCGAGCCGTCGGGGTACTGGACCGGCGCGGACAGCCAACGGCGTACGTACAGCACCACCCACGGCTGATCGGTGTTGGCCTCCACCGCCCTGATGATCAGGTCATGTGGGCAGCTACCGAAGAAGTCCTGGATGTCCAGATCGACAACCCAGTCCCTCTGCCAGCCGCGTTCTCGGCACGCCTGCACCGCATCCAACGCGGACCGCCCCCTGCGATAGCCGTAGGAGCTGTCCTGGAAGACGGCTTCCAAGCGCGGCTCCAGCGTCATTGCCACCACGGTCTGGGCGATCCGGTCGGCCACAGTCGGCACGCCGAGCACACGAACCCCATCACCATGCGCTTTCGGTATCTCCACCGCCTTCACCGGGGGCGGAAAATAGCTGCCCGACGACATCCGGTTCCAGACCTTGTACAGGTTGTTCTTCAGATCCTTCTCAAATGCCGCGATGGACTGCCCGTCCACTCCCGGTGCACCCTTGTTGGCCTTGACCTTCTGGTACGCCGCCCAGACCAGGCCCTTCGATATCCAAAACGGCTTCTCTGTAGACCTCGATGTCTCCACTCGATCCCTCCCAGCGTCGCTGGTTGCCCGAACGAATTCATCATGGACAAGCCGGCCCCTTCGCTCCGCCCTCATTACAGGGCTTCATCGCTACTACGAGCCGGTCCGCCAGCGTGTGCCGCGTCGGTACTCAGCGCCTCCAGTTTTCCGCTGTACAGCGCGCTCCCTCTTTCCGCCCGCCAACCGGCACGGGCAGAGCTATCGACACACGCCTTCCCACGTTCCGCATGAGAGCCGCAGAACAGGCTCACGTCGCCTATATGCCGGGCACCACCTGGCCAGAAGACGGACACCCGCCAGGCTCATTCCCGAAGCTGGATCACATACCCCGGTTTCGATGCCACCATAGTTTTCACGACACGTCTTCGGCGATTCGCTTGCGCTCGTCTTCCTGTTCCCTGCCTGACGCACTCACGGCGCGCCTTTTCCCCGACGCTCACCACCACAGTCGTCAGCTAAAGCAGCTCGGGGTGGCTTGGAGCCTCTCAACCGTCGAGCGGCTCCGAGGGGCCACAAATCCCTCATCTCCCATACAGCACCGCAATCAAGTGCGGCTTACCTATTCGGCCTCACTCTCTTGCGTTCGTGGCGCACTGATCCCAAACCTTGCCTCACAAGGAGTGGAACCCATGGCGATTATTGCAGGTGGGGTGCGGGCTGTGTCCTTCACCCGTCACGGGGTCGGGGCGGCTCGGCTCGCTGCGCAGCGGGAGGCGTTTCGGGTCGCGTGTGCGGAGCGTGGCTGGGCGGCCGGTGGTGAGGTGTGCCAGATCGGTTCGGGTGGCGGCAAGGGTCGCGCCTGGGCGGCGGTGCGCCGGCTGGTGCGGGTGCATCGGTATGACGTGGTCGTGGTCGATGGGCTGGACACGATCGGTGCGTCGGAGGGTGAGATTGCCCGGGAGCTGGTGTTGCTGCGGCATGCCGGGGTGCGGCTGCTGGTCGCGTCGACTGGCTGGGACACGGCGAATCCGACCGTGTCTGACCTGCTCGTGGGCGCGCTGCGCACCGTCGGCGCCGGGGCGGTGGCGGCGTGATTGACGTGCCGTTGGTCCGTGCGGTGGCGCTGCCCGGGAGCGGCTACGGCCTGGAAGTCCTGGTAGGCGCGACTCCAGGTGAGATCGCGTCTGTCGCCTCGGCGTTGCCGCCGGCGGCGTTGGTGAGTCACATGTCCATCGGCGGGGGCGTGAACCTGCTGTTCCGCCGGTTCCCGGCCGGCGTGCCCGACCCTGCGGCCCCGGCCGGTAAGGGTGATGGTGGGCCGGATGCGGTGACGGTGCCGGGCGGCTGGGTGCCTGAGGTCGTCGGGTTCGCGGATCGTGGTCTGACTCCGTACCAGTCGGCGGTGGGCCTGCTGATGACGGCCACGGATGACCCGGCGATATCCGCGCGGATCTTTGCTCTGGTACAGCGCGAGGAACCAGAAACGATGGTCGCACTCGGCAACGTCGTCCGCCCTCGGCACTGCCGCTGCACCTGGCCCGGATAGACCCACCCTCGGCATAGTGACGGGGGGGGGGGCGGCCCCGGGGGGGCCGCCGGGGGGGTGTTGACAAAAGAAGCCGCCGCCCCC
>NZ_JADWYX010000054.1:2293-59477 GCF_016786355.1 Frankia sp. AgB1.9
CCGGGCGGGGCCCCCGGGCCCCCCCCCCCCCCCGGGGCCGCTCGGGGGGGGGGGGCGCGGGGGGGCGGCCCCCCCCCCCGTCGCCATGTCCGGAGCGCGGAAGTGCGCGCGGCACGTCTGCCTGCAGGTTTGGGGTTAAAAGCCCTACAGAAAGTTCGCGACGATCACTGCTGAGTCGTGTTGTCCAGTCCCAGGTGATGCTTTACCTCTCGGTTTTACCTGCCGCTTGGCGCCTGCGCGGGCTTCAGTTCTGGTCGGCCGGGTGGCCTGCATCTCCTGCTTGAGGTGGGAGGGCCGGGGCGTGGGAGCGGAGCCCGGGTGGTCTTTGCTCTTCCGTGCGTAGCTCACGGCGTCTTGTGACGGTTTCGCCGCGTGGGTCCTGCCGGCCAGGCCGCCTCGACCCGCACCCCGGCCCTGCCGCGATCGGTCTCTGCCCCAGGACCAGAGCTGATCACCGGACGCTGGACGGTGTTACGCGATGGGTCTTCAGCGTTTCTCGGTTTTCCGAATCCATCGGCCGGGTCGTTCTGCCAGAGCCCGCATGGTAAGGAGATTTTAAAGGTTGTGTCTGCGGGCCGACATGACATCGATATCGACGGGCATGTACGGCGGGGCGACGGTGTGCCAACATTGTTTGCGGCGGGGCACGTTCGCTGGCTGGATGGCGACCGCAGCGACAGCCTCGTCGCGTGGCGGTCCTACAGCAGTGAGTTATTCTGCGTCCCGCCTGAGCCAGCCGTGATGTTTGAGGCGGCGTGTGGGGCTCGGGCTCCCTGGTGAGGATTGAAATGAAGGAGGTATCTCGGGATGAAGACCTGGAGAAAATCGAGGCCGACCGGGGAACGACGGCGCCGAAAGGTTACCGGGCGGCTCGCGGCGCTGGTAGCGGCGATGGCGGGTTTGCTGGCCGCCGGGGTCGTGTTCGCAGGCCAGGCCAGCGCCATCCCGGTTCCGCCACCGGATGATCCGCCGCCTAACCCCGTACAGTGGTCGCTGATCAGCGATGTCAGCGGCCAGTGCCTCGACGTGTATAAGGTTTCGCTAAGCGTTGGGGGGGCGATGACGACTCGGCCGTGCAACGGGTCCTCCACGCAGAAGTTTCAGACCATATATGGCAGTGGGTTCGCTCAGATCAGGGACGTCAATACTCAGTTTTGTGTGGCAGTAACGTCCGCCTCGGACCCAACCCCGGGGGGCGTCTACCAGGGGAATTGCGGAAGTTCGATTTTTGTGCATTGGACCCCGGTGTCAGGGCCTAACGGATCGACGCAGTGGCGCAACCAATCTGATGGTCTGTGCCTCGGCGTACCCGTGTCATCGATACATGACATCTTGGCCTACGACCGGTCCTGCGCCGATACGGGCACCTACTGGCACTTCGGCTAGGCTAGGCCGCTCCCCGCAATCAAGGTTTCTGGATAGTTTCATAGTCGATGGCGGGTCGGTATGAGATCCCCGGCATCGCATGGGTACGGATCAAGGCGCTGTTGCCGAGCACCCGCCCACGCGGTGCCGGTGATCGGACCATCGAGATCGGGGCCGAACCGAGCATCCGTGAACGTCTGTCGGCCCGCTCGCCTTGATGGTGCGCGAGAAGGGCCGAGTTATCGAGCGGAAGGCGGGCCGGGTGGCGCTGGCCGGTGGTTACGGTCGGAGGGTCGCTGGTGGGTCGAACTCGTGAGCGACGATGCCTCGGCAGAAGGCGCGCCATTCATGGGCGGAGATTGATAGGAACGGACTGTAGCGCTCGACGCTGTCGCGGAGGAGTACACCGACGATCGTGCCGTCGGTGACGTGGGCGGCCTGGACGCGGTGGCCGGGGGCACCGTCGCTGAAGCTTGAGGTGAGCCAGGTGACGTCGTGGCGTAGTAGGTGGTAGCGGCTCGGCCTGATCCTGCACAGCGGGGCGTCGTAGCTGGGCTTGGCGGTGTGCCGGGTCAAGGTGGTTCGTCCTCGGGTTGGTGGGGGGTACCGACGGCGGGACCCCGGGTAGACCGATTGGCTGTGTACCCGGGATCCCTTTCAAGCTGTCGGGCCGCTGCCGTGGTTGGTTGGTTGCGAGCGCTGGTGGACGGTGCTCGCGGGCGGTCGGCGTCAGTCGGTGGGTTGGGCGGGGTGTCGGCGGTTTAGGCGCGGCGTAGGTGGCCGTCGTCTATGGCGAAGACGAACGCGAGGTACTCCTGTTCGGAGAAGCCGAGGGTGGGGCCGTCGGGGTGGGTGCTGTCCCGGAGAACGACGCCGCCCTTGGCCGGGCCGTCGGTGAGGAAGGCGACCTCGACGCACATGCCGCCGGCGCCGTTGCTGTACGGGGAGCGGTGGAACGTCGGCTCGACGGGGAGGTCGGCGGCGGTGGGCTTCGTGGCGTTGTAGCGGGTCAGCCCGGATGGGCCCTGGCGGGGCTGATCGTCGCTGTCGAACATGGTCGTGTCTCCCGGTGGTGGTCGCGGCTGGTGTGCCGGGTCTGGCGTGCGGCCCTGTCGAATGGATCAGCGACATGAAACAGCGATCAAGGTGACGGGCAGACGTTGGCGGTCGCGGCACTAGGCATTGGGCCGGAGGTGGCAGCGCTTGTACTTCTGGCCCGAGCCGCACCAGCAGGGTTCGTCACGGCGAGGCTTTGTTGACGGCGCCCGCCGGCGTACGGCGGCCGCTCCGCCGTACGGGGAACGCGGAGTCCTACAACGGCATAGGCAACCGAGTAGACAACGAACTCTGGCGCCCACCCGACGAACGACCACCCGGACCGACGCGTGGTTGCGACCAGATCTTGCGCAATCCTGCCAACGCCTATCGTGCGGCGGTGATTTGTTCTCGGAGAATGTCACCGTGGCCGGCGTGACGGGCGAAGTCCTCGATCAGGAGCAGGTAGACAGACCGCAGGCTGACATCGCCAGCGCGGGGGTGCGCCCTGGTGTCGTCGAGTTCGAAGTCGGCGGCGATCAAGCGGGAACGCTCGCTGGCACGCTCGAACTCGGCGATCACGTCGGCCAGCGTCTCGCCGTCGGCGACAACGAAACTGCCGTCGTCACCGGTGGCGTAGCCGTCGCATGCGGACTCGTCCAGGCCGAGCAGGGTGCGTTGGAACCAGATGCGCTCGGCGGTGGCGGCGTGTTTGATCAGCCCGATCGGTGTGGTCAGTGAGACGACCAGGCGCCGCCGTGCGTCGGCCTCGGACAGCCCTCGCGCGGTGTCGATGAGCGCTTGCCGGTTACGGTCAAGCCAGCTCTCCAACATGAGACGTTCGGGTCCGGTGGTCATCCGGGGCCATATGAACATTGATTGTCCAGCCTTCTGGGTTGAAAGGAATTGACGGATCGGACCATGGGCGCGTACAGAGCAGCATGAGGGTCGATCGGACCAGGCCCGTCTCGATTGCCGAGTAGAACACCGATGACATCGGTGCCCGAGGCCCGCCGGGAATGTAGGCGCTGCAAACACTTCTCGGCCCTTGTCAGAGGGTCCTCGGGGAATGCCGTGTCCAGAGCCGAGGACGAGCCGGAGCGATCACAAGGATAACATCCAAGCCCCTTGGCGAGCGCCCGCGCCTCTACCGACCGAATTCCGCTACTTGGCGTGACAGGCGCAGGTACTCGGGCCGACACGACCAGGCTGGCCTTCGCCTGAACCTGCGTGGATGTTGTCCGAGCCGCCCCGGGGGCGCGGCGCGCGAACGGGTCACACCCCCAGAGCCGCGAACGCCTCGTCCAGGAGGTCGGCGAGGTTGAGGGTGTTGTCGGATCTCGCCCAGTGTGCGATGGCGATGTTCAGGCAGTCCAGGGCGGCGGCGGCCCGTACGGTATGCGTGATCTCCGGCTGCGGGGACGCGCCGCGTTCGGCGAGTGCCCGCGCCAGGGCGGGACGCCAGCCGTGCTGCTTCTCCCACTGGCGGGTGTGCAGCGCGGGGGTGGCCAGGACGAGCCGAGTCGTCGTGAGGGCGGCGTCGGGGTCCTGGCGGTAGATGTCGACGACGATGTCGAGCGCGCGGCGCAGCGCGGTCCAGTCGTCCTCGTCGGACGGCCGGGCACGCAGGGCGTCCGCCACCTGCTCGCCGTGGGCGTCGAGGGCGCCGAGGACCGCGTCCTCCTTGGTGCCGAAGTAGCGCAGGACGGTGCTGCGGGAGACGCCGGCGGCCGCGGCGATGTCGTTGATCGTGACCTTGTCGAAGCCGTCGCGGCGGAACAGCTCCAGCGCCACCTCGGCCAGCATCGCCCGCACCGCGCCGCGGGCTACCTCTCGCGCGGACGTCCGTGTCGCTACGTTCACCGACCGATCGTACCCATCGACTGAGCCCGGCTTGCACCCTGGAACCTCGGTCGCTAACGTGACACCGAGTTTCAGGCCGCCGGGTGAAAGCGTAGGGAACCGCCGTGACGGAAGAACTCCTCGTCTCTGTGGACGGGCACATCGTCGAGCCTCCCGATCTCTTCCTGACCCGACTCCCGAAGCACCTACGGGACCGGGCCGTCTGGGAGGAGGATCTGAAGATCGCGCCGCTGGGCGAGGACGGACGGACCGACTTCCGGAAGCTGCACACGCCCGGGTTCGAGGGCTGGACGAACTCCGCCTACCCGCATTTCGACGGCTCGCCGAACACCGGGCGCCCGGACCGGATCCTCGACGACATGGACAGCGAGGGCGTACGGGCGCAGGTGATGCACCCGAACCTGTCGTTCTTCGGCCTTTACTCGGATGACCACGAACTGTCGATGGCGCACGCCCGCGTGTACAACGACTACGTCGCCGAGACGTTCAGCCCGCACCGCGCGCGGATCGCGCCGACCGCGCCGATTCCGATGACCGATGTCGACGACGCGGTGGCTGAGATCGAGCGCGCCGCCGGGCTCGGCCTGCGGGCGATCCTGCTGCCGGCCGTGTCCCCGATTCCGTATCACTCGCGGGAGCTCGACCGGGTGTGGGCGGCGGCCCAGGCGAACGGCATGGTCGTGGTGTTCCATGTCGCGACCGGTGGGGTGAAGGTCAGCCGGGCCGCGTCACCAACGCTGCGGGGCCTCATGCTCACCGTCCAGGCACAGAGCCAGCCGCTGACCGACAACCTCGTCGTCGACCGGATCGTGTTCGCCGCGACCCAGCAGTCGCTGGCGCCCCAGCAGATCATCGCCTCCCTGGTGGGCGGCGGCGTCACCGAACGGTTCGGGGACCTGCATTTCGTGCTGGTCGAGTTCAACGCGAACTGGCTCGTGTCGTTCATGGCCGCGATGGACAAGGCGTGGACGCTGGGAGTCGGCCAGGACCGCGACTTCTGGGTCGGCCTCTGGGACAACGACCGACCTGAGGACGACCAGCCCGGTATGGCCCAGGTGTTCAAGCTCAACGAGCGGTGGCCCTACCCGCTGCGGCCCAGCGAATACGTCCAGCGCCAGATCCACGTGTCGTTCCAGGAGGACCCGATCGCGCTGGCCTGCCGGCACATCACCGGCCTGTCCACCCTCGTGTGGGGCGTCGACTATCCGCACCCGGAAGGAACCTTCCGACGCACCCGGGAAGCGGTCGCCGAGCAGTTCCGGGGCGTCAGCGCGCAGGACCGGGCGGCGATCCTCGGCGGCACCACCGCCAAGCTGTTCGGGCTCGAACTCCCGGTCGCCGTATGAGCACCGCCGACGACGGTGTCGGGGACGACCGCGGGGCGCTGCGACGGCTGCTCGACAAGGACGCCATCGTCGATCTCGTCCACCGCTACTCCTACTGTGTCGACCACAAGCTGAACGACGAACTCGCCGCGCTGTTCACCGACGACTGCGTCATCGACTACGGCCCCGGGTCCGCACCGGTCATCCGCGGGCGCGTCGCGTACCGGAAACTGCTCGACAGCGCGATCCGCGACGGCGTCGACCACGGGTTCGCCGCGACGAGCCACCACAACGCCAATGTTCTGATCGTGTTCGACACCGACGACCGGGCGACCGTCCGGACCTCGATGTACGCCTGGCACCGCACACAGGTCGGGAAGACTCCCCAGGTCTGGGGCTACTACCACGACGTCGCCGTACGGACCGCCGACGGCTGGAAGCTGCACGAACGGAAGCTGCACCTGCTCGGGACCGACGGCTGGCACGACGACTACCACCGCGCCGAGCACACGTCCCCGCGGATCGCCGACCCGGGCGGCCAACCGTAGGCGGCCGGCCACTCCCCCGCGGGCGCGAGATCGCGCCGCTGACGGACTGACCGGATCGCCCTCCTCGCAATGCCTCAACAGGCCGACCATGATTGAACGGGGACTTCTCTGTGGCACGCATCGAACCGCTCCCGCCCAGGGAGTGGCCCAAGGAGATGCGGCAGATCCTGGCCGCCCTCGAACCTCCGGGCACCCCCAGAAAGCTGACCACCGAGGGCCGTTCGAAGGCGCTGAACACACTCGGGACGTTCGCCCACCACACGACGCTGTCGCGGGCGTTCTACACGTTCAACGGTCACCTCATGTCGACCACCACGCTGACCGGCCGGCAACGAGAACTGATCGTGCTGCGCGTCGCGGCCCTGCGGAAGACGGGCTACGAATGGCTGCAGCACACCTTCATCGCGCGCGACGAGGGCCTGTCCGACGAGGAGATCCAGCGGATCGCGCTCGGCCCCGACGCCCCGCTGTGGGACCCACTCGACGCGGCGCTGCTGCGCGCCTGCGACGAGCTGATCGGCGTCGGCAAGATCGGTGACGAGACCTGGGCCGTGCTCGCCGACAAGCTCGACGTCCGGCAGCTCCTCGACGTGATCTTCACGGTCGGCGCCTACGAGACGCTCGCCTACCTGTTCGCCTCCTGCGCCATCGACATCGACGACGACCTGCGCGACGCCATCGCGCGTCGACAGTCGCCGACCACCTAGGCGCTCCGCCCCACCCGACCCGATCCGACGGGAGCCAACGATGTCCGTCACCGTCACCGTCAGCCCGATCAGCCCCGAGGTCGGGGTGAAGGTCACGGGCCTCGCCGGCAGCCAGCTGGCGGACCCGACCGTCGCCGCCGACACCCGCAAGTACCTCGACGAGCACGGCGTCGTCGTCTACCGCGAGGCGCACATCGGCGACGCCGACCTGGTCGCGCTCAGCCGGCTGCTCGGTGAGGTCGTCGTCGCGCCGATGGGCGGTGAGGCAGAGTTCCCCGAGGTCTCCGCGATCTCCCTCGACCCGGCCCAGAGCGCCCTGGCGGCCTACCGGACGGGCACCTTCTACTGGCACATCGACGGCGCGAACGACCTGGTGCCGCAGAAGGCGACCCTGCTCACCGCGCTGGAGGTCGCGACCGAGGGCGGCGACACCGAGTTCGCGAACCTCTACGCCGCCTACGACTCGCTGTCCGACGACGACAAGGCCCGGTTCGCCAACCTGCGCGTGGTCCACAGCTTCGCGGCCACCCAGCGGCTCATCAATCCCGATGCCTCCGACAGGGTGCGCGCCAGCTGGGAGAAGGTCCCGTCCCGGGAGCATCCACTGGTCTGGACCCGGCGCAACGGCCGCAAGTCCCTGCTCGTCGGTACGACGGCGGACTACATCGTCGGCCTGCCGGCCGAGGAAGGCCGCGCGCTGCTGGACCGACTCCTCGGCTGGGCCACCCAGCCCCGGTTCTCGCTACGCCACCAGTGGTCACGCGGTGACCTGGTCATCTGGGACAACACCGGCATCCTGCACCGAGCCCAGCCCTACACCGCCGCGTCCCGCCGCCTGATGCACCGGACCACCCTCCTCGGCGAGGAGGCCGTCGCCTGACCATCGGTTGCTCCGATGCAGGCCGACCAACCCGTTCAACGCCGAGGCACCGATCCAGGCAAACGCCGTAACCTCGCCGACCGCGGCCCGCCGACCATTCAGGTTGGATTTCCCGACCTCATACCGGCGGCGCTCTCGGCGACGACCTGCTTAAGCCGGTCTGGCGATACCAGTAATCGAGCGTGAACGTGGCGCGGAGTCCCTCCACCGATCGTCGAGACGGTGAAATTCTTTCCGAGCCCTAACCCGCTCATCCGCAGGAGCATCAGTGATCAAGGTAGTCAGGGCGCTGACAGCGTTCTTCGTCGCCTTCGGTGCCGTACTGATCGGCACGACGGGAACCGCCAGCGCCGCGACGCATGACCCGGTCATTTTCGTCTACGGGTTCAACGGCTCGACGTCGACGTGGACAGACATGGTGGCGAACTTCGAAGCCAACGGATGGTCCGCGTCTCAGCTGGTGGTGTTCACCTACGACTCACACCAGTCGAACGTCACCACGGCGAGCCAGCTCGCGGCCAAGGTGACCAGCGTCCTCGCGAGCACCGGGGCGAGCAAGGTCGACATCGTCAGCCACTCGATGGGCGCGCTTTCCTCCCGCTACTACCTGAAGTCACTCGGCGGGACCGCGTACGTCGACGACTGGGTGTCGCTCGGCGGTCCCAACCACGGGACCAGCACGGCGAACCTGTGCGCGCTGCTCTACACGTCGTGCTCGCAGATGCTTTCCGGCTCGTCCTTCCTGACCAGCCTGAACGCGGGCGACGAGACGCCTGGCGCGGTCAAGTACGGCACCTGGTGGTCGTCCTGCGACGAGGTGATCAACCCCGACTCCAGCGTCCTGCTCTCCGGCGCGACCAACACGGCGGCCGGATGCCTGGCGCACACCCGACTACATGACGACGCCACCGTGGCGAGCCAGGTCCGGGCTTTCCTGAGCTGACGGGCTCGTCGTCCGCCGACGAACGACGTGCCGGGCCTGGGCCAGCGCCCGACGGGCCCGGGCCCGGCACGCGTCAGCAAGAGCCGTCAGGGCCGGACAATGACTTGCTCGTGACCGATTCTGTCGCCCGGCTCCACCGAGCAGGCAATCTGGAGAGCGTTCAGACAAAGGCGGGCCAGCTGTTCGACTCCGTCGTCGAAGTCGATCTCCAGAAGCTTCTGCACGAACCACATCTCGGCGAAGCGGTTCATCATCGCGCTCATCGCCAGGAGCGCGACCTCGGTATCGACGTCGGCGGCCGTGCAGCGGTGGGTCTGGGTCCGGCGAACCGCCCGGGCGATCCGGGCCCGGTCGGCCTCAAGATATTCGAACGTGATAGCGGCCAGCTCCGGCTCGTATCGAGAGATCACCTCGATGGCGGCGATGACGCGCGCCTCGTCCCGGTAGACCGTCAGGTACCGCCGGGTCAGCTGCCTGACCAGCTCGGCCGGCGAGGCGAGGCCGGTCGGCTCGGACGTAGCGGCGCAGGTCGGCTCCTGGAGCAGACCGCCTACCGCCCGCGCGACCTCGCAGAGGATCTGCGTCTTCGAGTCGAAGTAGTGGTAGAAGGATCCGTACGAGACTCCGGCCCGGTCCGCGATGTCGGCGATCTTAGCATCGAGGAAGCCGCACTCCTCGAACACGGTTTTCGCGGCCTGTATCAGTCGGGCCTTGGTCGCCTTGCCCCGGAGATTTCGCGGCGCGCTCGTCTTCTCCCGGCCCGCCCATTCGGTTGTCGACACCGCTGCGCGCGTGGACAGGGTCAACCTCCTCCTGCGTGGTTTCGAGATCTACCCGACAAAGGTGAGATCACCAGCAGGCAGCAGGCACCGCCGAGATGGCAACCGGTACGTACGGCGCCAGGCTGGGGCGCGGTGGTGGCCGTGCCCCAGGCCTGGCGCCAGTGAACCGGGATAGGTCAGCTGGTGGACAACGCCCACTTCTGCAGTGTCGGGTCGTACTTGAACAGGTGCAGCGGCACAGCCCCGCCCGGGTTGCCAGGCGTGTAGTTCGCCTTTTCGAGACCACCGGGGACCACGAAGGAACCGAGCGAGAAGGCGGCCTGCTGGAAACTCGCGTAGGTCAGGTTCTTGCCGGCCTTCTGGGCGATGGCCGTGAACAGGTCCAGATAGCGGCAGGACACGTTCTCGGACGTTCCGAAGGTGGGCTTCCCCGTGGGGATGGTGGTCGGGTCGAGCAGCGTGCCCTTCAGCGACGGGATGGCCGCCTCGGCGGTGGCGATGCAGGCCTGGTTAGGCGCGTTGTTCCAGTCGGAGGCGATTCCGAGGGCCTGCGCGTTGTTCAGCGTGCTGAAGTCGTGCTTGCCCGACGAGAGCGAGTAGGCGCTGGCCTGCCCCTGGTCGGTGAACAGCAGCTGGGGCCGGTAGGAGGTGGCCTTCTCCAACTGAGCGGGGAACGAGCCCGAGGCCCCACCGACGACAATGACCGCGTCTGCGCCGACGGACTGGAACTTCTGGACGAACACACCGGTCTGCTGGGCGACGGCGGCGGGGTCCGTGATCGGAGCGTCCATCACCGCGGTCGCGACCGGCGTCACGCCGAGCTTCTTCAGCGCCGGCGCCACGACGCTGTTCATCGTGTACTGGTCGGCCTTGTAGCCGATGACGGCGACCTTCTTGCTCTTCAGGCCACCGTTGTCGAACAGCTTCAGGCCGTCCCCGGCCGCGTCACCGCCGCGCAGGTCGGAGAACCACGGAGCCTGCGCCTTGAGGTAGCGGGAGGCGTTGAGGTCGCCGCCGACGGTCAGGGTCTTGTGGATCTGGACGTAGCAGAGCGCGTCGTCCGCGTTGAGGCTGCCGATGACGGCGAAGACCTTCTCGTCCTGGGTCAGATGAACGCAGGTGTCCTGCGCGCCGGCCGGCGAGATGACGTTGACCGCGCCGAACACCGGCACGATCTTCCGGCCGTTGATACCGCCCGCGGCGTTGACCTTGTCGACCAGCGCCGTGAACACGGCCTGGTAGTCACCGTGGTCGACGTTCACGTACTGCTTGACGACGGACAGGTCGGGATAGACAAACCCGATCTTGATGCTGTCCGCGGTCACGCCCGGCGAGATCGCCGGCGCCGGTGCCGCCTTCAGGGTCGCGGTCGGGGCCGGGACGGGGGCGTCCTTCTTCGAGGTGGTGCTACAGCCCGCCACGGCCAGCGCGGTCGCGGCGGCGACGGCTAATATCGCCAGCCGTCCAGTACGGCGTAAGTCCATGTCCAGCTCCATTGTCGGGTTCGTCGGACCGGGTCGTGGGAAGCCGCGATGCGAAGAGCGGCCGCATTGACGCGGGGCAGGCCGTGGGCAGCGACGGCCGTCCGGCGGCCCGAGGGTGTTGCGCAGGGAGTGACGCGCCACAGGCGCAGCGTGCCGTGCTCCAGGCCACTAGCGTGCGCTAGCTGTCGGGGCGTAGGCTAGCACCGCGTCGCTAGCGCGCACAAGCCCGCTTCGGGTCGCCGGCGCGCGGCCGACACCGGCCTCCCGCCATGGCCAGCGCATACCGCGGCGCGCGGGGCTCCGCGACGCCCGGGTCAGCCCGCTCGTGCCCTTCCCGCCAAGGTCAGCCCGCCACCTTGATCGCCGTTTTCGCCCTCTGGTGGCTACGAAACAGACCCGGTAACGACCACCAGAGGGCCGAAACAGCGATCATGGAACGCCAAACGGGCGAACGTTGCCGGAGGCGGCACTAGACGGCTCTTTGACAGACGCGGACGCCCGTCAGCAGGCCCGCCGTCCAGCCGAGGCGGACGCGCGTCAGCAGCCGTTCCGCCCGCTCGAGGCGGCCTCGTCCGCGTCGCTCCGGTCCGTTCGCAGCAGCGTCGCCAGAGCGTCGAGCGCGTCCTTGACGCGCTGGACCTCGGCCGGGTCGCTGGTGCCGATCCGCTCGGCGATGGCCTGGTCGATCACCGCGGTGGGGCGGTCCCGCGACCGGTTCAGCGCGCTGGCCGTGGGACGTACGAGGGTCCTGCGCCGGTCCGCGGGGTCGCTCACGGTCTCGAACACCTCGGCCTCGCGCAGGCGGGCCACGCACGCCGAGACCTGGCTCTGCGGGAACTCGACGCGGGCGGTGATCTCGGAGATCGAGCTGCCGGGGTTCTCGAAGACGTCGAACACGATCGCCCGGGTCGGGCCGGACAGGCGCAGGATGCCGACCTCGGGGATCGACTGCTCGCCAAGCTTCATCAGCCGGCGACCCAACTGGAACAGCTCGAACCCATCCATGGCATCCTTACATCAAGCGCGATACATCTATCTTGATGGAGCTGTGGCCCTGAGCCAGTGTGCCAGGCCGCCCCGCCGAACCTCGCTGTGCAGCCGAACCTCGCCGTGCAGCCGAACCTCGCCGTGCAGCCGAACCTCGCCGTGCGCCAGACCCGCGCGCCGCGCGCCAGACCCGAACGTGGAGGGCCGTGTGCTGATCCGCCTGCTCGTTCCCTACGCGCGCTCCTATCGCCGTGACGTCGCCCTCGTGACCGTCCTCCAGACCGTGCAGTGTGCCGGCGCCCTCTATCTTCCCGACCTGAGCGCCGACGTGATCGACAGGGGCGTCCTGCCCGGCGACACCGGCTACATCTGGCGGGTCGGCGCTGTCATGATCGGCGTCTCGCTCGCCCAGCTGGCCTGCGCCATCGGCGCCGCCCGGGTCGCGTCCCGGATCTCCGCCTTCCTGGCCCGCGACCTGCGAGCGGCGCTGTTCCGCCGGGTACAGGCGTTCTCCGCCCGCGAGCTGAACCAGTTCACGCCGGCGTCACTGGTCGTGCGGACCACCAACGACGTCCAGCAGATCCAGATGCTCGCCCAGATCACGCTCATGTTCATGGTGACCGCGCCGCTGATGTGCGTCGGCGGGGTCGTGTTCGCGCTCGGCCAGGACGCGCCGCTGTCGCTGCTTCTCGTCGTGGTCGCGCCCCTGCTGGGCGGTCTCGCCTGGGCGGTCCTGCGCCGGATGACACCGCTGTCGGTGACCCTGCAGAACACGACGGACTCGGTGAACCGAATCCTGCGCGAGCAGATCATCGGGCTGCGGGTGATCCGGGCCTTCGTCCAGGAGGATCGCGAACAGGAGCGGTTCGCGGCGTCGAACACCCTGCTGACCGACGTGTCGGTGGGCGTCGGCCGGCTGATGGCGCTGCTGTTCCCGCTCGTCACCGCCGTCGCCAGCGTCGCCGGGGTCGCCGTCGTCTGGTTCGGCGCGCACCGCGTCGAGTCCTCCGCCATCGGGGTCGGCGCCCTGTCCGCGTTCCTCGGCTACGTGCTGCAGATCCTCGGCGCGGCGACGATGGTGACCTACCTGCTGCGGATGCTCCCCCGCGCACAGGTCTGCGCCGGACGCATCAGCGAGGTCCTCGACACCGAGAGCAGCGTGCTCCCGCCGAAGACGGCCGCGCCGAAGCTCATCGCGCCCGCGCGAGTGGAGCTGCGCGACGTGGGATTCCGCTACCCGGGCGCCGAGGCTCCCGTCCTGCGAGGCGTCAGCCTGGTCGCGGACCGCGGCGAGACCGTCGCGATCATCGGCAGCACCGGCAGCGGCAAGAGCACCCTTCTCAGCCTCGTGCCCCGGCTTGTCGATCCCTCCGAGGGTGTCGTGCTGGTCGGCGGCGTCGACGTGCGGTCGCTCGACCGGGCACTGCTGAGCAGGACCATCGGCTACGTCCCCCAGCGGCCCTACCTGTTCTCCGGGACCATCGCCTCGAACCTTCGCTACGGCGATCCCGACGCCACCGACGACGAGCTGTGGCACGCCCTCGACATCGCCCAGGCCCGCGCGTTCGTCGAGGCCCTCCCCGAGGGCCTCGACGCCCCGGTGGCCCAGGGAGGCGCCAGCTTCTCCGGCGGCCAGCGCCAGCGGCTCGCGATCGCGCGCGCCCTGGTCGTCCGGCCCGACGTGTACCTGTTCGACGACTCCTTCTCGGCCCTGGACTACGCGACCGACGCCCGGCTGCGGGCCGCGCTCGCCACCCAGACCGCGGCCGCGGCGGTCATCGTCGTGGCCCAGCGCGTCAGCACGATCCGCGACGCCGATTGGATCGTCGTGCTCGACGAGGGACGGGTGGTCGGCACCGGCGGACACGACGAGCTGTTCGCCGGCAACGGCACCTACCGCGAGATCGTGCTCTCCCAGCTCACCGAGGCGGAAGCCGCATGAGCAGGCTCCGCCGCACCCGCCGCTCCCCCGGCGCCGCCGTCGACGCCGCGGGCCGGCCCGACCGCTCCTCGAACACCCGCGCCACGGTCGGCCGGCTCTGGCGGATGAGCCGGCACCAGTGGGCGCCGCTGACGGGAACGGTCGTCTTCGGTCTCGCGAGCGTCATCCTCACCACGATCGGGCCGTGGCTGCTGGGCCGCGCGACCAACCTCGTCCTGGCCGGCGCCTTCGGGCACGCCCTCGACGCCCACACCACCCGCGCCGAGGTACTGCGCGACCTGCGCGCGCACGGGCACGGAACCGAGGCCCAGACGCTGAGCACCGTGGACTTCGTCCCGGGCCGGGGCATCGACTTCGACGCCGTCGGCAGGGTTCTGCTGGTCGCGACGCTGCTGTACCTGGCGGCCGGCCTGTGCGCGTTCGTCCAGGGGTGGCTGGCGAACCTCGCCGTGCAGCGCGCCATCCAACGGCTGCGCCAGGACGTCGAGGCGAAGATCTTCCGCCTGCCGGTGGCGTACTTCGACCGGCACCGGCGCGGCGACATCCTCAGCCGCGTCACGAACGACATCGACAACCTCAGCCAGAGCCTCCAGCAGACCCTCAGCCAGCTCGTCATCCCGCTGTTCAGCATCGCCGGAATGCTGGCCGCCATGTTCTGGGTCTCCCCGCTGCTCGCGGTGATCTCCCTGGTCACCGTCCCGCTGTCGCTCGTCGTCGTGGCGCGGGTCGGCCGGCGTTCGCAGCCGCTCTACCTGGAGCAGTGGAAGCAGACCGGCCGGCTCAACGGGCAGATCGAGGAGATGTACAGCGGCCACGGGGTCGTCAAGGCCTTCGGGCGCGAGCAGGAGGCCGCCGACCGTTTCGCGGCGGACAACGAGCTGCTCGCCCAGACGACCCTGCGGTCACAGGCGATGTCGAGCACGCTCCAGCCGGCGATGACGTTCCTCAGCAACCTCAACTACGTCCTCGTCGCGGTCGTCGGCGGTGTACGGATAGCCGCCGGCGCGCTGAGCGTCGGCGACGTCCAGGCGTTCATCCAGTACTCCCGGCAGTACAGCCAGCCATTGGTCTACCTGGCGAGCATGGCCGGCATGGTCCAGTCCGGCGTCGCCTCCGCCGAGCGCGTCTACGAGTTCCTCGACGCCCCCGAGCAGGTCCCGGACCCGGTGACGCCCGGATTTCTGCCGGTCCCGGCCACCGGCCGGGTGGCCTTCGAGGGCGTCACCTTCCGCTACCACCCTGACCGGCCGCTCATCGAGGAGCTCTCACTGGTCGCCGAGCCGGGCCACACGGTCGCCATCGTCGGACCGACCGGCGCCGGCAAGACCACCCTGGTCAACCTGCTTCTGCGCTTCTACGAGCTCGCGGCGGGGCGCATCACGCTTGACGGGGTCGACATCGCCACGCTCACCCGCGCGCAGGCGCGGTCCCGCGTCGGCATGGTCCTGCAGGACACCTGGCTGTTCGGCGGCACCATCGCCGACAACATCGCCTACGGAGTGCCGGGCGCCACCCGCGAGCAGGTCGTCGCCGCGGCGACGTCCGCCCTCGCCGACCGGTTCATCCGCACCCTGCCGGACGGCTACGACGCGGTCCTCGACGACGACGGCACCAGCCTGAGCGCGGGCGAGAAGCAGCTGCTCACGATCGCGCGCGCCTTTCTGACCGAACCGCCGATCCTGGTCCTCGACGAGGCGACCAGCTCGGTCGACACGCGTACCGAGGTCCTCATCCAGCACGCGACCGCCTCGCTGCGCGCGGGGCGCACCGCCTTCGTCATCGCGCACCGGCTGTCCACGATCCGGGACGCCGACACGATCATCGTCATGGAGAACGGCGCCATCGTCGAACAGGGATCGCACGAACGACTCGTCCACGCGGGCGGCGCCTACGCCCGGCTGTACGCGGCCCAGTTCGCGGACGCCACGACGGCGACGTCCTGAGGCCGTTCACGGGCTTGTGCGCGCTAGCGGCGCGCTGATAGCGTCCGCCATCACTAGCATGCGCTAGCTGCCTGCGACCAGCAAGTTCTTACTAGCGGGTAACGGTGGCGCCGGCACCGGCCCGCCACATCGCCAGACCTTTCAAGGGAAAGATATGGGCGCGCACAGACGAAGGTTATCTGGCGGGATCGCGGCCGCCGTCACGCTCGCGCTGGCGACCAGCTGCTCGTCGGCACCCGGCGGGAGCAGCGGAAACAGCGGGAACACGGCCTGCGACTCGCCCGGGGTCACGTCGAACCAGATCAAGCTCGGGTTCGTGTATCCCGCCACCGGACCGTCGAGCACGGCGCTCTCGGCGGCCCGTGCCGGACTCGACGCCAGAATCGGCCTCGCGAACGAGCAGGGCGGTGTGCACGGGCGGCGGATCACCTACGAATGGGGCGACGACCAGGGCACCGCGTCCGGCGCCGCGGTCGCGATCGACAGTCTGGTCCAGCAGCGGAACGTCTTCGGCCTGGTGTCGGCGAGCGCCTCGCTGGGCGACTCGATGACCGCCCTGACCAAACAGGAGGTGCCGGTCACCGGAACCGCCATCGAGCCGACCTGGGCCGGCCACGACAACATGTTCTCCTTCATCTACTCGGCGTCCCCGGCGGTGGTCGGCAGGTATGTCCGGGCCGCCCACGGCACCAGGGTCGCCATCATCATCGGCGACCCGTCGGCCCTGACCTCCGAGAACACCGTGATGTACGAGCAGAGCCTGCGCGCGGCCGGGGCGAGCGCGGTCCAGACGTTCTCCTACGTGGCCACCACCGGTAACCCGGCCCAGGTGGCCAACAAGATAAACAGTTTCGGCGCCGACGCGCTGCTGGGCATCACCGCGCCGGACGACTTCGCGCAGGTCGTCCAGGCGACCCGCGTCGCGGGCGCCCATCTCGCCGTAAGCGTGGTTCTCACCGGCTACGACCGAAGCGTGATCGCCAGTGCGCACGGCAAGGCGCTGGCTGGCGTGTCGATGCCGGTCTTCTTCCGCCCGTTCGAGGCGGGCGGACCGGCGATCCAGCAGTACCAGCACGCGATGGTGACCTACGCCCCGGAATCAGGTGACCCGGACCAGCAGTTCGCCGTGTTCACCTACATCAGCGCGGACATGTTCCTGCGCGGACTCGACCTCGCCGGGCCCTGCCCCACCCGAGCGGGCTTCATCAAGGCGCTGCGCGGCGTCTCCTCCTACGACGCCGGCGGCCTGATCGCGCCCATCGACCTGCGCGACGACTCGGGCAAGCCACTTTCCTGTTACGCGTTCGTCCAGGTGGCACCCGACGGCACGGCGTTCCAGGTCGTCCGCGACCGCGTCTGCGCCGACGGCAGCACCGGCTGAGCGCGTCGCGGCGCGCGCGGTGTGGGTGCGGAAGGGGCCTCAACCTTGCCCACACCGGCGCGCCGCTGGCCTGGTTACCTCGGCGGTTCGCCCACGCTCACGGCGAGACCGGTTCGGGCACGGCCGCCAGCTGACGGACCGTGGCCGCCGAGAGGAACGCGCTGCGGTGTTCGAGGACCGCCGTCTCCCCCACCACCTCGAACTGGCCGCGCAGCCGGATGTCGTCCGACGACGCCCCGACCAGGACCTCGATCGGGCCCGGCTCCACCTGAAGACGCCCGTCGAGGCCGAGATAGGCGAGCTGAGCCAGCTCGACAGTGCAGTCGACCTCGACGGCCTCCCCCGGCCCGAGGTCGACGCGGGCGAAGCCGACCAGCTCCTGGGCCGGCCGGGTCACCCCGGTGGCCCGGTCCGACAGGTAGAACTGCACGACCTCGGTGCCGGACCGGTCGCCGCTGTTGCGCAGGGTCAGCGTGAGGGTCACCGCGCCCGCGGCGTCGACCTCACCTGGGCTGACGACGAGGTCGGAGTACTCGAACGCCGTGTAGCTCAGCCCGTGGCCGAGCGGGAACAGGGGCCGCGAGGGGAGGTCGAGGTAGTCCTGGTGGGCGTCGCGGTCGGTGCGCCGGTAGCCGGTGCCGGTCGGCTGGCCGGAGTAGACCGGGACCTGGCCGGAGTGGCGCGGGATCGAGACCGGCAGCTTTCCCGCCGGGTTGACGTCGCCGAACAGGACCTCGGCCATCGCCGTCGACGCGTGCTGGCCGCCGTAGTAGCCGTACACGATCGCGGGCAGCTCGTCCGCGATCGCGGTCAGCGCCATCGGCCGGCCCGTGTAGACGACGCCGACGGCCGGTGTCCCGGTGCCCACCACGGCCCGCACCAGGGCGACCTGGTTGGCCGGCAGGTCGATGTCGGCCGTGTCGCAGCCCTCGCCCTCGGTGATCCGGGGGACGAACCAGCCGGCCCGCCCGCCGAGGGCGAGGATCACCACCTCGGCGTCCCGGGCCGCGGCGACCGCAGCGGCGATGTCGGCGGGCTCCTCGTCCAGGACCCCACAGCCGGCGGCCACAACAACCTCGGCACCGGGGACGGCCGCGCGGACGGCGTCGGCGAGCGACACCGAGCCGTAGTTCTCGCGGATGTAGTCCTCGACCGGCTGGGAGAGCACGCCGGAAAGGTCGCGGCGCATCAGCTCGACCGCCTCGGGCGTCGTCTCGATCGTCATGCCCTCGGTTCCGGGGATGTTGGCCCGTTCGCCTCGGATGCGGGCGCCGAGCATGTCCAGCGCGGCGGGAATCGTGTAGGGCGGGAACGCGACCGAGAGCCCGTCGGCGTGCGGCCCGACCACCGCGATCCGGGTCAGGTCCCGGGACAACGGCAGCAGCCCGTCGTTGGTCAGCAGCGTGACCGACTGCTGGGCCAGCCGGTGCGCGAGGCCGCCCGGCTCGCCGCCCTCGCCGGCGAGGGCGCTGAGCACGACCGGGTCCTCGTCGACGTAGGGCGCGTCGAACAGGCCGGCCGCGAACTTGTCCCGCAGGACCCGCCACACCGCCTGGTCGAGCTGTTCCACGGGGACGACGCCCTTGCGGACCGCCTCGGCCAGCGTCTGCCCGTAGCCGAACGGGTTCGGCAGCTCCACGTCGATCCCGGCGGCCAGTGCCAGGCGCCCCGCGTCGGTCGCGTCCCGGGCCACGCCGACCCGGGAGAACAGATGGCCGACGGTGTCGTAGTCGGAGACGACGGTCCCGGTGAAGCCCAGCCGCCCGCGCAGCAGGTCGGTCAGGATCTCCCGGCTCGCGCCGACCGGCACCCCGTCGATCGAGCTGTAGGAGTTCATCACCGACCGCAGCCCGGCCAGCTGGATCGCCGCCTCGAACGGACGCGCGTACACCTCGTACAGCTCGCGCCGCCCCAGGACGGTCTTCGCCATGTTCTGGCCCGCCTCGGACACCCCGTAGCCCAGGAAGTGCTTTCCCGTCGCGATCACGCCGTCGCGCGGCCCGGCGCCCTGCAGGCCGCGGGTGAACGCGACACTCATCGCGCTGACCAGGTACGGCTCCTCGCCGTAGGTCTCGTGCACCCGCCCCCAGCGGGCGTCGCGGGCCACGTCCATCACCGGGGAGAACACCTGGCCGTGGCCGACGGCCCTGACCTGGCGGCCGGTGATCGCCGCCATCTGCTCCACGCCGTCGGGATTCCAGGTCGCGGCCAGGCCGATCGCCGTCGGGTAGACCGGGAAACCGGCGGCCAGCGGGCCGTTCAGCGCCTCGATGTGGAGCATCGCCGGAATACCGAGCCGGGTCTGGGTCACCAGGTACCGCTGGATCTGGTTGGCCATCCGGGCCAGCTGCGGCGGCCGCTGGCCGAACATGCCCAGCATCCCGATCTGGCCGATCCCGTCGCCCATCACCCGGCCGGCCACGGCCTCGATCACGCCGTTCAGGCCCAGCAGCCCGGCCGAGAGCAGCCCGGTGACCTGCTGGGCCTTCTCCTCGATTGTCATCGTCCGCAGGAGGTCGTCGGCTCGGCTCTCGGGGCTTGCCGCCGTCTCGGAGGTCATCGCCGTTCCTTTCGATCAGGGTGCCCGAGTCCGCGAGCCCCAAGGTCGATCCGCGGCGGCCTGGTCGCGTGAAAGCCGTCCACGCCTTTCACTCTTCGCGAGCGGTCGTCTTTCCCAGGACCCGGCCACCGGCCGGAGAATTGTGAATACACACGCGCCGGTCCGGCACCGGGCTCACCGTGGCGAATTACCGGGGGCGCACCGATCCAGGCACCAGACCCGGACGCGTCACACCGACCTCGAAACTCTCATCACTAGCGCGCGCTAGACTCGGTCGACGCAAGCTACCATTCTTGCGCTAGAGCGCGCAAGCAGCCGCGGGCTGGCCCCAACGAGGTGAGACGGTGTCTGTGTCAGACGCGACGGCAAGAAGACGGGTCACCGCCAGCGACGTGGCCAAGGCGGCCGGCGTCTCCCGCGCCACCGTCGGTTTCGTCCTGAACCAGACCCCGGGCCAGACCATCTCGGAGCGCACCCGCGCGCGGGTGATCGAGGCGTCGGTTCGCCTCGGCTACCGGCCGAACGGCGCCGCGCAGGTCCTGGCCAGCGGCCGCAGCCGGATCGTCGTGCTCGTCGTGCCGGACTGGCCGATCGAGTTCCGGTTCCGCGCGTTCCTCGACGAGGCCTCGTTGGCTCTCGACGAGGCCGGGTACTCGCTGGTGACCCACTTCCGCCATCCGCATGGGCCGACCCGGCGGCTCTGGGAGACCGTGACCCCCGACCTGGTCGTCGGCATCGCGCCGTTCACGCCCGACGACCTCGCGTCGCTGCGCGCCTGCGGGGTCAAGCGCATCCTTCCCGATCAGACCTTGTTTCGCCCCGCGGAACCGGACACCTCCCTGGCCTCGATCGACGGACCTCGACTTCAGGTCGAGCACCTGCGCGAGCGCGGCCACGAGCGCCTTGGCTACGCCGTGTTCGACGAGCCTCGGCTCTCCTCGCTCGTGACCGCTCGTCATGGCGCCGCCTGCACCCACGCGGCAGCGCTGGGCCTACCAGCCCTGGACCTCCGGTGCCTCGACTACCGGGACCGAGCCACCGACGAGGTCGTCCGCGGGTGGCACGAAGGCGGGCTCACCGGGATCGCGGCGTACAACGACGACGTCGCGGCCGCCGTCGTCGGCGCCGCGCTGCGACTGGGCCTGCGCGTGCCCGAGGACCTCGCAGTGGTCGGCCACGACGACAGCCCGATCGCGACGATCATGGTCCCGGCACTGTCGTCCATCCACTTCGACAGCGCGGCCCTCGGTCGCCACTTCGCCGCGCTCGCGCTCAGCAGGGTCAACGGCCGCCCGCTGCCCGCGGGCGATCCACCCGCCAACGTCACCCTCATCCAGCGCGAGTCGACCTAGCGCCGCACCCGCGAAGGTCGATCCGTTGGCTTGATCTCCGTTTCCACCCTCCAGTGGTTGCGGAAACGCCCTGGTCAGGACCACGGGAGGGCAAAAACAGTGATCAAGCGAGCCAGGTCCGCCCGGAATCGACCTGCTTGCGCGCGCTAGCGACCGCGAGTAGCGTTCCGCGCGATCTGGCACGGGCTAGCTCTTGAGGCAGGAGAACCCACCATGACCACGTTCCCGGACGGATTCCTCTGGGGTGCCGCCACGGCGGCGCATCAGGTGGAGGGCGGCAACGTCAACGCCGACCTGTGGGCGGCCGAATGGGCCCCGGGCTCCCATTTCGCCGAGCCCTCGGGTGACGCCTGCGACCACTACCACCGCTATCCCGAGGACATCGCCACGCTCGCCGACCTCGGCCTCAACACCTACCGCTTCGGCGTCGAATGGTCCCGGATCGAGCCCGAGGAGGGGTACTTCTCCCGCGCCGCGCTCGACCACTACCGGCGCATGGTCGGTACCTGCCTGGACCGCGGGGTGACGCCCGTCGTCACCTACAACCACTTCACGACGCCCCGGTGGTTCGCCGCGGCCGGCGGCTGGAGCGGCGCCGCCGCCGTCGACCGGTTCGCGCGGTACGCCGCCCGGGTCACCGAGCATATCGGCGACCTGGTGCCCTGGATCTGCACCTTCAACGAGCCGAACGTCGTCTCGATGATGGTCCACCTCGGCCTCGTCCCGGCCGCGGCCCGCGAGGACGGCCTCGGCCTGTCCGACGGCACGGCCGCGCCGGCCGAGCGGCCCAAGGCGACTGGAAGCTGGCCCGCCCCGAGCGTCGAGGTGATGGCGGCCGCGCACCGCAAGGCGGTCGAGGCCATCAAGTCCGGGCCCGGCAACCCCGCCGTCGGCTGGACCCTCGCCCTCATCGACCTGCAGCCCGTGGATGGCGGCGAGGACCGGTGCGCGGCCGTCCGCCAGGCCACCGAGCTCGACTGGCTCGACGTGTCCCGTGATGACGACTTCGTAGGCGTGCAGACGTACACCAGGGAACGCATCGGGCCCGCCGGCCTGCTGCCCGTGCCGGACGGGGTACCGACGACGCAGACCGGCTGGGAGATCTACCCGCAGGCACTCGGGCACACGGTCCGGCTCGCGGCCGGCCACGCCCAGGTGCCCATCCTGGTCACCGAGAACGGCATGGCCACCGCCGACGACACCGCCCGGATCGCCTACACGGCGGGCGCCCTCGAAGGACTGGCCGAATGCGTCACGGACGGCATCGACGTCCGCGGCTATCTGCACTGGACGCTGCTCGACAACTTCGAGTGGACGTCCGGGTTCGCGATGACCTTCGGGCTCATCGCCGTCGACCGGACCACGTTCGCCCGCACCGTGAAGCCGTCCGCGCGCTGGCTCGGCGACGTGGCCCGCGCCAACCGCCTCACCTGACCCGCGGCGCTCGGCAGCCTCCACCAGCGCCGGACCCGCAGAGGCGACCCGCTGGCTTGATCATCGTTTTGGCCCTCGCGTGGTTGCAAAACCGCCGCGGTTCCAGCCACGCGAGGGCGGAAACAGCGATCTTGCCGGTCTCGGGACGAGGCCAGCCACGGCAGATGCGCCGCTGGCTTAGCTGGTCTCCCGCTGGACGAGGACGGGTTTCTCCGAGACGTGCGGAGTGGGGAGCGGACGGTCGTCGACGCGGTGCAGCACGAACTCGCCGAACCGACGTCCGAGCGCCGCGGTGTCGATTCTGACCGTGGAGAGCGAGGGCACGAACATGGCCGCGATCGGTGAGTCGTCGTGGCCGATGACCGCGAGATCCGCGGGCAGTTTCAGCCCGGCGCGCACCGCCGTGCCGACGACCGCGGCCGCCACGTCGTCGTTGAACGCGACCACCCCGGTGATACCCGCGTCGAGCCACTCGCGGACCACCTCCTGAGGCGCGCCCTCGCGGTAGTCGATACGCCGCAGGTCGAGGTCGGGCAGGCCCAGCGCGCGGGCTCGTTCGTTCGCCGCCGCGTGCCGGGCGACGACCATCGAGGACGCGTATGGCTCGGTGAACGCGGCGTACACGAGGCGGCGATGGCCCCGCTCATGCAGGTGCTCGACCTGCAGTTCCGGCCCGGCGCTGAATGCCAACGAGACGTCCGGACGGTACGGGTAGTCCGGATCCGGATGGATCGCCCGGACTCCGCAGGCCAGCATCGACGCGACGTCGGGTGCGCTGAAACTGGCCATGCCGACGACGAGGTCCGCGTTCAGCGACTCCCAGAGCGGCCGGGCCGACTGAGAGGGCTGGCGGGTGTACGTCACGAGCGAGTACCCGGCCTTGTCCAGCACGAGCGAGACCTCGTCCAGATAGTCCCGCAGCCGGTATTCCGCGGGCCAGTCGGGCAGCACGAGCAGAATGATGCGGCTGCGGCCGCTGGCGAGCGCCCGGGCCGCGCTGTTCGGGCGATAACCGAGAAGCTCCGCGGCCCGGAACACGCGGTCGCGAGTGCCCTCGGAGATCGTCTGGTTGGGTGTGTCGTTCAGGACGAAGCCAACCGTTGCCCGGGAAACCCCGGCCTCTCGGGCCACGTCCAGGGCGGTCACCCGCCGACTGGTGGTCGGTCTCTGCACGGCCACCGGCCACGTCCTTCCCGTCACTTCGCGCCCGAACCGGTCCGGGCTTGTGCGCACTAGTTACGGATGCTAGCGTACATCGACTATTACTAGCACCTGCTAGTGACGTGTCTCCGGGACATGTTCAATAGCCGCGACCGCCTGTCGGGCCGGCGGCTGGTTCAGGCCTCCGCGAACGCGGCTGCCAGGTGGCGCACGGCGATGCGTCGGACGTCGTCCAGTCCGCCCGCGGGCAGTGCGCTGCTCAGCAGGTCGAGCAGCTGCCGCAGCGGGATGGCGCGAAGCGGGTCCGCCTCCCCGTCCAGCGCCTCGGGCGGCTCGGTCCCGGCGAAGTCGGCCGCGAGCGGGGCGAGCGCCGTCCTGAGAGCCTTTTCCATCGACGGGCCGACGACAGGATGGGAGAACCAGTCCCCGATCAGAGAATCGATGGACAGCACCGGGATGATGTGGTCCCCGGCCAGCGTGAGGGACTGTTCCAGGAGCACGTTCTCGGCGTCGCGGCCAATCTGTATCCCGTACTCGCCGGCGGCGACGACCCACCGTCCGTGCCGGACGTCCCAGTAGGCGAAAGCGCGTCGGTCGAGGTCGAAGGAAACCGTCGCGGTCTGCCCGGGGGCGAGTCGAACCTTCTCGAACGCCCGCAGCTCTCGGCTCGCCCGCCGTACCGGGCCGGCCTGTGTGGCGACGTACAGCTGAACGACGTGGCTGGTCTCCCGATCGCCGACGTTGCGAAGCTCGACCTCGACGCGGGCCCCATCCGCACCTACGGGCTGTACCCGCAGGTCGCTGGCCTCGACCCGTCCGTAGCCGAGGCCATGCCCGAACGGATAGCGTGCCGGGATCTCCGCGGTCACGTGGTAGCGATAGCCGACCATCACCCCCTCGCCGTAGCGAACCGAGCCCAGCTCACCGGGGAAGTTCAGGAAAGCAGCCGTGTCCTGCAGGCGCCGCGGGATCGATTCCGCGAGCCGCCCCGACGGCTCCGCCACCCCGAACAGCACATCCGCGATCGCGCCGCCGCCGGCCTGCCCGAGCAGGAACGTGTCGAGAACGGCGTCGACGTGCTCGTGCCAGCCTTCGAGGCTGACCACGCCGCCGTGCGCGAGGACGACCACGGTCCGCCGGGCGGCCGCGGCGACGGCGCGGATCAGCTCCACCTGGGCGGCCGGAAGCTCCAGCGACTGGCGGTCGTACCCCTCGGACTCCGCGCCGTCGGGCAGCCCGGCGAACACGACCGTCACGTCAGCGGCGCCGGCCAGCGCGACCGCCTCATCGCGGGCCGCCGTGTCCGCTTCGGCGGCGGACACCGGGAAGCCGGGCGCGTGGACGACCCGGCCACCGCGCGCCACGGCCGCCGCCGTGATCTCGTCCAGCGGGAAATCGACCCGGGTCGGCGCGACCTTGGAGCTCCCGCCACCCTGGAACCGAGGCCGCGTCGCGAACGCGCCGACGACGGCGACGGTCTCCCCGCCCGGCAGCGGCAGGACGCCACCATCGTTCTTCAGCAGCACCATGCACCGCGGGCCCAGGCTCCGGGCCAGCGCGTGGTGAGCGTCCCAGTCGACAGGGGCCGCCGGCCGCGCACGCCGTCGTACCAGGCTCAGCAGGCGTCCGACGGACGCGTCGACCGTGTCGTCGTCAAGCTCGCCCCGGTGCAGCGCGTCGAGCACCGACTCGTCGCCGGCGCCTCCGTCGAAGGGCATCTGCAGGTCCAGCCCGGCGGCGAGGGCCGCGACCCGGTCGTGCACGGCTCCCCAGTCCGACACCACGACGCCCTCGAAACCCCACTCCTCCCTCAGCACCCTGGTCAGCAGCCACGGGTGCTCGGAGGCGAACGTGCCGTTGAGCTTGTTGTATGCGCACATGACGGTGGCCGGCCGGGCCTCGGTGACCACCCGCTCGAAGGCCGGCAGGTAGATCTCACGTAGCGTCCGCTCGTCGACCTCCGCGCTGACGCTCATGCGGTCGGTCTCCTGGTTGTTCGCGGCGAAGTGCTTCAACGAGGAGCCGACGCCGTTGTCCTCCAGGCCCCGGACGTGGGCCGCGCCGAGGACGCCGGACAGCAGCGGGTCCTCCGAGTAGTACTCGAAGTTCCGACCGCACAGCGGGCTGCGTTTGACGTTCACGCCCGGGCCGAGGACGACGTCGACCCCCAGCGCGGCGGCCTCCACAGCCAGGGCGGCGCCGACCGCGCGCGCGACCGCTGGGTCCCAGCTGGAGCCGACCGCGACCGCCGGCGGGAAGCACGTGGCCGGCCGGGAGCCGGTCAGGCCCAGGTGGTCACCCGTCGCGTCCTGGTAACGCAACCCGTGCGGGCCATCGGCCAGCGTGATGGACGGAATGTTCGCCCCGGGTATGGCCTTCGTCCGCCACAGGTCCTGGCCGGACAGCAGCGACACCTTCTCCTCGCGCGAGAGACTCGCCGTCTCGGCGTTGTCCATGTCGCCCTCCAGGCAGCGCGTCATGACGTCCTGAGGCCGGCCCGAGCAGTTTTCCGCCCGGACCGGCCAGCGAGGAACCCTGTTCGCGGTTTACAGCCGACCGTCAGTTGGCGATCTGCTCCCAGCTCGCCTTTGCCGGGTTGTACTTCCAGGCCCGCAGCGGGATCGCTCCACCGGGGTTACCTGCGGTGTAGTTCGCCTTGTCGGTATACGTGGGCAGCTGGATCACGCCAAGCGAGGAGCCGGCCTGCTGGAAGCTCGCGTAGGTGAGGTTCTTGCCGGCCTTCTTGGCGATGGCGGTGAACAGGTCAAGGTAGCGACACGCGACGCTCTCCGACGTGCCCAGCGTGGGCTGCCCGGTGGCGACAGTGCTCGGGTCGACCAGCTTTCCCTTCAGCGAAGGGATGGCCGCCTCGACGGTGTCGATGCAGGCCTGGTTCGGAGGGTTGTTCCAGTCGCTGCCCAGGGCGAGCGCCTCGGCGTTGGTCAGCGTCGTGAAGTCGTGCTTGCCCGACGACAGCGAGTAGGAGCTGGCCTGGTTCACGTCGCTGAACAGCAGCTGGGGCCGGTAGGAGGTCTTCTCCAGCTGCGCCGGGAACGACCCCGACGCCCCACCGACGACGATCACGGCGTTGGCACCGACCGACTGGAACTTCTGGACGAACACACCGGTCTGCTGGGCGACAGCCGCGGCATCGGTGATCGGAGCGTCCATCACCGCGGTCGCCACCGGCGTCACGCCGAGCTTCTTCAGCCCCGGCGCCACGATGCTGTTCATCGTGTACTGGTCGGCGGTGTACCCGATGACCGCGACCTTCTTGTCCTTCAGGCTGCCGTTGTCGAACAGCTTCAGGCCGTCGCCGACCGCGTCACCGCCGCGCGCGTCGGAGAACCACGGAGCCTGCGCCTTCAGATAACGTGGCGCGTTCAGGTCCCCGCCGACGGTCAGAGTCTTGTGCGTCTGGACGTAGCACAGTGCGTCGTCGGCGTTCAGGCTGCCGATCACAGCGAAGACCTTCTCGTCCTGCGTCAGCTTCACGCAGGTGTCGCTGGCGCCCGCCGGCGAGATCACGTTGACCGCGCCGAACACCGGCACGATCTTCCGCCCGTCGATACCGCCCGCGGCGTTGACCTTGTCGACCAGCGCCGTGAAGACGGCCTGGTAGTCACCGTGGTCGACGTTCACGTACTGCTTGACGACGGACAGGTCGGGATAGACAAACCCGATCTTGATGCTGTCCGCGGTCACACCGGGTGAGATCGCCGGAGCCGGCGCCGCCCGCAACGTGGCGGAGGGGGCCGGTGGGGCCGGGGTGTTCTTCGTCGAGGTGGTGCTACAGCCGGCGACAGCGACCGCGGTCACTGTCGCGACCAACGCCGCCAAGCGTCGGGCACGGCGTGGGGACATGTTCTGCTCCTGATCGACAGGCGTGGGCGGATGCGTGAAAACGGACGGCGGCGCGGCGGCTCAGGCGGGAACGCTGGGCGCGCTTTCGGGCGTGGCCGGCGGCTGCGTCTGGTCGTCTTGTTCGCCCGTCGGGTCGGCCGCGGCCGCCGGGGCGGCACCGCTACGGGTGATGGCGCGCTCGTCGGTGCCGAGGTAGCTCGCGACGACCCTGGGGTTGTTGCGGACCTCGCCGGGTTCGCCCTCGGCGATGACCCCGCCGGTCTCCAGGCAGTAGACGCGGTCCGAGATGCTCATGATCAGCGGCATGTCGTGCTCGATGACGATCATCGAGGCGTCGAGCTCGCGGCGGATCTCCTGGATGAGCGGCCCGAACGCCTCGGTCTCCCGTTGGGCCACCCCGGCGGTGGGCTCGTCGAGGCAGAGCAGCCGGGCGTCGAGCGCGAGCAGGCCGGCGAGCTCCACGATGCGCCGGGTGCCGGTCGACAGGTCGCCGATGAACGCGTCGGCGTAGCGGCCGAGGCCGAGGAAGCCGATCAGCTCGTCGGCGTCCGAGCGCTTGGCCCGCTCACGGGTGAACGTGTGCGGCAGGTGCAGCGCCGTGGCGAGCAGCCCCGTGCGGCCGCGTGCCTCCAGGGCGACCTGGACGGTCTCGCGGACGGTCAGCTCGGGGAAGAGCGTCGCGGCCTGGAAGGTCCGGCCGAGGCCGGCCCTGGCCCGCGCGGCCGCGCTGTCGCCGGACAGGTCGCGGCCGAGCAGCTCGACCGTGCCCGTCGAGGGGACGTAGCCGCCGATGGCGTTCATCAGCGTCGACTTCCCGGCCCCGTTGGCGCCGATGAGCCCGACGATCTCGCCCGGGTTCACCTGCAGGGAGACCGAGTCGACGACCGTGCGCCCGAAGAAGCGGACCCGCACGTCGGCGGCCCGCAGGATAGGCGTGTCGACGGCCGCGGCCGGCCGCGCGGACCGGGTCAGCACGGGCGGGGCCGCGGTGGTCACCTTCGGGGCAGGCGTGCCGCCGAGGCGCCGGTCGGCCCAGGACAGCAGGGCGTCGCGGGCGCTGTACCCGATCTGGACCAGCCCGCCCGGGAAGTACAGCAGCAGGACGAGCAGGCCCAGGCTGGACGTCAGCAGCGGGACGACCTTGTTACCCGGGAAGAAGCTCGGCAGGCCGATCACCCACAGCGCGCCGAGGACCGGTCCGGTGACGGAGCCCAGACCCCCGATGACGACGACGGAGACGATGACCAGCGAGTCGGCGGACAGGAAGTACTTGTCGGCGTACGGAACCGACTGGCCCGCGGCGGCGAGCAGCGCTCCCCCGACGCCGGCGATCCCACCGGCCAGCGCGAACGCCCGCAGCTTCACCCGGGTCGCGTTGACCGTGTAGGCCGCGGCGGTCGCCGGGTTGTCCCGGACGCCGATCGTCGTGCGCCCCACGCCCGAGCGGCGCAGCCGGGCGACCACGGCGAGCACGACCACCGTGACGACCAGGACGAGGTAGTAGTAGGCCCGCTGCCCGGAGACGTCGATGCCGAACACCGTGGTGCGGGGAAACGTCGCCGTGGTCGCGTCGGTGTCGTGCAGGAACGACAGGCGGTAGAGGTACTGGTCGGCGGCGACGGCGAACGCGAACGTCGAGACCGCCAGCAGCAGGCCGCGCACCCGTAACGCGCCGACCCCGACGACGCCGGCGACCACCGCGGCGACGAGGGCGGCGATCGCGACGGCCGCCGGGAACGGCAGCGCGTTGAGCGACACGGTGGTCGACCCGAACGTCAGCTGGGTGCCCCGGTCGAGGGCTGCGGCGACGAGCGCGCCGATCCCGGCGAACGCCATCTGCCCCAGCGACAGCTGGCCCGCCCAGCCGGTGAGGACGGTGACCGAGGCGCCGCAGATCGCGTAGCCGAGGATCACCGTGTAGAGCAGCTGCCGGGACGGCTGGGTCACCAGCAACGGCAGGACGACGGCGAGCAGGCCGAACAGCAGCAGCGGGGTGCGCTCGGCGTACCGGACCCACCAGGTCCCGCGCAGCCGGTCCGGAATGGGCCGGACCTTCGGCGCGAACGAGAACGACGACGCCTCGACGTCGCGGCCCCGGCTGGCCAGGAACACCGCGGCCAGCACGAGCAGCAGGATGATCGCCTCGGTGAGGCCCGGGGTGTCCAGCCAGTTGAACTGGATGACGGTCTGCAAAAGGCCGAGGAACACCCCGGCGGCCAGGGCGGCCCGCAGCGAGGTCATCCGGGCGATCACCGCGGCGGCCAGGGCACGCAGCAGGGTCGTGGGCCCGAGCGTCGTGAGCTGGGTGAGCGACTGGTTCTGCGCGGAGATCAGGACCAGGCACAGCGTGCCGATCAGCCCGGCCGCCGCCCAGACCGCGGTGGAGACGGCCTTCGGGCTGATGCCCTGCAGGCGAGCCAGCTCCGGGTTGTCCGCCGACGCCGCCACCGCCTTACCCAGCGCGGTCCGGCTCAGGAACAGCCCCAGCGCGAGCGCGACCAGCGGCACCGCGACCACGACGCTCAGCGAGGCTCCGGTGATCCGCAGGCCGTGCAGCGGGGACCAGGTCCCGCCCCACGGCACCGGGTAGGAGTCGGTGACGTTGTCGTCCATCTTGGGCAGCGCCAGGACGACCGTCTGGGCGAGCTGCGCCACGCCGACCGTCGCGACCAGGACGATCACGCGCGGGGCGCTGAACAGCCGCCGGATGACGACGAGGTCGACGATCGCGCCGAAGACCGCGCCGATGGCCAGGGCGATGACCAGGCCGATCCAGTAGGGGACGTGCCAGCGGACGACGAGCAGGGCGAACAGGACCGAGCCGATCAGGCCCATGTTCGCGACCGCGAAGTTGATGACGCGGGTCGAGCGGTGGACCAGCACGATGCCGACGGCCAGCAGGCCGATCACCAGGCCGGTCACGAGTCCGTCGAACCACAGCTGTGTGGTGGGCATGACCATGGGTCAGCCGCCTTCCCGGCCCAGGAACACGGCCCGTGCCAGGTCGTCGCGTTCGGCCAGCTCACGGGCCGGCCCGGTGAAGCGGACCTGGCCCTTCTCCAGGAACACGGCCCGGTCGGCGATCGCGAGGGCGATGTTGAGGGACTGTTCGACGATGATGATCGTCATTCCGTCGCGCTTGAGCCGCTCGACGATGGCCAGCAGGTCCTGGACCACCACCGGTGCGAGGCCCAGCGACAGCTCGTCGATCAGGAGGACCTCGGGGTCCTGCAGCAGGACCATGGCGAGGGCGAGCATCTGCTGCTGCCCGCCGGACAGGGACCCGGCCCGCTGGTTCTGCCGTGCGGCCAGGTCCGGGAACAGGTCCAGCACGTACGCGAAGCGGCGATCGCGGTCGGCGACGTCGTTGCGCATCCGGAACGCTGCCATCTCCAGGTTGTCCCGGATCGACATCGAGGCGAACACGCCCTTGCCGCCGGGCAGCAGGTGGATGCCGTACCGGCCGCGCTGTTCCGGCGACACGTAGGTCATCGTCCGGCCATTCATCCGCACGACGCCCCGCGACGGGGTTCCGAGGCCGGCGATGACCTTGAGGATGGTCGACTTGCCGGCGCCGTTCGTGCCGAGCAACGCGAGGGTCTCGCCGCGCCTGACCTCGAAGGCGACGCCGAAGAGCACCTGGACATGGCCGTAGGAGAAGTCGATGTTGTTGACCTGGAGCAGCGGGATGTTCTCCGGGTCCGCCACCTGCCGGTCGCGCTCCTCCAGCTCCTCCCGCAGGTCCGCCACGACCAGCGAGAGGTCGTTCTTGATGAACGAGGCACCGCGGATCATGAGCCAGCCCCCGATCGCGGAGGCCGGGATACCGATGACCAGGACCGCGACCCGCGGGTCGTAGGCGTTGCTGATCAGGCCGGACAGCAGCGCGCCGCCGGTGGCCCCGATGAAGAACACGTAGATCGCGGAGAGCGCCAGGCCGAGCCCGCGCAGCCGGTAGGGCGTCACCGACTGCAGCACCGGGCTGATCATCGAGAACGCCACCGACGACGCCATGACGCCCGGGATGCCGGCGACCATGAACAGGATCCCGTTGGGCATGAACCACTGGATCGGCAGCAGCACCGCGGTGGGCAGGATGAACAGGCCCAGCAGCCGCAACGCCTGGTCGGGCTTGCGGTGGTAGAGGTCGTCGTAGCGCGGCCCCACGAACGGCAACGCCAGCAGGATCGACGCACCGCCGACGGACCCCCACACACCGCGCTGGAACGTCGACATGTGGAAGTGGTCGTCGGCCCACAGGTTCTGCAGGACGCCGCTGGAGAACAGGCTGAACCCCAGGGCGGAGAAGGCCAGGATCGACGTCTTGATCGTGCGGATCCGCATGAGGCGCGCGAACGCCGCCTCGATCGAGATCGGCAGCGGCTTGGCGTCCTCGAGCACCTCACCGAGCACGGACTGCATCTCGTGCTGGCCCCGCGCCGGCTCGGGCAGCCGGAACGCGAAGATCGCCACGGCCAGCGCCGGGAAGCCGAGCAGCAGGTAGGGCCAGCGCCAGCCGTCCGCGCCGCCGGCCAGCGCGGCGATACCGCCGACCACCGCCGGGCTCAGCGCTCCCGCGGCTCTGGCCGCCCCGTAGTTCGTCGAGGCGATCCGCCCGCGCACGCCGATCGGGTAGGTGTCGGCCAGCAGCGAGCCGTGGACCGCCTGGTTGCTCGACTTGGCGATCCCGACCCCGAACCGGGCCAGGAAGAACAGGAACGCGCTGCCCGCGAGGCCCGAGGCGAACACCATCGCCGAGAAGGCCACGCCGGCCCAGCCGATCACCCTGCTGCGGCGGAACCGGTCCGCCGCCCACCCCATCGGCAGGGCGCCGAGCACCAGGAAGGCGCCCGAAGCGGCCGAGATGACCGTGATGGCGCCGTCGCTGAGGTGGAACGAGTCGCGGATGTTCGGCGCGAGCGTCTGCAGCGTGGCCGACTCGAGCTCGTCCAGGGCGCCGAGGGTCATCAGCGTCAGGAAGGTCACCGACCCGCCGGCGGCCAGGCCCTGCCGCAGTGAGAGGCGCTTCCCGTCGCCGCCGACACCGGGCAGCAGATCGTCGGCGAACAGCGTCTCCTGCTCGTCCTTCGCCTGGAGGGCCCGCCGTTCCGCCTCGGCGTCGATCATCTCGGCCGCGATCCCGGCCACCGACGTCGCCCGCGCGGGCGCGTCGGTTTCTGCGGGTGGGGCGTCAGACGTCATCGTCGATTCCTCACGATTGGGGTAATCCGGGCACGAGCGACGCGGCCTGCGCCTCGATGCGGACGGTGGCGGGCTCGCACCCCTCGGCGGTGACCGACACGGTGATCGCGCCGGGCCCGGTCGGCCGGATGACGGCCAGGGCCCGGCCGTCGAAGGTCGTGCGAGCGGTGTCGAAGAAGTTCTCCGTCGGCCGGGGATCGGCGCTGCCGAAGCCGAGCAGCGAACCGGGCCCGGCCACGGCCACCGATACGGGACGGTCCGCGGTGTTGAACAGGTGGCCCGACGCGTCGACCAGGGTCACGGTGACGTACGCGAGATCCGCGTCGTCGGCGGCGATCAGGCCCCGGTCGACGGCGACGTGCAGGCGGGCCTCACCTGCCGCCGAACGCAGCGAGGTACGGCCGGTCTCCGCGCCATCGGTGTAGGCGACGGCGACGATCTCGCCCGCCTCGTAGACGGTGTCGAAGGTGGCGGTGAACCGGTTCTTCTCCCCCGCCGGTGCCCGGCCGATCGACTGTCCGTTGACGAGGAGCTCGACCTCGTCGCCGGCCGCGTAGACGTCCACCCGGATCGGGCGGTTCTCGTGGCCCGACCAGCTCCAGCTGGAGATCGAGTCGCTCCACGAC
Source organism: Frankia sp. AgB1.9 (assembly GCF_016786355.1). GTDB lineage: Bacteria > Actinomycetota > Actinomycetes > Frankiales > Frankiaceae > Pseudofrankia. Next base: position 35,678 of record NZ_JADWYX010000054.1, read on the forward strand.
CACGGCATCGCCACCCGGACCGGCTGGCCGTGGCGGTCGGGCCGGTGTACCGCGAGGTAGGGCTCGGCCCGCAGCCCGAACACGATCTCCCGGTAGTAGGACGCGGGCCGCCGGTGGCCGGTGATGTCGACGTCGCCGCACCAGGCCGCCAGCCAGGGAAAACCTCCCTGGTGGTTGAGGGCGCCCGTCGATTCGACGTCGCCCTCGTAGCTGATCCGGCCTGTTCCCGGTTCGCCGAGATAGTCCCAGCCGGTCCAGGTGAAGTCGCCGATCACGTGGCTGTGGTCGGTGACCAGCCGCCAGTTCTTGTCGATGTCCGACGGGTAGGTCTCGGTACCGAGGATCACCCGGTTCGGGAACAGGGCCCGGTCCATCTCGTACCGGGAGTCCAGATAGTTGTAGCCGGCGACGTCCAGGTAGGCCATCGCCTCCGCGGTCTTCGTGCCCACGATCTCAAAGGTCATGAGAATGGGCAGGAACTCCCGGAAGCGGGTCATCGCGTCATTGACGTCGCCGCCCTGTTCCGCCCCGTCGTCCGCGCCGGACCGTGCTTTGTCGCCCAGGGAGGCGAACAGGTCCGGTCCGGTCGCCAGCAACGCGTTCACGGCGTTGGTGACCAACCGGGTGTCGTCCAGCGCCCGCACCTTCTCCGCGATCGTGCGGCCGAGCGCGGCGCCGGCCGGCGTGCCGACCTCGGGAATCTCGTTGCCGATCGAGTAGAGGATGACGCTGGGATGGTTGAAGTCCTTCGCGACCATCGCCTCGACGTCGGACTCCCACCACTCGGCGAAGTCGACCGAATAGTCGAGCCCCACCTTCGACCGGGTCCACGCGTCGAACAGCTCGTCGACGACGAGGACGCCCAGCTCGTCGCACGCGTCGAGCAGTGCCTTGCTGGCCGGGTTGTGGGAGCTGCGGATCGCGTTGAATCCGGCCTGTCTGAGGATCTCCACTCGGCGGCGCTCGGCCCGGTCCACCGTCGCGGCGCCGATCACCCCGTTGTCGTGGTGGATGCAGGCGCCGCGCAGCTTGACCGTGGTCCCGTTGATCCGCAGGCCGCGGACCGGGTCCACGCTCACCGTGCGGATCCCGAACCGGCTGGTCTCCGTGTCCAGAACCTCGTCCCCCGCGGCCACCGAGGTCCGGCAGGAGTACAAGGTGGGGCTGTCGACATCCCACAGCCGCGGCCGGGTGACCGCCAGGCGCTGGCGCAGCACCGCCGGCTCGCCGGCGTGGACCGTCACCGGGGCGACGCTCCTCGCGACCACCGCGCCGTCGGCGTCCACGATCTCGGTGGTGACCTCGACGGTGCGGCCGGCGGCCGACACGTTCCGGATCTCGGTGGCCACCGAGACCACCGCCAGCTCGGCGTCGATCTCCGGGGTCGTGATCCGCACCCCGTCGGCCGCTACGTGGACGAGCCCGCCCACGATCAGCTTGACGTTCCGGTAGATCCCACCGCCGGAGTACCAGCGGGTGTCCTCCTGGCTGCGCGCCTCGACCCGGATCTCGTTGTCCGCGCCATACCTGAGGAAACGGTCGAGCTGGACGTGGAAATTGGTGTAGCCGTTCGCGCACCAGCCCGCGAAATCACCGTTCACAAAGACCCGGGCGTAGCGGTATACCCCTTCGAACTCGACCAGGACCCGTTGGTCACGGTAGCTTTCCGGGACGAAGAAGGTCTTCCGGTACTCGTAGGCCCCGGCCGGAAAGTACCCGCGCTGGCTCGAGGTCGCGTCGGACCCGTCGCGTTCCTGCGCCACCATCGCGTCATGCGGCAGCGTGACCGGCTCCCAGGGCGCGTCGGCCCGGCCAAGAATGTCCAGGAAAGCATCAGCCTTGGGGCGGAAAAGCCAGCCCTCGTTGAAGGAACGACGAATCACCGGCTCTCCTGTCGCGGTGGTAGGGATGTAGGTTCGGCCCGGCGCACTATCACGTGCTAGCACGCTGGACGGAAGCTACCATCGCCGACTAGCGCGCGCAAGCGTCCGTAGGCGGACGAAGAGACCGGTGCGAGACCGACCCGCTCGTCCGGTCTGCGTGGCCGAGGCGACAGGCCGATCGGGCCGCCTCCGACCGACGTGGGCTGGGAGTCGTCGCCGGGTCCGGATCGCACCGGCGGGAGGCGGCAGGCTGTCCGGATGATAAATATGGTGTCCAGTCAGCAGACAGCGACGAGGCGGAGGTGTGCGATGCCCAGGTCGACCTCCGCACGTCCGCCGGCTGACGATCGGCCAGCGGATCCGGACGCATCGGCGGATGACACCGCGGCGCCAGCCGACGCACGCCCTGCTCGCAAAGGCGGTCTACGAGCCGCTCAGCGCGCGTTCACCCGTGCCAGGTTCATCGACTCGGCCGTCCTGGAGTTCGCCGAGCGGGGCTACGCGCGGACCACGGTCGACGACATCGTCTCCCGCGCCGGCGCCACCCGGGCCACGTTCTACCTGCACTTCCGCACGAAGGCGGACATCCTCGTCGAGCTGAACGAGCGGACCCTGGCCATCTTCGACGGCATGTTCGGCGAGCTGGGGACCATCGCGCGCGATCCCACGCCGGCCGCCATGCAGGGCTGGTTCCACCGGCAGGTGGAGGTCTGGCCGCGGGCTCGTCATCTCGTCGCGCCGCTGTGGGACGGCGCGGCCATCGACCAGGACATCCGCGTCGTGGTCGAGCAGGGCTACGAGCAGCAGGTCCGCATTCTTTCGGAGGCGCTGCTCGCGGCGCGCGAGGACCTGCGGCCGGACGACGCCGAGCTCACCGCCGACATCCTGCTCACGACGCTGCGGCGCTTCTTCGAACGCTACGTCCGGGGCCAGCTCGAGGACCCCGAGCGGATGATCGCCGTGCTGACCTCCGCCTGGATCTCCGTGATCCGAGACGCGGGCTCGCAGCACGCGTAGCCGCCACCGTGGCGGTCTGACTTCCCGCTTGGCGACGGCCGACCCAAGGTCCACCGTCGCGCCAGCCTTGCTCTAGAGCTGCCTTCCCAACCGACCGCACCCGTCCGAGGGATCACGGATCCCCGCTCGGACGGGTGGCTTCGGCGACCCCTGCGGCCGATGTCGTCGCGCCCGGTGACGCCCCGGGGGTCCATGTCCCGCGCGCCGACGGTCTGACCGGCAACGCGACAGTGCAGGCATTGACTGGACACTCCATCTATTTTATCGTCGCGACACCTCGCTGGCCCACATGGAGGAGACGCAGGTGGTGGACGTGCAACGCCGCCCCGCCCGGCGGCGTGACGCCCGAGCCAGCACCTGATTCGAGATAGCCGGCGACGCCGACGGCGTGCGGCCTCAGCAACAACGAAAGCTACGGAGACACGATGATTCGGAAGCGAACCAGCTGGTTAGCCGGCGTCACCTGCGCCGCCGCGATGCTCTTAGCCGCCGGCTGCGGCGGCTCGTCCCAGCCGAGTGGCGCGGCCTCGACCGCGGGAGCCGCGAACAAGACGATCACCGTCGGCGTGCTGACCGACGTCACGGGACCGGCGGCGTCGGGCAACAAGACCTTCGTCGAGGGCGTCAAGGCCGGGACGGTCTACGCCTCCCGCAACGGCTACACGATCAAGTACGTCGTCGCGGACACGGCGTCCAACCCGACGACCGCGCTGACGGCCGCGCAGAAGCTCGTCACCCAGGACCACGTGCTCGCCGTCCTCGGCGAGTCGGCGCTGATGTTCACCGCGTCGAACTACCTGACCGCGCACAACGTCCCGGTCATCGGCATCAGCCAGGACGGTCCCGAGTGGGCCGCGAGCAAGAACATGTTCTCGGTGACCGGCCCGCTGCAGCAGACGAAGGTCGCCACGACGTACGGCAAGATCTTCAAGCTGCTGGGCGTCTCCAACCTGGCCGCGCTGGGCTACGGGTCCTCGCCGGTGTCCTCGGAGGCCGCCGGCTCGGGAGCCCTCTCGGCGGAGGTGGCCGGGCTCAAGGTCGGGTACCTGAACGCCAAGTTCGCGTTCGGCAGCACCAATGTCGGGCCCGAGGTGCTGGCGATGAAGTCCGCCGGGATCGACGGCCTGTACCCGACGGTCGACCCGGACACGGCCTTCGCGCTGATCAGCGGCCTGCGCGACCAGGGCGTGAGCCTCAAGGCGGCGCTGCTGCCCACCGGCTACGGCGGTGACCTGCTCCAGGCCGGCCAGGGCGCGCTCAACGAGGCGCAGGGGGTCTACTTCACCCTCTACTACGAGCCCATCGAGATGCAGACGGCCGCGACCAAGGCCTTCGAGTCCGACCTGAAGGCCGGCGGCGTCACCACCGCGGCCACCTACGCCTCGTACAACGGCTATGTGTCCACCGGCCTGCTCGTCCGCGCGCTGAAGGCGGCCGGCGCGAACCCGTCCCAGTCGTCGCTGATCACCGCCCTGTCCGGCATCCACGACTGGGACGCCATGGGCCTGTTCGGCGGCCACAAGGTCGACATCAACGACCGCGAGAACATCGTCGGCGGCGCCAACAACTGCAGCTGGATCACGAAGCTTGAGGGATCGACCTTCAAGCTGGTCCCGGGCGCCACCCCCATGTGCGGAGATCTGGTCCCCGGCAAGACGGTCGCCGCGGCCTCCTGACCGCCCCCAAGCCGAGATCGGGCCGGCGAGCCTGCCGCGCGCGCGTGTCGCGCGCCTCGCCGGCCCGATCTCGGCGGCGCAGCAACCCCCTTCTTCACCCACGTTGCGTAGCAGTAGGGAGCAGTCAGTGAGCGAGCCCAGGGAGCAACCCGCCGGCGTCGTCGCCATCTCCGGCGCGGGAACCGGAATCGGGCAGGCGACGGCGCAGAAATTCGGCGAGTTAGGTTGGCGCGTCGTCGTCGGCGGTCGCCGGGCCGAGAAGCTCGCCGAGACGGTGGCGCTCGTAGAGAAGGCCGGCGGCGAGTGCCTCGCGCACCCGCTCGACGTCACCGACGCGGAGTCCGTGGACGGTTTCTTCGACGCGGCCGAGGACAGGTTCGGGACTGTCACCGCGGTCATCAACAACGCGGCCACGGGCCGCTATGGACCGCTGGAGAGCTTTTCTCCCGAGCAGATCCACACCGAGATCACGACGAAGCTCGTCGGCGGGCTCTACATGGCCCGCCGGGGTGTCCGCGCGCTGCTCGCGGCCGAGAAGCCCGGCGACATCCTTTTCATCACGTCGTTGAGCGCGGGCACGCAGTGGCTGCACCACCTGCCGTACGCCGCGGCGAACGCGGGGGTGGAGCATGCCGCCCGCATCCTGCGCTTGGAGCTCGAGGGCACCGGAATCCGGGTCACGGCGCTGCGCTGTGGCGACACTCTGGGCACGGACTTCAACACCGTCGAGGACGCGAGCGGCCGGGCGATGCCCGCCTTCGAGCTGTGGTTCCGCCGGGGCCTGCTGCGGCACGGCGGCACGATGACGCCCGACATGGTCGCCGACGCGATGGTCGCCGCGATCACCCTGCCGCGCGGATACCAGTACGAGAACCTCACCGTCATTCCCACCGCCCCCACGGGCGAGCTGCCGCGCACGTTCGAGGCCTGGGGAGCGGACGTGATGAGCCGCTACGGCGCCTCCTGACCACACCTGACAGCGTGACGAAACCCCAGCGACGAAGGGACGTCCAGGAATGGCGCAAGGCGAGCGCAGGATGCTCATCGACGGCGAGCTCACCCTCGCCGCCTCGGGAAAGACGTTCGCGAACATCAACCCGGCCACCGAGGAAGTCCTCGGCGATGTCGCCGACGCGGCGGCAGGCGACATGCACCGCGCGATCGACGCGGCCCGGCGGGCTTTCGACGAGACCGACTGGTCGACCAACCACCGTTTCCGCACGCGGTGTCTGGAGCAGCTTCAGGAGGCCCTGGAGACGGAACGTGAGGCCCTCCGGGAGGAGCTGATCCTGGAGGCCGGCGCGCCCCGGATGTTGACCCAGGGCCCGCAGCTGGACGATCCGCTGGCGGACTCGATCCGCTGGCCGGCCAAGTACATCGACGAGTTCGCCTGGACGGCCGAACTCCCCGAGGCCACCGACCCCATGGGCCAGCCCGGCACCCGGCAGGTCTGGAAGGAGGCCGTCGGCGTCGTCGGAGCGATCACGCCGTGGAACTTCCCGTTCGAGGTGATCCTCAACAAGCTGGGCCAGGCGCTGGCGACCGGAAACACCGTCGTCCTCAAGCCGGCGCCCGACACACCCTGGAACGCGACCCGACTCGGCCGGCTCGTCGCCGAACGAACGGACATTCCCGCCGGCGTCCTGAACGTGGTGACGTCGTCCGACCATCTCGTCGGTGAGGAGCTGACGCTCTCCCCGAAGGTCGACCTCATCTCGTTCACCGGCTCGACCGCGGTCGGCAAGCGCATCGCCGAGAAGGGCGCGGCGACGATGAAGCGGCTGTTCCTGGAGCTCGGCGGCAAGTCCGCCACGATCTTCCTGGACGACGCCGACCTGTCGTCGGCGGCGATGGCCGGCCTGACCGTCTGCTTCCACGCCGGCCAGGGCTGCGCCATCCCCACCAGGCTGCTGCTGCCCAGGTCGCGTTACGACGAGGGCGTCGAGATCGTGGCGGCGGCCCTGGCGAACGTGCCCTACGGCGACCCGCAGCGCCCCGACGTCCTGATGGGCCCGCTGGTCTCGGCGAAACAGCGCGACCGGGTGCAAGGGCTCATCCGCACCGGCGTCGACGAGGGCGCCACGCTGGCGCTCGGCGGTGGCCGCCCCGACCACCTGCCCAGGGGCTGGTACGTCGAGCCGACGCTGTTCACGGACGTCGACAACACGATGGCGATCGCGCAGGAGGAGATCTTCGGGCCGGTCCTCGTCGTGATTCCGTTCGAGGACGACGACGACGCGGTCCGCATCGCCAACGAGAGCAGGTACGGGCTCGCCGGAGCGGTGACCTCCGGCTCGCTCGAACGGTCCCTGAACGTCGCCCGGCGGATCCGGGCCGGCGCCGTGAACGTCAACGGCGGCTACGCGTTCGGCCCCGACGTTCCGTTCGGCGGCTACAAGCACAGCGGCCTGGGCCGCCAGAACGGCGCGTACGGATTCGAGCAGTACCTGGAGACCAAGGCCGTCGCGTGGCCGAAGGCGTGAACGAGAAGGCAGGTCCGGTGACAGTCACCAGCGACAGCGACGTGTACTACGACCCGTTCGACTTCGAGATCGACAGCGACCCCTACCCGGTCTGGCGGCGGTTACGGGACGAGAAGCCGCTGTACTACAACGAGCGGCACGAGTTCTTCGCCCTGAGCCGCTATGAGGACGTCTCGCCGGCTCTTACCGACTGGGAGACGTACCAGTCCGGCAGGGGTTCCGTCCTTGAGATCATCAAGGCCAACATCGAGGTTCCCCCGGGCGTCATCCTCTTCGAGGACCCGCCGCGCCACGACCTGCACCGCGCGCTGCTCGCCCGCGTCTTCACGCCGAAGAAGATGCTCGCCCTGGAATCGAAGGTCCGCGAGTTCACCGCGCGGTGCCTGGACCCCCTCGTGGGGTCCGGTGAGCTGGACTTCGTCCGGCAGCTGGGTGCCGAGATGCCGATGCGCACCATCGGCTTCCTGCTCGGCATTCCGGAAAGCGACCAGGAGGCCATCCGCGACCAGCTCGACAAGGGCCTGAACCTGGAGTCGTCCGAGGAGTTCTACCAGGACGGGTTCATGGACGGCTCGATGTTCGCCGACTACATCGACTGGCGCGCGAACAACCCGTCCGACGACCTGATGACCGAACTGCTCGCCGCCGAGTTCACCGACGAGACCGGGACCGTGCGAAGGCTGTCCCGCGAGGAGGTCCTCACCTACGTCACGCTGCTTTCCGGCGCGGGGAACGAGACGACCACTCGCCTGATCGGCTGGACCGGCAAGCTGCTCGCCGAGCACCCGGACCAGCGCCGGGAGCTCGCGGCGGACCGGTCGCTGGTCCCGAACGCCGTCGAGGAGATCCTGCGGTACGAGGCGCCCTCGCCGATCCAGGCCCGGTACGTGGCGCGCGACGTCGAGCTCTACGGCGAGACCGTTCCGGCCGGCAGCGTCATGACCCTTCTCAACGCGTCCGCGAACCGCGACGACCGGCACTTCCCCGACGCCGACCGGTTCGACATCCACCGCAGGATCGACCGTCACCTGAGCTTCGGCTATGGCATCCATTTCTGCCTCGGTGCGGCGCTCGCCCGGCTGGAGGGCCGGGTGGCGCTCGACGAGATCCTGAAGCGGTGGACCGACTGGGAGATCGACTGGGCCCACGCGAAACTCGCCCACACCTCGACCACCCGCGGCTGGGACCGCCTGCCGGCCACGGTGAGCAAATGACCGCGATCCTGCACGGTGTCCGCATTCTCGAGGTCGCCGAGCACACCTTCGTCCCGGCCGCGTCCGCCGTGCTCGCCGACCTCGGCGCGGACGTGATCAAGATCGAGCACGTAGAACGCGGTGACGCGATGCGCGGCCTGGCGTCCACCGGGATGATGGCGACCACGGGCTCCGTCCACGCGCTGCTCGAACACTCCAACCGTGGAAAGCGCAGCCTGGGCCTCGACCTGACATCGGCCGACGGCCAGGAGATCCTCTACAAGCTGGCAGCGGCCTCGGACGTGTTCCTGACCAACAAGCTGCCCCGGGTCCGCGCGAAGCTCCGCTTCGACGTCGACCAGATCCGGAAGGCCAACCCGAAAATCATCTATGTCTCCGGGACGGGGCAGGGAGAACGCGGGCCGGACGCCGACAAGGGGTCCTACGACTCGCTCGCGTTCTGGGCCCGCTCCGGCACCGCCCTGGGTGTCAGGCGGCCCGAGTACGACCTCGTGCCGAACCCGCCCGGCCCCGGCTACGGCGACTCGCTCGGCGGTATGACCATCGCCGGCGGCATCATGGGGGCGCTTTTCCACCGGGAACGCACCGGCGAGCCGACGACCGTCGACATCTCCCTGCTCGGGACCGGGCTGTGGGCGATGGGCCAGGCCATCGCGCTGTCGCTGCTGATGAAGACACCGTGGACGGTGCCACCCGCGGACCAGATCACCAACAATCCGCTGGTCCGGACGTACGAGACCCAGGACGGCCGCCAGCTCATGCTCACCTGCCTGCAGGCCGGCGCGTACTGGGCGCCGCTCTGCGAGATCATCGGCAGGCCCGAGCTCACGGCCGACCCGCGCTTCGCCAGCCACGAGGCACTGATCACCCACACGACCGAGGCCGTCGCGATTCTCGAGCAGGTCTTCGCAGAGGCGACCCTCGACCAGTGGCGCCAGCGCCTGGAGCCGTTCACCGGCCAATGGGCGGCCGTCCAGCACACGCTGGAGGCGGCCGAGGATCCGCAGACCGTCGCGAACGGCTACCTGCAGGAATGCCAGGCCGCGGACGGCACGCCGTTCCATCTTGTGGCCGTGCCCGTGCAGTACGACAGCCAGCCGGCGGTCCCGCGCCGCGCACCGGAGTTCAACGAGCACGGCGAGGAGATCCTCACCGGCCTCGGCCTGGACTGGGACGCCATCGTGGACCTGAAGGTGCGCGGGGTCGTCGCCTGACGGAACCGCCCGGCGGAGTGATCGCTGTTTTGGCCCTCACGTGGTCGTGAATCGGGCCTTCTCGCGACCATTCGAGGGCCAAAACGGCGATCATGGGCGAGGTTCGGAACGGGCAGGCGGCCGGAGGCTGCGCTCGATCAGGCCCCGGAGGTCGGTTTCAGGCCGATGTCACAGCGGTATCGAGACGCCGCCGCTGCTCGCGCTGTCGTGCAGCTGGAGGTTCTTCAGCGTCCTTCCCGTCGGGATGTCGAAGACCAGGCGGCCGTGGACCGATGAGCCAGGGCCCACCTGCTGCCAGATCGTGTCGTCGATCAGGTAGAAACGGGCGAGGTAGTCGGCCGAGTGGAGACCGCCCGCCGAGTCGTAGGCGTACTGGCTGGTGCTCTCCAGCTGGCGCGCCGTCGAGCCCGTGTTGCGGACCGTCATGGTCACGAGGCAGAACTGGCCGCCCGGGCGCAGGGCCAGAAAGCCTGGTCCGAGTTGTTCGACGCCGCACTCGACGTCGTCGACCACAAACCGCAGCGACCCGTCCCGAAAACCGCCCGCGGTCGGCGAGACGCTCGGAGCGGCACTGCGGGTCGGTGACGCGGTCGACGTCGACGCGTCGGTAGACACGGCGGGCGTCGAAGCGCCGGTTGCCGCTGGCGGCGGCGCCTCGCCGCGCAACGCCGTCACCGACCAGATCGTCAGGAGTGCGGCCAGCAGCAGACCCACGGCGAGTACAGCGGGCCGCCAGGATCTGGGTCCGCCGAACCTCCGTCGAACGGCCTTCGTCGACGGCGGAGTCGGCAGAGTCGGTGGCGGGCTCGGCGGGCTCTCGGCAAGACCGAGCGCCTGGGCGACCGGCGCGGTCCTCCCGGCGCCCGGCTGGCGTTCGACCAGGTCCAGCAGCAGCTCCCGCGCCGCCGGGCGGCTCGCCGGATCCTTCGACAGAGCAGCGCGAACGAGGTCCGCCAGCTCGCGGGGAAGCCCCACCAGATCCGCGTCGAGACCGGTGATCCGGTGCGCGAGATCGGGGTCGGTCTCACCGCCGAACGGGTGGCGCCCGGTGCCCGCGTAGGCGACGAGCATTCCCCAGGCGAAGACGTCGGTCGCCGGCCCGATGGGCTGGCCGGTCAGCTGCTCGGGCGCCATCCAGCCCGCCGAGCCGAATCCCCAGCCGGTCGGCCGCGCGAACGCACCGTCCAGCACCTGAGCGATCCCGAAGTCGATGACCCGAGGACCGGACAGCGAGAGAATCACATTGCCCGGCTTGAGATCCCGGTGCACCAGCCCGGCCCGGTGGATGGCGACCAACGCGGTCGCCACCCCGATAGCAAGGCCGGTAAGCGTGGACGAGCCGAGCGCTCCCCTGCTCGCGACGGCCTCGTCCAGCCGCTCGCCGGCGATGAACTCGGTCACCATGTACGGCGCGGCGGCCTCCGGGTCGGCGTCGAGAACCTCGGCCGTGCAGAAGGGCGCGACGCTGCGCGCCGCGTCGACCTCCTGCCGGAACCGGCGCCGGAACTCCTGGTCGCTGGCGAGGTCGGCCCGAATAACCTTCACCGCGACCGGGCGGCCGCCGGGACCCTGCGCGAAATAGACCGTGCCCATACCGCCCGCGCCCAGCCTGCCGAGGAGGACGTAGGGTCCGACGGAGGTCGGCTCATACGGCGCCAGCGGCTCGCCCGCGGTGAACGAGGGAGCTGTCGCCGAACCCACGCCCGTCAGGCTCCCCCGCTGCCCGGTCGTATCGCTGTCCGCGATCATCGTGCGCCGCTCACCCCACCTTCGTCAGCGCCCGGTTCGTCGGCGCGTCCCGCTTCGCTCGTAATCTCCTCCGAAGGGTGGATCTCCGCATTCGCCTGACGCCGTCAACTGCCGCTACCACGGCAGCGGTACTCCGCCCGTTCGGCCACTACACCGGTGGTACTGACCGACCCGGCGATGGCGAGACCCGACGGGGCAACTGGAGTCCCGTGGTGTGTGCCGCCGGGCTCTAGGGCGCGCTGGCCAGCGCGCCAGCCAGCTCCGCCCGCGCCTTGGGGTGGGCGACGTGGCTGACAATCGCTTCGGCCTGCTGGCGGTGGCTGGCTCCCCATAGCGGGGCTGTCCCGTGCTCGCTGACGACGTAGCTGTGTTGAAAGCTCGTAGTAGGTTCCGCCAGCGCGGGCACCACCGTCGACGTGTCCGACTTCGCATGCCAGCTCGGCAGCGCGATCACCGCGCATCCGCGTGGAGCATGCAGCGATCCCGCGACGAAGTCCGGCTGTCCTCCGAAGCCTGACCAGACACGCCCGCGGACGTAGGAGGCGTTGGCCTGGGCGTGCAGGTCGACCTGCAACGCGGTGTTGATCGACGTCATGCCGGGCTGCCGCGCGATCATGGCGGGATCGTTGACCGTTTCCGTGCGGAGCATCCGGACGCGCGGGTTGCGGTGTAGCCAGCTGTAAAGCTCCTGTGAGCCCAGGACGAAGCTGGTGACGAGGTTGCTCGTTGCCGCCAGAGCGCCCGACCGCTCCAGGCCGAGCACGCCGTCCGAGAAGGTCTCGGTCCACACTCGCAGGCCGCGGCGACCGGTCAGCGCCGCCGCCGTGGCGTTGGGAACCGCGCCGATTCCCAACTGCACGGTGGCACCGTCGTGCACGAGGCCGGCGACGCGTTCCCCGCGGGCGCTCGTGGTGGCGTCCGGCCGCGCGGCCGGAGGGCTCGGCAGCGGAAGGTCGACCTCGATGGCGACGTCGACCGCGTCGACCGGCAGCTCGCCGTCACCCAGGGTGTAGGGCATGCGGGCGTTCACCTGCGCGACGACTATCCCGCCGGCTCTGCGTGCCGCTTCGATCGCGGCCGGCAGGATGTTGACCTCCGTGCCGAGCGACACCTTCCCCTCGACCGGCGGGCTGGTGTGTACGACGACCACGTCCGGCCGGTACGGCCCGGCCAGCAGCCGAGGTACCAGACTCAGCCGGGCAGGCACGTATTCCAGGTCCGGCTGGCCGCGCATGCCCGGTCCTACGAACGGCGTCACCGGGATGACCCCGGACCGGGCTGGCAGTCCCGGCTGACCGTTGAGCACGAACAGCCGGTAGGACGGCACGACGGCGTCGACTGCTCCCAGGGCGACCGTCGGAGTCGCCCAGTTGCCCGAGGCAACCACGACCGGCAGCCGGCCGCCCGCCCTGCCTGCCAGAGACGAGGCGACGACGGCACCGAGGGCGGAATGGGCGACCATGCGCATGTCCGTCATCGTCACCGACGGGCGAAAGTCCGCGCCCGGAGGGTGCTTTGGGCTGCGACCGCAGCAGGTCGTGCCGCGGTCGCCGCCGATGAGGTGTTCGAGGACATCCGCCACAGGCCGACGCCGGGTTGGCCTCATCGGCGGGACGGAGGAGTCAGGGGGTGCCGGCGTCGACCACCGCGAGCGACCCGATGCCCTCGGCCACGACGCGCTCGTCGGTTTCGGAACGGACGGGGACCTTCTCGGGGCGCACAACGGCGACGTCGCTGGCCGCGTGCAGGACGCACTGGTGGCTCACGGAGCCGAGCAACAGCCGCGCGAAACCGCCGTGCCCTCGGGTGCCCACGACGAGTAGCTGGGCCTCGCGCGCCTCCCGGGTCAGGGCGCGCACCGCCGAGTCGGGCGAGACGACGGTGTCGACCGTGACGTCCGGCGCCCCCGCCAGGCCCTGCTTGACCGCCTGGTCGAGGATGCCGGCCGCCTGGCGGGCCAGGGCGCCCTGCGCGTCGACGAGCACCTCGGCGTACATCGGGTCGTAGCCACCCCAGGCATTCACCACCCGCAGTGGCACGCCGCGGATCGCCGCGGCGTGTGCCGCCCAGCGCAGCGCGGCCAGCGAGAGATCCGACCCGTCGATACCGACGACGACCGGACGGCCGTCGGGCTCGACGGCCGCGGCGCGGGAGCGGACGACGACGACGGGAACCGGCGCGTGGTGCACGATGCCCTGGCTGACGGAGCCGGCGGTCAGCCGGTGGACGGGGCCGTGGCCGCGTTCGCCGACGACCAGCAGGTCATAGTTCCGGGCCGCCGCCGTCACCGCCGGCACCGGGTCGCCCCGGACGACGAGCCGGCGCAGCTCGATCCCGGCCGTCGGCGCGTCAACCCGCTTGATGCTGCGCTCCAGCATCTCCCCGGCTGCCTCGGCGAGCCCGTCCCGGTCAGCTCGCGTCGCCGCGTCCAGCACTCCGGCGGGCAGGCCGTCGCCGCTCCAGGCCAGCAGCGCCGTCACCGTCGGCGCCGGGCTCCCTGCCGCGCCGGAGGCCCACAGCCCCGCCTCCCGAAGCGCCCACCGCAACGCGGCCTCAGAGCCGGCAGATCCGTCGACCCCGACGAGAATGCGCACCGAGCTGTCCATGTCCCACACTCCAGGTCCGTCCGGTATCCGCCGTTTCTCTCGTCGTCGCCTCGACGCGGGGACGCGGCGTCGTCGATCGCGGCTGCCGTCGACAGCTAACGGAGATCGACTCGGTATGAATGTCCCACCGCGGCCAGTCGGTGAACCTCTGTCACCCGGCCACCCGTGACGGAGCGTTCGTCCCGCCCACCAGGGGTCCGATCGGCCCGAGCGAGCGGTGACTCCCGGCCTTCTCCTAGATTCTTCCCAGGGAATTCCCAGCTTCCGCCGCCATCGTCGGTGTCATGAGCGCCAGCCGGGTCCCGCCGGACGAGACGATGACGCCTTCCGGGAGAACGACGACGTCCGGGCCGACCCGCGGTCGGTCGGCCGATCGGTCGCCGACGATGCCCTCGCCGACGATGCCCTCACCGACGATGCCGAGCCAACGTGTCGACGCCGCGGCGGCGACCAGGCCGTCGCGACGGCCGGAAGGTCGTCCAGCCCTGGGCGGGACCGGCGGGGCGCCGTCGGTCTGGGTTGCCCGGCGGTCGGCGGGCTGGCGAGGGCGGCTCGCGGTGCGGGCGGGACTCGTGGCCTGGGGGCTTGTCGTCGTGGCGCTGTGGTGGACGGGCACCGCGGCGAGCAGCGTGCACGGCGGCGCCGCGATCCTGACCGACCTCGGCCGGGTCTGCGGCCTGCTCGCGGCCTATCTGATGCTGGTCGAGCTGCTGCTCATGGCGCGCGTGCCAGTTCTTGAACGGGCCGTCGGGCTGGACCGGCTGGCCGGCTGGCACCGGGGCCTGGGAACGAACATCGTCGTGCTGATGGTCAGCCACGTGCTGTTGATCGTCTGGGGCTACGGGCTGACGGACCATCACCAGCCGGTCTCCGAGCTGGTCACCGTCCTCACGACCTACCCGGACATGTGGAAGGCGACGATCGGCACCCTGCTCTTCGTCGCCGTCGGGGTGGCCAGCGCCCGGCGCCTGCGCCCACGTGTCTCCTACGAGGTCTGGTACCTGCTCCACCTGACGGTGTACGCATCGGTCCTGTTGGTTTATGGCCACCAGACGGCGAACGGCGCGGAGTTCGTCGGTCATCCGGTGAACCGCACGCTGTGGCAGCTCATGTACGTCGCGGTCGCGGCCTGCCTGGTGATCTGGCGGCTCGCCCTGCCACTCGCCAAGATCGCCCGCCACGGGATGCGGGTGGAGCGGGTGGTCGAGGAGGCGCCCGGCGTCGTCTCGGTCTGGATTCGGGGGCGGCACCTGGACCGGCTGGGAGTCCAGTCGGGCCAGTTCCTGCTCTGGCGGTTCCTCGCGCCGGGCCACTGGCTGACGGCCCATCCGTATTCCCTGTCCGCCCCGCCGCGGGCGCGCCAGGTACGGATCACGGTCAAGGCTGCCGGCGACCATTCCGCCTCGATCGCCCAGCTTCGCCCTGGCACGTTTGTCGTCGCCGAGGGTCCGTTCGGCCATTTCACCGCCGAGCGGGCGACTCGCGGCAAGGCGCTTCTCATCGCCGGCGGCAGCGGGATCGGGCCGGTGCGGGCGCTCGCCGAGGAACTCGCCGCCCGTGGCGACGACGTCATCGTCGTCCACCGGGCGCGTGACGTACGGGACCTCGCGCTCTGGCCCGAGCTCAGGAAGATGGCCCAGGAACGACGCCTGCTCGTGCACGGCGTCGTCGGCTCCCGGAAGGACCTCGGCTACGACCCTCTTGCCGCCGATCTGGTCGAGGCGTCGGTGCCCGACGTCATCGAACGGGACGTCTTCATCTGCGGCCCGGCCGGTCTGACCCGGGGACTGGTCCGCTCGCTTCGGCTTCTCGGCCTGCCGGACGAGCAGATCCACACGGAGGACTTCTCCCTTCGGTGACAACCGCCCTCCTGGAATCTCGTTCGTGCCCGTCGCTGTCGGCTGGTCGGATCGATCTTCTTCATCTGTCGGAAGGAGGTGAGCGGCGCCTCATGCCGGCCACCAATGGCCGGACCTGACGCCGCGACCTCGTATGAACCTCAACGCCGGGAAGGCCCACCGGGCTCGCCTTGGTCTTGCCAGTCTGCTGGGTGCCGTCGTCGTGGTCGTGGCGGGAAAGGCCGCGGCAGGGCACGGCGAGCAGAGCGCCGCGGCGGTCTCCATGCCGGCCGCCACGACGCGGGCGGGGCAACCGGCGCCGAGCGGCAGCCCGAGTCCCGTCGCAGCGGCCACCACGGGTCCGACGTCCACGTCCGCCAGCACCGCCACGCCCGCAGCAGGGTCGGCCACGATGAGCGCGTCGTCCGGCGCGGGCTCCTCGGGATCGGCCGGCAAGCGGACGGTCGTCGGAGACGTGGAGGACACCCGATATGGAGCGGTGCAGGTCGAGCTGGTGCTCTCCGGGCGGACCATCACCGATGTCATCGCCCTACAGGTGCCGAACCGGGAAAGGCGCGACATCGAGATCAACGACCAGGCGGTGCCGATCCTGCGCCAGGAGGTGCTCTCCGCGCAGAGCGCCAAGATCGACGCCGTGTCCGGTGCCTCCTTCACCAGCAGCGGGTACGCGTGGTCGGTGCAGTCCGCCATCGACAAGGCCGGGCTCTAGCCGTGAGCGGCCACCCGACAGCGGGGCCCGTCGACGAGGAGCGGCTGGGCCTGGTCCGAGCCGAGCCCGTGATGGGGACGCTCGTCAGCATCGACGTCCGCTTCCCGGTGGGGCCGGCGTCCTCGGGCCGGACCTGGGCACGGGTGCGAGGGCCGGCCGCCGTGGACGTGGCCATGGCGGCCGCGGTCGGCGCGCTGCACCGGGCGGACGAGGACTTCAGCACCTTCAAGCCGACGTCCTGGGTGTCGAGGCTTCGGCGCGACGAGATCAGCCTCGACGACTGCCCGAGGCAGGTCCAGGAGGTGTTTCGGCTCGCTGCCACCTGCCGGGACCGGACCAGCGGCTACTTCGACCCTGGGTGGCGCGCCGACGGCACGCTCGATCCGACGGGCCTCGTCAAGGGCTGGGCCGCGGACACGGCGTCAGCCGCGCTGACGGCTGCCGGCCTGACGACCCACTGCGTCAACGCGGCGGGCGACCTCCGGGTCCGGGGGCGGCCGGGCCCGAGGAGACCGTGGCGAGTCGGCATCGCGGACCCCCTCCACCGCGGGCGGTTCGTGGCCGTCGTCGAAGGAACGGAGCTGGCCGTCGCCACGTCCGGCACCGCGGAGCAGGGAGATCACATCGTGAACCCGCGCACCGGCGCGGCCGCTTCGGGTCTCGCCTCGGTCACCGTCGTGGGGCCGGACCTGGCTGTGGCCGACGCCTACGCCACCGCGGCCGTCGCCGCGGGGAGGGACGCGACGGGCCTGCTCAGGGACCTTGCCCGCGACGGATGGGAGTGGCTTGCCGTCGAGGACTCGGGGAAGCTGACCTACTCGGCCGGCTTCAGGCGGCACGCGGACGGCCTCGTCGTGGCCAGCTTCGCCGAGGCCCCCGCTGAGCACCGCCCGTCGTCAGGTGCGGGAGCGACACTGGGCAGGTGATGGCGCGGGTGACGGACATTTCGCCGACCACTCCGGCTTCGCCGGGGGACGCGGCGGACGAGCGAGCACGGGTTCTGGTCGTCGACGACGAGGAGGCCATCACCGATCTTGTCGCGATGGCCCTTCGATATGAGGGATTCAAGGTGGACACCGTGCAGTCGGGCCAGGCCGCGTTGACCAAGGTCGCGCTCGCTCCGCCGGACCTTCTGGTACTCGACGTCATGCTCGCCGACATTGACGGCTTCGCGGTCTGCGAGCGGCTGCGGAGTGCCGGCCATGACGTTCCGACGTTGTTTCTCACCGCTCGTGACACCACCCAGGACAAGGTCCGGGGTCTGACGCTCGGTGGCGACGACTACGTGACCAAGCCGTTCGCCGTGTCCGAGCTGGTCGCGCGGGTCCGTGCCATCCTTCGGCGGACCGGAACCGGGGCGGTCTGCGACGAAGGTCCGGCTCCGCTGCGTTTCGCCGACCTGGAGCTCGACCCACGAACGCGGGAGGTCCGTCGAGCGGGACGGATGATCGAGCTGACCGTCACCGAATACCGCCTGCTCCATTACCTGATGACCAATGCACGCACCGTGCTGACCCGGGCCCAGCTCCTCGACCACGTCTGGGGCCACGACTTCGGCGGCGACGGCGGCGTCCTGGAGACCTACATCAGCTATCTACGCCGCAAGACCGACAACGTCGACCCGCCGTTGATCCACACCGTGCGCGGGGTCGGCTACGTGCTCCGCCTGCCGCGCTGAGCTGGGACAACCGTCGTGTCGCTGCGTGCTCGCCTGCTCCTGGCCCTGATCGGGCTGCTCGCGGTTGGCCTGTCCCTGGGAGCCGTCGGCACGCACGACGCGCTGAGGTCGTACCTGATGGGCCGGCTGGACCAGCAGGTGCGCGACGCCCATCCGGTGATGGAACAGACGCTGCTGCGCGGTACGCCGTACGGCGACAATGACGGTCCCAGCCGCGGCACCAGCTCGAATGGTCATTCGGACGCCGACGACCAGAACCCGCGGTTCGGTAGCTCCTACCTCGTGGGGACCTACGGCGCGCTGTATGACCACGCAGGACACCGGCTGCTTGAATCCAGCCCTGGACCGGGCGGTGAACACACGCCGACCGAGCGGCCGCTCGTCACGGCGGGTCAGCTCGCCACCGCCGAGGTTCACCCGAATCTGGCGACCGTCGCGCTGTGGACCGTTCCGGCGGCCGACGGCCAGGACGACCGCTTCCGGGTGCTGGCCGAACGCTTCACCAGCGGAGACGTGCTTGTCGTCGCGGTCCCCTTCACGGAGATGGACGCCACGCTGGATCGGGTCGCCAGAATCGAGATCATCGCGAGCTCCGTCATCATGGCGGCCCTGGCGGCAGTGGCCTACGTCATCATCAGGCTGGGGCTGCGACCGCTCACTCGTATCGAGCAGACAGCGGACGAGATCGCCTGGGGCGACCTGACGAAGCGGGTCACCGATACGAACCGGCGCACCGAGGTCGGGCGGCTGGGCCTGGCCTTCAACGCGATGCTCAGCCAGATCGAGGCCGCCTTCCGGGCGCGGGAGGCCTCCGAGCAGCACCTGCGCCGCTTCGTCGCGGACGCCAGCCATGAGCTGCGCACCCCGCTGACCTCGATCCGCGGCTACGCCGAGATGTTCCACCGTGGCGCCGCCAACCGGCCCGAGGATCTGGCCATGGTGATGCGCCGCATCGAGGGCGAGTCCGCGCGCATGTCCGAACTGGTCGACGATCTGCTGCTGCTGGCGCGGCTGGACCAGGGGCCGGCGACCGAACGGGAGCCCGTCGACCTCGCGGCGATGGTTCGCGATGTCGTCACTGACGCCCGGGCGGTCGCCCCGAACCGCTCTGTCCTGGTGGACATCCCACCGTTCCTGGAGATCACGGGCGATCGGAGTGGGCTGCGCCAGGCGATCGGCAACCTCGTCCGCAACGCGCTCGTGCACACGCCGGCGGACACGCCCGTCTCCGTAGCGATCATCACCGTCGAGCCTGCCCGGCAGCCCGTGAGGACCACGTCGGCGGACCAGACCGCCACCGCCGCGGACCCCGGACCGACGGCAGCGGGCGGC
Source organism: Frankia sp. AgB1.9 (assembly GCF_016786355.1). GTDB lineage: Bacteria > Actinomycetota > Actinomycetes > Frankiales > Frankiaceae > Pseudofrankia. Next base: position 55,098 of record NZ_JADWYX010000054.1, read on the forward strand.
AACCATCCGGACGCGTCGACCGCCGGTCTCGGCGAGGTCGTCATCGCGGTCATCGATCATGGCCCCGGAATCCCGCAGGAGGCCGCGGACCACGTCTTCGAACGCTTCTACCGGGCCGACGCGGGGCGATCCCGCGATGCCGGTGGCTCCGGGCTGGGCCTGTCCATCGTCGCCGCCGTCGCCGCCGCCCATGGCGGCAGCGTGGCCCACGAACCGACGCCCGGCGGGGGCGCGACCTTCCGCCTGACCGTCCCACGCGGCTGACCGGCCACGTTCCCTGGCGCTGCTGGGTCGCGGCCGGGATTTCACTCAGCGGAATTCAGCTCTTCCCGATCGAAGCTGATCGCTTCTAGGCTCCGCGGACGCCCGGACCTCTCTGGTCCGTCGCGGACGGCACGCCTGAGGAGCCCGCCATGCCGAAGACCAGGCCCGCGGCCACGGCCGCGCAGTCCCGGCGCCGCTCCCGAGGCCAGCGGCTCCTCGACAGCCTGACCCACGGCCGATTAAAGGGGCCACAAGCGGTCACGACCGACTACCGCGTCACCAGCGAACTGCGAATCCCGATGCGGGACGGTGTCGTGCTGCTGGCCGACCACCTCGCGCCCGTCGGCACGAGCCGCGGCACCGTCCTCGTCCGTGGCCCGTATGGCTTCGGCGCCGTGGTGACCGCCCTGACCGGTGGGCTCTACGCGTCGCGCGGCTTCGACGTGCTGCTGGTCCGCTGCCGGGGCACGTTCGGGTCCGGCGGCACGTTCGACCCGATGATCACGGAGATCGACGACGCGGCCGACACGGTCGCCTGGCTGCGGGAGCAGCCCTGGTTCGGCGGCCGGTTCGCGACCGCGGGCGGCTCCTACCTCGGCTTCACCCAGTGGGCGCTGCTCATGGACCCGCCCCCGGAGCTCGCGGCCGCCCTGATCCAGGTCGCGCCGCACGACTTCAGCCGGGTGGCGTACCTGGGCGGCGCCTTCACCCTGTTCGACTTCCTGAGCTGGAGCGACAGCGTCGCGCACCAGGAGGAGAAGGGCTACGTCACGTCGCTGCGACGGCGGGCGACGGCGGACCGGCGGGCGACCGAGGCGGTGGCTCGGCTCCCGGTGGCGAGCTGCTCGGACGAGATCTGCGACGGACGTGCGCCCTGGTTCCAGGACTGGGCGGCCCGCCGCGACCTGGACGACCCGTTCTGGGCTCCGATGCGGCTGTCCGCCGCCCTCGACCGCGTCCAGGTACCCGTGCTGCTGCAGACCGGCTGGCAGGACATGTTCCTCCAGCAGACCATCGAGCAGTACGAGCATCTGCGTCGCCGGGGCCTCGACGTCGCGCTCACCGTCGGGCCGTGGACGCACCTCGGGATCGCGACCCGCGGCTCCCGGATCGTGCAGCCCGAGTCCCTCGACTGGCTGGCCGAGCACCTCGCCAAGGACGCCCCGCGCGGCCGGCCGCAGCCGGTACACGTCGTCACCACCGGAAGCGGGCAGTGGCGCGACCTGCCCGCCTGGCCGCCGCCCGCGCGGGACCACGTCCTGTACCCCCAGCCCGACGGGAGCCTCGGCAGCCACGCGGCCGGCGACGGCGCCACGGCGTCGTTCACCTACGATCCGGCGGACCCGACGCCGACCCGCGGCGGCCGGGGCAGCTCGCCTCGCTCCGCCGGCTACCAGGACGACACCGAGCTCGGCCGGCGCGCCGACGTGCTCACCTTCACCGGTCCCGCCCTGACCGAGCCGCTGGCGGTGGCGGGCCTTCCGGTCGTCGAGCTGACGCACGCCTGCGACAATCCGCACGCGGACCTGTTCGTCCGGGTGAGCGAGGTCGACCGCAAGGGCCGCTCGCGCAACGTCAGCGACGGGTTCGTCCGGCTCTCCCCCGGCGAGACGACCGGAACGGTTCGCGTGACGCTCGACCCGATGGACCATCGGTTCGCCGCGGGCAGCCGCATTCGACTTCTCGTCGCGGGTGGGTCCTTCCCACATTGGGAACGCAATCTCGGCACCGAAGCCGACCCGGCCACGAGCATCGCCCTTCGACCGTCACCGCGCGTCGTCCAGCTCGGCGGCTCCCGGCTCGTCCTCCCGGTCCCCAGCGCCTGACCATCGTCAGGCGCGGACGCCCAACGCCTGATGACGACCGCTGGTCTCGGATACGCCTTGCCTGTCAGAAAAACGACTCCGGCCCGCGTTCGGCGGTGACGCGCCCGCCTGGCAGACCGGCGTGATAGTTGTCTACCGGGCCAGCAATACGGCCTTAGACACCCCAACCAAGGTGTCCATTCCCTTGGCGCCGAGAGGCGACCTGCCCCCTTCAGGGCGGGCCGTTTCTGTCTTCGAAAGAAGTGGAATAAATGACACTAACCTCGAAGGATCTGCCGAACAGCGGCCAGACCATCCACTATCGGTTTCAGTACGACGATTCGCTCCAGGGCGGGCTCGAACCGGCACGGACGAAGGAGGTCGTGGACGCCTGCGAACGCGACTTCGACCAGCTGAGCAAGTGGTTCCGCGACATCGAGCTCGACGTCATCACACCGATACCGGTCAACGTCACCCAGAACGACGGCGGCGCGGGCTGGAGCCTCTCCGGCAAGGATCTTACCATCACCATAAAACCCGGCGGGGGTGACTCCACGCTGATCCGTTACCTTCTGGTATCGGAGATGGTCGAGCAGTTCATGCGAGCTCAACAGCGGGGCTGGTTCGGGTCAGACACCGAAGGGAGTGAAGGCGAGGGGCTCTCCCGCTTCCTCGCCGCCCAGTTCCTGGCCACCAACAGCCTCGGAGATACGCCGGATGGCTACAGCAACAGCAATGTGTGGCTGGCAGGCGCCCGCGCCGATTTTGTGAACCACATCAGCGGCTCGGACGACGGACCCGACGAGGTGACCGGTTGCAGCCTGCTTTTCATCTACTATCTCTTCTCCCAGCTCGGCTTCACCGTCGAGGCCATCGTCGCGGCCGGGGCTCCGACCCTCGGTGGGGTCTACCGGAACCTCACCGGCGACACGGCTGATCCTTTTCCGGCTTTCAAGAACCTGATCGACACCTACTTCCCCGGTACCTCGACCATCACCGGCGGGAATCTCGACAACCCATTTCCGCTGAGGGCGCTGCGCTCGACGGCTACCGCGTTGAGCACGGGTCCTGGCGAAACGAGCCTCTATGTGACGGGACTACCCACCGCCGACGACGGCGCAGGCAACCACGGCAGCCAGGTCTGGACCAAATTCTTCCCCGACCCCAACCGGCCAGGCCAGTGGACAGACTGGTTCGCACTCGGACCCAACGTCTTCCCACCCAGCTCCACCGTCACCGCACTAAGCACAGGCCCCGGCGAAACAAGCCTCTACGTCATGGGACTACCCACCGCCGACGATCACGCAGGCAACCACGGCAGCCAGGTCTGGACCAAATTCTTCCCCGACCCCAACCGGCCAGGCCAGTGGACAGACTGGCTCGCACTCGGCCCCAACGTGTTCCCACCCGGATAACGCGACTCCGACGCACCGCCGGGAACCGTGATCCGGCCGCGACCAGGACGACCTCCGGGGCACCGTCGCTGTCCGCGAGGACATAACCACCCGGACGGCTACGCCGCCGCGGCGTAGCCGTCCGGGGCCGCGGCCCGGGACGCGCAGGTTCTCGCGCGAGCGGATCAGCCCGGCTGGCTGGTCGGTGCGTCCGCACGAACGGTCCGCCGGGCCGGGCAGCCGGGGTGGGCGGGCGCCGTCAGTGCGGGTGTCGGTTCGAGAGGCCGGGCGTCGGCGCGTTCGCCTCGTCGCAGTCAGGCCGCCACGGCGGCCCCGATGGCGGACGTGTGGTCGGCTGTCAGCACCTGGGTCAGCGCCTCAACCGGCTTTGACGTCGCGCGGTCAGCGACCGCGCGCCACGTGACGGGTTGACCGCGCGCCGCCCGCGCACCCAGCAGGCGGTGACCGGCTGATGACTGGTCTGCCCACCGAGTGTCGGACGTTGTCGGGATACTGGTCCCATGGTCGACCAGGACGAACCTGGTGGGCGGGTTGCCGGTGGCCCTGGCGCGCAGAACCCGTCCTCCGAGCCCGCGCCGTTCGCGCATCTCAGCGCGCCCAACGCCACGTTGTATCGGGACGTGCTGACCGCCTTCGTCCGTGCGCGCGACCGCTTCATCGTCCATCTGCGCCCCGAGGACGTCAGCGCGGACGTCCAGGGCGCCGTCTCGGCCGAGTCGATGCCGGGTGTGCTCGACCAGCTCGCCGAGTGGGGCAACCTGCGTGGGGGGGGGGGGGGCGGGGGGGGGGGGGCCCGGGGGGCCCCCGGGGGGGGGGCCCCCGGGGCCGGTGTAGGGAACCTGGTAGATCGACCCGGAGAACTCGAGCCGCTCCTTCCCGGCCAGGGCCTTGCGCAG
>NZ_JADWYX010000055.1 GCF_016786355.1 Frankia sp. AgB1.9
CGGCGGGCCACCCGCGGGCGGGGGGCCCCCCCCCCCCCCCCCCCCCCCCCCCCCCGGCGCCGGCCCCGGCCACGGCTCCGGAGGCGGCGGGGAGGCGGGCGGAGGCGCTGCGCCCGCTGGTCGCGCGCGGGGTGAGCGCCGACCTGTGCGACGCGCTGCTCGCGATGGTGACCGCGCCGCGGGTCCGGACGCTGGAGTTCTCCTTCTACTGGGCGCAGCGCGCCGGGCTCGACACCCCGGCCGTCGTCCGGGCCGCCCTGCACCGCCTCGACGCCGACGCGCTGCTGCGGCTGCGCGACGAGCTCGCCGCCCTGCCCGAGCCACGCCACCCGACCGCCGTCTACGGCCAGGTCACCCGGCTTGACCGTGGCGACGGCGGCGACGGCGGGGTCGCGACGATTCACGGGGTCGTCGGGCGGTCCACCCCGCGCACCGTGCAGGTCGCGGTGTCCGGACCCGAGTACGACGACGCGATCCACGCCTACCGGACCCGGACTCCGGTCGTCGCGACCGGCCGGCTGCTGCGCCGCCGTGGCGGCATCCACGTGCTCACAGGCCGGTTCAGCGTCGCGACCGCCATCGTCGGCGCCCAGCCCGTGACCGCTCAGCCGGGCAGGCCGACCCGTTCGAGGGAGTAGTCCCACAGCCCGCGGGCCAGCCCGGGGTCGTTGGCCTGGCGGGCGGTGAACAACCGGTCGCCCTGGTGGAACCGCATCCGGAACGTGCCGTTGAGGGCCTGCGGGTTGGTGCGCGTCGCCAGGTCGACCAGGGGCATCGCGCCGCTGGCCGAGGACCTGGCGCCGAAGACCTTCAACGGCCGCCGGTAGAACGTCCGCACGAACCAGCTGTCCCGCCCGAAGCTGCTGAGCACCACCCCCGGGTGCACGGCGGTCGCGGTCGGACCGTCCGGGTACCCGCGGCGGGCGAGCTCCTTGACGAAAAGGATGTTCGCCAGCTTGCTCGTCGAATAGGCGACGAAGGGCCGGTAACGCCGGTCCACACAGCCCGGATCGGTCTCCAGACCCGTCAGGTCGATGCGGCCCTCCAGGTTCATGAAGCTGCTCGTCACGATCACCCGGGAGCCGGGCGTCTCCCGCAGTCGGGGCAGCAGCAGGCTCGTGAGCAGGAACGGAGCGAGATGGTTCACCTGGAACGTCAGCTCGTTGCCGTCCTCGGTCACCACCCGGTGCGGGAACAGCCCGCCGGCGTTGTTGACCAGCACGTCGATCCGTGGGCACAGGGCGGCCACCTCGGCGGCGGCGTCCCGGACGTCGGAGAGCCGGGCGAAGTCGGCGACGACCGGGGTCGCGCCGGTCTCCGCGGCGACCGCGGCCGTCTTCGACGGCGACCGGCCCAGGGCGATGATCCGAGCCCCGAGCGTCGCCAGCTGACGGACCGCCTCGGCGCCGATGCCGGCGCTCGCGCCGGTGACGACCACTGTCCGGCCGGCCAGCGGCTGGTCGCCCCCCGCGTCCCGGAGCACCGGCTCCGGTGGTATTCGAGGTGCCGGCACCAGCGCCGGCCGCTGTTCGTCGTGTACCGGGCGTGGGGTCTCGTCGACCAGCTGGCCCGTTCTCTCCTGGTGTGGTGCCACGCTTCCTCCGCCGTCGTCCCGGTCGCCGCGCACGGGGCCGCGCGATCATCGCACGACTGGGCGCGACCCGCGCGGGTCCGTCGGGTCCCCTACCGGTTCGGGACAGCCCGTCGCGAAAGCCCTCGGCTTCGAGGCAATCTTGACGGTGATCGGGGCGGGGGAGATGTCGCTGCGACGACAGCGACGGTCACCCGACAGACGCCCCCGGCGGCAGCCGGCCCGCCGCCGGGGCGACGGCCGGGCTCAGGCGCGGTGGCGGGCTGGGCCGGGAGAGGGCGACGGGGCTGCCGGGCAGGGCGGCCGGGTCTCGGGTCGTCTCCCCCTGGGCCGCGGGCTGCGTGGGGACCGCGGCCGGGCCGGCCGGCGCGGGGGCGCCGCCGGTGGCCGTCGAGCCGTGCGGGCCGACGACCAGGTAGACGACGACCGCCGCGGCGGCGAGGAAACCGGCGCCGGCGAAGCTCGCGACGTTGAACCCGTGTACGACCGCCGCCTGCGCCAGCGCCCGCGGCCCGCCCGTCGCGGCGTGGTGCGAGCCGAGGTAGCCGGTCGTCGCGGTGCCCGCGATCGTGCCGAGCAGCGCCAGGCCCAGCGACGCGCCGATCTGCTGGAACGTCATCACCGCGCCGCCGGCGACGCCCGCGTCACGGCCGGCGCCCAGGGTCGCGATGCTGTTCGCCGGCATCATGACCCAGCCCATGCCGAAGCCCAGCACGACCAGCGCGGGCAGCGCCCCCGCCCAGTAGGAGCTGTCCGGCCGCAGCAGGCCGATCAGTGTCAGCGCCGCGGCCGCCGACACGAGCCCGGTGACGAGCAGGTTGCGGATCGCCACCCGCACGATCAGCCGGCCGACGATGCGCGCCCCGGTGACGAGGCCCGCGGTCAGCGGGAGGAACGCCACCCCGGTGCGGGTCGGCGAGTAGCCGAGCACCTCCTGCAGGTAGTAGGTGAGGAAGAAGAACCCGGCGAAGACGGCGACACCGATCGCGAGCGTCGCGAGGTAGGAGCCGCCGCGGCCTCGGTGCAGCACCACGCGCAGCGGCAGCAGCGGGCTCGGGACCCGCGCCTCGACCAGCACGAACGCGGCGAGCAGCACGGCCCCGGCGACGAGCGCCGCGACCGTCCCCGCCGAGCCCCACCCGTCGGTCTGGGCCCGGGAGAACCCGAACACCAGCGCCATCAGCCCGACCGTCGCGAGCAGCGCCCCGGCGATGTCGACGCGGCCTCGGCCCGGCGCCACGGCACCGGGGCCGGGGGCGCCGGCGGCGGGGGCGGGCGTGTGGCGGGGCACCGCGCTGACGGTCACGGCGGCCGCGACGAGGGCCAGCGGGACCGCGATGTACATGCTGTAGCGCCAGGACAGGTACCCGGTGAGCACTCCGCCGAGGATCAGGCCGATCCCCGAGCTGGACCCCATCACCGTCCCGAAGATCGCGAACGCGCGGGCCCGCTCGGCCGGGACCGTGAACGTCGTGCCCAGGAGCGCGAGCGCCGCCGGGGTGAACAGCGCCCCGAACATGCCCTGCAGGCCGCGGGCGGCCAGCAGCATGCCGGTGTCGACGGCCGCGCCGCCCAGTGCCGACGCGGCCGCGAAACCGGCCAGTCCGATGAGCAGCGCGCGGCGGCGGCCGAGCAGCTCGCCGACCCGGCCACCCAGCAGCAGGAAGCCGCCGTAGCCGAGCGCGAACGTCGTCAGCACCCACTGGCGGGTCGGGTCGGACATGTGCAGGTCGCGCTGCGCCGACGGCAACGCGATGTTCATGATCGTGAGGTCGGCGGCGACCATCAGCTGGCCGAGCGCCGCCGCGGCCAACGCCCGCCAGCGCCGGCTCTCGGCGCCGCCGGGCACCGGCGCGTCGCTCGCGGCCGCCGGGGCGACCGCGAGCAGGCCGTCGGCGGGACCTGGGCTGTCTGTCGTCATGGGTGTGTCTCTCCCGCCTGGCGCCGCGCGGGGCGGCACCGGGGCCACGGTCCGGCCCGGCGGAACGCCCAGGCCACACCAGAATCATTGGACAAGCCAACGTTGGTGGCGCCAACAGTAACAAGATTCGTGGGTCCTGCCAACGAAATTGTTAGACTCCGGAGCGTGAATCGCAGGCGGAACGTGACACCGAGCCCGGACGGTGGCCCGGACCTGGTGGCCGGGGCATGCGCCGATCCCGGCGAGCCCGACTGGGCGCCGGCGGGCGTCGAGAACTACTCGGCGATGTGGCCGACCCGGCTGAGCCGGCTGGCCACCTGGCTGGTGAACAAGACCGCGGCGCACTCCCACCGGCTGACCGCCGAGGGCTTCGCGGGTACCGGCGGGCGTCGCTACCACTACGCGCTGCTGGCCTCGCTCGCCGAGTTCGGCGCGTCCAGCCAGGCGAGCCTCGGCCGGCGGTGCGGCTTCGACCGCAGCGACGTGGCCGCCATGGTCAACGAGCTCGCGGCGGCCGGCTACGTCGAGCGGACCCAGGACCCGGCCGACCGCCGCCGCAACATCATCGCGATCACCGACGCGGGCCAGGCGCGGCTCGCGGAGTTCGACGTCATCGCCGAGGCGATGCAGGACAGGCTGCTCGCCCCGCTGTCACCCGCCGAGCGGGCCGAGTTCGTCCGGCTGCTCACCCGCGTGCTCAACCACCAGGCCGCCACCCACGGTCCCAGCGGCGAGCCGATCACCCACCACACCTGAGCCGCCGGCACCCCCGCGGCCACACCGGCACGGCCGGACCCGGCCTGGCGGCGGGCCGCCGGCCGGTCCTCAGACGCAGGGCCGTCAGCTGGTGGTCGAGGCGAGCCGGGCCCCGATGCTCCACAGGACGGTGGTCTTGCCGGCGCAGGCCGCGGCCAGCAGCGCCCCGTCGCGGGAGAACGCCAGGTCGTTGACGGCGCCGTAGCCGCTGGACAGCGCGGCGAGGCGGTTCGGGCGCCCCGGAGTGGTGATGTCCCACAGCGCGACCGTGCTGTCGGCGGCTCCGGTCGCGACCCTGGTCGCGTCGGCGCTGACCGCCAGCGCCGTCACGGCCTTGCGGTGGCCGGTCAGCTCGGCGACGGGCTCCGGGTGGGCGGGGCTCGTGATGTCCCACAGCCGCGCGGTCCGGTCGGCGCCGGCGGTCGCCAGCAGCGTCGGCGTGACGAACCGGACGGCGTGGACCGTGTCGCGGTGCGCGGCGATCGAGGCGGTGCGGGTCGGGTGCTCGGGGTCGGCGACGTCCCAGAGGATGACGGTCTTGTCGTCGCCGCCGGACGCCAGCCGCCGTCCGTCCGGGCTGAACGCGACCGACTGCACGCCCTTGCGGTGGTCGGTCAGCAGGGCGAGCACGCTCTGGCGGCCCGAGCGCCGCGTGTTCCACAGCGCGACGGCCTTGTCCTGCCCGCCAGTGGCCATGATCGACGCGTCGGGGCTCAGTGCCACGGCCCGGATGTAGTGCTTGTGCCCCACCTCGCTGAACACCAGCTCGGGCGCCGCCGGGTCGGCGAGGTCCCACACCGCCACCCGCATCGCGTCGCCGACGACGGCGAGCCGCGTGCCGTCGGCGCTCGTCGCGAGGTCGCGGACCCACTCCTGGCTGTACCGGGCGCCGTACTCGATCTCGACCATCGTGGTCGGCCGGGCGGGCTTCGCGAGGTCGAACAGGCGGACCTTGCCGTCCTGCGCGCCGGTGACGAGCAGCCCGCCGCTCGCCGGGAACTCCACGGCCCGCACAGGAGACGGGAACCCGGCCAGCTCGGCGAGGACCTCGACACCGTCCTCGGCAGCCTGCGCGGGCACGACCGCGGCCACAGCTGGGACGGCCGCAGGGGGCACCGCGGCCGGCGGGGGAGTCGCGGCCGGCGGGGCTGACGCCTCCGCGGCGGGCTCGGTGCGCAGCACGGCCAGCTGGCGGCGCAGCCACTCGCGGGCGACCGGCCGCTCCAGACCGAACAGGTCGAACGACACGACCCGGCTGAACCGGCCGGGCCGGCGGCAGTCCGCGACCCGGACCGCGACCAGCCGTCCGGCGGCCGCGTCGTCCAGCGTGTCCGCCGCGGAGCCGACCGCGGCCAGGTAGTCGTCGGACAGCACGACCAGCACGTGCTCGGCGTGGCCGGTCGCGGCGGCGAGCGCCGGGGCGGCGTCCTCACCGGCGGCCGGGGCCAGCGGCGGCTCGGCGATCGCCCGGACACCGGCGTCCTGCAGCTGCCAGACGAGCCAGTCAGCCCAGCCGCGGTCGGCCTCGACGAACGACACCGTGAAATCCCACCGGACGCCGTCCGGGGATCCGCCTGCCACGCTGGGGGTTGTCACAGGTCGAGACTGCCACGTCAGGACCGGCCCGGCCCAGCCGGCCCCACCTGCGTGCCCGCCGGCTACAGGCCGACCTGGCTCGACGGGTTGTCACGGTCGAACAGCCGGCCGGCGCGGACGTAGCTGTCCAGCGACGCGGCCGACCGCCACCGGCCCTGCCGCATGATCGCCCGGTCGGAGGCGCCGGCGCGGGCCGCCGCCGTCGCGAAGCCCGAACGCAGCGAGTGGCCGGCGAAGTCGGCCGGGTCCAGCCCGGCCGCCCGCGCCCGGCGCTGCACGATCCGGGCCACCGAGCTGGCGTGCAGCCGCCCGGCGCCGACCTGGCCGTGCCGGTTGATGCCCCGGAACGCCGGCCCGTCCTCGACGCGGGCCGCCGCCGTCCAGGCCTGCCAGGACCGCACCGGGCAGGTCGGCCGGTAGGAGCCGTACGCGACGCCGACGAGCGCACCGGCGCCCTGCTGGTCGGTCTTCGACGAGCGGACCGACAGCACCAGCCCGTCGGCGGTCACCTCGACGTCGGCGACGTCCAGGCCGACGAGCTCGGAGCGGCGCAGGCAGCCGGCGAACCCCACCAGAAGCAGCGCCCGGTCCCGGACGGCCGCGAGCGCCGCCGCCGGGCCCGCCGGCTCGGCCCCCAGGCCGGGCGGCTCGTCGAGCGCCGCGAGGACCCGGGTGAGCAGCGTCGTCTCCAGGGCGGCCTTGCGCTCCGGGCGGACCCCGTGGACCCGGCGGATGCCGTCCCACACGGTCGCGACCTCGACGGACGCGGCCGGGTTCACCGGCGCCTTCGCGAGCTGGTGGGCCACCGAGAGCGCGGCGAGGCGGCGGCGGATCGTCGACGGCTTGTAGCCGTCGTCGGCGAGCGCCGTCAGGTAGCCGGCGACGGTCAGGGCGCTCGCCGGCACCGCGACCGGCGCGCCCGGCTGCGCGGCGCACCAGGCGCGGAAGTGCCGCAGGTCGGCGTCGTAGGCCTTCCACGTCGACGCCGCCCGGGCCGCGCGGGCGTAGTCCGTCACCCGGCCGGTCAGCCACGCCGCCAGCTCACCGTCGTCGGGGTCGCGCTCCAACGGCACGGGAAGCGCGGCGCCGGCCGGGTCCGCGCCGGGCGGGCGCGACCACTCGGGGCCGGCGGGGTCGAGCGCCGGGACGGGTCCGCTGGCCATGGTCGGAGTGTTCTCCCGCCTCTCACCTGGCGGCAACGAGCTGGCCGCCGCTGTGGACAGTATGATGCCTGTCAGTTCAAACTGACAGCCGTGAACGTTGACGCCCTTCTGGACCGGGTCCGCGCCGGCGACCCGGCGCTGGGACTGCGCGCGGTCGGCGCGCTGCACCGGCTGGCCGAGCAGGTCGAGGCGGTCGCCGTCGTCGCCGCCCGCGACCGCGGCTGGTCGTGGGAACAGATCGGCGACGCCCTCGGGGTGTCACGCCAGTCCGCGCACGCCAAGCACGGCCGGTCCGCCGGCTAGCGGCGGCCGGGTCGAACACGGAGGGGGAGGGTGGGCGGATGCGACCGCGGTTCGGCCCCGGCGCCCGCGAGGTGATCGGCTCGGCGGTCGCCGAGGCCCGGCTGCGCGGCGACCGCCGGATCGGCACCGAGCATCTGCTGCTCGGGGTGCTGCGCCACCCGGACACCGCCGCGGCCCGCGCGCTGGCGGTGGACCTCGCCGACGCCCGCGCCGCGCTGGCGGCGCTCGACCGGGAGGCGCTCGCGGTGCTCGGCATCGACGTGAGCCCCGGGCTCCCCGTCCCCACGGGCGGGCCGTGCCTGGCCCCCGGCGACCCGTGGGGATCCCCGGAGGAGGAACCCGCCGCCGGGCGGCTGTTCGGCGCGGACCGGCCCCCGCCGAGCCCCGAACAGGTCGCGCGGCTGCGGGCGGCGCTGAGCTCCGGTGCCCGCGCCGTGCTGGCCCGCTCGATCGGCGCCGCGCCGCACGACCCGGCCGGACGCGCCACCCCCGAGCTTGTCCTGGCGGCCCTGCTCGAACGACAGCCACCCGACCCCGCCGCCGCGCTGCTCGCCCGCCTCGGGGTCGACCCCGCCGCGGCCCGCGCCCGGCTCACCCCGCCACACCCACGCCCGCCCAGCGGCTGAGCCCCGCGCCCGGCCCAGAAAACGCGTTGACCTGAAGTGGAGTTGAGCTCGTAGTGTCCCCATACGCCGACGGCGAGACACCCGGAGACCGGCGCCGTCCGGTCCGGGCCTGTCACAGCCATATGGCAGCCTTGCTACCGCCGTCCGCGCCGACGCCGAGAGGGATCACCGCCGCATGCTGATCCGAGTCCTGCGGGCCCACCTCGGGCCCTACCGCGGCCAGATCGCGGCGCTCGTCGTGCTCCAGCTGGCCGCCACCTTCGTCATGCTCTACCTGCCGACACTGAACGCCGACCTGATCGACCACGGCGTCGTCGAGGGGGACACCGGCTACATCGTGTCCATCGGCGGCATCATGCTCGCGCTCACCTTCGGGCAGGTCGTGTGCGCCTGCGGCGCCGCGTTCTTCAGCGCCCGCACTGCGATGGCCTTCGGCCGCGACGTCCGCGCCTCGGTGTTCAACCGGGTCCAGTCGTTCTCCGCCCGCGAGATCGGCCACTTCGGCGCCCCGTCGCTGATCACCAGGGCGACGAACGACGTCCAGCAGGTCCAGATGCTCGCCCTGCTGTCCGGCACGATGATGATCTCGGCGCCGTTCATGTGCATCGGCGGGATCATCCTGGCGATCAACCAGGACGCCAAGCTGTCGCTGCTCCTGGTCGCCGTCGTCCCGATCCTCGGCATCGTCATCAGCCTGATCATCCGGCGGATGCACCCGCTGGGCCGGGCGATGCAGGAACGGCTCGACACGGTCAACCGGGTGCTGCGCGAGCAGCTCCACGGCCTGCGGGTGATCCGCGCGTTCGTCCGCGACACCCACGAACGCGACCGGTTCGCCGTCGCGAACGCCGAGCTGACCGACACCTCGGTGCGCTACGGCCGGCTGATGGCACTGATGTTCCCGCTGGTGTTCGCCGCGGTGAACATCTCCTCGATCGCGGTGATCTGGTTCGGCGCGCACCGGATCGACTCCGGCGGCATGCAGATCGGCGCGCTGACCGCCTTCCTGTCCTACCTGATGCAGATCCTCATGTCGGTGATGATGGCGACCTTCATGTTCGCCATGATCCCGCGCGCCGCGGTGTGCGCCGAGCGGATCTGTGAGGTCCTCGACACCGAGACGACGCTGCTCGCGCCGGAGAACCCGGTCACGGAGCTCGCCCGCCACGGCGAGCTGGAGCTGCGCGGCGTCGGGTTCCGCTACCCGGGCGCCGAGGCGTCCGTGCTGCGCGACATCAGCCTCGCCGCCCGGCCCGGCCAGGTCACGGCGATCATCGGGTCCACCGGCGTGGGCAAGTCGACGCTGATGTCCCTGATCCCCCGGCTGTCCGACGTCACCGAGGGAACGGTGCTCGTCGACGGCGTCGACGTCCGTGACCTCGACCCGGCGCTGCTCGCGAAGACCGTCGCCCTCGTGCCGCAGAAGCCGTACCTGTTCTCCGGCACGGTCGCGTCCAACCTGCGCTACGGCGACCCGGACGCCACCGACGACGAGCTGTGGCGCGCGCTGGAGACCGCGCAGGCGAAGGGGTTCGTCGAGGCGATGCCCGACGGGCTCGCGACGTCGATCTCCCAGGGCGGCACGAACGTCTCCGGCGGGCAGCGCCAGCGCCTCGCGATCGCCCGCGCGCTGGTGCGGCGCCCCGAGGTCTACCTGTTCGACGACTCGTTCTCGGCGCTGGACTACGCCACCGACGCGGCGCTGCGCGCGGCGCTGGCCCGGGAGACCGCCGCCGCGACCGTGGTGATCGTCGCCCAGCGGGTCGCGACGATCCGCGACGCCGACCAGATCATCGTTCTCGACGCCGGCCAGATCGTCGGCGTCGGCACCCACCACGAGCTGATGGCCGACAACGAGACCTACCGGGAGATCGTGCTGTCCCAGCTCACCGAACAGGAGGCGGCCGCATGACCAGCCCGAACGGCCGGCCGGGCGGCGCGCCGGCGCAGCGGGCACCGGTGGGCGGGCCGCCGATGGCCCGGATGATGATGCAGGGCGGCAACGTCGAGAAGCCCACCGACTTCAAGTCCTCGACCCGCCGGCTGCTGCGCCTGCTCAGCCCGCAACGCCACCTGGTCATCCCCGCCGTGGTCCTCACCGCCCTCGGCGTCGCACTCAACGTGTCCGGCCCCCGGCTGCTCGGCCACGCCACCGACCTCGTCCTGACCGGCCTGCTGTCCAAGCACATCCCCGCCGGGGTCAGCAAGGCGCAGGCCGTCGCCCAGCTGCGCGCCCAGGGGCACAGCACCCAGGCGGACCTGCTGTCCTCGCTGAACGTCCGCCCTGGCAACGGGATGGACTTCGACGCGATCGGCCGGGTGCTGGCGATCGTCCTGGCCGTCTACCTGGTCGCCCTCGTCTGCAACATCCTGCAGGCCCGGCTCATCAACGCCGCGCTGCAGCGGATCCTGTCCGACCTGCGCGCCGAGGTCCAGGCGAAGATCACCCGGCTGCCGCTGCGGTACTTCGACCGGGCCCAGCGCGGCGAGGTCCTCTCCCGGGTCACCAACGACATCGACAACCTCGGCCAGAGCGTCCAGCAGTCCCTCTCACAGCTCATCCAGTCCATCCTGCTGATCATCGGCGTGCTGTCGATGATGTTCTGGATCTCCTGGCTGCTCGCGCTGATCGCGCTGGTTACCGTCCCGCTGTCGATGCTCGTCGCCGCCCGGGTCGGGAAGCTCTCCCAGCCGCACTTCGTCAACCAGTGGCGCACCACCGGCCGGCTCGGCGCCCACATCGAGGAGATGTACACCGGGCACTCCCTCGTCCGGCTGTTCGGCCGCCAGGACGAGGCTGCGGCGACGTTCGCCGAGCAGAACCAGAAGCTGTACGAGGCCAGCTGGCGCGCGCAGGCCCTCGCCGGGCTGATGCAGCCCGCGATGATGTTCATCGGGAACCTGAACTTCGTGTTCGTCGCGGTCGTCGGCGGGCTGCGGGTCGCGTCCGGGGACCTCTCGATCGGCTCGGTGCAGGCGTTCATCCAGTACTCCCGGCAGTTCTCCCAGCCGCTGACCCAGGTCGCCTCGATGGCGAACCTGGTCCAGTCCGGCGTGGCGTCCGCCGAGCGGGTGTTCGAGCTGCTCGACACCGACGAGCAGAGCCCCGACCCCGAGGTCCCGGCCCGTCCCGGCGAGCCCCGCGGCCGGGTCGCCTTCGAGCACGTCGCGTTCCGCTACGAGCCAGACAAGCCGCTGATCGAGGACCTGTCCCTGGTCGCCGACCCCGGCGACACGGTCGCGATCGTCGGCCCGACCGGCGCCGGGAAGACCACCCTGATCAACCTGCTGATGCGGTTCTACGAGCCCACCGGCGGGCGGATCACCCTCGACGGCGTCGACATCGCGACGATGACCCGCGACGAGCTGCGGGCGACGACCGGGATGGTGCTGCAGGACACCTGGCTGTTCGGCGGCACCATCGCGGACAACATCGCCTACGGCGCGCAGGGGGCGACCCGCGAGCAGGTCGTCGAGGCCGCGAAGGCCGCCCACGTCGACCGGTTCGTCCGGCTGCTGCCGAACGGCTACGACACGGTGCTCGAGGACGAGGGCACCGGCGTGTCCGGCGGCGAACGCCAGCTGATCACGATCGCGCGGGCGTTCCTCGCCGACCCGCAGATCCTGATCCTCGACGAGGCGACCAGCTCGGTCGACACCCGCACCGAGGTCCTCATCCAGCGGGCCATGGCGCAGCTTCGCTCCGGGCGGACCGCGTTCGTTATCGCCCACCGGCTCTCGACGATCCGCGACGCCGACACGATCCTCGTGATGGAGCACGGCTCGATCGTCGAGCAGGGCTCCCACCACGAGCTGCTCGCCGCCGACGGCGCCTACGCGCGCCTCTACCAGGCCCAGTTCGCCCAGGCGGTCGCCGAGGTCTGACGGTCCCGGGCGCGGCGCCTCTCCTCTTCTCGTGCTGGCCGTTGATCGCCGTTTTGGCCCTGGCGTGGTCGTGATCTGGCCGTCTCCACGACCACCCGAGGGCCGAAACGGCGATCAACGTACGAAGGTGTCGGCGGCCGGGTGCGGGCCCGGCCGGCGCCGCGCGACGGTGGGCAGGAGAGGAGCGATCAGCGGTTCGGTCCGGACCGTGGAAGCCGCCGGTCAGCGGTCCGGCCCAGGCCGTCCGGTGGGAGGTCGTCTCGCGATGGCGGCGAGCAGGAGGCAGGGGAGCGTGGCGGCGACGAACAGCCAGCGGGGCGACAGCCACGCCGAACCGGTGGCGTAGAGGCCGAACGTCAGGATCGCGACGGCTTCCATGGCGGCGCCGGAGATCGAGCTGACCGTCGCCCGGACCGAGTCCTCGACGCTGTCCTGCAGCCGGGCGTCCGCCTGCGCGAGCGCCCAGTAGAAGATCCCGAACGCGGCGGCGACGCCGACGATCCCCACCGGCAGGCCGGTGCCCGCCCCCACGGCGAGCAGGACCGCCGCCACCGCGAGCGCCGGGCCTAGCCAGCGGCCACCCCGACCGGCGAGCAGCCCGCCGATCGTCGACCCGGCGGTCACCGCCAGCACCAGCAGCGGAACCAGGCCCGGCCCGGCGCCGGTCCCGCGGGCCAGCAGTGGCAGGTACTCGTCCAGGGCCGCGACCCCGGTCAGCGTGGCGGTTAGCAGCAGCACCCGCCGGAGCACCGCGGACCGCCGCACGGCCCCAAGGCCGGCGCGCAACGTCGCGAGCTGACCCAGGTCGTCGCCACCCGCGCCCTGGTTGTCCGGGGTCGGCTCGCTCGATGCTGCCCCGGCTGTACGGTCACGCGAGGAGACCCGCTCCGGCTCGGCCGGCCCTGACCGCGTGCGCACGGGGGTCCGGGGCAGCGTCCGGCCGGCCGCCGCGCAGGCCAGCAGCGCCAGGACGCTGCACGCGCCGACGAGCCGGTAGCCGCCGGCGGAGACCAGCGGGGCGGCCAGCGCGGTGGCGACCAGCTCGGCGGCGCCACCGAACGCCTGGGCGCGACCCGACAGCCGCGCATAGGCGCCGGCCGCGCCGACCCGGTCAACCTCGGCGTAGACGAGAGCCTGCAGCGTGCCGGACCGCAGCGCCGTGCCCGCCCCGAGCAACACGAACCCGGCGGCGAACGACCAGAACACCGGGAAGACGACCCAGAGCGCGTAGCCGGCCGCCTCCAGCAGCGGGGCGAGGATGACCAGCAGCCGCCGGGACACCACGTCCGCCCACACCCCGGACGGGATCTCCACCAGGAACGACGCGGCCGACCACAGGGCGAACAACACCGAGATGCCCGCCGGCGACACCCCAGCATCCGCGAACACCAACGCGTACACGGGGTAGAACGGCACACAGTCGGCGAGAAACGCGTACGCGTACAGCCGTCGGGCCAGGACCCGCTCCGGGGCCGACCACGGCTTGCCGCTACCGCTCGAGTTGCCAGTTCTGGATCAATGTCGCCAGGTCACACCGGCAGGCTACGGCCTTCCGCCCGCCTCCGCACCGGATTTTCGCCCGCCCGAACGGGTCTGGGGGAAGTCGGATCCCAGGGTGGTGGCGTGAATCCGGCGACATCTGGCATTTCAGCCAGGGTCGGAGCGGCGAGCGGGTGCATAGCGTCCAGGTCGCGGCCTTCGTGCTGGTCGGAGGCCCACCGACGTCCCCGGTCCCGGGACTCGGCCCGACCATCCACGGAAGCCGGAGCGACCGACACGTGAACAAGATCCTGCTCAGCCTGCACGTCCTCGCCGCGATCCTCACCGTCGGCCCGGTCGCCGTCGCGGCGAGCATGTTCCCGCGCTACCTGCGCCTCGCCGCCGATCCGGCGGACAGCCCGGGGGAGAGCACCCCGCTGACGGTGGCCCGGACCCTGCACCGGATCTGCCGGGTCTACGCGCTCGTCGGCCTCGCGGTGCCGTTCTTCGGGCTGGCGCTCGCCGGCCCGCTGCACGTCTTCGGCCAGGCCTGGGTCATCGTCTCGATCGTGCTCACCGCCGCCGCGGCCGCGCTCCTCGCGGCCGTCGTGCTACCCGGCCAGAGCCAGGCCCTCGCCACTCTGACCGGCCAGCCCGTCGCCGCGCGGGCCGAAAGCGTTCCGGCCGTGCCGGACCCCGCCACCACGGCCGACCCCGGGGTGGGCGCACGGCTCGCAGGCCGCCTGGCGATGACGACCGGCATGTTCAACCTGCTCTGGGCCGCCGTCGTCGTCATCATGATCGTCCGACCAGGTTCGACCACCGGCGTCTGAGTGGCGGGCCCGGTGCCAGACTGGTGGTGATCTGGGTTGTGGGGGTGGTGGCCACCCTTGGCGCAGCGGACCGCGACCGTCGGGCCCTGCGACCGTTCCTTGATCGCCGATTTGGCCTTGCCATGGTCGTGGCCTGGCCATTTCCGCACCCACCCGAGGGCCGAAGCGACGATCACCAGCACCAACGGGCCGATGCGGGCGCGGGCACCCCGTTCACAGGGGTGAATCGGCGCTTTGGACCGACCTGGAGATCTACCGGAGACGGCCTACGCCGCGCGGGCGGCCTCGGGGGAGCGGAACGCACGGCGGTAGGCCTGCGGGCTGGTCCCGACCAGCCGGCGGAACCGGTCACGGAACGCCGCGGGGGAGCGGAAACCAACCCGGGCCGCGATCCACTCGACCGGATGGTCCGTCGACTCCAGCAACTGCTGGGCGCGCCGCAGCCGGGCGAGCGCCAACCACTGGGCCGGCGTGGTGCCGGTCTGCTCCCGGAACCGGCGCGACAGGGTCCGCGTCGACAGCGCCGCCTCCCGGGCCATCCCGATGAGGGTCAGCTCCTCGTCGAGATGGCCGGCGAGCCAGCGCAGCAGCGGCTCCAGCGACACCCCGTCCGGCGCCGGCGGCTGGTGCGCGATGAACTGCGCCTGCCCACCGGCCCGCTCCAGCGGCATCACCGACAGCCGGGCCGCGTCGGCCGCGACCGCCGACCCGAAGTCCGCCCGGACCATGTGCAGGCACAGGTCCAGCCCGGCCGCCGCGCCCGCCGAGGTCAACACCCGGCCACCGTTGTCGACGAACAGCACGTCCGGGTCGACGTCGACCCTCGGGTAGCGGGCGGCGAGCTGCGCCGCCCCCAGCCAGTGCGTCGTGGCCCGCAGGCCGTCGAGCAGGCCCGCCGCGGCGAGGATGAACGCCCCCGAGCAGATCGACGCGACCCGCGCCCCACCCAGGCCGTCCGCCCCGGCCGCCGCCGCGCGCAACGCGTCCAGGACAGCCGGGTCCACCGGGGCGCCGACGTCGCCGGTACCGGGGACGACCACCGTGTCCGCCTCGGCGAGCAGGTCCAGCCCGTGGCGGGCGCGCAGCGTGAAGGCTCCCGCGTCGACGTCGGCCCCCGGCCGGGCCGCGCAGACGACGACCCGGTACGCCGCACTCCCGTCGGCGAGCCGCGTCCGGCCGAACACCTCCACCGGCACCGCCAGGTCGAACGGGACGACCCCGTCGACCGCCAGCACCGCCACCAGCCGCGGGACCGGGCCGCGTGCCGCCACCACCGTCATGGCCGAAATCTAGGACACCGCCGGATTCCCGCCACCAGGACCCAGGCGGACTCCGGCCTGGGCCACCGCCTCCAGCGCACCCACCGGCGGTCCGCACAAACCGGCCAGGACGGGCAACCCCGGGCGGATGAGGCAGCGTCTGTAGGGAGGGAGGTCACATGGGACCAGCGGACGGCGACGACGGGTTCGTCGCCTACTTCCAACCGCGCACCGCGGGGCTGCTGCGGTTCGCCTACCTGCTCACCGGCGACGCGGGGGAGGCCGAGGACCTGACCCAGACGACGCTGACCCACGTCTACGTCGTCTGGCGCCGGGTGTCCGGCCACGCCCGGCCCGACGCCTACGCCCGGCGGGTCATGGTCAACGCCAACGTGAGCCAGTTCCGCCGCCGCCGCATCCACCACGTCCTCGTCGAGCGGCCACCCGAGAACGCGCAGGCCTCGGCGCAGCTCGCCGCCATCGAGGACCGCGCCGAGCTGGCCAAGGCCCTCGCGGCACTCCCACCCCGCC
The DNA here is from genome assembly GCF_016786355.1 of Frankia sp. AgB1.9. Taxonomy (GTDB): domain Bacteria; phylum Actinomycetota; class Actinomycetes; order Frankiales; family Frankiaceae; genus Pseudofrankia. The sequence goes on from NZ_JADWYX010000055.1 coordinate 15,944, forward strand.
AGCGGGCGGTCGTGATCCTGCGCTACTGCGAGGACATGCCGGAAGACGAGGTCGCCACGCTGCTGCGCTGCTCGACGGGCACGGTGAAAAGCCAGGCGTCGAAGGGCCTCGCGAAACTGCGCGCGGACCCGACCGTCGCCGCCCTCGGCCCGCCGACGACCACCACCACACCACCCGGCCGGGTCCCCCTCACCAGCGCCGCCCGCGGAAAGGAGACCCCGTGAACCCCACCCGTCACCCCACGGACCGCCGCGACGACGACGCCGAGGGCGCCACCGCCGACTGGCTGCGCACCGCGGCGGGCCAGGTACACGCCACCGCGCCCGACAGGCTGCTGACCAGGGCGCTGGCCGCCGCCCCGGCGGCCCGGCGCCGCCGCCGCCTCGCCGTCGCGATCCCGGTGACCGTCACCGCGTTCGCCGTCGCCGCGGTCATCACCGTGACGGTCCTGCTCACCGGCAGCAGCCCCGCGGTCAGCCACGTCACCCAGCCCCTCGCCGGCCGGCCCGCCGCCACCCTGGCGACGACCGGCCCGCCGGACATACCCGCGATCGTCGTGACCATCGGAACGCAGCCGCCCACGGTCGCGCCGACCCAGCCGGGCCCGCAGACGACGGTCCCAGCCGCAGCGACGCCACCCCCGTCGCAGGCCCTCACCACGGTGCCCAACACGGTCGGCACGACCAGCACCGACGCGACGTTCACGCTGCGGGCCCTCGGCTTCACGGTCAGCCAGACGCCGGTGTGCCGCTCGACGGACATCCCGGCCGGCCAGGTCCTCGCCCAGCAGCCAGCCGCGGGCACCCGGGCCGCCCCGACCGCGACCATCACCCTGCGGGTCGCCGCCGACTGCGTCGACGTCCCCAACGTCGTCGGAACCACCCCGCCCGCGGCGAAGACGACGCTTGAGGCTGCCGGTCTCACGGTCTGGCTGAACGGCCAGTGGAACTGCCCCGCCGGCTACGGCAGCGTGACGACCCAGAGCCCCGCCGGCGGCACCCGCGCCGCCCAGGGGAGCACGGTCGCCATCACCTACGCCTGCGCGACCTCAGCGTCCGTCGCCCCCAGCCCCTGACCGCCACCACCTCGCCCCCCCGCCCTGTCCTGCCATCCCCGCCGGTCCGGATGACAGGACAGGGCCCGACCCCTCCCGGACGGCCGGGTCGCGTACACGGCCGACCTCGCGGCCCGGCGTCACCGCCTGCTCGGCTGGATTCCCCCGGCCACCGGGCCCGGTCTTGCTACGGTGCGGAAGGCCGCTACTGGCGCGGGTGGGTCACCACCGGGGAACGGCCGCGTGACCGTCGACGCCGACCGCCTGGGCCCGCGACGCGAAGGAACCCTTTCGCGTGAGGTGGGCTATGAACCTGCGGTACGGCATGAACCCCCACCAGCGGCCGGCGACGGTCGAACCCCTCGGCGACGCGCCGCCCGTCCGGGTCCTGCACGGCCAGCCCTCCTACATCAACATGCTGGACGCGCTGGGCGGCTGGCAGCTCGTCCGCGAGGCGGCCGAGGCCCTCGGCCGGCCCGCCGCCGCCTCGTTCAAGCACGTCTCGCCGGCCGGAGCCGCGCTCGCCGGAACCCTCGACGCCACCATGACCGAGACCTACGGGCTGGGCCGCGCACCGGTCGGGGCGCTGACCAGCGCCTACGTGCGGGCCCGCGACACCGACCCGAAGAGCTCCTACGGCGACTTCGCCGCGGTGTCCGCGCCGGTCGACGCCGAGCTGGCCGAGCTGCTGCGGCGGCTGGTCTGCGACGGGATCGTCGCGCCCGGTTACGAGCCCGGCACCGTGGCGGCGCTGTCCGCGAAGAAGAACGGCGCGTTCGTCGTCCTCGAAGCCGACCCGGCCTACCAGCCACCCACCCGGGAAATCCGCGAGGTCCACGGGATGCGTTTCGTCCAGCCACGGGACGACGCCGTCCTGGACCGAACGACGCTCGCCGACGTCCAGGTGGGAACGGTGCCCGACGGCGCGCTCGACGACCTGCTGCTCGGCCTGATCTGGTCCGTCACACCCAGTCGAACTCGGTCGCCTACGTCCGCGACGGGATGACCCTCGGGGTCGGCGCGGGCCAGCAGTCCCGGGTCGACGGCGTCCGCGTCGCCGGCGCGAAGACCGACACCTGGTGGCTGCGCCGCCACCCCCGCGTCCAGGCCCTGACCGCCGGAGGCGACCGGAAGATCCAGGATCGGATCAACGACCAGATCAGCTACCTCGACGCGGACCCCGCCGCCCGTGGTGACGACGCTGGCCCGGTACCGCTGACAGGCGCCGATCGCGCACGCTGGCTGCGCCAGCTCGACCAGGTCGCGCTCGCCTCCGACGGCGCCCTGCCGTTCCCGGACAACATCGACCACGCCCACCGCCACGGCGTCCGCTACATCGCCGAACCAGGCGGGTCCACCCGCTCGGCCAACGTCGCCGCCGTCTGCCAGGACCGGGGGATCGCCCTCATCCACACCGGCCTGCGCCTGTTCCGCCACTGACCTCGTCGAATCACCCCGATCATGAAAGCGGCTGGCCCTGGCCGGGTCGCCAGCCGCTGCCGAGACCCGCACACAAGTTCTCGATCATCAAACAGGCCTGATCATCGGGCCTGTGGGGGAGAGGAAGGCCCAGCGCCGCGACCGTCAGCGGCTGGCCGCCGCCCTGATCCCCGTCTTCGCCCCCGGGTGGCTACGAAAAAGGCCCGGCAACGACCATCGGAGGGTCGCCACGGCGATCATGGAGACGCCGAAGGCGAGCGGACCTCGTCGAAGGCGGGCTGGAGTCAGCCGGTGATCTGGGCGAGCTGGGCGGCGAGCGCGTCGGCGTGGCGTTCGGCGCGTTCGGCGCGGGACCGGGCGTCGGCGCGGGCCTCGCCCAGCACTGCCATCCGCTCCGCCGCCGCCGCGCGGTCGGCCTCCCGCGTCGCCGCCGCCTCGGCCCGGATGCGGCCGACCTCGGTATCCGCCGCGGCCCGCACCCTGGCCAGCTCGTCCCGGACCCGGCCGAGCTCGTCGGCGGTCTCCCGGCGCAGCCGGTCGGCCTCGGCCGCCGCCTCGGCCCGGACCCGGTCAAGGGTGGACGCGGCACCGGCCCGGTCCGCCGACGCCGCCTCCCGCAGCGCGGTCAGCTCGGCGCGCAGCTCCGCCTGTGCCTCGGCCGCCGACGCGGCGTCGCGGCGGGCGCCACCGAGCTCCGCGTTCGCCGCGGCCAGCTGACCGCGTAGCGTCGCCATCTCCCGTTCCGCGGTCGCCCGGATCGTCGCCAACCGGGCCGCCGCGTCCGCCCGCGCCGACTCGGCCCGTTCGTCGGCCTCGGCCCGTGCGGTCGCTACCTCCGCCCGGGCCTGGGCCCTGGCCGTCTCGACCTCCGCCGCCGCCTGGGCGCGGACCCGCGCGATCTCCTCGGCGGCCTGGCGCTCGGCGTCCCCCGCCGCCTCCCGGGCGGCGAGCGCCGCTGCGTCGGCCACGGCCAGACGCCGTTCCAGCTCGTCGAGCGCGACGGTGGCCTCCGCGGTGACCGCCTCCGCGTCCGCCCGCGCCACGGTCTGCTCCCGGGCCGCCGCCTCGGCGCGGACCGCCCGGGCGGTCGCCTCACCCACCCGGCGGGCCGCGTCCGCCTCCGCCGCCTCGACCTGCGTCTCGGCCGCGCCGACGTCGCCCAGCCGCCCCAGCGTCGTGGTGAACGCCTCCAGTGTCCGGCCGAGATCGGCGGCCAGCGTCCCGACGTGGGCGGCGAGTTCGTCGGCGCGCAGCCGGGCCACCGCCACCGGCCGCGTCTCGGACCGCGCGCCCGCACGACTGGCCGGCACGCTGCCCGCGCCGGTCCGCCGCGGACCGTCACCCGTCTCGAGCCCGCCGTCGGCCGCGGTCAGCGCGGCGAGCTCGCGGCGGCGCCGGTAGGCCGACAGCCGGGTGTGCGCCGGGTCGTCGCAGTACGCGGGCGGCCGGCCGGGCCCGTCCGCCGGCGCGCACGGACGCCCGCACCCCGGGTAGCCACACACCGCCCCGGCCACCTGGTCCGACGCGTCCCGGACAGCGGCGAGACGGCCGGCGTCGTCGGTGACGCCGGCCGCCTGACCGATCTCTCCCCCGACCTCCGTCCCCAAATCCCCGCTGTTGTCCCGTGTCGCCGCCGCTTCCACCTTCGCGCCCCCTCCACCAGTTTCGTAACGTCCAGACCGTAGCAGGAACGAAACGCAACGACGGAACGAAACGCTTGAGAGTTGCGAAACGAAAAGTCTGACGCTCGATAAGCTTCACTTCTCGCGCGTTAGAAATCGGGCCCGGGGGAGCGGCATCTCCGAGCTCGACACGCGACAGTCCGCGTCGTCGCGGCGTTCTGCACACGGCGCGCCTTGGGTGATCGCTGCTCTGGCCCTCGGGTGGTCGTGATCAGGGCGTCAACGCAGCCACCTGAGGGCCGAATCGGCGATCATGCAAGGGGGGGTCTCCACAGCATCCGCCGAGGATCGGGCGGATATGGCGGACCAGCGCCGATCCGGCCAGCACCCGCGCGGTGTGCCTGTGGGCGGTGGGTCGTGGCGTCCTATCCTGTCCGGGTGCAGGAATCCACGGCGGGTCACGAACGTCCGGTGCGCGGCTTCGAGCTGATCTGCGAGATCGAGCCACCGACCCGGCCGGACCTGACCCACGCCCGCCACCAGATCGGCGTCCTGAGCCCGGTCACCGACGCGTTCCTGATCCCCGACAACCACATCGGACGCGCGACGGTGTCGAGCATCGCCGTCGCCCACGAGGTGCAGGCGATGGGGGGACGCAGCATCGCCTGCGTGAACTCCCGCGACCGTAACCTGCTCGGCTTCCGCCGCGATCTGCTCACCGCCGCGGCCTACGGCGTCGAGGAGTTCCTGTTCGTCCACGGCGACAAGCCGACCGCCGGGAACCGGACCAGTGACCTGACCGTGCGCGCGATGATGGACGAGGCCCGCGCGGCCAGCGAGGACCCGGTCTTCGCGGACAGGCCGGCGTTCCGGGTCGGCGCCGCGGCCGGCCTGCGTCCACTGCCCACCTGGAAACGAGCGGCCGACTTCCTGTTCGTACAGGTCAGCTACTCGGTCGACGCCCTGCTGCGCTGGCGCGACGCCCATCCGGTCGAACTGCCGATCTACGCCGGCGTCATGGTCCTCGCGAGCGCCGGGATGGCCCGCCGCCTCGCCGCGACCATTCCCGACATCGACATCCCCGACGACCTCGTCCAAGCAGTCGAACGGGACCGGGCGGCCGGGGTCGAAGCGGCCTGCGACCAGGTGCTACGGCTGCGCGACAGCGGCGCCTTCGCCGGTGTGCACCTCGTCCCGGTCAGCCGCTACCGCCAGGTAGCCACCCGACTTGAGGACCTTCTCTAACCGCCCGGGCCGTTTCTCACAGGTCCTGGTACTTTCTGCCGCCTTAGCCCCCCCCGCTGAAAGCGGTCAGGGAGCGGTGGCGGGCGATCAGGTGATCGCTGTTTTGGCCCTCGGGTGGTCGTGATCAGAGCATCAACACAGCCACCTGAGGGCCGAAGCGGCGATCATGCAGGGAGGCTGCCGGCGCACGGTCAGGTCATCGAGGCGCCAGGATCCGGCGGCGATGTGTGGAGGCTGGCGGTCATCAATGGGCCTCGCCTGGGCCGAGTGCTCAGAACGTGGTGTTGGCGAGCCAGACGGTCCAGAGGTCTTCATCGCCGACGATCTCCAGGGAGCCGTCGTCGGCGGGGAGACGGCGCAGCAGTGCGAGCAGCAGGTCGGCCGCGGTGCCGCGGACGGCGGTGTCCCCCTTGCCGTGGCCGTGGTCCCATGTGATCCCGCCCGGACCGCCGCGAACCGTCCACTCCCCGTCGAGGCCAAGGCCGTCGTCCGTTGCGTGCAGGTGCATCGTGGCGCCTTCGCGCAGGGCGGTGGCGTCGGGGCGCGCGGCGAGAAGGCCGAGCCATTCGGCGACCCCGTCCGCCGCGAGCGCCGGCTCGACGGTGTACTCGGTTCCCAGCGCGAGTGCGGCGTCGACGCGGTGGACGACCGCCTCGTACAGCCGCCGCCGGACCCACCAACGGGCCGGCCGCGGGCCAGTGAACGTCCACACCGGCACGTCTGGATCCACGGCGACCGCGTCGAGCAGCAGCGCCGGGCTCTCGCGCAGCCAGGCGACCGCGCTGTCGTGGTCAGCCGGTGGCTTGCCGCCCGCGACCGTGCGTGGGTCGATGATGTCAACGGCCCGCGCCTGGACCATCGCCGCGGCCCACCGATGACCACGCCCGACGTGGCGCATCAGTTGGGTCAGGTCCCAGCCCGGGCAGGCCGGAACCGGTGTGTCCAGATCGGCCTCGCCGAGCAGATCGGCGAACAGATCGTTCTGCTCCACCAAAGCGGCAGCGTGGTCCACGACTGGCACCGTACGCCGATGCCAGGTCAGAACGTCGGCGAAATACTCGGCCGAGTGTGGGTGCAGCCGGCGAGCCACAATGGACGGCCGTCGCGGGATGACCCGTGGTCCAGGACCGGGGCCCGGTCAGAACCGCCTTCGACCAACGCGGGCGCTTCTACGGCCGGATCTTCAAGTCGCTGCACATCCTGGCCTACATCGATACCGACGAGACCTACCGGCGCGACATCAAGCACATCCGCAACCTGCAGGAAGGCCGCCATGCCCTGGCCCGCAAGATCTGCCACGGCCGCAAGGGCGAGCTGTACCACCGCTACGAACGCGGCCTGGAGAATCAGCTCGGCGTTCTCGGACTCGTTTTGAACTGCGTGGTCCTGTGGACCACGGTCTACCTGGATGCCGCCGTCCGCCAGCTCAAGACCCAGGGCTACCCGGTCCGCGAGGAGGACATGGCCAGGCTGTCGCCGTTCGTCAACCGGCACCTCGGAGTCCACGGCACCTACAGTTTCGTCCTGCCGGACCTCGCGCCAGGAGCGATCCGCGAACTGCACGATCCCGAGGTGCCCGATGATGACGAGGGCGACACGTGAGCCGCCAAGCGCATCGGCAGTCGCCTCATCCAGGGCCTCCTCGACGAGGCCGCTCGCCGCGGCCACGCCGTCAGCCTCGACGTCCTGGCCGTCAACCAGCAAGCGCACGCCCTCTACCAGCGACTCGGCTTCCATGACCTCGCGCGGCACGGCGAGAACAACATCAAGATCAGAATGAGCTCCGCGCGACCCGGCGATGAAAGGTCGACGGCGCCCAGCCCTGAGCAGGCCAGGCTACGTCTGTGATCTTCAGCGGTTAGCGTCGCGGTTCGTGATCGCTTGTTGTCTCTGGGGGGCAGAGGTCAGGCCCTCTGCCCGCGGCGCAGGACACTGGCGGGGTGAATTTTGAAGGTCTTGTCCAGATATACGACGTCGGGGACGAGGACGCGCGGCTGGTGGCCGAGCGCAATCGGGTGGAGTGGGTCCGTACTCTCGAGCTCCTCACCCGCTGGCTTCCGCCATTTCCTGCCAGGGTCCTGGACGTCGGTGGCGCTTCGGGCCGGTACGCGGCCTGGCTCCTCGAACGCGGCTACCAGGTTCAGGTGGTGGACCTGGTAGACAAACACGTGCGCCAGGCGCGGGACCGCGGACTGGACGCGGTACAGGGTGACGCGCGGGCACTGCCGTGTCCAGACGCATCAGCGGACGCGGTGCTGCTGATGGGCCCGCTCTACCACCTGCCGGACGGCCCGGACCGGACGAAGGCGTTGGGCGAGGCGGCGCGGTGCACGGTCCCCGGCGGTGTCGTGGTGGTGGCGGCGATGTCGCGGTGGGCCAAGCCGGTCGTGCGGACCGTGCAGGACCAGCTCGGCGACGAGGCGATTCGGGCCCACCTGCTGCGGGTGATGGAACACGGACACGACTCGCACGGCGACGTCTTCGACCAGGTCTCCTACAACCATGACCCGGCCGAGCTGCACACCGAGCTCGTCACAGCCGGCCTGACGGACGTCACGATAGTTGGCGTGGAGGGGCCGCTGGGGGCACAGGCCCGCAGGGACACCCAACTCGAACAGACCGCGATCGCCGCGGCCCGACTGGCCGAGACCGCCGCACCACACCTGTCGATCCACCTACTCGCACGCGGACTCACCACGTCGGTCACTTCCTGACCACACACGACGGGCACCGTCCCGAGCCTGGCTCTGTGGTCACGCGACGCGAGGTGTCCGTTAGGCGTGCACCGCTCGAAGCTGGCCGTCGTGACGGTTCTCGTCCGTGGTGTCAGAAGTCAGAAGATCGACGCTGTCCCGACGGCCCGGCCGGTGTCGAGATAGTGAGCGTTGGTTCGGCGAACGGCGTCGAGGCTCGCGTGGACACGGTCCGCCATGCGTGGGATCAGGTAGCGCTCCAGGTGCTTCGCCGCGACCCAGCTAGCCTCGTCCAGTTCGTCGGGTGGCAGATCGAAAGTCGTGTCCGGCGCGACTACGGGGGCGTCGAAGACGAAGTTGAGCAGCCCGTTGTGGCCGTCGCGAGCCGAGACGTAATCGACGACCAGGAGACGGCCCACGGCTAGGGCGACCCCGAGTTCTTCCCGCAGTTCGCGTGCCGCCGCTTCGGGGGGCGCCTCCCCGTCCTCGACGACGCCGCCCGGGATCTCCCACCACTCACGGCCGCGGGGGTGGACGAGAAGGACGCGGCCGTCGGGGTCCCGGATCAGGGCACCCGCCGCTGCTCGCAGCAGCGCGGGGCTGGGGTAGTCGCTCATACCCGAGCACGATAAGGACGCCGTGGTCGAGGCTGGGACACCCACGGCGGCGAGCTCGGGGCCGACCCGCACCGGAGTGGACGGCACCCGCGAAGCGGTCACCGCGCTGGTCGCCTTGACCTGCGACCGCGAGCCGTGGCTGACCGAATACTTCTGACCACCCAGCACCCCGGCGCTCGGGCGCACCCCGCGCCCGCCGCCCCGCTTGCAGCGTTGACAGTCCAGACCCGGACCCACCGGGCCGCCGCCGTCCCCGACCAGCACCCTTGGAGACCCTGTTGACCCCCACCGCGCCGATCCCCGAGGACCTGCACCGCTGGGCCGAGCAGCACCTGCCCGCCACCACCCGGGCCACCGACACCTCCTGGCCGCGCAGCACCTCCCAGGTCTGGCGCGTGGACGGCGCGAGCACCAGCGCCTATGTCAAGATCAGCCCCTCACGCCGCGCCTTCGAGCGGGAGATCCACGCCCACCGCCACGCCAGGGCGGCACTGCCCCCCACCGCGGCCCCCCGCCTGATCGCCTACGACACCCGCACCCTCGCCCTGCTGACCACCGCGGTCCCCGGCGCCGTGGTGCGCGGGCTGCCGCTGGACCCGGACATCGAGACCCGGGTCCACCACCTGGGTGGCACCCTGCTGCGGGGCTGGCACGACCACCCCGAGGCGCAACCCGAGGGCGCCCGCGAGGCGGTCACCGCCTCGATGACCGCGCAGGCGGCCGAGGCGGCACTGTGCCTGAAGGCCACCGAGGAACTGCTGCACCCCGACGAGCGGGAACTGGTCGCCGAGGTCGCCCACGACCTGGTCGCCCTGGCCGCCGGCCTCCCGCTGGTCTACCTCCACGGCGACGCCGCACCGCGCAACTGGCTCTGGGACCAGGTCACCACCACCCTGGCCCTGATCGACTTCGAGACCGCCGAACACGGCCTCGCCGTCCAGGACATGATCTGGCTCCGCGGCGCCATGTGGCCTAGCCAGCCGCACCTGCGCGAGGCGTACCTCGACGGCTACGGCCGCCCTCTGACCGAAGATGACCAGCGGCTACTGCTGCTGCTGACCGCCCGGCTGGCCGTGTCCTACCTGACCACCGGCCTGCGCAACCAGGACCAGGCGCTCATCGACCGCGGTCGCACCGCGCTCGGCGACCTGGTCCGCACCTACGCCTGACCCCCGCACCGCCTATCGAGCACCTGACTGTCGCCTTCCCTCGTGGAGAGGAGCGCAGCCATGCCCTCGTCGCACCTGATACCCGACCCGCCTGGCCGGCCCCCGGCCGGGCCCCGGCCGGGCCGCCGGGCAGCAGGACGCGCCGGCGGCCCGCGTCGCCCGCCGCGACGTCGCGCGGCTGATGTCCGCCGCCTGCCGCCACCAAGGCGTCCCGGCGGAGCAGATCGACGCCGTGGTCGCGCACTACCTGGAGGGCGAGTTACGCGGCAAGCCCTCACACGGCGTCGCGAAGTTCTGCTTCGAGTCGCAGTTCTTCCACCTACGCCAGGGCCCGCCCGAAGTGGTCCACCAGCGGGGCGTGTTCGCCGTGGTCGACGCCCACCGCGAGATCGGACCGCTGTCCGCCGCGTTCGCCGTCGACCTCGCCGTGGCCACCGCAGCCCGCCACGGCGCCGCCGCCGTCGGGATGATCAACACCCAGCGGTACGGCATCCTCGCCCCCTGGACCGAGGAGATCGCCCGGCACGGCCTGATCGGGATCGCCACCAACACCTCCCGCGCCGAGGCCGTCCCCGCCGGCGGCCGGACCCCGGTCCTGGGCGTCAACCCCACACACTTTCCCGCACAGGGCCGCCACTGAAGGGCGGCAAAAGCTGCCCGGCAGATACGCGACCCGCTACCGAGAGCTACTTGGCGGCCGGTGACATGAACCCGGGTCCCGGGCCTCGACCACCGCGGGCGCTTCTGCCTTCAGCTCTGCGGACTTCCCGCAACCAGCCTCGATCGTGGCGGCAGCGTCCCCAAGCCCGAGCGGACGTCGACGAAGTAACTGACGGTCTGCATATCCACTGCACGCCTCCCAGATTTCTGGCTGACCGAGCAGGTCCAGTGAGACGGGACAGTAGGACCACCTCGGGACCACAGTCTCGCCTGGCGGGAGTGTGGACAAACGGCACGTATCCACAGTTTCGTGATGTTGGTGGCGGTCGTACCCGGCCGGCGCGCACCGTTGCCCTATGTCCCTGACCCTGAGGAGGGCACCATGTCGGTCATGGCCGTTCGCCCGCCAACACCGCCCCCGCCAGACCCGTGGCTGTTCCCCGCACCAGGCCCGGACGGCTTCACGGTCGACGATCTCGCCGACCTGTCCGACGAGGGCGGCCAAGCGGAGATCATCGACGGGACCCTGCTGGTCTCCCGCCCGGGTGGCTTCACCGTCGACGATCTCGACCGCATTCCCGGCGGCGACGGGAACCGCTACGAACTCATCGACGGGATGCTCGTCGTGAGCCCGGCGCCAGGCATGCCACACCAGGTCGTCGTCACCCGCTTGGCCACGCTGCTGACCGCCGCCTGCCCGCGGGACCTTTTCGTCCTCGGCTCGTCGCCGGCGGTCCGCAAGGGGCGTCGCGGCAGTGTCGAGCCGGATGTCGTGGTGCTGCGCAAGGCCGACGTCGCCGCCGCGTTCGACCGGCCGTACACCGGCGTACCGGTGCTGGCCGTCGAGGTGCTCTCCCCGTCCACCAGAACCTTCGACCGCCTCGTCAAACGAAGCGTCTACGCCCGCATCGGCGTGCCAACCTACTGGATCATCGACCCGTCCCCGCGCACCGGCCCGGCCATCACCGCGTTGCGTCTCGACCCCGCGACGGGCGAATACCTGGACGACGCGACCGTCGGCCCGGACGGCATCCTCACCACCGCGGAGCCGTTCCCCGTCGCCCTGCGGCTCGCCGACCTGCACGACCTCGGGTAGCGAGACCTCGGCCGCCCACGGCTCGCGGAATGCCCGCTAACCCGAGTGGTCCCGCTCCCCCGAGACCTCAGGTGGCGAGAAGGACCTTCGCGCGCACGCGACCGTCCTCGAGCTGGGCGTGGACGTCGGCTGCCTGGGCCAGCGGCACCGTGATCCGGGGCCGGAGTGTCAGGCCGCCGGCCGTGAGCGCCGCCATGGCCTCCGCGAGTGCGGCCGGGATGCGGCGCGGGTCGGGGCCGGAGAACCGGACGCCGAGTTGAGCGGCCCGGTGGTCGGCGAGTGTGATCACTCGTTCGGGCCCGCCGGCCAGCTCGATCGCGGCCTCCAGGCCGCCCTTGCCCGCCGCGTCGAGTACGGCATCGACCCTGCCGGCCTTCGCGCGCACCTGGTTGAGGAGATCCGGGCCGTAGGCGACAGGTACCGCTCCGAGCTTCTCGGCGGCAGCGAAGTCCACGGCCCGCACGCCCGAGATCACTCGGGCTCCCCGGCCGACCGCCAACTGGGTGGCGATCGTGCCGACTGAGCCGAGGCCGCCGAGCAGGAGCAGGGTCTCTGCCTCGCGCAGATCCAGCTCGGCCAGCGTGCGGGCCGCCGCCTCTCCGGAGGCGGGAAGAGCGGCCGCGTCCTCCCAGCTCACGGAGGCAGGCTTGGGCACCCAGTGCTCGGCGAGCACGTGTTCGGCGTACCCGCCGAGCCGAGGGAGGAAGACCGCGACCTCTTGGCCGGGCGCCACGTCGTGCACCTCGGAGCCGACCGCGTCGACGACGCCGGCTGCCTCGAAGCCGAGCGAGGTTCCCGGTCCGGCCGGAAATGCCTTCACCTGGCCGGCGCGGATCGCGAGGTCGGTGGGTCCGACTCCGGCGAAGGTCACCGCGACGCGGATCTGACCGGTGCCAGGCGGCCCCACCTCCACCTCACGGAGTTCGAGAACATCGGGCGGACCAAATCCGGTCAGGACCACGGCTCGGGACATCGGGCGTTCCTCTCGTGGGTGCGTGAGTGCACTGCCTGGAGCACGTGTCATACCGGGATGGACGATCGTCCCGACGTCGACGAGGTTCCGGTCGACCAGCGGGTCCGGGAACCGGCGGGCCCGCCTCGCTTTCGTACCGAGCCGGATACTTATCCGGCCGTGGCTGCTGCGGCCAGCCGGGTCAGGAGGGCCTGGCGGACGGTCGGCCATTCGGAGGCGACGACCGCGAACATCGCCGAGTCCCGCAGCTTCCCCTCCTCGCCGGGCGCCCAGGACATCGACCAGCTGCGAAGGACACCCTCGAAGCTGATACCGAGTCGCTCCAACGCCCGCCGGCACCGGTGGTTGCGGGCGTCGGTCTTCAGATCGACCCGCACGACGCCCAGGGTCTCGAACGCATACCCCAGCAGCAGCAACTTCGCCTCGGCGTTGATCCCGCTGCCCTGCGCCGACGCCGCGAGCCAGGTGAAGCCGATCTCGACCGCGCGCAGGGCCGACCGGTCCGGCCACGACCGCGGGTCCCAGAATCCGGTGCACCCGACGGCCTTCCCGTCACCCACCCGGATCTGGGTGAACGGCGTCAGCCCACGCCTGGCCAGCTGCGCCGCCACATACCCCCGCATCTCGCGCCCGTTGGGCACCAGCGTGAACCCGTAGGACGCCCGGTCCTCTTCAGCGGCCGCGGCCAGGTCGGCCGTGTGTTCCATCGTCAACGGCTCCAGCCGCACCAGGGAACCGGGAAGCGCGGGAACGTCGAGCTGCGTGCTCATCAGTCCGTCCTCATCGTTCCTGGCGTTGGCACCTTGCCCGTGCTGGGCAGGTTGCCGGACCGTCACCGGGCCAGGTCCCTCAGATCCTCTGGATGATCACCGAAGGTCGATCCTCCCCAACGGCCCAGAACCGCGTCAACCCAGAAACGCGGCGCGGAACGCGGATCTCATGTCCTGGCCGTCGAGTTGGCCGCGGTCAGGGACACGCCCGCAACCCGGGGTGTCGAAATGTGAGGCCGTGCGGTCACTTCTGGTTCTGGTCGTGGCGGTGCCGGGCCGCCGCGACCTCGACGGCGTTCCGGCGGACCCATTCCACGAACGGCTGCAGCGACTCGATGAGGCCGCGGCCGAGGTCGGTGAGTTCGTAACTCACCTGTGGTGGGGTGGTGGGTTGGACACTGCGGGTGACCAGCCCGTCGCGGATCTGGGTGCGCAGCGTCTGCGACAGCATCTTCTCGCTGATGCCGTCGACGGTCCTGTGCAGCTCGGAGAACCGGTGCGGCCCGTCCAGTAGAGCGTTGAGGATATGTCCACCCCAGCGGCTGGTGAAGTCGTACACCTCGCGTGCCGAGCACCCGATGTCGGGCAGGTCACTTCCATCCCGCGCGCCAGTGTGCGCTACCTGCGACCGTACCGCCATGTCACGACCTTACCTGAGGGTGGGTACTTACCTAAGGTGAGCCACCGCAATAGGTTCCAGTCATGGTGACAGTAGTTTTCGGACCCGGCGGAAACGTCGGACGCCATGTCGCGGCCAGCCTGACCTCCGCTGGTGTGCCCGTTCGTCTGGTCAGCCGAAATCCCGAACAGGCGACCCTTCCGGCGCGGGCAGACGTGGTCAGGGCCGACCTGGACCAACCCGAAACACTTCCTGGCGCCCTCGACGGCGCGAGGAACGTTTTCCTCTACGCCAGGCCTGCCCGTATCGACGATTTCGTGGCGGCGGCCGAATCCGCTGGCGTGCGCCACGTCGTGCTCCTGTCGTCGGCCGCTGTCCTGAACGGCGACCCGATGAGCAGCCCGATCGCGGCCATGCACGCTGTCGTCGAATCCGCCCTCAAGAAGTCGAGCCTGGCCTGGACCTTTCTGCGACCCGGCATGTTCGCCACGAACGCGCTGGCGTGGTGGCGTGATTCCATCCGTGAGGAGGGGGTCACCCGGCTGCCCTATCCCGAGGCGCGAACCGCACCGGTCCACGAGAAGGACATCGCCGCGCTCGCGGTGACGGCCCTGACCAGCCCGGGTCACCTCGGCCACTCCTACCTTGCGCTGGGCCCGGAGTCGCTTTCCCTGCGTCGGCAGGTACGCCTCATCGGCGAGGCCGTCGGCCGTGACATCACCGTGGAAGTGACCACTGTCGATCAAGCGCGCGCGGAACTGAGCAGGACCTTGCCGCCCATCGCCGTCGAGGGTGTCCTAGCCGGTTGGCAGGCGGGAACCACCGCGCCACCCCAGCTCGACACGACCATTGAGCAGGTCACCGGACGGCCCGCACACACCTTCGCGCGATGGGCGCACGACCACGCATCCGACTTCCGCTGAGCGACCCAGACGCGCCCGGTGACGCGTTCTTGCCAGCATCCCAACCCCGGAGACGCCTCGCTACGTCACTGCCGGAGATAGTAGCCATGGACATGATAGCCATGTACTCTATCGGTCATGGGTGATGGTTCACCGGGCCCCACGCCCGGCTTCCTGGTGTGGCGGCTCGCTACCAAGTGGCGGGTCGCGGTCGATCGCGCGGTGGCTCCGCTGGGCCTCACCCATGCGCAGTACTCGCTGGTCGCGTCGCTGCTCGGCATGCAGCGCGACGGTGAGCGGCCCAGTCAGCGCCGACTGGCCGACCACACCGGCCTGGAGGCGCTGTACGTCTCGAAGCTGGCGCGTGTCCTGGAGTCCGCCGGCCTGATCGAACGCACCCGCGACCCGCGTGACCCGCGCGCCGTGCAGCTCGCTCTCACCGAGCAGGGCCAGGCCGTCACGCGGCAGGCGATCGTGGCGGTCCAGGAACTGCTCGCGCAGTTGCTGGAGCCGCTCGGCGGCCTCGACGCCCCGCGGACGCGCGCGTTCACCGACGAGCTGACGACTCTGCTCGACGCACCCCTCACCCCATCCGCACCAGACGACGAGAGCACACAGGAGACAACGCCATGACCACCACCGCCGTGACCACCCCGGAGCCCACCGCGCCCGCCGCCGGGGCCCGCACCCTCGCCCTGGCCCACTACGCCGCCCGGGGCGTCCTGGAGCACGTCCTCGCCCGGCATGACCTCACGTTCCCGCAGCAGGTCGCCCTGCGGGCCGCCGTCACCGCCGAGGCCGCGCAGACGCCGGAGGATCTCGTTGCCGAGGTTCATGGGTCCCTCAAGGCCGATCCGGGCGACGTCCGCGCCACTGTCGACGAGCTGCTGGCCAAGGGACTGCTCGTCACGCAGGGCCCGCACATTCGGCCCACGGAGGCGGGACGCACGCTGATGGCCACCGTCAGCGCGGAGACCGGCCCCGTGACCGCCCGCGTCTGGGGCGGGATCTCCGCCGCGGACCTGGCCGCCACCGGCCGCGTCCTCGCCGTGGTCACCGAGCGCGCCAACGCGGAGCTCGCGGCGCTGAACGCCTGACCGCCGAAGAGAACGTCGTATCAGGCCAGGGCCAGGACGCAGAACTCGTTGCCCGCCGGGTCGGCCAGAACGGTCCAGCGGACGTCGCCCTGGCCGACGTCCGCTGGCGTCGCGCCGAGGGACTTCAGCCGGGCCACCTCGGCGTCCTTGTCGTCACCGGGGTACGGCAGCAGGTCGAGGTGGACACGGCCCTTCACGGTCTCCGTATCGGGCGTACGCAGGAACTCCAGATAGGGGCCGACGCCCGCGGCCGAGCGGAGGCGCGCGTGATCGTCGGTCACCTCGTGGAGGGTCCAGTCGATCGCCTCACCCCAGAACCGGGTCATGGCGCGAGGGTCCGCGCAGTCGACCACCACGGCGGCAATCGGCCCGGTGTCCCGGTAGATCTCCCGAGGCTCCAGCACGCAGAACAGGTTGCCCTCCGGGTCGGCCAGGACCGTCCACCGGACGTCGCCCTGGCCGACGTCGGCGGGCGTCGCACCGAGTTCCCGCAGGTGCGCGACCAGCTCCGTCTGATGGGCGGCGGAGGTGGTGGCGAGATCGAGGTGCACGCCGTAGTTGACCGTTTCGGGGTCCGGGACGGTGACGACGTCGATGCAGACGGCCGCGGGGTCCGGCCACGCGAAGCCCACGGGTTCGATGTTGGTCACCCCGGGTCCCTCGCTGGAAATCCCCCAACCGAGCGCCTCCGCCCAGAACCGGCCGAGCGCCGCGTCATCTCGGGCCTTGAAGTTCACCTGGACAAGTCGCAGCCCCATGCCATCGACCCTAGGTCAGCGGCTGAGCCAGGTTGACCTGGAGCGCGTGTTCTGCCTCGACGACTACGATGGGGCGCGCTGTTCGAACACCAGATCGGCGCCAGATCCAGACCCCGTTCTCATTACGTAGCGTGCCGCACGACGCATGATCTCTCCTGTGGTCGTCCTGGTCCTGGTCCGTCATGCCCTGTCGGTCAGGCCGACGCTCGATGGCCCCGACGACCACCATCGGCCGCTCACCGAGGCGGGCCACGAACAGGCCGTCGCCCTTACCGCGGCCCTCGTTGGCTTCGGCGCCTCACAGGTCGTGTCCAGCCCATACCTTCGCGCGGTCCAGACCATCGAACCGACCGCCCAGGCTCTGGGACTCCCCGTACATCACCGTGACGATCTTCGCGAGTGGAGGTCAGGCCTGACCCCGACCCCGGACTGGCAGGCCCACTACAAGCAGAGCTGGACTCAGCCCGATCTCGCCATCGGCACCGGCGAGACACTCACCGATCTCACCAAGCGCGCAAGGAACGCCGCTCGCGATCTTGTGGCGTCCGCTGCGCCCATGACGGCGACCCTGGCCGCCACGCACGGCACCTGGATTGCCCGCGCGCTCCTCGCCCTGGGTCTCTCGATCGACTGCACCTTCTGGCTGTCGATGCCGATGCCTGCGATATACAAGCTCAGCTTCGACGGCCCTCACCTGCACAGCGCCGTAGGCCCGGGCCTCAACCAAGTGTATCCGGACAGCCCGTCTCGCTAAGTCACCCACGCGCCGGGACTCCTCGTTCCGTCTCGGGGTCACGGGCTGTTCACCTTTCGAGAACCACCTCGCCGTGGCAGCCGTAGACGGCCTGGAGGACGTCTGGGCTGGTGGTGCTGTAGCCGATGGACCGGTGCCGGCGATGAACCCGGAGGCGCGGCTCCCGCTGAGGAATTGCGTGCCGAGGCTCTCGCCCTTACAGGGCCTCGTGGTGGGGACGGTGGAGACGGACCTGGGGGCGACTGGCCGCGCCGTCGGGAAAGGCCGCGCCGCGGGCGGGTTCGACCCGGTGGAGCAGGCCGCGGCGACCGCGAGGACCGCCGAGGCCCCGAGCGCGCGCATCGCGAGGCGAGGGATGGGTGTGACCTGATCGGACCGGTCCATTGCGGTCGGGAGACATAACGGGCCGGCTTTGGCGCAACGAGATGTCCGGCAGCCGACAGCGGGCGCTCAGGGGTGGCCGGTCTCCGGCAGGTCGACGGTGTTGCGCCGGTACTGGATCTTCCAGCCGTCCGGGGTGCGGACGTGGCGGCTGTAGTGGTGCCCGAACCAGACGACCCGGGTCAGCCCGTCGTCCTGGGTCCGGCCGACGCCGTAGAGCATCGTGGAGCTGGCGGTGTCCCCGTCGAGGGTGATCCGCGGGTTCATCTCCATGTGGACGACAGCCGGTGGGTTCTTCGCCATCACGCTGGCGAGCATGTCCTTGATCGCGGCCCGGCCGCGGGCGACCCGGCCCGTGCTCATCTCGAACTCGCCGTCCTCGGCCCACAGCTGCGCCCAGGCGTCCAGGTCGCGGGTGTCGAGCAGCTCGCCGTAGTCGATCAGGCTCTGCGTGATCTCCGCCCGGTCCTCCAGCAGCCGCACACGCTCTTCGAGGCTCAGCTTGCTTGTGCTCATGGCGACCAGCTTGCCGAACAAATTTGCACTCAGTCAAGAAACCGTGCGTGCCAGCCTGAGCCGGTCCGCCGCCGCGCGGCTTCATGGCCCGGGGCTCGGGTTCGTGTCACCCACCGCCAAGCTGCACGCTGCGCAGCGACCGGTGTCCGGTCTCGGCCATGATCACGTTCGCGGAGGTGTCGGCGTCGCCGAGGTGGGTGGCCTCGCTGTGACCGACGCAGTCACACGGTCGGGCGTGGCGGCGGAATGTCGTTGGTGTTGAAGTGGTGGTGGCGGGTGGCGAAGATCAGGTGGGTACCGCCGTTGAGGCAGCCTGGCTGACGGCACGCCCATGTCTCGTTGTCCAGGAACCGCGCCCAGCGTGCCGGGTCGGCCTCCAACTGGGCCAGGGCCCCGATGTCGCCAAGCGAGGACCAGTTTGATGCCGACATCGCGATCACCCGACCCCCGGCCTGCTCGACCAGGCCGGGGATCTGCTCGGAGCGGTACATGGTGCATACATGGCCGGCGGGCTGGACTGGCCGCAGGTCTCCGGTGCGCAGGACCGCGTCGTTGGCGTCGTCGCCGTAGTCCATGACGATGTCCACCACGCCGGGCATGAAATGTCGGTAGGCGCCGAGGGCGGACATCACCGACGCGACTACCGTGCCGCCCGGGCGGGTTACCCGAAACAGTTCACGCAGCGCGGCCGGCGCGTCCTCGAAGACGTAGGACAGGGGGCCGCCGTAGGCCACCGTGAGGTCGAACGAGCCATCGGCCCACCAGGACAGATCCCGCACATCCGCGACCCGGAAGTCTTCTACCGTGCCGCCCAGCTCGGCTTCGATGAGCCGCCGCTGGTTGTCCGCCAGCTGCACCGGGGAGATGTCGGTGACAGTGAGCCGGGCCCCGCGCCGCGCCATGTACTGGGTGAAGATCCCGGGACCTGCGCCAATCTCCAGCACCCGCGGAGCGGACGTCAGATGCTCATCGAGGAACCGGCGGTGGATCTCGAAGGAAACCCGTCCGGCGGCGTCCTTGCGCAGCCGCTCCCATTCCCCGCCGAACGCGTCAAAGACCTCCCGGACTCGCGCGACCGACTCATCCGCCTCTGGCGACACCGCCCACCCCCTGTCACACGCCCAGTCAGCACCGGCGACTGACCCGCCTCACGCAGTACAGGCAATTCCGTATCCGGTCGCAACTGGCTTTTCCGGCACATCCACCCGCCCTGCCACCGTGGCTCCTCATTCGACGAGGAACGTCGTTAGATCAGCCGCGTGCTGGGTCAACCTCCTGCTCCTGGCTGAGGGCACCTCCTCCGTCAACGGTCGTAGCGCGTCGAGGTGGCTGGCCATGTCGAGCTGGAAACGGCCGTAGAGGTTGATGTGCGCGCTCGACCGCGAACAGGATCTTCGTCTTGCCTGGCTGACCACCCCCGAGTTTCGGGCCTTCATTCCCCACTCCCCCGGGCGTTCGCCTGGATGATCTACGTGGTGGACCTTAGCCTTGCGGTGGAAGGCGTCCGAGCCGTGAGGGGAGGCACCCGTGCGCAAGCTGACCAGCCAGGGCGAGCAGGTGGTCGCGGATCTCTCCGCCAGATACGGGGTCAGCGCCGACGCGGTGCGCGCCATGTTGGAGGCGGTTCGGCTCGGCAACGGCACCATGGCCCAGTTCTCCCACCCGGAGTTCGGCGGACGCGGGCAGTGGATGGCGGGCGGCATGACCATGGTCGCCGACATGTTCAACCAACGCCTGCAGGCGACGGTCAGCGGGCTAGCCAGTGAGCTGGCAAGCCAGCTCGCCGCAGCCCCGCTGTACGCGCCGGCTCCCGACGCCGACCCGGGTCCGGTTCACCAGGCCAACCTGGAGTCCTGGTGGCCTGGCGAGCTGGGCCGGCCTGGTTCGAGCGGCGGCCAGAACGACTCCCGCTACGCCGTGTTCCCACAGGTCAGGCGGCTGGCCGTGCAGAGCGGTGGCGGGCCCGTCCGCGTCCACGACACGCTCGACCATGTCATCGGTGGCGTGCAACAGCAGCAGGGCGCCGTGCCGGGCGCGCTGTCGTTCACCAGCCAGCACGGCACCTTCACCGTGGAAAGCCTGCCGCTGGCGGCCCCAGCCGCGGCACCTCCCGTTGCCGGGACCGCCGCACGCCAGCCACCGGCGCCGGCCGCGACCGTCAAGGCGCCCGAGGCCGCCGTGCCGCCTGCCCAGGCGGCCTCCGTGCCGGCGTCCGACGCCGACGCGGTGCTGGCGACCCTCGACCGGCTCGGCGACCTGCACCAGCGTGGCGTCCTGACCGACGAGGAGTTCGCCGCGAAGAAGGCCGAGCTGCTCGCCCGCCTGTGACCCCACCCCGGCGGGCGGGCGATCGAGACCAAGGCTTCGAGACCAAGGCCATGCCGACGCCCCACTCGGCGGTGTTTCCAGGCACCGTGGGGGCATGAGAGACGACTCGTCGGGTCCTGACCGGCCCGCGACCAGCCCCCGGCCGGTCCCGTCCAGCGGGGGGACGGCGCGGCGCGCCGCGGCCTCATGACCTCGACGGTGTCGCCGGACCCCACAGCCTCACCGGACCCGACAGTTTCGCCGGACCCCACGCCTGGCGGGCTGCGCGGGCGGCTGCGCCGGCTCGCGGTCGACACCCGGCCGCTGGCGATCCCCGCGTTCCGCCGGACCTTCCTCGGGCAGGGGACCGCGATCATCGGGACGATGGTCACGGAGGTCGCCGCCCCGGTCCAGATCTACGACATCTCGGGCTCGTCGTTCGCGGTCGGCCTGACCGGGCTGGTCGGGCTGGTCCCGATGGTCGTGTTCGGCCTGTACGGCGGGGCGGTCGCCGACGCGGTCGACCGGCGGACCCTCTACCTGTCGTCGTCGCTGCTGACCTGGGCGGTGACCCTCGCGCTGCTGACGCAGAGCCTGCTGGGCGTGCGGTCGGTCGGGCTGATCCTCTGCCTCGTCGCGATCCAGGCGGCCGGTTTCGCCGTGTCGTCGTCCACCCGGGGTGCCGTGGTTCCCGCGCTCGTCCCGGTCGAGCTGGTCCCGGCGGCCAACTCGTTGAACTACACGGCGTTCACCGTCGGGGCGGTGATCGGGCCGCTCGTCGCCGGCCTGCTGCTCGGGTTCGACCACGGGTTCAGCTACGCCTACGCCGCCGACGCGGTCCTGTTCACCGCCGCGCTCTACTCGACGTTCCGGCTGCCGTCGCTGCGCCCGACGGTGTCCGCGGGGCGGCCGGGGCTGCGGTCGGTCCTCGACGGGCTGGTGTTCATCGGCGGGAACCCGGTGCTGCTGATGTCGTTCCTGGTCGACATCGCCGCGATGGTGCTGGCGATGCCGCGGGCACTGTTCCCGCAGGCGGCCGCGACCCGGTTCCACGGCGGGGTGGGCCTGCTCTACTCGGCGATCGCCCTCGGGTCGGTGCTGGCCGGGCTGAGCAGCGGCTGGATCGGCCGGGTCCGCCGCCAGGGCGTCGTCCTGACCGTCGCGGTCCTCGGCTGGGCGGCGGCGATCAGTCTCGCCGGGTTCGCCCACGTGTACTGGCTGGCGATCGTGCTGCTCGCGTTCGCGGGCGCGGCCGACCTGATCAGCGCCGTGTGCCGGCAGACGATCCTGCAGACCTACGTGCCCGACAACATGCGGGGACGGCTGCAGGGCGTGTTCACCGTCGTCGTCGCGGGCGGCCCGCGGCTGGGGGACCTGCGGGCGGGCGCGATGGCCGCCGCGACGACCCTCACTGTCGCCTGGTCGGGTTCGGCGATCCTCTGCGTCGTCCTCGTGCTGATCGCCGCCGTCGCGGTCCGGCCGTTCTGGCGTTACGACACCGGCGCGACGGCGGCGCAGGCGGCCGACGTCGTGCCGGCGCCCGCGCGGCCGGAGGGTGCGCAGGCGCGGATCGAGACTGGCCTCGGCGCCTGACCCACGCGGCCACTCGACCGGCCGGCGGTGGGCCGGTCAGCCGAGGATGCCGCGCTGGTAGGCGACGGCGACGGCGGCCGCGCGGTCGCGGACCCCGAGCTTGTTGTACAGGTGGATCAGGTGGGTCTTGATCGTGGCCTCGCTGACGAGCAGCTCGCGGGCGGCGGCCTGGTTCGTGGCGCCGGCCGCGACGAGGCGCAGCACGTCGAGCTCGCGGGGGCTCAGACCGCCGGGTTCGCGGGCACCGACCCGGCCCATCAAGGTGCCCGCGACCGACGGGGCGAGGACCGGCTGGCCGGCGTCCGCGGCGCGGACCGCCCGGATCAGCTCGTCGCGCCGCGCGTCCTTGAGCAGGTAGCCGGTGGCGCCCGCCTCGATCGCCGCGACGACGTCACGGTCGCTGTCGAAGGTCGTCAGGACGAGCACGCGGGCCGGATGGTTGCGTTCCCGCAGCCGGGTGATCGCCTCGACGCCGCTGGTCCCGGGCATCCGCAGGTCCATGAGGATCACGTCGACCTCGACGGTCTCGGCCACCCGGACGGCGTCGAGGCCGTCGGCGGCCTCGGCGACGACCTCGAAGTCCGGGTCGCCGGCGAACACGCCTCGAAGGCCGTCGCGCACGATCGGATGGTCGTCGACGATCAGGAGCCGGATCGGCCCCGCCTGGGCGCGGCTCACCGGGCCGCCCGCACGGACGCCGCGTCGCGGACCGGGGCCTCGGCAGGGTCCGCTCCCCCGCGGTCCGGGGTCGCCTCGTCAGCTTGGGCCGGCGTCAGCGGGAACGCGGCGTTGACGGTGGTCCCGTCGCCGGGCGCGGACTCGATGCTCAGCGTCCCCGCGACGGACTCGGCGCGCCGGCGCATCCCGGTCACGCCGAACCGGGCCGGCGGCGCGCCGGCGCCTGGATGGAAACCGGCTCCGTCGTCGGCGACATCCAGCAGGAGCGCGTCGTCGAGGTAGCTGAGGGTCACCCGGGCTCGGTTCGCGTGGGCGTGCCTGGCCACGTTCGCGAGTGCCTCCTGGGCGATGCGGAACACCGCCATCTCCGTTTCAGCGGGGGCCCGGACCGGGACGCCCGTGGTCACGACCTCGGCGGGGACCTGGGCGCGCCGCGACCAGTCGCGGGCCAGGTCGGCGAGAGCGTCGGAGAGGCCGGCCTGCTCGAGCTGCTCGGGGCGCAGCGCCCGCACCGAACGGCGGGCCTCGGTGAGGTTCGCGCGGGCGAGCCCGTCGGCGAGCTCGACGTGGCGGGACCACTCGGCCGGGTCGGCGTGCGCCCGCCGCGCCGCCTCCAGCTGGGTGATGATCCCGGCGAGGCCCTGGGCGAGGGTGTCGTGGATCTCGCCGGCGAGCCGGCCACGTTCCTCCGCGACGCCGGCCTCGCGGGCCTGGGTCAGCAGCTGCGCGTGCAGGCCGGCGTTCTCGTCCATCGACGCCTGGAGCTGGCGGTTCGTCTCGGCCAGCTCGGCGATCATCCGGCCGCGTTCGGTGTTCTGTTCCATCACCCGGTTCGTCAGGTTGACCATCAGGAGCACGGCGACGACGTTGAACGCCGCCATGATCAGGTAGGTGACGGTGTGGGCGTTCGAGCCGTTCGGGTAGCCGGCGGCCTGGGAGGCTGCCGACACGAGCGCGACGGCGACGAACCCGACCCGCCGGGCGCGGCCGCCGAGCTCGTCCGCGAGGAAGTAGCCGGTGAAGGCGAACACGCCGTACCAGGGGTTCAACCAGACCAGCGTCGCGGCCAGCGTCAGGTGGACGCCGAACACCAGCCAGCGTGACCGCAGGGGCACGCCCGTCACCGGGTAGCGGATCAGCCCGGTCGACCAGAGGGCGGCGACGGCCAACACGGCGACGCCGATCTCGGCCCGGGCGTGGTCGGTGCGCACGGCCGGCAGCGTGATCACTGCCAGCAGGGTCGAGATGGCGAGCATCGGCAGCATCAACAGCCGGGCGAGGCGGTCCGAGCGCTCCTGCCAGGTCACCTCGCCGACCTGCGCCGACGGGTCCGCCTGCACCCCAGCCCCGCATCCAGGCCCCGGGCCCACGGCCTGGTGGGGGAGGTGGACGCCGCTCATGACCGTCATCGTGTCACTGCCAGCGGAAGCGGCGCGCCGCGATCGCGCCACAGACGGCGGCCCAGCCGACGAGGACGAGCAGCGCGGACGCGGCCGGCCAGTGCCCGTCCAGCGAGCCCCCGACCGCGTGGACCCCGGCGCCGAGCGGGCTGTAGTCGCTGATCGTGCGCAGGACGTGGTTCATCTCGGGGCGCGGAATCCACAGCCCGGCGAAGAAGATCAGCGGGAAGAAGGCCAGCATGCCCGCCGCGTTCGCGGCCCGGCCGTTCGGGGCGAGCGCGGTGATCAGCAGACCGATCCCCAGCGTCGCGGCCGCCACCAGCAGCAGGGAGAGGACGAAGCCGACGGGCTGGCGGGGCGCCGGCGCGCCGAAACCGATCCCGATCACCAGGATGACCACGTCGATGACGACGCCGAGCGTCAGGTAGATCAGCGCCTGCGCGCCGAGCAGGCGCGCCGGTGGCACGGGTGTCGTCGCCAGGCGGCGCAGGATGCCCTTCTCCCGGTAGCCCGCGAGCACCTCCGGCAGGAAGTTCACCGACGCCATGACGAACACGTACATCATCAGGATCGGCAGGTACACCTCCAGCCAACTGCGGCCGTCGAACGAGGCGCTCGGGTGGCGGGTCGCGGGCACGGCGCCGAGAACGACGACCGCGGCGATCGGCAGCAGCGCGGTCCACAGGATCGAGCCGACGGACCGGGCGAACAGCAGCGCCTCGACGCGGGCCAGCCGCCAGAACGGGTGACGGCGGCCGGCTCGGGCCGGGACGGTGGCGGTGATCGACGTCATGGCCTTCTCCTCGGTGGTGGTCGCGGGCGTGGGGCTCATGGCTGGTCCGGGGGCGGGGTGCGGGCGGTGAGCGCGAGGTAGGCGTCGTCGAGGCTGGGCTGCTCGACCCGCAGCCGGCGCGCGAGCACCCCGGTCCGGGCCAGGTGGGCGGTGAGGACCGACAGCGCGTCGTCGTCGCCGACGACGAGGAGCTCCTCGCCGTGGCGGCTGACCGACTCGACGCCGGGCAGTACGGCCAGCTCGTCGACACCGAGCGGTCCGGACGGGGTGAAGCGGATCCGCTGGCGGGCGCCGAGGCGGGCGGTCAACGCCGACGGCGAGTCGCAGGCGACGACCTGGCCGGCGTCGATGACCGCGACCCGGTCACAGAGCCGTTCGGCTTCCGTCATGAAGTGGGTGACAAGCAGGATCGTCACGCCCCGGTCGCGGACCGCCGCGATGAGCTCCCAGGTGTCGCGGCGGGCGGCCGGGTCCAGGCCCGTCGTCAGCTCGTCGAGGATCGCGACCTTCGGCGCTCCGACCAGCGCGAGCGCGATCGAGAGCCGCTGGCGCTGGCCGCCGGACAGCTTCCCGAACCGGGTGCGGGCCTGCGCGGTGAGGCCGAGGGCGTCGAGCAGCTCGCCCGGGTCGGCCGGTCGTGGGTAGAAGGAGGCGAACAGCTCCAGCGCCTCGCCGACCCGCAGGTTCGCCTGCAGCTCGCTGTCCTGCAGCTGGACGCCGAGGCGGGCCGTGACCGCGGCCCGGTCCCGGGCCGGGTCGTGGCCGAGCACCCGCACGGCTCCGCCGTCGGGCGCGCGCAGCCCGGCGACGCACTCGACCGTCGTCGTCTTCCCGGCGCCGTTCGGCCCGAGCAGGCCGAAGATCTCCCCTTCCGCCACGGAGAACGAGATGTCGCGGACCGCGACCCGATCCCCGTAGGCCTTGCGTAGCCGGGTCACCTCGACAACCGTCACCGGTCCATCCCTTCCCTGCGAGCCCCCGTGGACAGCTCTGACGATCTCGCGCGGGCCGGGTGCGCCACATCGCCCCGCCGGCTACATCCCGGCCACCGTGCGGTGGACGCCGCCCATCCACCGATCGGTCGATGCGGCGCCCGGGTAGGCGGGCTGTCACGATCGGGAGAGCGCGGCCGGTGGGTCGCCGAGGCGGGGCCGGGGAGAAGGGGACGTCGTGGGCGAGGCACCAGAAAACGAGGCCGGCGTGGACGGCGCCGAGGTCCGGGCGGCCGGCGGGGTGGTGTGGCGCCCGGCGGCGGGCGGCGTCGAGGTCGTGGTCGTGCACCGGCCCAGGTACGACGACTGGTCGCTGCCCAAGGGCAAGGTCGACGGCGACGAGACATGGCTGGCGGCCGCGGTCCGGGAGGTCGACGAGGAGACCGGGTTCGCCGTCGAGGTCGGTGTCCTGCTCGGCGACGTGACCTACCCGGTCGGACGGCACGGGTCCGCGCCGTCGAAGCCGGCGACGAAGGTCGTGCGGTACTGGGCGCTGCGGGTCACCGGGGGTGCGTTCACGCCGAACGACGAGGTCGACGAGCTGCGCTGGCTGCCACCGGACCAGGCGGCGGGGCTGCTGTCCTACGACCTCGACCGCGACGTCCTGGACCGGTTTCTCGCCAGCGGAAGCGGCGAACCAGGGGAACGGCCGGGCGGGGGCGCGTGACCGGGCCGGCTGCGGGCGGGCCGCCGTTCGTCGACGAGCACAGCGTGTTCGTTGTGGCGCCGGCCACCGCCGTCTGGGCTGTCCTGGTCGCGCCGCCGCGGCGCCGGCCCGGCGGCGCCCTGCTGACCCGGGCGCTGCGGCTCTCGGATCCCGACGCGGCCCGGCCGGGGTTCGCGGTCGCCGAGTCCGACCCGCCGCGCCGGCTGCTGTTCGCCGGCGGCCACCGGTTCTCCGACTACACGCTGGAGTGGCGGCTTTCGGCGCGCGACGGCGGGACGGTGCTCGCCGCCCGGACCTGCGCCGCGTTCCCCGGCTGGCGCGGTCGGGTCTACCGCGCCCTGGTGATCGGTTCCGGGGGTCACCGTGTCGTCATGCGGCGCTGGCTGCGCGCGATCCGCGCCCAGGCCGAACGTGGCCCGGCGGAGCGGAGCGCCTCCGATGACTGACGTGATCATCGCCGGGGGTGGGCCGACCGGTCTGATGCTGGCCGCCGAGCTGCGGCTCCACGGCGTGCGCGTCGTCGTCGTGGAGCAGGACGCCGCACCGACCAGCCGGGCCCGGGCACTCGGCCTGCACGCCCGCAGCGTCGAGGTGCTCGACGCCCGCGGCCTGCTGGACCGGCTCCTGCCACACGGCACGCGCCACCCGCTGCGGGCCTCCTTCGCCGGCCTCGTCCGACCGGCGCCGGGCGGCTTGGACACCGCCCACCCGTACCTCCTCGGCATCCCGCAGCCCACCGTCGAACGGATGCTCACCGAGCACGCCACCAGCCTCGGCGCCGACCTGCGCCGGGGCGGCGCGCTCGTCGGTCTCAGCCAGAACGACGAGCGGGTGACCGCCGAGCTCGCCGACGGCACCCGGCTGGCGGCCCGCTACCTGGTCGGCTGCGACGGCGGCCGCAGCACGGTCCGCAAACTGGCCGGTATCGCCTTCCCCGGCGAGCCGACCCGCCGCGAGACCCTGCTCGGCGAGGTGGAGATCGCCGTCCCCGAACAGACCCTGATGGCCGTCGTGACCGAGGTCTACAAGACCCACAAGAACTTCGGCGCCGTGCCCCTCGGGAACGGGCTGTACCGCCTCGGGGCGCCCGCCGCCGGCCTGGCCGAGGACCCGACGGTCCCGCCGACTCTCGACGAGCTGAAAGCGCAGGTCAGGGCCCTGGCCGGCACCGACTTCGGCGCGCACTCGCCACGGTCGCTGTCCCGGTTCGGCGACGCCACCAGGCTCGCCGAGCGTTACCGGACCGGCCGGGTGCTGCTGGCCGGCGACGCGGCGCACATCCACCCGCCGAACGGCGGGCAGGGCCTCAACCTGGGTCTCCAGGACGCGTTCAACCTCGGCTGGAAACTGGCCGCCGAGATCAACGGCTGGGCGCCCCCGGGGCTGCTCGACAGCTACCACGGCGAACGCCACCCGGTCGCCGCCGCCGTCCTCGACAACACCCGCGCGCAGGTCGAGCTGACCTCGCTGGAGCCCGGTCCCCAGGCCGTCCGCCGGCTGTTGGCGGAGCTGATGGACTTCGACGACGTGAACCGCCTCCTGATCGAGAAGATCACCGGGATCGGGGTCCGTTACGACCTCGGGCCGGGTCATGAGCTGCTTGGGCGGCGGCTGCGCGACGTCGCGCTGACCGGCGGCCGCCTCTATGCGTTGACGCACGCGGGCCGCGGACTGTTGCTCGACCAGACCGGGCGGCTGTCGGTGGCGGGCTGGGCGGACCGGGTCGACCACGTCGTCGACGTCAGCGACGAGCTGGACGTACCCGCCGTGCTGCTGCGGCCGGACGGCCACGTCGCGTGGGTCGGCGACGACCAGGATGACCTGGGCGAACGGCTGGTCACCTGGTTCGGCGCCGCCGCCCGCTGAGCTGCCGCCTGCCCGGTACCCGGCTGGGACGGCGCGGCGAAGGTGACGGGCAGACGTCCGTCGTCGCGGTGAA
Source organism: Frankia sp. AgB1.9 (assembly GCF_016786355.1). GTDB lineage: Bacteria > Actinomycetota > Actinomycetes > Frankiales > Frankiaceae > Pseudofrankia. The sequence goes on from NZ_JADWYX010000055.1 coordinate 44,679, forward strand.
CTGTTGAATACGCGACGCTGTGGGTCTCGAACGCCTATTCGGACGCGGTGAACGCGCCGTCGGTCAGGGCCGGGACGGCCTGGTCGACGTCGAGCTGGGCGGCGGCGGCGATGTCGTCGTCCCAGCCGAGCGCCAGCAGCTCCCGCCCGGACGCCGACGCGCGCAGCTCGGCGTGCAGGTCCGGTTCGGCGGCGAGGAACGCGGCCATCGCAGCCCGGGCCTCGGCGGAGAGCTGCTCCCTGGCCAGTCCCGCGGCCTGGACGGTGCGGGCGATGACCGCGCCGGCGCCGAGCAGGTCCTCGACGGCGGGGCGCAGCGGGCCACGGTGCGGGTCGCCGTACACGTCAGGCCAGCGTTCCCCGGAGGCGATCACTACCAGGTGCCCGCCGCCCGCGATCCGCGCCGCGGCGGCCCGGCCTACCGCGGCCGCGTTGCGCAGGCAGCCGGCCAGCAGCCGGGACACCCCGAGCTCCAGGGCGGCGGCGGACAGGGTGGCGCCGTTCGGGGACGGCAGGACCAGCCGGGTCCCCGGGGGGATCGTCGCGAGGTCGGTGGGGGACAGCGACCACGGGCTGTCCGGGTCCTCGCGGCGGCCCCCGAGCAGCGCGCCCCGCTCGGCGGCGAACCGGGCCGCGGCCTGGTCCCGCCAGCGGTGCGGCAGGACGTGGGCGCCGCGGCTGACGGCGACCGACACGGCGGTGGTGAACCGCAGCACGTCGACGATCACGACGACGTCGCCGCCGGGCGCGAGCGCGGCGAGGTCGTCGGGGCCCCAGCCGAACCGGACCGCGAACGGCGCCTGGTCGGTGAACGGGCCCACCCGTTCATGATGCGCGCCGCACCGGCTGGCACGCCCGGTTCGCCGCGAACGTGGGCACCGCTGCGGTTCGCACGCCCGCGGCCGGCCGCGCCCGGCGGTCAGCCGCCGGCTAGGAGATGCCGCAGGTAGCGGTCCGGGGAGGCGAGGAAGTCACGGGTCATCCGGACCGGCAGCGCATCGTCGTAACCGACTGGTCCGATCGTGCCGTCGGCGTCAATCTCGTAGATCGTGGCTCCCGGCAGCGCGAGCAGCACCGGCGAGTGGGTGGCGACGATCAGCTGGCAGCCGGCGGCGGCCAGGTCCGCGAACCGGGCCAGCAGCGCCATCGCGCCGCGGACCGACAGGGCGGCCTCCGGCTCGTCGAGGATGTACAGCCCGTCGGGGCCGAACCGGTGGGTCGCCAGGTCGAGGAACGACTCGCCGTGGGACCGCTCATGCGGCGACACCCCGCCGTAGGAGTCCAGCAGCCGCGTCGGCCCGTCCCGGTCGAGGCGTTCGATCTCGCTGGCCACGTTGTAGTACGACTCGGCGCGCAGGAAGAACCCGGTGCGGGGCTTGCGGACCTCCCAGCTCAGGACCAGGTGGTCGCCGAGCGAGGACTCGGTGGCGCGGGTCGCGAACCGGAAGTTCTGGCTGCCGCCCTCCGGGTTGAACCCCGCCGCGACGGCCAGCGCCTCGACGAGCGTCGACTTGCCGCTGCCGTTCTCCCCCACCAGGAACGTCACCCCGCCACCGAAGCGCAGCCCGTCCCCCCGGCCCAGCCACGCGACCGCGGGAAGGCCGAACGGGTAGCCGCCCGCGCCGGACGGCACGGACAGCCGCACCTCCCGGATGAACCGCCGCTGCGTCGCCACCCCCTGATCCTCCCGCGAGCAGGGCCTGGCACGAGCGAGGATCACCGCCCGGATACACAGTCGGAACTGCACAGGTTGCACTGGACAGTCTGGACTGTCGGATTTAGGGTGGCATCCGTGGCTGAAACGCGCGAAGACGGCGGTGGCGACCAGCCCGCCGACGAGGCGGGGGACGTGGCGCTCGCCGCGTCGGCCGTGACGGCGGCGCGGGACGTGCGGGTCGTGATCGGCCGGCTGCGCCGCCGGCTGCGCGAGGTCGCCGACGGCACCGCCGGTGGCGAACTGTCCCCCTCCCAGGCGTCCGTGCTCGCGCAGCTGTCCAGGGTCGGCGCGGGGACCGCCAGCGGGCTCGCGGCCAGCGAGCGGATTCGGCCGCAGTCGATGGCCGCGACGCTCGCGGCGCTCGACGCGGCCGGGCTGATCCGCCGCGACCCGGACCCGACCGACGGACGCCGCCAGCTCGTCACCCTCACCGAGGCCGGCGTGGCCCGCGCCGAGGGCAACAAGAACGCCCGGCACGAGTGGCTCAACCGGGCGCTGCACGACCACTACACCGAGGCCGAACGCCAGACCGTCATCGAGGCGATGGCCCTGCTCGACCGGCTGGCCCAGCTCTGACCGACCCGCGGCCGACCCCGACCCCCTGGAGGGTTCCCATGACCGTCACCCCCACCGCGACCCTGGAGCCGCTCGCGACGAGCCACGCCTGATGGCCGCCCCGGGCACCGCTGCCCCGGACGCAGCCCCCGCGCAGGCCCGGACCGCCCCCGACCCGTACCGGTGGGTCGCGCTGACGAACACGACCGCCGCGGTGTTCATGTCGGCACTCGACGGGTCGATCGTCCTGATCGCCCTGCCGGCGATCTTCCGCGGCGTGCACCTGGACCCGCTGGCGCCAGGGAACATCGCCTTCCTGCTCTGGATGATCATGGGCTACCGGCTGGTGCAGGCGGTGCTCGTCGTCACCGTCGGCCGGCTCGGGGACATGTACGGCCGGGTCAAGCTCTACAACGCCGGCTTCGCCGTGTTCACCGTCGCCTCCGTGCTGCTGTCGTTCGACCCGTTCGACAAGGCCCACGGGGCGATGTGGCTGATCGTCTGGCGGCTGCTGCAGGCCGTCGGCGGGTCGATGCTGACGGCGAACTCGGCGGCGATCCTCACCGACGCGTTCCCCGCCGAACGGCGCGGGTTCGCCCTCGGCGTCAACCAGGTCGCCGCCCTGGCCGGCCAGTTCGTCGGCCTCGTCGCCGGTGGCCTGCTCACCGCCTGGGACTGGCGAGCCGTGTTCTGGATCAACGTCCCGGTCGGGATCTTCGGCACGTTCTGGGCGTACGCGAAGCTGCGGGAGACCTCGGCCCGCGGCGGCGGCCGGATCGACTGGTGGGGCAACCTCACCTTCGGGGTCGGCCTGTCCGCGGTGCTCGTCGGCGTCACCTACGGCCTGCAGCCCTACGGCGGGCACACCATGGGCTGGACCCGGCCGCTGGTCGTCGCCCTGATCGCAGGCGGCGCCGCGCTGCTCGTCGCGTTCGCCGTCGCCGAGGGCCGGGTCAAGGCGCCGATGATCAATCTGGGGCTGTTCCGCAACCGGGCGTTCGCCGCCGGGAACATCGGGTCGCTGTGCGTGTCGATCGGGCGCGGCGGGATGCAGTTCATCCTGATCATCTGGCTGCAGGGTGTGTGGCTGCCGCTGCACGGCTACGACTTCGCCGACACCCCGCTGTGGGCCGGCATCTTCATGCTGCCGCTGACGTTCGGGTTCCTCGTCGCCGGGCCGATCTCCGGGATGCTGTCCGACCGGTTCGGCTCCCGGGGGATCGCGTCGGCCGGGGCGATCCTGTTCGGCGCGAGCTTCGTCGGGCTGATGCTGCTGCCCGTCGACTTCTCGTACTGGCCGTTCGCCACGCTGCTGCTGCTCAACGGCATCGCGTCGGGCATGTTCGCCTCCCCGAACACGTCGTCGATCATGGGTTCGGTGCCGGTCGCGCAGCGTGGGGTGGCGTCCGGGATGCGCGCGACGTTCCAGAACACCGGGACGGCGCTGTCGATCGGGGTGTTCTTCTCGCTGATGGTCGCGGGCCTCGCCGGCAGCCTGCCGCGGGCGCTGTCCGGCGGCCTCGCCCGCCAGGGGGTGCCGGCGGACGTCGCCGCGCAGGTCGGGCACCTGCCACCGGTCGCGTCGCTGTTCGCCGCCCAGCTGGGGTTCAACCCGATCGAGCACCTGCTCCCGTCGGGGACGCTCGCGCGGCTCACCCCTGAGCAGCGGGCCACGGTGACCGGCCACGAGTTCTTCCCCGACCTGATCTCCGGGCCCTTCCACCACGGCCTCGTCATCGTCTTCGCGACGGCAGCTGTCCTCGCCGCCGTCGCCGCGGTCGCGTCGCTGCTGCGCGGCGGGCGTCCGGCTCTCGGCCCGAGCCCGGACCTGGCCGCCGGCTCCGGCGACGCAGCGGCGCAGGAGCCCGGCGTCGAGGCGGGGACGGTGCCCTCCCCCGGCGGCGGCCGACCCGCCGTCCCGCGACCCGCCGAGCCGGCCGGCGTCGACCCGGTGCCTTAGGACACTTCCGTAGATCTTGGCGGGTGCGTCACGCACCACCACCACCCTGGTGCCACTGATCGCTGTTTCGGCCCTCGCGTGGTTGCGATCGGACCTGTTGCGCGACCACCTGAGGGCCGAAACAGCGATCAAGGCGGGAGGCGCCGGCCGCCATCGGCGCTTCAAGCTCCCAGGAAAGGGCCTAGCGCGTTCGCCGTGGACCCACGTCCGCGCCGGACCGCACACCCAGTGGGATCGCGGCCGGCTACCGCAGGCCGGCCGCGTCCAGCAGGGTCGTCGCGGTGGCCACGGCGAGGCCGTCGAGCGGCCGGGCGAGGACGACCGCGCGGGCGCTGGACCCGTCGTAGACGATGGTGAGCGCGGCGGCGAGGCCGTCGGGGTCGGCGGCGCCGCCGCGGCGGGCCTCGGTGGCGAAGAAGCCGGTGAGGGCCTCCTTGTGGCGGCGGGCGACGACGGCCGCGGGGTGGTCGGGGTCCTTGACCTCGACGGCGGCCGCGACGAACGGGCAGCCCCGGAACTCCGGGTCGCCGCTGGCCGCCTCCAGTGCCGCGAAGACCGCCAGGACCCGGTCGCGGGGGCCGGCGCCGTCGTCGTCGGGCGGCCACATGGTGGCGCGGATCCAGTCGGCCCACTGGTCGAGGCCGGCGGCGATCACCTCGTCCTTGCTGGCGAACAGCTGGTACATCGTGCGCTTGGAGACGCCGGCCGCGCGGCACAGCGCGTCGACGCCGGTCGCGACGCCCTCCCGGTAGAACAGCGGCCCGGCCGCGGCCACCAGCCGCGCGGCGGGGTCGGACCGGCTGTCGGGCGCCGTGGCATTGCTCACCCCACGAGCGTAGCCCCACACCTTGCCGTTGGAAACCGATCGGTTTACTGTCGGAGTCGACCACGGAAACCGATCGGTTTCCCGGGTGTCGGTGGCGGGAGCCGCCCGCCGCCCGGGGACAAGGAGCTGGCCATGACCTCTCTCGAAGGCGCCGTCGTACTCGTCACCGGCGGAAACCGCGGGCTCGGGCGCGCGTTCGTCGACGCCGCGTTCGACCGGGGCGCCCGCAAGGTCTACGCGACCGCCCGCGACCCGCGCACCGTCACCCACCCGCACGCCGTCCCGCTGGCCCTGGAGGTGACCGACCCGGCCGCCGTCGCCGCCGCGGCCGCCGCGGCGGGTGACGTGACGATCCTGGTGAACAACGCCGGCGGTTACCTCGGCGTGCCGTTCCTCGACGGCGACCTGGCCGACGTCCGCCGCGAGTTCGAGACGAACTTCTACGGCCCGCTGCTCGTCACCCGGGCGTTCGCCCCGGTGCTGGCGGCGAACGGCGGCGGCCACCTGCTGAACGTCGCCTCGGTGCTGTCCTGGTACGCGCAGGGCGGCTCGTACGCGGCGTCGAAGGCCGCCCTGTGGTCGCTGACCCAGTCGCTGCGCGCCGAGCTGCGGCCCCGCGGGATCGCGGTGACCGGCCTGCACGTCGGCTACATCGACACCGACATGGCCGCGAACGTCGACGCCCCGAAGGCCGACCCGCGCGTCGTCGCGGATCTCGCGCTCGACGGCGTCGAGGCCGGCGCGTTCGAGGTCCTCGCCGACGACACGACCCGCCACGTCAAGGCCGCCCTCTCGGCGGACCCGTCCGTCCTCTACCCGGAGCTCGTCGCGTAGCCGGCACCAGGGTGGAACCCAGAACACCGAGGCCAGGATGCTCAGCGTTTGACGCGGTTGCGGACGGCGAGCAGGGAGAAGCCGAGGAACAGCGGTCCCAACAGCCGGGCGGAGATGTCGATGTACCGGCCCGCGGTGGTGAGCTCGTCGTCGGAGTCGCGGAAGATGGCCGCGTTGAGCGCGATCTCGACGGCCATCCCGATCCGGTCGCCGAACTGCGTGGTGGGGTCACGCTGATGGATGGTCACCGCGATCGGCCGCGGGCCGGACTGGGCGGTCAGGGTGGCCGGGCGCGCGGGGGTGGGCGGGCGGGGGGGGGGGGGCCCCCCCCCCCCGCCCCCCCCCCCGCCCCGAGGCCCTCTGGCGGTCGTAGAACGGCTACGGACACGGCCCCAGAGGGCCCTTGTCAGCCCGCGGGAATCGCGGTTCCGCACCATTGACCGTCGCTCGGTCCGGCCGTCCGCGGGATGGCTTCGAAGTCGGTGCCCGACCGGTTGACCTGGACGAAGAAGTAGCAGGTCTGGGAGCCGCCCGCGACCTTCTGGAGGTTCACCGGCCCGGGGATCAGACCCGCTCCGTCATAGTCGGTCACCTGGCGAAGCGCCTGGATGAACCCCGCCCGGGTCGGGCAGGCGCCGGCGGCCTCGAGTCCGCGGAGAAACAGGTCGGCGGTCACGTAGCTCGCCAGCGCGGACTCGTCGTCCGGCTCGACGATCTCGGGTGCGTAGGCCGCCATCGCCTTCCGGTAGGCGGCGAGCGCCGGCGAGTTCGACTGGAACGGCGCGTAGCCGACGACGACCGACATGCCGGCGACGAGGCCGCCGTACTCGTGGACAAGCTGCTGGTCATAGCCGTTGACTCCGAGCGTCATCCTGACCTGCGCGCCCTCACCGCGGGCCGCGATCAGGATCTTGGCGAGACTCGCGGCGGACACCCCACCGATGATGGCGTCAGCCCGGGTGGTGACGATCTGCCTGGCGATGGCATCCGGGCTGTAGGTGTTCGTCGAGTAGTCGGCGGTGCCGACGATGGCGATGCCCTGCGAGGCGAAGCTGGCGGCGAGGGAGGCTGTCACTCGTCGCGAGGTGGCCAGGCTCGGGTCCTGTACGACGAAGGCGCGGGTGGCACCCTGCTGCTTACCGAACAGGCCGAATGTGGTGACGGCTCCGCCGCTGAAGGGAAAGGCGTCCGTGAACATGTTCGGCTGCTCGGCCCAGACGGGTTCGATGGCCAGCCCGGTGACGGGGACGCCCTGTGCGCTGAGGTAGGCGGCCGAGCCGGTGGCGACCGCGCTCTCCTCGACGACGCCGAAGACATTGGCGTTCTCGACCAAGGTGCGCGCGGCGGACAGGTTGGACGCCGGATCGGAGTGGTCGTCCGCCGGTACCAGGGTGATTCGGCGGCCGTGTATCCCGCCTGAGGCATTGGCCAGCCCGATCCGGGCGGTGACCGCGCTGCGAGCGTCCAGGAGACCGTTGGAAAGCAGGCCCGAGTCCGGATAGAGTAACCCGAGTTTCACCTCGTTCGCCGTTACACCCGGTGAGGCGCAGGTGTTCACGCTACTGCTGTTCGAGGTTGCCGCGCATCCCGTCGAGACCGCAGCCAAAGCCAGCGCCACGGCCGTGGCTGAGACCTGGCGTAATCGCCGGCCGGTGGTCATCATTCTCCTTGATTGTGACTGGGTTCCCGCGCCGACACCTTGACTACGGCCTCGGCCCTCCGGCGGTTGTCTTCGTTTGGCGTGACAACCGCCGGAGGGCCGAGACGACGATCAGCACCCCGTCCGAACGTCCGACGAATCAGGGGCTGGTGACGCCGGCGTCGACGGGCAGGGTGATGCCGGTGATCGCGCGGGCGTCGTCGGAGACCAGCCAGAGGATCGCGTTGCTGACGTCGGCGGCGTCGAGGATGTTGATGGGCAACAGCCGCGGCGCGACGTCGAGGATCTTCGCGTTCTCGGGGTTGGCGTAGAGCTGGGCGAACTGCTCGTTCATCACCATCGGGGTGGCGACGCCCATCGGGTGCACGGAGTTGACCCGGATGCTGTGGCGCCCGAGCAGCTTGGCGTAGCCGCGCATCAGCCCGATCACGCCGTGCTTGGACGCGGTGTAGCCGGCGATGCCGCCGGTGCCGTCGAGCATGCCGGAAAGCCCGGCGGTCGAGCTGGTGATGACGATCGAACCGCCGTCGCCCTGGTCGATCATCGGTTGCGCGGTCACGCGGATCGTGTTGAAGACGCCGGTCATCATGACGCCGACCGCGTCGGCCCAGGTGCGGGCCGCGCCGTCGAGGTCCTCGCCCTCCTGGGCGATGTGGAGAATGCCGGCGTTCGCGAGCACGATGTCGATCCGCCCGAGCTCGGCGAGCGTCTCCTTGACGGCCCCGTCCATGGCGTGGATGTCACGGACGTCGGCGACGATCGGCAGGCAGCGCCCGCCCGCCTCCTTGACCAGCGCGACCGTCTCGTCCAGATCGGCGCGGGTGGACATCGGGTATGGGACGGTCTCGATCTGCTCCGCGATGTCGAGGGCCGCGATGTCGGCGCCCTCCCGGGCGAGCGCCACGGCGTGCGAGCGTCCCTGGCCACGGGCGGCGCCGGTGATGAACGCCACCTTGCCCTGAAGGCGACCGCTTCTCGGCGTCATGATGTGCCTTTCTGTACGAGGCCGGGCGAAATCAGCCGCCGGCCGGTCTGGAATCGGATCTGGAATTCGAAACGGAAGGAAAAGCGCCCGTCCCGATGACCTGGAGCCGCGGCTATTCGAGGAGCTCGTAGAAGCCGACGATCGAGGGAAGCCGGATCGCGTCGCTCAGCCGGATGCTGCCCGCCTCGGTCCGAATCCGTAGCTCTTCCATGGGAACAGCGAAGTCGTCGGCCTCGATCTCGTAAAGGATGACGTACGGCGGAATCCCCGGCGTACCCTTCATCGAGCCGGCCTCACGAACGTGGTAACGGCGGGCGGCGACGAATCCGGGGATGGCGCAGACGTCGGGGATGTGTTCCTCGTCGTACCAGCGGTTGTACTCGGCCTCTCGTTCGGGGCTCGCGGGGGTGGACTGCACCAGCAGAATTCCCTTGGGCATGGCTCGCTCCAGACAGGTCGGGCGATCAGTGGCGGAGAGACGGCCTCGCGGTGGTCACTGGCCGACCGAGGCGAACACGTCGTGGTCGGCCGCGGCCGTGCCGAGCCGTTCCAGGAGCGCGGTGGTGATGGCCGGGTCGACCTTGAGCGTGATGGCCCAGAGGTAGAAGCCGTGGAGGATGCCGCGCCGGATGTCGTTCCAGGCCTGGTCCGGGTGTGGGGCCTCGACGCCTCCGGCCCGCAGCCGGTCGAGATAGTGCGCCAGCAGGTCCCGCTCGCAGCGCCTGCGGTCGGCCACGGTGAGCGCCGACGCGAGGTGATAGCCGACGTCGATGTACCAGGGCCCGCGCTGCACGAGCTGCCAGTCCAGGAAGGCGGGCCGGCCGGCGTCGTCACGGTAGACGTTCCCGATGTGCGGGTCCCCGTGGATGACCGTCCACGGCGCGGCGCCGGGCGCCAGAGCGGCCAGGGCGCGGTAGGACGCGACGAGCCGCTCGGCGTCGCGCGCCTCGGCGGGCACTTGGGCGCCGATGGCGCAGCCGAAGTTGCCGGCGATCTCGGGCAGGCCCCGGCCGAGCAGGTACGTCTCCAGGCGGGTGCGCAGCCAGCCGACATCGGCGAGGGAGGGATTGGCCCAGGTCGCGGCGTGCAGGGTGGCCAGCTGGTCGAGGCTGTCGGCGACCTGGTCGGGCGTGCAGTCGCTCAGCCCGTCGAGGAAGGTCGCGCCCTCGGCGACGACGTCCTCGGTGATGACGATGTTCTGCCCGGTGCGGGTGTCGACGTCCGCGAAGACGCTGCGCAGGGTGCGGACGCCGGTCCGGCCGGCCAGGTCCCGGTAGAAGCTGGTCTCGGGCACCCCGGCCGGACGGGCGGGCCGCCCGGTCTCGCCGAAGTAGCCCTTGGCACATAGGTACGGGGACAGGCCGTCCGGCACTCCGCCGGCGCATTCGACCTGGAACCGGGCGTTGGTGGAGACCCGGCTGACCACCGGGCCGGGTACGACTGCGGTGACCTCGATCCCCGGGTAGCGGGTACCCAGCGCCTCACTCAGCCAGCGCGGGGAAAGCACCTCGGCCAGGACGTCGGGCAACGCGACGCCGCTGCTGGTCGCTTCGGTGGGGACGCCTAAATCGGGCACGGTGGGTCCTCCCATGTCAGGCCTGCTCGGGGGTGAGGTCCGGCTGGGGGAGGGTGCCGAGGTAGGCGGCCTCCAGCCGGTCGGGGTGGGTGGCCAGCTCCGCGGCCTGGTCGCGCAGCACGATCCGGCCCCGGTTGAGCACCGCGGCGTGGTCCGCCGCCTGCAGGGCGAGGCCGACGTGCTGCTCGACGATGACGACGGCGCAACCGTGGCCGGAGGCGATCCGGCTGATCGCGGCGAACAGGGACTCGACGATGAGCGGGGCCAGGCCCATGCTGAGCTCGTCGACGAGCAGCACCCGCGGCCGCTGGACCAGCGCGCGGGCCAAGGCGAGCATCTGCTGCTCGCCGCCGGACAGCGCGCCGGCCGGCACCCGCCAGCGTTTCTCCAGGTCGGGGAAGGTCTCCAGCATCGACCGGGGTTTCGGGCCGCGCCGGGGGGCCGCCACCCGGAGGTTCTCCTCGACGGTCAGGCCCGTGAACAGGGCCCGGTTGTCGGGGACCAGGACGATCCCGGCCCGGTTGGCGGCGGTCGCGCGCCCGGGACGCAGCGGCTCGCCGTCGACGGCGACGTCGCCGGACTGCGCGCGCAGCAGTCCGGCGAGGGTCAGCAGCAGGGTGCTCTTGCCGGCGCCGTTGGGCCCGAGCAGAGCCAGGACCTCCCCGGCGCCGACGGTCAGGTCGACGTCCCGGAAGACCGCGTTCGATCCGCGCCCGCCGGCCAGGCCACGGCAGACGAGCCTCGGCCCGGGGGCACCGTCGTAGGCGGGTGCGGCGGCGGCGTCGGCCGGCTCGGTCGTCGTGGTCGGGCTGGTCATGACGTCACCACCGAGGCATCCGAAAGCTGAGAGGTCCCGTCCGCGTCCCGCGTCCCGTCCGGAGAGGTGGCCGTGGCGGGCGGTCCGGCGGCGTCGGCGGCGTGCACGGCGCCCAGGTAGGCGTCGGCGACGGCCCGGCTCCCGCGGATCTCGGAAGGCGTACCCGCCGCGATGACCTGGCCGAAGTCGAGCACGTAGATGTAGTCGCAGATCTCCAGCACCAGGGCGACGTCGTGGTCGACGAGGAGCACCCCGACGCCGGTGTCGGCGATGGCGCGGATACGTGCGCCGAGCCAGCGGGACTCCCGGGTGTCGAGGCCCGCGGCCGGCTCGTCGAGCAGGAGCACCGCCGGGTCGGTCGCGCAGCCTCGGGCGATCGAGACGAGCTGGCGTTCCCCGTGGCTGAGCTCCCCGGCGGGCCGCTCGGCGCGGTCCGCGATGCCCAGCAGCGCCAGCGCACCGGTAAGGGCGTCGTGGCCCCGATCGCGGTGGCGCCCGACCATCGCGGCGTCGACGTTCTCCGCGACGGTGAGGTCGTCGTAGAGATCGAGCGACTGGAAGGTCCGGGCCAGGCCGCGGTGGACCCGGGCGTACGACGCCAGCCCGTCGATCGGCGTGCCGTCGAGGGCCACCGTCCCGGCCGCGCGGGCGAAGCCGGTGATCGCGTCGATCACGCTCGTCTTCCCGGCTCCGTTGGGGCCGATGAGCCCGACGACGGTCCCCGGGGCGACCCGCAACGACACGTCCGACACCGCGAGGACGCCGCCGTAGCGCACCGTCAGCCCGCTGACCTCCAGGAGCTTGCCCGAGCGTGGGGGAGCCGCGGACGGGGACTCGGCGGCCGGCTCGGCCAGGCCCGCGGGTGCCGACACGGCCGCTTCCGGCGCGGGTACCGGGCCCCGGCGCTGTCTCCAGCCGGCCCGGCGGGCGGCGAACTTGTCCGCGAGCTCGTGGCCGCCGCTGGCGACGCCTTCGGGGTGCCCGAGGAGGACCGCGATCACCGCCAGGCCCGAGAGCACCGGGAACCAGTCACCGAGGTGGATCCAGCGGTCGGTGGCGACGAAGACGATCCCGGAGCCCGCGAGAATGCCGGCGTTGACACCGCCGAAGACCGAGGTGACCCCGGCGAGGTAGGCGGTGGACAGCAGGCTCAGGCCGCCGATCGCGGTGAACGAGTCGAAGGTGACGACCCCGCGCCGGTAGGCCAGCAGGCTGCCGCCCAGCCCGGCGATGAACGAGGCCAGCGCGAAGCTGACCACCTTGACGCGGACGACGTTGATGCCGATCCCGGCGGCAGACCGCTCGTTGGCCCGCACCGCCAGCATGGCGGAGCCGAGCCGGCTCGTGCGCAGCCTGGCCACCCCCCACGCGACGGCGACCAGCACGACGAGGCAGAGCAGGCCGAACTGGATCCGGGGGAACGCGTGACCGGTGCCGATCCCGAGGTCGAGCCCGAACAGCCTGGGCGGGCGGACCTTGTTCCCCGCGCTGCTGACGAAGTCGGTGTTGCGGAACCAGAGGGCCTCGATCGCGTAGGCCAGGGCGAGGGTGACGACACCGAGGGTCAGCCCGCGCAGGCGCAGAGCCGGCAGGCCGACCAGGACGCCCAGAACGGTGGCGACCAGGGCGGCGAGCAGCGGCGCGATCGGGAACGGGACGTGCCAGCTCTGGGTCAGGCCGCTCAGCGAGAACGCGGCGGCACCGGCCAGCGCGAGCTGGGCCAGCGAGACCTGGCCCGCGTAGCCGGTGACGACGACGAGGGACAGCCCGATGACGGCGGCGATGAAGGTGCTGATGACGGCGGCGCGCCAGGTGCCGTGCGTGCCGACCAGGGCGAGGACGCCGACGGCCGTGCCGACGAGCGTCGGGACGGTCAGCGAGCGTGGCCGGGGCGCGTGGCCGAGCGGCTGGCGCACGAGCCCGCCGCGCACCGGGATCGAGCGGCCGGAGGCCAGCAGCGCCACGAGGATGACGAGCAGCGGGACTAGCTCGGACGAGCCGGTCGACGGCAGCCAGGAGTGCTGCGCGGCCTGCGAGAGCGCCTCCGACTGCAGCATGCCGATGGCGAGGCCCGCCGCGACGGTCGGGACCAGGTGCTGGAAGCCGCCGACGACGGCCGCGGCCAGCGCCGGGACGACGAACAGGGTGTAGGTGGTCGGCGCGAGCGGGCTCAGCGGCGCGATGAGGATCCCGGCGGCGCCGGCGACGACGCCGCTGATCATCCAGTTGAGCAGGGCGATCCGGTCAGGCGAGGCGCCGCTGACGTATGCGCCGGTGGCGGACTCGGCCGCCGCGCGGGTGGTGAGCCCGAAGCGGGTGAACCGGAACACCGCGGTCAGCGCCAGCGTGAGCGCGACGACCGTCACCGCCAGGTAGAACCGATCGGACAGTACCGTCAGCGAACCGAGCCGCCACCGGCTGGCCGGGAAGATCGCGTCGACGGAGACGGGGGCGGTCCCGAGCCGGATCACCATCGCCGACTGGATGACGACCAGCACGCCGAGTGAGGCCACCGCTCGGGCCAGCGGCGGGGCCTCTCGCAGCGGCCGGAAGACCAGCAGATACAGCAGTACGCCCAACAACGCGCCGAAGACGAGCGCGATCAGGATCGCCGGCACGAGCCCGGGATCCCCGCCGATGCCGACCGAGGTCGGCGGCCCCGGGATGAGGATCAGCAACTCACCCTGACGGAGAAAGGCGTAGACGTAGGCGACGTACAGGGCGACCGCTCCGGTCGCGAAGTTGATGACGCCGGAGCTGCGGTAGGTCAGGACGAGCGCCAGCGCGAGCGCCGCGTACACACCCCCGTTACCGAGCCCCAGCAGGAGCGCACCGACATGAGCCATGACGATCTCCCGTGGTCCAGGTCAACACCGCGCCCCGGAGGGGTCGACGCGGTGGCGGGCCCAGCGCGACCGGGGCCTGCCGCGCTGGGCGCGCCCCGAGGGCCATGGGGTGGGGGGGGGGCGCACCCCTGGGCCGGGCCAGGGGGGGGCGTGGGCCCCGAGGGGCCCGG
>NZ_JADWYX010000056.1 GCF_016786355.1 Frankia sp. AgB1.9
CGGCGCGGGGGGGCGGGGGCCCCCCCCGCCGGCCCCCCCCCCCCCCCCCCCCCCCCCCCCCCCGCCTGGCTCTCGGCGCTGAGCGCCCTCCCCAACATGGTTCGGGGTTGGCGGAGATGTGCTGCCAGGCGCTTGTCCGGGGTCGGGATCTGGGTTACGTCGCACCCTGCTGCCAGCCACCGGAACCGCCGCAGGTTGCCTCGGCACGAGACGGTCGCTGCTTGATCCGCTGACTCGGCGCCGCTCTCGGGCCTCTGGCCAGCCACCCTATAGGGGGCTCCGGATGGGTCCGGCCGGTCGGGATCCGGATCGTCACGGGTTCGTCAGGCTGGCGACGGGCCGTCGCGGCCAATCGACGCAACGCGACGCACCTGTGATCCCACCGACATACAGTGGTGACAAAGACGACCAGATATGCCCATCGCCACTTTCGCGCGGCAGATGACCATGCAAACACGCTCGCGTTCGGCGCCGGAACACGCTTGACTATCCATTGTCACCGGAGACGCTGGTTAGAACGGGCTCCCGAGGGCGCCCGCCTCGACTCGGCTGAGGAGGTCGGCGCGTGGCAGAGGCGCTGGTTCTCAATGCCACGTACGAGCCTCTGTGCGTGGTGTCCCAACGTCGGGCACTGATACTTGTCCTGACGGACAAGGCGGTGATGGTCGAGGCCGGTGGGCAGGTGCTGCACTCCGCTGCCTCGTCCGTCGAAGTCCCCGTCGTCGTGCGGTTAGCGCGATTCGTGCGGGTGCCGTACCGCTCGCAGGTGCCCCTGACCCGCAAGGGCGTGCTCGCCCGCGACCACCACCGCTGCGTGTATTGCGGCGCCCCGGCGACGTCGCTCGACCATGTGATCCCCCGGTCCCGAGGGGGCCCGCACGTATGGGAGAACGTCGTGGCGGCCTGCGGCCGCTGCAACCATATAAAAGCGGACCGCGCCGTCGCTGATCTAGGCTGGCGGCTCCGCACGGCGCCGCGCGCGCCGAGCGGAGCCGCTTGGCGCATTCTGGGGAGCCGTCGGATGGATCCGCGCTGGTCGCAGTACCTCAACACCGACCTCGGCGAGGCCGCCTCGGCTTAAGGCGACGAGGCCGCGTCGTCGGGTGGGGTCTGGCGGAGGAGGTCGAGGTCGAACCAGACTCGTTTGCCGTCTGAGGTGGTCTGGACGCCCCAGGCGTCGGCGAGGGCCTCGACCAGCAACAGGCCCCAGCCGGACTCCGCCTCCGGGTCGCCCTTCGCTGCCCGGCCGGGTTTCGGCAGGGTGGCGCCCTCCCGGTCCTCGACGCTGATCCGCAGCCGGGACGACTCGGCCCACAGGCGCACGGTCAGCTCGCTGCGGGCGTGTTTGATCGCGTTGGTGCAGATCTCACTGACCAGCAGGGCCGCGTCGTCCGCCCGGCCGAGGTCCTGCTGCTCGACGACCGCGCGGACCGCCGTGCGCGCCTGCCCGGCGGACGCGGCGACCGGCGGCAGTGCCAGCTCCAGCAGCGGCGGCCCGGCCGACTGGATCGTCAGCACCAGCAGCGCTGTGTCGTCGTCGGTGTCCTCCGGCAGGTCGGCGGCCAGCAGGCTGAGCTCCAGCAGCGCGCGGGCCGCGTTCTCCGACCAGCGGGTGTCGTCGAGGTCGACGGTGTCCGGGCCCGACCAGCTGCGGACCGAGAACCCGCCTCGGCTACGGCGACGCCGGTCGTTACCCCGGCGGCGCTCGATGCCCCCGGGCGGACGGCCGGGCCCGGGCGCCCGGCGATCCCGGGACGCGCGCCGCTCGGTGCCGGCCCGCCGCTCGGCGCCGGCCCACTCCCCCGGCCCGCCGGCCCGGCGATCGACCACGGGCTGGTCTCCAGGCGCGGTCCCCTCGACGCCGGCCGAGGCCGGCGGCGCCGCAGCGGGTGTAGCGGCCGGGCCGCTGCCCGGCGCGTCGGTCGGCGGCGCCGGCGGGCGCAGGTCGGCGCCGGACGGGTGGCGCCGACGGGACCCGGCTTCCTGGCTGCGTCGCTCCGCGCTCCGGCGGCGGTCCAGCTGCTCGCCGACCCGGGTGCACAGCAGGTCCAGCCCCTCGGAGATCGGCTGGTGGCGGGACTCGACCAGCCCGTCGGTGAAGAAGACGAGGCTGGAGCCCGGCGGCAGGTCCACGGTCGTCTCGGCGAACCGGGTGCCATCGCCGACGCCGAGGGGCAGGCCCGGGTCCAGCTCGACGTACCGCGGCGCGCTGTCCGGGCAGACCAGCAGCGGCGCCGGATGACCCGCGCCGGCGAGCAGCACCCGGGCCGGGCGGTCGACGGGCTCGCCGGTGCCCAGGTGGTCGTCCTGGGAGCCGGCGGCCCCTCGTAGCGGGACGGCCGGCTCGTAGACGCCGTACAGGCAGGTCGCGAGGGCGAGGCCGGGCAGCGAGGAGACCACCAGGTCCAGCCGGGCCAGCAGCTCCGCCGGCGGCCACTCCTCCAGCGCGTAGGCCCGCAGCGCCGCGCGCAGCTGGCCCATCACCGCGGCGGCCCGCAGCCCGCGGCCCATCACGTCGCCGATCGCGAGCCCGACCCGGCCGCCGGGCAGCTCGATCACGTCGTAGAAGTCGCCGCCGACCTCGGTGCCGGCGGTTCCCGGCCGGTACTCCATCGCCACGTCCGCGCCGTCGAGAGCGGGTGGGTTGGCGGGCAGCATCGAACGCTGCAGGGCCCGGCCGGCGTCCTGGGACTCGCGGAACATCTGGGCGTTGGCCAGCGCGAGGCCGGCCCGCCGGGCCAGGTCCTCGGCGATCGTCGCCTCGACGTGGTTGCAGGGCGGCGCGCCGGGGCGCCGGCTGATGGTCAGCGCGCCGGTGACCCGGTCGCCGTAGTGCATCGGCACGGTGATCGAGTGGCCCCAGCCGAGCCGGCGGAACCGGGCGTACTCGACGGGATCCGGGAACAGCGAGCGGCGCAGCTCCGCGGTCAGGTCGTCGATCCACATCCGCTGCCCGGTGCGCACGACGACGCCCGGGCTGTAGTCGTCGGTGATCCGCGCCGGGCGGGTCGCCGTGAGGGCTCGCATGTAGGCGGCCGCGGCCGGGTCGACGTGGTCGACGGCGGCGAGGTCGATGATGTCGCCCTCGGGTGAGCGCAGCCAGAGCATGACGCCGTCGCCCAACCGCCTGGCCAGCACGACCGTCATTTCGATGATCTTGTAGGGCTCCAGCGAGCCGCCGAGCTCGAGGCTTGCCTCCGACAGGAAGGACAGGCCCTCCAGCGCGACCCGTTCGTCGGCGTGCCGGCTGCGGGCCCGGCGGACCGAGAGCAGCGCGTCCCGCACGACGCCGACGCCGAACTCCAGCGCTCCGGCCCAGGCCGCGCCGGCCCCCGCCGGTGCCGGGCCAGTCGGGGTCCCGCTCGCGCCGCGAGTCGCGCCTTGGCCGCCGGTCGCCTCGGACCGCTCGGCCTCGCCAGCTCGGGTGCCCTGGCCCGTGGCGGCGCCCCGGCCGGTCACGGCCGCCTCGCCGTCAGCGCGGCCTGCGGCCAGCTCCGTGCCGCTCGCGCGGTTGGACCGCCGGAACGGGCGGACGCCAGTCCGGCGGTCTCCGGGCACGGACCGCCAGGGCGCCAGACAGCCGATCACGGACTGCGGATCGGCCGGGACGACCCCCCGTGCGGCACTCGGCCGCTCGCCGCTGCGAGTAGCGCCCGTCGTCGCCCCCACCGCCGGGATCCCACGATCCTCTCGACGGGGGCTCCTCGGATGGGACTGATTACTAGCAGTCACATCATCCACCCGGGAAGTGTAGTTCAGCCACCCCAACACACGCCTGTCGAACGCATCGACCACAGCCCACTACAAGCCGACACCGCCATCCGGCAAGGCGTCACGGATGGGCGCCGAACGCCTGTACCGGCGGACGAGGCGGACTCGCGGACAGGCCGGCCCACGGCCGATTGAATGGCGGGTGTGGCCCTGACCAGTGGCTGGTGGCGCGACGCGGTCTTCTACGAGGTCTATGTCCGCAGCTTCGCGGACGCGGACGGCGACGGCGTGGGCGACCTCGACGGCGTCCGGGCCCGGCTGCCCGAGCTCGCCGAACTCGGCGTCAACGGCCTGTGGCTCACCCCGTTCTACCGGTCGCCGATGGCCGACCACGGCTACGACGTCGCCGACCACCGGGACGTCGACCCGCTGTTCGGCGACCTGGCCGCGTTCGACGCCCTGCTGGCCGCGGCGCACCGGCTGGGGCTGGCCGTCCTGGTCGATCTGGTCCCGAACCACTCCAGCGACGCCCATCCGGCCTTCCAGGCGGCCCTGGCCGCGGCGCCGGGGGACGCGGCCCGGCACCGCTACCTGATCCGGCCCGGCCGGGGCGACGGCGGCACCGAACCGCCCAACAACTGGATCTCCGTCTTCGGCGGCTCGGCCTGGACCCGGCTCGACGAGGCCCGCCGGTTCCCGGAGCCGGCCACGCCGGACCT
Source organism: Frankia sp. AgB1.9 (assembly GCF_016786355.1). Lineage (GTDB taxonomy): Bacteria > Actinomycetota > Actinomycetes > Frankiales > Frankiaceae > Pseudofrankia. Next base: position 4,431 of record NZ_JADWYX010000056.1, read on the forward strand.
GTCCACCGGGCCGCCGACCGCCCCCGGGGTCGCCACGGCGCGAGCCAGCCCGGCCGAGTGGTACCTGCACCTGTTCGCGCCGGAGCAGCCGGACTGGAACTGGGCGGACCCGGTGGTGCGCGCCGACCACGAGGCCACGCTGCGGTTCTGGCTGGACCGAGGCGTCGACGGCTTCCGGATCGACGTCTCGCACGGCCTCGTGAAGGACGGCGAGCTGCGCGACAACCCGGCGGGACCGCCGGCCACCCCGGAGACCGGTTTCCGGGAGAAGCTGGAGCCGCACAGCTGGGACCAGGACGGCGTCCACGACGTCTACCGTTCCTGGCGCAGGCTGGTCGACGGGTACCGCAGGCGTGACCGGCAGGACCGGATCCTCGTCGGCGAGACCTGGGTCGAGGACCCCGAGCGGCTGTCGCGCTACGTCCGCCCGGACGAGCTGCACCTGACGTTCTCGTTCTCGCTGCTGTCCGTCGAATGGTCGGCGGCCGCCTGGCGCCGGGCGATCGTCGACGGGTTCACCGCCACCGGCGCGGCCGGGACGCAGCCGACGTGGGTGCTGGCCAACCACGACGTCGTCCGTCCGGCCAGCCGCTACGGCGGCGGCGAGATCGGGCTGCGCCGGGCCAGGGCCGCCCTGCTGACCATGCTGGCGCTGCCCGGCGTGGTCTTCCTCTACCAGGGCGACGAGCTGGGCCTGCCGCAGGTGGACGTGGCGCCCGAAGCCCGCCAGGACCCGGTCTGGGAGCGCTCCGGGCACACCTCCCCTGGCCGCGACGGCTGCCGGGTGCCGATGCCCTGGTCCGGCACCGAGCCGCCGTTCGGCTTCGGGCCCGACGGGGTCGTCCCCTGGCTGCCGCAGCCGGACGACTGGGCCGCGCTGACCGTGGCCGCGCAACGCGCCGACCCGCGGTCGACCTGGCGGCTCGTCCAGGCCGCGTTGGCCTTCCGACACTCCCACCTGCGGGTCACCGACCTCGGTTCACGGATGACCAGGTGGCGCACCGGCGTGCCGGACGGCGTGCTCGCCTTCGACCGGATCGCCCTGGCGCCGGGCGGCCGGCTGCCCCGGCCGCCGCGCCCACCGGGCGACGGCGGGCCGACCGGCCCTCGGGCTCGCCAGGTCGGTACCCCGCCACCCCGGCCGGCCGGGGCCGGGGTGCTGACCTGCGTGCTCGCCGCCGGCGCCGGAGCGACGCTCGCCATGCCCGGCCGGGTGATGCTGGCCAGCGGCCCGCTCGAGCACGACGGCCAGACGCTCGTCCTGCCGGCGGACACTGCGGCATGGGTCATGCGCGGCAGCGCCCCGCGGACAGCCCCGGGCCGGCGCTGATCCCCCGACTGCCGCGGACCGGTGCGCGACGCGCGGCCACCGCTGGGGAACTCGCCTCGGCGCGGATCCGGCCCGGGAGCGGCCCGGCCGGTGGGCAGAATGGAGGGGTGAACCAGCCGTCGCCCGCACAGCCGACCCCACCGCGGCCGATCCCGTCGTTCTCGGCGCCGCCGGCGGAGACGTTCTTCGAGGCCGTCGGCGGTGAGGAGACCTTCCGCCGCCTGGTGGCGCGGTTCTACGAGGGCGTCGCCACCGACCCGGTCCTGCGGCCGCTCTACCCGGAGGAGGACCTCGGACCGGCCGAGGAGCGGCTGCGGCTGTTCCTGATCCAATACTGGGGTGGTCCGGCGACCTACCACGAGAAGCGCGGCCACCCCCGGCTGCGGATGCGGCATGTCCCGTTCGCGATCGGCCCGGCCGAGCGGGACGCCTGGATCACCCAGATGCGCGCCGCCGTCGACTCGCTGGAGCTGCCGGCCGAGCAGGAGACGACGCTGTGGGACTACCTCGTCTACGCCGCCCATTCCATGCAGAACCGGGCCTGAGCTGACCGGTCGACCCAGGACACGCGGCGGGGCGTGGCGGCCGACTCGCCGCCACGCCCCGCCGTCCGGGCCGTCTACAGCCCCGCCTGGAGCTCCAGACCACCGCTGACCTGCGCCGGCACGGCGACCGCCCAGTCGGACGCGTCGCTCGCCGCGAGGGCCGGTGATCCGGCCGCGTCGGCGGAGGCGACGCGCGCCGCGAGGGCCGGTGATCCGGCCGCGTCGGCGGAGGCGACGCGCGCCGGGCCTGCCGCCACGACCACCGGCACGGCGTCGCCGCGCGGCAGCAGAAGCGTGCCGACGCCCGCGATCGCGACCGCGACGAGGCCGATCGCGATCGACGCGACGAAGCCGTCGGCCAGCCCGTCCCGGGCCGACACCGAGAAGAACACGGTGCCCACACCGGCGACGCCGAGCGCCGCCGACGCCTGCTGAGTGGTCGTGAGCAGACCGCTGACCGCGCCGCTCACATCCGCGGGCGCCCCGGCCAGCACCGCGGCGACCAGCGCCGGGATGATCAGGCCGTTCCCGACGCCCATGGCCAGCAGCGGCGGCATCAGCGCCGCCGTCGGCACGCCGGTCCCCTGGACGATGACGAGCACCAGCAGCACGGCGAGACCCACGAAGCTGATCGCGGCGCCAGCCGTGAGTGTCCGCGGACCGTACCGGGCCACCAGGCGTCGGGCCGCCATGGAGGACAGCGCGAACGCGACTCCCAGCGGGCCGAACACAAGCCCAGCATCCAGCGGCGAGCGGTGCTGACCGTCCTGCAGGAAGATCGTCGCCGCCAGCAGGAAGCTGCCGAAGAAGATGAAGAACCCGAAGCTCACCAGCAGCCCGGCGATGGTCCGCCGCGAGCGCAGCACCGCCGGCGGGACGATCGGGTAGCCGCCGGTCCGCGCGAGCCGGACCTCCCAGCGGCCGAAGGCGCCCAACACCACGACCCCCGCGCCCAGCGTCAGCCAGATCCAGAGCGGCCAGCCCTCGTCCCGGCCGAGCGTCAGCGGCACCAGCACCAGGCCGAGCCCGGCGGCGAGCGCCGCGAGCCCCGGCAGGTCGAGCGGCTCGGGCCGGGCGGCCTTCGACTCGGCGAGCAGCCGCCAGACCACCGCCATGGCGACGATCCCGATCGGCACGTTGACCAGGAAGATCGGCCGCCAGGCGAGGCCGAAGAGGTTCAGGTCCACCAGCAGACCGCCGATCACCTGCCCGGACACGGCGCCGAGGCCGACGGTGACGCCGAAGTAGGCGAACGCGCGGGCCCGCTCGGCCGGCGGGAAGATCACGTTGATGATGGCCAGGGCCTGCGGCACCATCGCGGCCGCCCCGGCGCCCTGCACCAGCCGGCCGACGATCAGCGTGGTCTCGGTCGGGGCGAACCCGCACAGCGCCGACGCGACGGTGAACAGGCCCATTCCGGCCAGGAACATCCGGCGCCGGCCGGACCGGTCGCCCAGGCGTCCACCGGTGATCAGCCCGGCGGCGTAGGCGAACGAGTAGCCGGCGACGATCAGCTCAAGGCCGGCGTTCGAGGTCTTGAGGTCGGCGCCGATGCTGGGCGCGGCCACGTTGACCACGAAGATGTCGAACAGGGACATGAAGGTCGCGACCAGGATCGCGGGCAGCACCCGCCAGCGACGGGGGTCCGGCTGCGCCGCCTGGACGACCGGGGCCGGCTGTGCGGGCACGACCGCGCGGGCCGCGGGTGACCGCGCGGGAAGGGTCGAGGGCGGCGCGCTGGTTGTGGTGGTCATTGGTGCCGGTGTCGTGGGTGACAGTGTCGTCGCGGGGGCCGGTGCGGACGTCGTGGCCGCCGGCTCGCCGACTCTGTTGGAGACCATCAGGCTCCTCAGGCTCTTAGTTCGAGATCTGTCGAACTAAGCCAAGGCGCCCGCGCCCCAGGGCATTCCCGGGAAGTCCACCGGATCTCCGGTGGTTATCGGCTGTAATTCTGTTGACGACAGAGGCCGATGGTGCCGTAGACACGGGAGGTGGACGCGATGACCGAGCTACCGGGTCCCGCGGCCGAGGACATCGACCTGGTCACCGTGCTGGGCGCGCTCAGCGAACCGACGCGGCTGGCGATCGTGGCCGAGCTGGCCAGGTGCGTCGAGATGGCGTGCGGGCGCCTGCTCGATGGACGGATCGTCAAGTCGACGCTCAGCCACCACCTGCGCGTCCTGCGCGAGGCGGGCGTCATCGCTACCCGCGCGGAGGGCACCACCAAGTACTCGCGGCTGCGCTGCGCCGACCTCGACGCACGCTTCCCCGGCCTCCTCGGCGCTGTGCTGGCCGGCGCCCCGAACACCGAAGGCCTCGGCGCGGCTACCTCACCGTGACCCGTCACCGGCCAGAACGCCGACCCGAAACACCCCGTGGCGGCTAGCCGCCGGGCTGGTCCCCGGACGCGAGCACCGGCCGCCCGGTTGGCCTGCCAGCGAGGCGGGCGCGGATGCGACCGGGTCATGATCGGGTGGATTCGGGGTAGCCCGGGCGACCCCGAATCCACCCGATCACGCAAGCGCCTGGCCGCCGCCGGCCTACCGCCCACTGTTCGGCGACGCGGACCCGACGCTGCCGTACTACTGGCCGGTCTGACCCCGACGACCGGGCCGAGATCGCCAGGGTCGGCCGGGATTTGGCGGGGCTCGATCACCGCCTCGCCAGGTCCGGCCGAACTACCAATAGGGTTGGTCCATGGCCCAGTACGTCTTCCAGATGCGCAAGGCGCGCAAAGCCCACGGCGAGAAGGTCGTCCTCGACGACGTGACGCTGGCCTTCCTGCCCGGGGCCAAGATCGGCGTGGTCGGCCCGAACGGGGCGGGCAAGTCGACCCTGCTCAAGCTGATGGCCGGCCTCGACCACCCGAGCAACGGCGACGCGATCCTCTCCCCCGGGTACACGGTCGGGATGCTCGCGCAGGAGCCGGTCCTCGACGAGACCAAGGACGTCCGCGGCAACGTCGAGGACGGCGTCGCCGTGATCCGCAAGGTGCTCGCCGACTACGAGGCCATCAACGAGAAGATGGCCGACCCGGACGCGGACTTCGACACCCTGCTCGCCGACCAGGCCGCGCTGATCGACAAGATCGAGGCCGCGAACGCCTGGGAGCTCGACAGCCAGCTCGACCAGGCGATGGACGCGTTGCGGCTCCCGCCGGGCGACGCCGACGTCTCCAAGCTCTCGGGTGGCGAGCGCCGCCGGGTGGCGCTGTGCCGGCTGCTGCTGGAGGCCCCGGACCTGCTGCTGCTCGACGAGCCGACCAACCACCTGGACGCCGAGTCGGTGCTCTGGCTGGAGCAGCACCTGGCCCGCTACGCGGGCGCCGTGCTGGCCGTCACCCACGACCGGTACTTCCTGGACAACGTGGCCGGCTGGATCCTGGAGCTCGACCGCGGCCGGGCGATCCCGTACGAGGGCAACTACTCGACCTACCTGGAGAACAAGGCGTCCCGGGTCAAGGTCGAGGGCCAGAAGGACGCCAAGCGGCGCCGGATGCTGGCCCAGGAGCTGGAGTGGGTCCGCTCCAGCCCGAAGGCCCGCCAGGCCAAGAGCAAGGCCCGTCTCTCCCGTTACGAGGAGCTCGCGGCCGAGGCCGACAAGTCCAGGCCGCGCGACTTCGACGACATCCAGATCCCGCCCGGCCCGCGCCTGGGCAACCTGGTGATCGAGGCGAAGAACCTCACCAAGGGGTTCGGCGACCGGGTGCTGATCGACAACCTGTCGTTCAGCCTGCCGCGCGGTGGCATCGTCGGGATCATCGGCCCGAACGGCGTCGGCAAGACCACCCTGTTCACCATGCTCACCGGCGAGGCGACGCCCGACGACGGCGCGCTGACCGTGGGCGACACGGTCGACATCTCCTACGTCGACCAGTCGCGCAGTGGCCTGGAGGCCAAGAAGAACGTCTGGCAGGTCGTCTCCGACGGGCTCGACCACATCATCGTCGGCAAGGTCGACTTCCCGAGCCGGGCGTACGTGTCGTCGTTCGGTTTCAAGGGCCCGGACCAGCAGAAGCCGGTCGGGGTCCTCTCCGGCGGTGAGCGCAACCGGCTGAACCTGGCGCTGACGCTCAAGCACGGCGGCAACGTGCTGCTGCTCGACGAACCGACCAACGACCTCGACGTCGAGACGCTGCGCTCGCTGGAGGACGCGCTGCTGGAGTTCGCCGGCTGCGCCGTGGTCATCTCCCACGACCGGTGGTTCCTCGACCGGGTCGCGACGCACATCCTCGCCTGGGAGGGCGACGAGCAGAACCCGGCCAAGTGGTTCTGGTTCGAGGGCAACTTCGCCGACTACGAGGCCAACAAGCTGGAGCGCCTCGGCCTGGAGGCGGCCCGCCCCCACCGCGTCACCTACCGCAAACTCAACCGCGATTAGGGCGGTCCCGCGGCGGACGCTTCGCGCCCGCCGCCGGGCGCCGCCTGTAGGGCGCTGAGCGCCCTCCCCAGGTGATTCGGGGTTCCGGCGCAGAGCGTCGTCAGGCTGGGGCAGGGTTGATGAGGTGGCCGGGTTGGCGCTGCGCTGATGCGCTGTCACCAGTTGTGGCTGGGTTGCGTGTAATGCTCGCCAGCCAAACCCCCTGCGGATTTGATTGGGCGGGACCGACGTGGACAACCGCGCTGGCTTGGACGATGGCGGCGCGTCCGTCGAGTCGTGGTCTGTCCCGGCGGTCGTTCTGATCACTGGGATTCAGGCGGCAGGCAAGTCGACTGTCGCTCAGGGGCTGGCCGAGCGGCTGCCACGTTCGGTTCATGTCCGGGGCGACGTGTTCCGGAAGATGGTGGTCGGCGGCCAGGCCGAGATGACGCCCGACCCATCGTCCGAGGCCGTCGGCCAGCTTCGGCTGCGTCACCGGCTCACGGCGACGGTCGCCGACGGCTACGCCGCGGCCGGCTTCACCACGGTCGTCCAGGACATCGTCCTCGGCGAGCATCTGACCGAGATGGTCATGGCCATCGAGCACCGGCCGCTGCTGGTCGTCGTCCTCGCGCCTTCCCCGGACGCGGTCGCCGCCCGTGAGACGGCCCGAGCGAAGTCGGCGTACCGCGATCTCTGGACCGTCCGGGTCCTGGACGCGGTCCTGCGCGGCGAGACACCCAGGCTGGGCCTCTGGCTCGACACCTCGGACCAGACTCCGGCCGAGACAGTGGACGAGATCCTCGCCCGCGCCTGGACCGACGCCCGCGTCTGACACCGCCCGGCGCGAAGCACGCACTGCCCTCGCCGACCACAATGCGCCGTCAACGCACGCCCGGCCGACCCAGCCGCAGTGGCGATACGAGTGGTAGATTTCTGGCATGCGAACTGCCATTGACGCCGCTGGTCGCATTGTCGTTCCGAAGGCGTTGCGCGACGCGCTTGGGCTCTCGCCCGGCCAGTCGTTGGAGATCGTCGAGCGGGACGGCCGCCTGGAGATCGTGCCCGCACCGACTCCGATGAGCCTGGTCGATGACGGTGACGGACTGGTGGCGGTCGCGGATACCGAGATGCCGCCGCTGACCGCCGATCTGGTCCGCGAGACGCTGGAGCGGACCAGGCGATGAAGGCGGTCGACACCAGCGTCGTGGTCGCCGCTTTCGCCAGCTGGCACGAGCATCACGCGATCGCCCGCAAGGCCATGGCCAGCCGGCCACGTCTGATCGCGCATGCCGCCGTCGAGTCCTACTCGGTGCTTACACGCCTTCCCCCGCCGCACCGCGCTCAGCCGTCGATCGTGCACACCTTCCTGACCGAACGGTTCACCGATCCGTACCTCACGCTCTCCGAGGCCGGCTACCAGGAACTCCTGGCCACGGTCGCCGCGCACCAGATACTCGGCGGCCCGACGTACGACGCGCTGATCGCGTACACGGCGGCCGAACACGACGTGATCTTGCTGAGCCTGGACCGGCGCGCCGCGACGACCTACGAGGCAATCGGTGCCACGGTGGAGCAGCTCGGCCCCTGATCACGGCCCGCCGTGGCTCGCGACGCTGTCGCCGGTGTTCGAAGCCGGTCATGATCGCCGTTTGAGCCCTGCGGTGGTCGTGGAAACGTCCCTGCCACGACCCTCCCAGGGCCAAAACCGCGATCAAGGCCACGCGAGGCACCTAGCTACCCCAGCCGACGCCTACCTCGGGCGGGGGTTGGGTCCTCGGCCGGGGCGTCGAGGGGCCCCGGGCGGCAGCCGGGTCGGTCCGGCGTCGCTGGTTGGGGCGGCCGCGGGATCGGCCGGGTTGTCCAGGTAGGCGGCGGCCTGGAGGGAGAAGAGCTCGGCGTACTGGCCGCCCTGGGTCATCAGCTCGTGGTGGGTTCCGGACTCGGTGATGCCGCCTTCGTCCAGGAAGAGGATCCGGTCGGCCTGGCGGACCGTGGAGAACCGGTGCGAGATGTAGAACGCCGTGCGGTTGGTCGCGAGCGCGCGTAGGCGGGCGAACAGGTCATGCTCCGCGCGGGCGTCGAGGGCCGCGCTCGGCTCGTCGAGGACCAGGATGCGGGCCTCACGCATGAACCCGCGGGAAAGCGCGACCTTCTGCCACTGGCCACCGGAGAGGTTCACGCCATTGCCGAACCAGCGGCCCAGCGACGTGTCGTAGCCCAGCGCGAGATCACGGATGAACTCGTCCGCGCCGCCGGCGACGCCCGCCCCCTCGACGCGGGGCCGGTCCGCGAGCTCGTCGAGCTGACCCAGGCCGATGTTCTCGGCGGCGCTCGCCTGGAACGAGACATGGTCCTGGAAGACCGCGCCGAACTGCGAACGGAGCACATCCGCGTTCACGTCGGCGATGTCGACACCGTCGATCAGGATCCGGCCCTCGTCCGGCGAGTAGAGCCGGCACAGCAGCTTGATGAGGGTCGACTTGCCCGCGCCGTTACGTCCGACGATCGCGATCGTCTCCCCCGCCGCGACCTCGAAGGTGACGTCGACCAGGGCGTTGCGGTCGGTACCGGGGTAGTGGAACGAGACGTGGTCGAACACGACGTCGCCGCGCAGCGGGACGGGCAGCGGCGTCGGGGTGAACGCCTCGACGACGGACCTCGGGATCGGCTTCGGCGGCGGGCCTCCGGCCGTCCATGGGCTTGGCTTGGTGAGGGCGACCGCCGGACCGGGTGATTGCTTCGGGATCGCGTCGCCGGCCGGGCGCCGCGGCGGCGGCGGGACTCCCGGCCCCGGCTGTCCTACCGGGTCGACTGCCGCCGAGCCCGCCGAGCCCGCCCGGGCCGCGGCTCGGGCCGCCTGGAGCTCGGCCTCGGTCGGCGCAGCCAGCAGGCGGTACAGATCGTCGACGTAGAGGTTGTTCTCGTACATCTGGGTCAGCGAGCTGAGCATGCTCGACACCCCGCCCTGCACGCTGGAGGCCGCCGTGCCGTAAAGCGTCAGGTCACCGAGGGTCAGGGCGCCGGCGGCGGCCTGAAGCGCGACGTACAGGTAGCTGCCGGAGCGGGCGATCTCGCTGAGCAGGCTCCAGCCCAGCTCGGCGAGCTGACGGCGGATCGACAGCTCCCGCAGCCGCTGGTTGTAGTTCGCGGACAGCAGCCGAAACCGGTCGACCAGGTAGGGGCCAAGGTTGAAGAGCTTGATTTCCTTGGCGTCGTTGTCCGTCGTCAGCAACCGCTGCAGATACATGATTCGCCGGTTGACCGGCGAGGTCCACCGGCTGCGCGCGTAGGTCCACCGGCCGTACCTGGTGTCGACGATGAACGCCGGGATCGGGGCGACCAGCACGATCAGGCCAAGCCACGGGTTCAGGCCGATCAACAGGCCGATCATGCTGGCGAAGGTCACCAGCGTCTGGAGCAGCCCGAAGAACGTGGTGAGCGTGCTGAACGGCCTGGTGCCCTGGTCGGCCGCCCGCTGCAGCAGGTCGTAGGACTCGGACTGCTCGAAGAAGCTGAGCTCCAGCTGGCTGGCCTTGGCGACGACCATGGTCGAGACGGTCAGCGACAGCCGGTCGGACAGGACACGCTGCACGATCGACCGCGCCGCCGTCAGCACCTCGCTGACCGTGTAGACGACGAACTGGGTGACGGCCAGCCAGAAGACGACGCGGGTGCCGGACGTCGTCGCCAGGTGTGGGCTGCCCGGCAGCGGCAGCACCAGGTTCGCCCGGTCGGGCCGGTGCGACGCGCGGATCTCGACCGCGTGCACCACGGCGTCGACGAGCAGCCTGGCCGTCGACGCCGTCAACGCGGGGAACAGGCCGACCACGACGGTCAGCAGGGCGAGCATGATCGTCGCCCACGGGCTGGCCTGCCAGCACAGACGCAGCACCCGGGGCAGGCCCGCGGCCGTCGCGACGGCGCTGCGGACCCCCTTGCGGAAGCGTTCCCGCCTCGGCAGCCGGGGCGGTGGCGGCGGGTCGGGGATGTCTACCGGCCCGGTCAGCCCGCTCGGCAGCCCGGAGTCGTCAGGTTCGGGTGCGCCCCTGCCACGGCGGCGCCGCGGTCCCGGCATCCATCCCCCTCTTAGCGGATCGCCGGCCCCGACTGGCTCGCCACCAGGCGGTGGTGCCGAGTCTCGTGACTCGCGCCACCTCTGACGGACAGGACACCGGTCGCGGTTCGGCTCCTTGCCGGCCCATCCTGCCTCGCCACGGTTGCCGGATACGCGGCGTTCGCGGACAGCCGACGTTCGGCGACCCTGCCGCCGTCACGAACGGTCGATGGGGCATGGTCGCGACGAGCGCGGCCGGGACCCGCACCCGGTGACTACTTTCGGTTACCAGGATCGCGGGTCGGGTAGGGGCGAGGTTATGCGTGAGAGTCCCTCGGCCCGGCACGGGCAGGGCGGACGATCGCCAGCCGCGGCGCGCCACGACCCCGCACCCGACGGGTCCGCCTGGCCGGCGCATCCGCCGGACCCGCTGGCGGCCGCCGTTGCTCGCCGTCAGCGGCCCGGGACCGCGACGCCGAAGACCACCCGAGCCCGCCAGACCCGCCCCACCGGGCCCGCCGGGCCCGCCGTGTCCACCCGTGCTCCCGCACCCGCGCTGCCTGCCACACCCGCTCTGCCTGCCACACCCACCCGGGCTGCCACACGCACGCCGCCTGCCACTCCCAGTCCGTCTGCCACACCCACCCGGGCTGCCGCACCCATCCTGCCTGCAGCAACCGCCCTGCCTGCCGCGTCGACGGCCGAGCCTCGGCCATCGGTCTGGCATCGGTGGCGGGCCGTCCTGCTCCCGCTGTTGACGCTGGTCGCCGTGATGGGCGTCGAGCTCAGCAACCGGACGTGGACCTACATCGGGTACACCGTGCTGGTCCCCATGGTGGCCGCGAACCTAGCCGGCCCTCGGGTGACCTCGGTCTTCGCCGGTCTCGCCCTCGCCGCGGGTGGCTTCTCGATCTGGTGGGAGCACCTGTGGGATCCGGCGCACGGCGGGCTGGGGGCGCTGACCGCCCGCATCGTGGGAATCCTCGTCGGCGGTGCGATGGCGGTCCTCGCCAGCCGCTACAACACGGGGCGCGAGACGAAGCTCGCGAACATCACCCAGGTCGCCGACACGGCGCAACGCGCGATCCTCTCGGACCTGCCGGCGACCTCCGCCGCCGGCCTGCGCCTGGCCGTCCGCTACGAGAGCGCCGCGACCGAAGCGTCGGTCGGCGGCGACCTGTACGAGATGATCGACAGTCCCTGGGGAACCCGGCTGATGCTCGGCGACGCCCGCGGCAAGGGCCTCGACGCGGTCCGGCTCGCGAGCCGGGTGCTGGGCTGTTTCCGGGTGGTCGCCCGCATGCGGGCCGACGTCCGCGCGATCGTCCCGGACCTCGACGCCGAGGTCGCCTCGGTGGCCGGGCTCGACGACTTCGTGACCGGCATCGTCGCCGAGTTCGGGCCGGACTCGCTCACGCTCGTCAACGCCGGACATCCCGACCCGGTGCTGGTCCGCGACGGCCTCGCCCGGCTCCTCGCCCCTCCGGAGCGCCAGCCGCCCCTCGGGCTGGGTGCACGCTCCGCGAGCACCTTCACGGTGCCAGTCCGTCCTGGCGACCGACTGCTCTTCTACACCGACGGCATCGCCGAGGCGCGGGAACCCAGGACCCGCGCGTTCTTCCCGCTGCTGCCCGCCGTCGAGCGCGCGCTCGGCCGGGCCGGGTCGCTCGACGAGAACCTCGCGCGGCTGGTGGACGCGGTCCAGCACTGGACCGGCTCCGCCCTGCAGGACGACGTCGCCCTGTTGGTCGCGGAGGTGCCGGCCGGCCCACTCTCGTCACCCGCCGATCGGCCGGGCGCCGCCGCCGGGCGCCGGGGCGGCTTACTTCACGGCTGGCTGGGTCACGGCTGAGCGTCGCCACCCACCAGGTCCAGGGCGATACCGGGCCAGGACGACCGATCCAACCGACCAGGAGGACATGGACATGACGAACGGGGGCGACGAGTGATGGCAGGGCTCACCGATCTGGGGGTGCGGCTGCCTGAGCCGGTGCTCGACCACCGGCCGGGCGAACCGGTACCGGAAGGCGAGTTCATCGAGGCCGCGATGCGTTGGCACTTCGACCCGGCCACCGGCTCGCCGTTCTGGCTGCGGGTGGCCGACCAGCTGGGCTTCGACCCGAGGCGCGACGTGCACAGCGTCGCCGACCTCGCGAAGTTCCCCAACCTGGTCGACCTGCTGCGCGAGATCCCGGCCCATGACCTCATCCCCCGCGGCTACGGCCCGGACCCGGGGATCACCGGGGTGTACGACAGCGGCGGCACGACCGGGGCTCCCAAGCGAGTCGTCTTCCTCGACGACTGGATGGACTGGCTGAACGACTACCTCGCGGCCGACATGACGGCCCGCGGCTATCCCACCGGTGTCGACTGGCTCACGGTGACGCCGAGCGGTCCGCACATGTTCGGCGCCTTCCTGGAGCGGGCCGTGCGCCGGCACGGGCGGATGAGGTTCACGATCGACCTCGACCCGCGCTGGGTGAAGCGGTCCATCGCCGAGGGCCGCGCCGAGGAGGCCGACCGGTACGCCGAGCACCTCGTCGACCAGGCCAGGCACGTGCTGACGACCCAGGACATCCGGGTCCTGGTCATCACACCACCGCTGCTGGAGCGACTGGCCCGCCGCGAGGACCTGGTGGAGCTCGTCAACGCCAAGGTGCGGATCATCGAATGGGGTGGCGCGCACCTCGACGCGGACAGCCGCTACCTGTACATGACCGAGATCTTTCCCGAGGTCGCGCTCTACGGCCGCTACGGCAGCACGATGATCCTCGGCGCCGCGGCCGAGCGCCTCGGGCTCACGGCACAGGACCGGTGCGTGTTCGACCCGCCGTCGCCCTACATCACCTTCTCGGTGGTCGAGCCGGACACCGGCCGGCCGGTCGAGTACGGCGCCCGCGGGCAGGTCGTGATGAACCACGTCAGCCGGTCCGCGCTGCTGCCGAACAACCTGGAGCGCGACGAGGCCACCCGCGTCGAGCCCGTGCCGGGGTCCATCCAGATCGGCGACTCGGTCGCCGACGTCGCGCCGCTCCAGGAGTTCGGCGGCGGGACCGTCATCGAGGGGGTGTACTGATGACCGCCGCCGGCCTGTTCCAGCTGGACGCGCTCGGGCCGAACGGGCCCTTCCGGTCCGGGGAGCCACTGACGATCAACGACGTGGCCGGGACGCCGGTCGCCGAGCTGAGTCTGGTGCCCAGGGTCTTCGTCCACCGGGCCATGGCAGCGCTGCGCCGGGCGTCGACGATGCCGTACGAGGAGCGGCTGGCGGCGCTTGCCCGCGCGGGCGCGGCGTTCGAGCGCGGGACGCCGGCCGGGCTCTCGACCGAGGACTACGCGCGGCTGGTCAGCCGGATCTGTGGGATGCCGATCGCGGTCGTGCGCGAGGCCGCGAAGCAGATCGCGCGCAGCCTCACCGGAGCCGGCCCGGACGCCGGCTGTGCCCGGCCGACCGCCGCCGTCGAGAGCTGGCGGGACCCGGCGACCAGGTACGGGCGAGCCGTCTGGACCCGGCGCGGGGACGTGTTCGGGGTCCACGCCGCCGGCAACCACCCCGCCGTGCATGCGCTGTGGCCGGAGGCGCTGGCGCTCGGGTACCGGGTCGCCGTCCGGCCGTCGCGCCGCGAACCACTGACTCCGTTCCGGCTGATCAGCGCGCTGCGCGACGCGGGCTTCGGCGCCGACCAGGTGGTGCTGCTGCCGACCGACCACACCGTGGCCGACGACATCCTGCGCGAGGCCGACCTGTCGATGGCCTACGGCGGCGACGACGTGGTCCGCAAGTACGCCGCCGACAGCTCGGTCCTGCCGCAGGGCCCGGGCCGTTCGAAGATCCTCGTCGCCGGCGGCGACTGGCGCCCGCACCTCGACATGATCGCCGACTCGGTCGCCGCCGGGGGTGGCACGGCGTGCGTGAACGCGACCGCGGTCTTCGTCGACGGCGACCCGACGTCGTTGGCCGAGGCACTCGCCGAACGGCTCGGGGCGCTGCCGACCCTGCCCTCGACGGACGAGCGGGCGGTGCTGCCCATCCAGCCGCTCGCCCAGGCCCGGGCGATCGAGAAGTACCTGCTCGACCACGCGGGCGACGCGACCCCGCGCCTCGGCGGAGCTGGGATCGTCGACCCGCTGCCCGACGGCGGCGCCGCGCTGCGGCCGGCCGTCTTCCAGGTCGACCGCCCCGACGCCCCGCAGACCGGCATCGAGCTCGGCTTCCCGTGCGTCTGGGTGGCCCCGTGGTCGGCGGCCGACGGGGTCGGGCCGCTGCGCGACACGCTGGTGCTCACCGCGCTCACCGACGACGCCGAGCTGGTCGACCGCCTGGTGGACGACCCGACAATCAGCAACGTCTACCTCGGGGACACCCCGACCTACTGGATGCGCCCGGACGTCCCACACGACGCCTACCTCGGCGAGTTCCTCATGCGCACCAAGGCCGTAGCCCGCCCCTGACCGCCTGCCGGGGCCCCCTGCCGGCGCCGCCTCCTGTCATGATCGCCGTTTCGGCCCTCGGGTGGTCGTGGAAACAGCCTCGTCACGACCACCCGAGGGCCGAAACCCCGATCAAGGTCTCGCGCTGCAGGCCGAACCGACCCGGAACCCTGGTCTCAGTCCAGGGGCGTGCTGTGGAAGTCGACGATGGCCTGGGCGATCGGGACGAGGTCCTCTTCGAGGGCGAAGTGGCTGGTGTCGAAGAAGCGCAGCTCGGACTCGGTGACCGTCTGGTGGATCGCCTCGGCGCCGGCGGGGACGAAGAACTGGTCGTTCCTGCCCCAGACGATCAGGGTCCTCGGCTGAAGCTCCCGCAGGTAGGCCTGCCAGGCCGGATACCGCGCGATGTTCGTGGGGTAGTCCGTGATCAGCGCGCGCTGGATCCGCACGGAGTCCGGGTGGGTGAGCGCGTAGGCGTCGAGGTTCCAGGCGTCGGGGCTCAACAGTTCCGGATTGCGGGCCCCGGTCTGGTAGAGGAACTTCGCGAACTCGACGGTGACGGTCTTGTCGGCGGTGGACTCCTGGTCGGCCTCGCCCCCGTCGCCGGGCGCGGCGGCCTGCTGGGGTGGGAACCCTTCCAGAAAGAGGTTGGCGTTCTGGACCACCAGCCCGGCGACCCAGTCCGGATGCTTCACCGCGAGGCGGAAGCCGACCGGGCCGCCGAAGTCCTGCATGTAGAAGATGAACCGGTCGAGACCGACCTTCTCGACCCACTGCTCCATGACGTCGGCCAGGTTGGCGAATGAGGGAACCCATTTGTCCTCGACGGGGAACTCGCTGTTACCGCTTCCTGGATAGTCGGGAGCGAGCACGTGGAAGTGCGGGGCGAGCAGTGGGATCAGGTTGCGGTACATCGATGACGAGGAGGGGAACCCGTGGAACAGCACTATCGTGGGCCGGTCCGGGTCGCCCGACTCACGGTAGAAGATACGAATACCCCCGACGTCGACCGTGCGGTGGAAGACGGCTGGGCCTGAAGCGACGACTTTATCGGTCAAGGGAGACTCCTTCGCCGGGACAGTACATGTGGAACGAGCTGACGGTGCGGACCATTTCAGGACGCGTGCTGGAGCCTCAGGAAGCGCGCTCCCGCGGTGCCGGTCGTGATGGAATACGAAGACCGGGCCGCGATGAAAACGAGCGTTCCGGGAACGACACTCTGATCGAGTACCCGCATCTCGCCTTCCAGCATGAAGAAGAACTCGCTCTCCGGGTGGCTGTGCTCACGCTCGTGGTGCCCGGGTTCGTACTCGACCAACATCGCGAGCGGCACGATTGGAGATCCGGTCTGGAACCGCTTGAAACGCACTCCTGGCTCGCCCTCTGCCGGCTTTCCCCGCCAGGCATCGGGAACCGCTTCCCAGCCGAGATCATTGGTGTCGGTGAACGTTGCGGACATGGCAGTCCTTTACAGGCGCGGAAGGCTTCGTCCGTCCACAGTGTGTGAGTCGCGGATGCCTCCCGTCGCCGCGCTGGCGGCCAGAGATTCGACTCCGCCGGCCAAGCCGCGTCGCCAGGCAGCGCCGACCGCTCCCGCCCGGCCACGACGCTGTGCCAGCAGGAACCTGCGTCGTCACGACCCTCTGCCGCCATGACCCTCTGCCGCCATGACCCTCCGCCGTTATGACCCTCTGACGCCATGCCCCGCTGGCGGGAGGACGTCGGTGTACGCGTGTCCTAGAGTTCCGGACGTGACCGCCTTCGTACCGCCGACCGCCGCCAAACAGATCGACATGCGGCGGGGTTCGGACGTCCGGGCCGGCACCTACCGATTCGACATCGGCGAGGACGTCGTCACGGGCTGGCACACTCATCATTTCCACGAGGTGGAGTACGCGATCGAGGGTGTCGCGGAGGTCGAGACCGAGTCGGCCCGGTTCCTGCTCCCGCCCCAGCAGGCAATGTGGATACCCGCGGGCGTGGCTCATTGCCCCACCCTGACGAGAGTCAAGACAGTGGCGGTCTTCTTCGACCCCGCCATGGTTCCCGGGACGCACGACCGGGCCAGGACCCTGGCCGCCGCGCCCGTCATTCGCGAAATGATGATCTACGGCGAGCGCTGGCCGATCAGCCGGTCGTCCGGTGACGCGACGGCGGACGCCTACTTCGAGGTGCTGGCCACTCTGGTGTTCGAGTGGCTCGACCACGAGATCCCACTCAGCCTGCCCACCACGACCGATCCCGTGGTCAGCGCGGCCATGGACTACACGAATGCCCATCTGGACCAGGTGGAGCTTTTCGACGTCTGCCGCGCCATCGGAGTATCAGACCGGTCGCTGAGGCGGGCTTTCTCGGCCGTCACGGGAATGGCCTGGCGCGACTATCTCCTGCAGAGCCGACTCATGCGGGCCATGGCCATCCTGGCCGAGCCGGGCCCGACCGTCCTGGAAACGGCGACCCGAGTCGGCTTCGGAAGTGTCAGCGCGTTCACCCGCGCGTTCAGGCGGCACACGGGCGAAACGCCGACGTCCTACCGACGTCGGGTCCTCGCGGGCAGAGAGCATCCGACGGTCTCTCGCTGACCAGGGACGCGAGTCCGGCCGACGGCCGGTGACGAGTCCGGCCGCGGGTGGGCCCGGCGGCCGGATCGATCAAGGTAGGGCAACCGCCCCGCGGTGGGTCAGACCCAGCCGGGCATCGGGTAGTTCGCGGTGAGGTCGCGGACCTCGCCGGCGATCTGGGCCAGGACGGCCTCGTCGCCGTCGGCCGCGGCCTTGACGGCCTGGTCCATCCACGCGGCGATCTGGACCATCTGCTCCGGCCCCATGCCGCGGGTGGTGACCGCGGCGGTGCCGAGCCGCAGGCCGGACGGGTCGAACGGCTTGCGGGTGTCGTACGGGACGGTGTTGTAGTTCAGCTCGATGCCGGCCCGGTCGAGCGCCTGGGCCGCGGGCTTGCCGCCGATGCCCTTGCTGGTGAGGTCGACCAGGATCAGGTGGTTGTCGGTGCCGCCGGACACCAGGTCGAAGCCACGGTCGGCGAGCGCGCCGGCCAGCGCGGCGGCGTTCGTGACGATCTGGTGGGCGTAGGCGCTGAACTCGGCGGTCGCCGCCTCGCGCAGCGCGACCGCGATCGCCGCGGTGGTGTGGTTGTGCGGGCCGCCCTGCAGGCCGGGGAAGACCGCCTTGTCCAGCGGCGCGGCGTGCGCGGCGTCGGACATCAGCATCGCGCCGCGTGGGCCGCGCAGCGTCTTGTGCGTGGTGGTCGAGATGACCGGGGCGTGGCCGACCGGCGACGGGTGGGCGCCGCCGGCGATCAGGCCGGCGATGTGCGCGATGTCCGCGACGAGGACGGCGTCGACCTCAGCCGCGATCTCGGCGAACGCCGGGTAGTCGATCGTCCGCGGGATCGCGGTGCCGCCGCAGAAGATGACCTTCGGGCGCTCGGCGAGGGCTACCTGGCGGACCTCGTCCAGGTCGACCCGGCCGGTGTCCTGGCGGACGCCGTACTTGACGCTGCGGAACCACTTGCCGGTGGCGGAGACCGACCAGCCGTGGGTGAGGTGGCCGCCCATCGGCAGCGCCATGCCCATCACGGTGTCGCCGGGCTGCAGGAAGGCCAGGTAGACGGCCAGGTTGGCCGGCGAGCCCGAGTAGGGCTGGACGTTGGCGTGCTCGACGCCGAACAGCGCCTTGGCCCGATCGATCGCGAGCGTCTCGATCGGGTCGATGAACTGCTGGCCCTCGTAGTAGCGCTTGCCGACGTAGCCCTCGGAGTACTTGTTCGTCAGGACCGTGCCGCTCGCCTCGAGAACCGCGTTCGAGACGTAGTTCTCCGACGCGATCAGGCGAATCTTCTCGTACTGGCGGCGCGCCTCGGACTCGACCAGGTTCGCGATCTCCGGGTCGGCGTTGGCCAGGTCGCGGATCGATGGCTGGTGCATGGGAAGACCTCCAGGAAGTGGCTGCCCGGTCCGCCCGCGCCCACACGGCCGGTCCCGCCAGCGGTGCCTGGCCGGAATGTCGGTTCGCGTGGGCCACCGGCGGACGATCGCGCTGTGGGCAGGAGTCGTCCGGCCGACGGCACCAGATAGCAGGTGCCGCTTCGGCGGCACCCAGGCGCACGGTGCCTCGCCGATCGGTCGCTTCCCGGTGGTTGATTCCACCCCAGCACGCCAGTCGCGACTCGGTCCCGAGTCTAGCGGGTCGCCCCTCAGGAGCAGACCGTGCCAGGCTTCGGCACGACGAGATTCACCAGGTAGTCATCCACCGCGTCATGGACGCACGTACTCGGTCCCTCATAGGCGCCGTGTGTGTACGACCGCCACGTCAGCAGCACGCCGCTGGACAGCTGGGACGCGAGCGAGCGCGCCTCCGGGTACGGCGTCACCGGGTCGCCGGTGGTGCCGACCAGCAGGATCGGCGGGGCGCCCTTGGCCAGGAAGGGCCCGGTGTAGCGGGAGGCCGCCCGGACCTTCCAGAAGGCGCAGGTCAGCCCGCCGAGGGCCAGCGTGTAGCCGATCCGGGGCGCCTCGATGGCGAGCTTCGCCGCGAAGCGTCGGTAGGCCACGAGGTCCGTCGGGTAGCTCTGGTCGGCACAGTTGATCGCGGTGTTGGCGTCGAACGAGTTGTCGTAGCTGCCATCGGGCCGCCGGCCGGACTGCTGGTCGACCAGCGACAGCAGCACCGAGCCGTCGTTCGCCGTGTCGGCCAGCCCGAGCGCCAGCGCCAGGATCGGCCACTGCTGCTGGCTGTACAGCAGCTGCAGGACGGCGGATGTCAGCACGCCGCTGTCGACCGGACGGGTGGTGTCGACGTCCTTGCCCTGGGCGTAGATCGGGTGTTTCGCGATCCGGGCGACGAGCCGGTCGTAGTGGCCGAACGGGTCGCCGTCGCCGAAGGGGCAGGTGGTGGCGCGGGCGCAGGCGGTGAGGAAGGCGTCGAGCGCGGCGTCGAAGGCCTTGGCCTGCAGCAGGGTCTCCGCGAAGGGGTCCGTGGTCGACATCCTCGGGTCGACCACCGCGTCGAGCGCCAGGGCACGCAGGTGGGTCGGGAACAGCGCGGCGTAGGTGGCGCCCAGCTCCGACCCGTACGAGGCGCCGTACGCGGTGAGCCGTCGTTCGCCGAGCGCGGCGCGCAGCACGTCCACATCGCGGGCCGCCGCGGCCGTCGACAGGTAGGGCAGCATCTTGGCGCTCCAGCGCTCGCAGCCCTCGGCGACCCCCCGGTCCGACGCAGCCGTCCCGTTGAACCCGGCGGGCACACTCCCCTCCGTCGATCCCGGGACGGCCCGGCGCGCCCGCACGCCCACCAGGACGTCGGTGAGCTCCGTGGCCTTCTGGGCGTCGGTCAGGCATCGGACCGGCGCGCTCGCGCCGACACCCCGCTGGTCGAACCCGACGATGTCGAACCGGTCACCGACCACGGTGTCGAACAGCTGCGGGTACGTCTTGATCGAGTTGACGCCCGAGACGCCCGGCCCGCCCTCCAGGTAGACGAGCGAGCCGATCCGGCGGGCAGGCTCGCGGGCCGGCCGGCGCACCACCGCGAGGGTGATCGTGCCTGCCGCCGGGTTCGCGTAGTCGAGCGGCACGGGAAGCGTCGCGCACTGCACGCCGTCGCCGCAGGCCCGCCAGGCCGAGAGCCGGCCGACGCGGGTCGACGGCTCGGCCGCGCCGGCCGCCGGAACCGGCCCGGCGGCGCCCGCGACGGCGATCGCCAGCGCCGCTGCCCACGCCCTGGGCCGGCCGGGCCGCCGGCGACGCGGCCCACCCGCACCGGCCCCGTTGGGGCCGCCGTCCTGGTTGCGCCTTGGCTGGTTCACGGGACCTCGGCTTCCGCTGGAAGGCTTGCGGTCTGTGCCAGCGGCCGGGCCGTCTCCACCCGCCCGGCGCCTCGACCGCCTCGACCGCACGTCACGTTCCGTGACGACCGTGTCGGCTCCGTCCCCCGCCCCGGGCGCGGGCAACCCTCCGGCACCGGAACCGCCCACCCCGCGTGACCCGTCCCCGGTCGATCCCGGCGAACGCAGACGATCCCGGCGAGCGCTCCGACCAGGCGGTGAAGCGGACGGGTTGGTGCGTTCGGGCGGTCGAACCGAGAGACTCCAGGGCATGGACTATCCCGCGATGTTCCAGACGCAGGCCGAGGCGCTCATCGCCGCCGCGGCCGGGAACCTCGACGCGCCCGTGCCGTCCTGCCCAGGGTGGGACAACCGCCGGCTGGTCAGCCACGTCGCCCGGCTGCTCGCCTCGACCGCGGCGCACCTGCCACGCGGCGTGGTCGACCCGCCGGCGTTCACCGAGCGGCCCCCGGCGCAGGACGAGGCTCTGGTGGCGCACTACCGGGCCTCACTCGCCGCGACCCTGGCGGCGTTCCAGGCCGTCGATCCGGCTGCTCCCGCCTGGAACTTCACGAACTCGCCGCAGGTCGCCGGTTTCTGGCCGCGCCGGCTGACCCACGAGCTGCAGATCCACGCCTGGGACGCGGCCAACGCGGTCGGGCCCGCGCCCGAGCTCGATCCGGCGCTGGCCGCGGACGGCATCGACGAGGTGCTGCGGGTCCTGCTGCCGGCGGCCCGCGCGGCCGGGCTCACCACCCGCGCCGAGGGCACGGCGCACGTCCACCTCACCGACCCGCTGTTCACCGGGACGCCGCCGGTCGCGGACAGCGCCGACGCCCGGCCGACACCGAGCGGCGAGTGGATGGTCGCGTTGGCCGGTGACTCGGTCGAGGTCAGCGAGGGGCACGAGAAGGGGGACGCGGGCCTGCGTGGCCCCGCCGGCCCGGCGCTGCTGGCGATCTGGGGCCGGACCGGCTTCGACGGCCCCGGCCTCAACGCCTTCGGCGACCAGGATCTGCTGACGGCACTGCGGCCCGGCCGCTGACCCCGCCTTCCTGGCCTGGGTGAGAGGCGGCCAGCCCGTCGGCCAGGTCAGGAGCCGAAGTTGGCCTGGATGCGCTGGAGAAGGTAGTCGCGCGCGGTGATGTCCGGATAGCGCCCGGACGGGCTGGAGATGACGACGTCGGTGTTGGCCTGGGCGAAGAACGCCAGCGAGTAGCGCGGCCCGGCGTACTCACCGGGCACCGGTAGCCGCACCCGGTGGAACGTCGAGGGCAGCGCGTCGTCGCTCCAGCGCATCAGCATGTCGCCGATGTTGCAGGTGATGGCGTCCGCCGTGGCCGGGACCGACGTCCACCGCTCGGCGTCGGCCTCCTTGCCGGGCATGACCTGCAGGCCACCCTCGCCCTCGCGCTGGAACAGCAGGGTCAGGCAGTCGAAGTCGGTGTGCGCGCCGGCCCGCCAGAGCCCTGGCGTCGCCTGGGCCTCGGGCGGCACCGCGAAGTAGTGCAGCAGCCGCAGCGTGCTCTGGTAGGTCGGCGCCGCCGGGTCGTGGGCGGCGGTGAAGAAGTCACGCGGGAAGCCGAGCCGGTCGGCGAAGCAGGACAGCACGAGCGTCGCCACCTCCCAACACCGCCGCTCGAAGCCGAGCATCGTCGCGGCGAAGCCGTCGAGCTCCGCGTCGGTCGGCCACAGCCCGGCCATCCGCGGCCGGGTGACCTGGTAGGACTCCTTCTGGTCCGGGGTACCGGTCGAGGGGCGGATCTGGGTGAGCTTCTCCCAGCCGGCGTTGGTGCCCTTCCGCAGCGCGTACTGACCCTTGACCTCGTCCGGCAGGGCGAACAGGGTCTCGGCCGCGCCGAAGGCCCGCTCGACCTCGGCGAGGTCGATCCCGTGGTCGACGAGCTGGAAGAACCCGATGTCGGCCGCGGCCGACCACAGCTCGCCGGTGATCTCGTCGCGCCTGCGCTCGAAGTCCCGCAGCGAGATCCGCCGGATCTCCCGGTCGGTCGCCTCGGTCCCGGCGCCTCCCATCCGGCTCTCGCGCGCCAGCTCGGTCAGGGCGTACTCAGGTGTGGTCATGACGTCGCTCCTGGTCGGACGGCTCGGCGGCGCGCACCGCCCCTTTTCTAGGTTGAGCCGGGGTGTCTGACTCCGCCTGGGTTTTACCCATGGCCTGCGACACAGTCCCGCCTCACCCGCCCGGCCCCGCGCGGCGCAGGTGCCGGGCCGCGGCCGCCGTGACCGTGGCGGTCAGCCGGTCGAGCAGCGGGGAGTCGAGGCGCCAGCGCTGCCAGAAGAGGGGGACGTCGACGTGGGTGTCGGTCAGGGTCACGAGCCGCCCGGCTGCGAGGTCACCGTTCAGCTGTGCGTCGGGCAGCATGCCCCAGCCGAGCCCGACCCGGACCGCCTCGTGGAAGCCAGCCGTGGTCGGCACCCGGTGCGCCGCCGGTGGAGCGGCGAGGACCCCCCGCGCCCGCAGTAGCTCGTGTTGGAGGCCGTCCTTCTCGTTGAAGACGACCAGCGGCATCCGGTCCCAGCGGTAGTCCGCCGTGGCCGGCGCCGCCGCGGACGCCGTCTCGCCGTCGGGCGGTCCGTCCGCGCGCCAGCGGGCCGCGAACTCCGGGGTGGCGGCCGGGCGGTAGCGCAACGTCCCGAGCGGCTCGCACCGGCAGCCCTGGACGGGGACCGGGTCGCTGGTCACCGCCGCGAGCGCCTCGCCGCCGCGCAGCAGACCGGCGGAGAACGCCTGGTCCTCGACGTGCAGGCGCAGCACGACGTCGTCCCAGCGCGCGACCTCGGCGACGACGTCACGGAACCAGGTCTCGAGCGAGTCCGCGTTGACGGCCACCGACAGCTCGACCCGCCCCGACGGGCGGCCGCCGAGCGCCTCGACGGCCTCGGCGTGCAGCAGCCTGGTCTGGCGCGCGAGCCGCAACAGCGCCTCGCCGGCGGCGGTGGGCCGACACGGCAGCGACCGTCGCACGAGAACCTGTCCGGCGGCCGATTCCAGTGCGCGGATCCGCTGGCTGACGGCGCTCGGCGTCAGGTGCAGGTCGCGGGCGGCCGCGTCGAAGCTGCCCAGCTCGACGATCGCGACCAGCGTCGCCAACTGGGCGGGCGGCAGCTCCGGGTCCATGAAGTGATGCTAATGATTCTGAAGAATCTTTCGTTGGCCTTCAGCCAGTCCGCCACCTAACGTGACGGCCGTGCTCGCCGCCGCCACCACCGGTCTGCTGACCGGGTTCTCGCTGATCGTCGCCATCGGGGCACAGAACGCTTACGTCCTGCAGCAGGGGCTTGCCCGCCACCAGGTCGGGACGGTCGTCCTGATCTGCGCCGGCTCGGACCTGGCCCTGATCACGGCCGGGGTCGGCGGCGTCGCCGGCCTGCTGGCCCGCGCCGCGCCGCTGCTGGTCGCCGTCCGGTGGCTGGGCGTGGCCTTCATGCTGTGGTTCGCCGCCACCTCGCTGCGGCGGGCCGCCCGCCCGCCCGCCAACCCGGCGGGTGGCCAGCAGTCGCCAGGTCCGCTCGGTGGCCCTGGGTCTGCCGGCCAGGACCTGGCCGCCGGTAGAACCGCGGTCGCCGCGCGTGCCGCGGCCTTCACCTGGCTGAACCCGCACGTCTACCTCGACACCGTGCTGATACTCGGCACCGTCGGCGGCCGGGACGGACCGACGGGACGATGGTGGTTCGCCGTCGGGGCGGGCCTCGCGAGCATCGTGTGGTTCGCCAGCCTCGGTTACGGCGCACGCCTCGCCTCGACCGTGTTGGCCGGCCCGGCGACCTGGCGCGTCCTCGACCTGGCGATCGGCGTCACGATGCTGTTCGTGGCGGCCCGGCTCGCCTTCGGCTGACCCTCAGCGCGACCCACGGGACAGCAGCTGCTCGACCTGGCCTACCGGGAGTGCCTGGGCATGGTGGTTGTCGCGACCCGTCAGCGAGGTGGCGGTGGTGAGGACGTTGACGACCGCTTCCTCGACGGCCTGCACCGCCGCCTCGTAGAAGGCGTCGAGCCGGCCCCAGGGGATGAACCGCAGGGTCGCGTAGTCGTCGGCGGTCGGGTCCGCCGTCGGGAAGGCGCTGGTCAGGGCGCCGCGGTTCGCGGTGGAGAAGGCGAGGACGAGGTCGCCGGAGAAATGCGAGCCGGTGGTCCCGGTGCGGGCGAGCCCCAGTGGCGCACGGCGGGCCAGCGACGAGCACTGGCCGGGCAGCAACGGCGCGTCGGTCGCGAGGATCGCGATGCAGCTGCCGGCGCCGGGGGGCGCAGCCCAGTCGCCGTCCCACCCGTGTGCGTCGGTTTCGACGTCGGCGAGCAGGCGACCCACCGGAACACCGGCGATCCGCAGCTCGTCGCGGCGGCCGAAGTTGGCCTGGACGAAGGCGGCCACGGTGTAGGTGTCCGGGCCGTAGGGCACGACCCGGGACGCGGTGCCGCTGCCGCCTTTGAAGCCGTAGCACATCATTCCGGTGCCACCGCCGACAGCACCTTCGGGAACCGGCCCGCCGACCGCCGCGTCGATCGCGGCGATGGCGTGGGCCGGCGTGACGTGCGCCCCGTTGATGTCGTTTAGGTACCCGTCCCAGGTCTCGGCGACCACCGGGAGGAGCCAGCCGCGCGCCAGGTCCGGCCGGTTGGCGACCACCCAGTCGATCACGCCGCGGTGGCAGGGGCCGATGGCGTGGGTATTGGTGATCATGACCGGCATCGAGAGGCTTCCGGTCTCCACCAGCCAGGCGTTGCCCGTCATCTCGCCGTTGGCGTTGAACGCGTGCACGCCGGCGGCGACGGCCGAGCCGATCCCGTCGCGGCCGGCCGGCAGGATCGCGGTGACCCCGGTCCGCACCGGCCCGGCGCCAACCCGAAGCGGCCCGTCACCGCTGATCAGCGTCGAGTACCCGACCTCGACGCCCGGGACGTCGGTGATCGCGTTGAACGGTCCCGGTGTCCCGTCGAAGGGGATGCCGTGCTCGCGGGCCCGTCGGCGAGGCTCAGCCACGAGTCCCGATCCTGCCGGGTCAGACCGGGTGCCGACAATCCTGCGGCGCCGATGTGACCGGCGAGCCTGCGCATCCCCCGCCTGGCCGGGACGAGGCCTGATAGCAAGTCGGGTATGCGCCTGACGACCGAACGCGGCACAACCGCCGTCCTGCACGACCTCGGCGGGGTCGACCCGGGGGCCGGGCCGGCCGTGCTCATCTGCCACGCGACCGGGTTCTGCGGGCAGGCCTACCGGCAGCTCGCCCGGCAGCTGGGCTCGCGCACCCACGTGTGGGCGCTGGACTTCCCCGGCCACGGCGAGACCCCCCCGCCGGCGGACGGGGACTTCGACTGGCGGCGCTGGACGGCCGAGGTGACCGCCGCCGTCGCGGCGATCCGGGCGACGGGCGCGGCTACGGTGCACGCCGTCGGGCACTCGATGGGCGGTGCCGTCGCGCTCGCGGCCGAGGTCGATCGGCCGGGCCTGTTCGCCTCGGCCTACCTCTACGAGCCGGTCGTCACGGCGGCGCCAGCCCCGGCGTCGGGCACGAACGTGCTCGCCGGTGGAGCGCGCCGGCGCCGGGCGGAGTTCCCGTCGCGGGCGGCGGCGCTGTGGCGTTACTCCTCGCGCCCGCCGCTGGGCGACCTGACCGCGCAGACGCTGGCCGCGTACGTCGAGCACGGCTTCGCCGACCTGCCCGACGGCACGGTCGCGCTGCGCTGCCTGCCGGAGCACGAGGCGCTGACGTTCGAGGCGAGCGGGCGGATCACCTACGAGACGGTCGCGGCGGCGAAGCTCCCGGTGCTCGTCGCCGCGGGCGCGGCGGAGCCGGTCGTGCCGCCGGCCACGTTCGCGCCGGGGCTCGCCGCCGCGCTGCCTGCCGCGACACTGACCTCGCACGCTCACCTGGGCCATTTCGGGCCGTTGCAGGCACCAGCCGTGATCGCCGACGACATCCTGCGTCACATCCTCGACCTGCAGTAGCCGTCGCCGGGCACCGAGGGGGACGATTCGCGGGTGACCGCGGCGACTGAGCGAACAAGCGATCCGGCAGAGCGCGTATGGCAGCCCACGCGGGCATTCGGGCTGGTCGACCCACCTCCGCTGGCGAGCGCGACCGTCATCCGCGACGAGTTCCTGCGCCTGGACACCGCGCGCCAACAGGCCGGCTGGGACCAGGCCCAGGTCGTCGTGCTCGACGCCACGGGGCGGACCCCGGTCGAGCTGCCGGCGCCCCCGGCGGTCCGGCGTCCCGGGGAGCTGGGAGACGCGGGCGAGGGCCGGGCCCGGCTGGTGACCCGCCCGGCCGCCGAGCTCGGTGACACGCCACCGCCCGACGCGGTGCTGCTCGGCGAGGCCGACGGTGTCCTCTACTGGGCGCTACGCGCCGAGCCGGCCGAGCCAGCGGGGGACGCGCGCTGGCTGAGCCTGTTCACGGTCGGCGGGGAGCTGGCGCCGCTGGACGCCGCCCTGCTGACGACCGCGATCGCGCTGCTGACCTGGCACGACCGGGCCCGGTTCTGCGCCAGGGACGGCTCGCCGACCCGGCCGACGAAGGCCGGCTGGGCGCGCGAGTGCGCCGCGGAGAACCACGAGGAGTTCCCCCGCACGGACCCGGCGATCATCTGCCTGGTCCACGACGGGGCCGATCAGGTGCTGCTCGCCCGCCAGACCACCTGGCCGGCCGGCCGGATGTCGGTGCTCGCGGGCTTCGTCGAGGCAGGCGAGTCGCTGGAGGCCTGCGTCGCCCGGGAGATCGCCGAGGAGGTCGGCGTCGACGTCCGCGACGTCGGCTATCTGGGCAGCCAGGCCTGGCCGTTCCCCCGCTCGCTCATGGTGGGCTTCCAGGCCGTCGCCGACCCGGCGCAGCCGATCCGCCTGGACGGCGACGAGATCGCCGAGGCGAGGTGGCTGCACCGCGGCGATCTGGTGGAGGCCCTGAGGCGCGGCGACTGGGGCGTGCCCGCCGACGGCGGTGAGCTGCTGCTGCCCGGCCGCATGTCGATCGCCCGCACGATGATCGAGTCCTGGGTCGCCGCCGGCTGACCGGACCGGCCCCGGTCAGGCCTGGGTCGCGGGGGTCTGGGGCGCGGAGACCTCGACGCCGAAGCCGGCGAGCAGCCGGCGCAGCGTCCTGGTCGGCAGGCCGATGACGTTGTCCAGGTCCCCGTCGACGGCGGCCACCAGCCGGCCACCGAGCCCCTGGACCGCGTAGGCGCCGGCCTTGTCGAACGGCTCGCCGGACGCGACGTAGGCCCTGATCTCGTCGTCGGCGAACGCGCGCATCCGCACCGTGGACGTCGCAGCCTCCTGCCGAAGCACGCCGGTCGCGGTGTCGAGGACGGCGAGCCCGGTCACGACGCGATGCGCCCGCCCGGACAGCTGGCCGAGCGTAGCGAGCGCCGCGGCCTCGTCGGCGGGCTTGCCGAAGATCGTCCCGTCGAGCTCGACCACGGTGTCCCCGCCGATGACGAGCGCGTCGGCCACCCGGCCGGCCACGGCGTGGGCCTTGCGGCGCGCGAGCTGGAGCGCGAAGTCCGCCGGGCCGTCGTGGTCGGCGACCGTCTCGTCGACGTCGCTGGTCAGCACCTCGAACGGGACCCCCATCGCCGCGAGCAGCTCGCGGCGGCGCGGCGAGCCCGACGCGAGCACGATCCGTCTGGCGGGCATCGGGCTCCTCTCTCCTCCCGGAGACCTGACGCGGCAGCCAGCCCTCGTGCCCCGAGGAACGAGCGCCCGCGGACAGGTCGCGAATTGTCATTCTCGCGTAACCCATGGGGTTTCCTGCGCAGATACCTTGTTTCTCGCTAGGACGCGCCCCGCCGACGCGGCGTGGATCCGCCCTCGGTCCGGAGCCGCTGGAGCCTGACGTGACGATCGACGGAAGCGCCCCCCTCACCGACCCCACCGGCGCGGCCACGCCCGCCCAGCCCGATCTCGCCGGGCGGGCCCGCGCGGACGGGATCCGGTTCATCCTCGCGATGTTCGTCGACCTCGTCGGCAAGCCGTGCGCCAAGCTCGTGCCGATCGAGGCGGTCGACGCGCTGGTCACCGACGGCGTCGGGTTCGCCGGCTACGCGGTGGGGGCGATCGGCCAGCAGCCGTCCGACCCCGACCTGATGGTCATCCCGGACCCGGCCAGCTACACCCCGCTGCCCTGGGTCAAGGAGGGCCTGGCCCTGGTGCACTGCGACCCGCACGTCGAGGGGCGGCCCTGGCACTACGCGCCGCGGGTGATCCTCAGGTCGCTGCTCGCCGCCGCCCACGAACGGCGCCTTGAGCTGTTCGCGGGCGCGGAGGTCGAGTACTTCCTGGTCGACCGGGGCGCGGACGGCGTGCTGCGGCTGGCCGACCCACTCGACGTCGCGGCCCGCCCCTGTTACGACGCCCGGGGGCTGACCCGGATGTACGACCACCTGACCGAGGTGTCGACGGCGATGAACGCGCTCGGCTGGTCGAACTACGCGAACGACCACGAGGACGCCAACGGGCAGTTCGAGCAGAACTTCGCCTACGCCGACGCGCTGACCACGGCCGACCGCGTCATCACCGCTCGCTACCTCATCTCGGTGCTGGCGGAGCGGCGCGGCATGACGGCGACCTACATGCCCAAGCCGTTCGCCGACCGCACGGGCTCCGGCATGCACCTGCACCTGTCGCTGTGGCACGCGGGCACGCCGCTGTTCCCGGGCGGCGACCCCGACGCGCCGTTCGGCCTGTCCGACGTGGCCCACCGCTTCCTCGCCGGCATCCTGGAGCACGCGCCGGCCCTGCAGGCGGTGCTCGCGCCGACGGTCAACTCCTACAAGCGCACTGGCGCCACCTCGACTCGCTCGGGCGCGACCTGGTCACCGCGCCGGGCCACCTACGGCGGCAACGACCGCACCCACTACGTGCGAATCCCGGACGGCGACCGCATCGAGCTGCGCGGCGGCGACGGCTCCGCCAACCCCTACCTGGCGCTTGCCGCCGTGCTCGCCGCCGGGCTCGACGGTGTCGAGCGCGCGTTGGACCCGGGCCTGCCCGGCGACGGCGGC
Organism: Frankia sp. AgB1.9; assembly: GCF_016786355.1. GTDB lineage: Bacteria > Actinomycetota > Actinomycetes > Frankiales > Frankiaceae > Pseudofrankia. The sequence goes on from NZ_JADWYX010000056.1 coordinate 34,013, forward strand.
CCGGCCCGGCCAGATCTGCCGCCGACCCTGCTGCACGCGGTGGAGGCGCTGGGTGCCGACCCGGTCGTCACCGCCGGGCTGGACGCCGCCGGGCCCGGCGTCGCCGACTACTTCGCGGCTCTCAAGCGCGCCGAGTTCTTCGAGTGGCACTCCGCCGTCGGCGCCTGGGAGCACGACCGCTACCTCACCGCCTTCTGAACCGCTCGCGGACGACCTCCTGACCGAGCGGGATCGGCCGGGACGGGTGGAGGACCGACCATCGAAAGGAGGCGGAGCCTGTGTGCGGGATCGTCGGGCTCCATCTGCGCGACCCGGAGCTGTACCCCCAGCTCGGGCGCCTGCTGGAGACCATGCTGGGCCAGGTCGCCGAGCGTGGTCCCGACTCGGCCGGCGTCGCCGTGTACGGCGACCGGCGCCGCTGCCCGGCGGGCCACACCGCCGTGTCGGTGCTGGTACCGGGCGACGGCCAGCACTCGGACGCGGCCCGGGCGGACCTCGGCGCCGCCGTGCGGGCCGCGCTGCAGGGCAGCCCGGAGATCCTCGTGACGGCGGCCGGGGCGACCACCGTCCTCGCCGCGCCGGTCGTCCTCGACGCGCTCGTCGACGCGGTCCGCCGGTCCGCGCCGGATGCCCTCGTCGTCGGCGCGGGCCGGGACCTCACCGTCTACAAGGGCGTCGGCAGCCCCCGGAGCCTCGCCGCCACCTACGACCTGGCGAACGCCCAGGGCTGGCAGGGCCTCGCGCACACCCGGATGGCCACCGAGTCGGCCGTCGTCCCGGAGGGCTGCCACCCGTTCTCGGTCGGCCCGGACCAGTGCCTCGTGCACAACGGCTCGTTCGCCAACCACGCGACGATCCGCCGGGAGCTGGTTGCCGAGGGCGTCCGGTTCGACTCGGAGAACGACTCCGAGGTCGGCGCCCGGTTCGTCGCGGCCCGGCTCGCCGAGGGCGACGACCTGGACAAGGCGCTGCGCCTGCTCTGCGAACGGTTCGACGGCTTCTACACGCTGCTCGTCACCAGCGACGACGGCTTCGCGGTCGTGCGGGACGCGATCGCCTGCAAGCCCGCGATCATCGCGGAGACCGCCGCCTGGGTCGCGATGGCCTCGGAGTTCCGGGCGCTGGCCGACCTACCCGGCATCGACACCGCCCGGATCTACGAGCCTGAGCCGGAAAGGGTCTACGCATGGCGCCGCTAGGCGAGGCCGCCGGCGGATCGGTCGTCGAGGACGCCGGGACCGTCACGTTCGACCTGGCCGCCAGCTCGTTGCGGGCGCTGAACAGCGCGCTGCACGCGCCGACGGCGCGGCGCTACGAGGTGCTGCGTCCACAGGGCGCGCACGCGATCGCCGCCGGGGTGCGGGAGCCGTTGACGATCGACGTGCGCGGCCATGCCGGCTACTACTGCGCCGGCATGAACGACGGAGCGACGATCACCGTGCACGGCAACGTCGGCACCGGCGTCGCCGAGAACATGATGTCCGGCCTCGTGCGGGTCCGCGGCGACGCCTCGCAGTCGGCCGGCGCGACCGGGCACGGTGGCCTGCTGGTGATCGAGGGCTCCGCCTCGATGCGCTGCGGGATCTCGATGAAGGGTCTCGACATCGTCGTCGGCGGCGACATCGGCCCGATGAGCGCGTTCATGGCGCAGGCCGGCCGGCTGGTGGTCTGCGGCGACGCGGGCGACGGCCTCGGCGACTCGATCTACGAGGCGCGGCTCTACGTGCGCGGCAAGGTCGGCTCCCTCGGCGCGGACTGCGTAGAGAAGGAACTGCGCGCCGAGCACACGGCGGAACTCGCCGCGCTGCTCATGGCCGCAGGCATCGAGCCGGTCGGCGAGCTCGCGCCCGAACGTTTCCGCCGCTTCGGCTCCGCCCGCAGGCTGTACCACTTCGCCGCGGGCAACTCGGCCGTCTACTAGGAGGGCTCCATGGCTACATCACCAGGGGCCACGAACGGACTCGAACCAGCTGGAGCCGGGAACGGGCCCGACCCGGCCTCGCTCGGGCTGCGGGAGTCGCACACCTTCGACCGAGCCACGATCGCCGGCATCCAGCGTGCCGCGGCGACCGGGGTCTACGACATCCGCGGCGGGGGCGCCAAGCGCCGGCTCCCGCACTTCGACGACCTGCTCTTCCTGGGCTCGTCGATGTCGCGTTACCCCCTGGAGGGGTATCGCGAGCGGTGCGGCACCGACGTGATCCTCGGCGACCGCAACGCCAGCTACCCGCTGCGCCTGGCCATCCCGGTCACGATCGCCGGGATGAGCTTCGGCGCGCTGTCGGCCCAGGCGAAGGAGGCGCTCGGCCGGGGTGCCAGCGAGGTCGGCACCTCCACCACCACCGGCGACGGCGGGATGACGCCCGAGGAACGCGACCAGTCCAAGCACCTCGTCTACCAGTACCTGCCGTCCCGCTACGGCATGAACCCGACCGACCTGCGCCGGGCCGACGCGATCGAGGTCGTGCTCGGCCAGGGCGCCAAGCCCGGCGGCGGCGGCATGCTGCTGGGCCAGAAGATCTCCGACCGGGTCGCCGAGATGCGCACCCTGCCGGCCGGGATCGACCAGCGCTCGGCCTGCCGGCACCCCGACTGGACCGGCCCCGACGACCTCGCCATCAAGATCCTCGAGCTGCGCGAGATCACCGACTGGGAGAAGCCGATCTACATCAAGATCGGTGCGTCGCGGACCTACTACGACGTGAAGCTCGCGGTCGCGGCCGGCGCCGACGTGGTCGTCGTCGACGGCATGCAGGGCGGGACCGCCGCCACCCAGGACGTCTTCATCGAGCACGTCGGCATCCCCACGCTGGCCGCGATCCCGCAGGCCGTCCAGGCTCTCCAGGAGCTGGGCCTGCACCGCAAGGTGCAGCTCGTCGTCTCCGGCGGGATCCGGACCGGGGCCGACGTCGCCAAGGCGATGGCCCTCGGCGCCGACGCGGTGGCGATCGGCACCGCGGCACTCATCGCGCTCGGCGACAACGACCCGCGCCACGCCGACGAGTACGCGGCGCTCGGTTCGGCGGCCGGCTTCTACGACGACTACCAGGACGGCAGCGACCCGGCCGGCATCACCACCCAGAACCCGGACCTCGCCGCCCGGCTCGACCCGGTCGAGGGCGGCCGGCGCATCGCCAACTACCTGCGGGTGCTGACGATGGAGGCGCAGGCCATCGCCAGGGCCTGCGGCAAGTCGCACCTGCGCAACCTGGAGCCCGAGGACCTGGTCGCCCTCACCATCGAGGCCGCGGCGATGGCCCGGGTCCCGCTCGCCGGCACCAGCTGGATCCCGGGGCAGGGGCTGTGAGCCCGGCCGCCGACGTCGTGATCATCGGCGGCGGGCTGGAGGGCACGTCGGCGGCCTGGAACCTGACCCGGCGCGGCCTCACCGACGTCGTCGTCTGTGAGCGCGCCACGGTCGCCTCCGGGGGCACCGGGAAGTCCAGCGGGATCGTGCGCTGCCACTACGGCGTCTCGTCGCTGGCCGCGATGGCGACGAGCAGCCTGGAGCTGTTCGAGAACGCCGCCGAGCTGCTCGGCACCGAGATCGGCTTCCACCAGACCGGCTATGTCGTCGGCGTCGGCGAGCCCAACGCCGACGCGCTGCGGGCCAGCCTCGCCGCCCAGCGCGCCGTCGGGGTCGACACCGAGGAGATCGACGCCGCCGAGGTCGCCGCGCTGTGGCCGGCGGCCCGGCTCGACGACTTCGCCGCCTTCGCCTGGGAACGGCGCGGCGGGTACGGCGACGCGTACTCCACGGCGCAGGCCTACGCGGCGGCGGCACGGCGCGCCGGGGCGACCATCCGGCAGGGCTGCCCGGTCGCGGAGATCCTCGTCGCCGGTAGCCGGGCCACCGGGGTGCGGCTCGCGGACGGCTCGACGATCGGGGCCGGCACCGTCGTGCTCGCGGCCGGGCCCTGGTCCGTCCCGCTGCTGGCGGCGCACGGGCTCGACCTGCCGATCACGGTGCACCGCGAGGAGATCGTCCTGATCGACCCGGGCGTCGAGCTCGGAACCGTCCCCGTCTTCTCGGATCTCGTGTCGCTGCAGTACGTCCGGCCGGAGGCGTCCGGGGAGCTCCTGTTCGGCAACAGCGACCTGTCCGTCCCGTCCCAGGCGGACCCGGACACGTACTCCAACCAGGCGACCGAGGCGTGCCTGGAGCGGGCCGCGGCCAAGCTGACCCACCGGTTCCCGGGCCTCACGGGCGCGGGCGTCGCGAGCAGCTACGCCGGCTGCTACGACGTCACCCCCGACTTCAATCCGGTGATCTCGGCGAGTCCGATCGACGGACTGATCATCGCGGCCGGCTTCAGCGGCCACGGTTTCAAGATCTCTCCGGCGGTCGGCCGGCTGGTCGCGGACCTGGTCGTCGACGGCCACAGCCACGACCCGCGGATTCCCGAGTCCGACTTCCGGTTCACCCGCTTCGCCGAGAACGACCTGTTGCGCAGCCCCCACCCCTACGTCGGCGCGGGTGAGATGCGCTGACCTGGCGGCTCGCACCTGGCTCGCGGCACCCCCAGGCCGCCCGGCCGCTCGACCGGGGGCCTCACGTGGCCGCGGGCCCTATCCTTCGATCATGGACGGCCAGCGTGCGTGACGACGAGCCCGAGGCCCTGGCGGCCGAGCGGGCGGCGGGCCCGGCGGCCCGGGAGGTCGACGCAGCCGCGTCACAGGAGGGCCGGCTCGAACGGCTCATCGCGGTCCAGGTACGCCGGCTGCGCCAGGCCGCCGGGCTCACGCTCGCCGAGCTGGCCACCCGCAGCGGCATCTCCAAGCCCATGCTCTCCAAGATCGAGAACGCGAACACCAGCTGCAGCCTGACCACGCTCGCCCGGCTGGCCGACGCCCTCGACGTTCCGGTCACCGCGCTGTTCCGCGGCGCCGACGACCAGCGCGAGGCCGTCTTCACGCCGGCCGGCGCGGGAGGCCGGATCGTCGCCCGCGGCACCCGGGTCGGCCACGACTACACGCTGCTCGGCGGTCTGCGCGGTCCACACAAGCGGATGGAGGCCCATCTGGTCACGCTCACCGAGCGCAGCGAGACCTTCCCGCTGTTCCAGCACCCCGGCACCGAGCTGCTCTACATGCTCGACGGCGAGATGGTCTACGGCCACGGCGGTTCCAGCTACACCCTGCGGCCAGGCGACGCCCTCCAGCTCGACGGCGAGGGCGTCCACGGTCCGCAGGAGCTGATCTCCCTGCCCATTCGCTTCCTGTCCGTCGTCGCCTACGGCACGTCCGACGAGGCCCAGTAGCAGCCGTGCCGTCCTGTTCAGGGGCATCGCGCCAGTCATGATCGCCGTTTTAGCCCTGGGATGGTCGTAGAGACGTCCGCATCACGACCACCCCAGGGCCGAGACCGCGATCAAGGTCACGCCAGAGCACCGAGCCACCTGGGCTTTTCGCGCGGGTTTGACTGCGACGTCAAAGTTGCAGTTGGGTTTGGGGGAGGGTGGGGCGGTGAGGAGGTCGCGATGAGTGAGGCCAACGAGGACGCCGGCGCGCCGGCTGTCGATCTGTTCGAGGCGATGCGGACCGCGCGCTCGCTGCGACGTTTCAAGCCGGACCCGGTGCCCGACGAGGTGCTGGCACGCTGCCTGGAGGCGGCCACCTGGGCGCCCAGCGGCTCCAACCGCCAGGGATGGCGGTTCATCGTCCTGCGCTCCCCCGAGGCCCGCGCGGTGCTCGGCCCAGCGTTCCGAGCAGGCTGGGAATGGGTCTGCACCAGCATCTACGGCTACGAGCCACGCCCGACGCCCGACGACATGTCCAAGGCGGCCCGGCTGACCAGAACGATGCTGCACCTCGTCGAGAACTTCGAGAACGTGCCGGCCTACGTGCTCTTCTGCCACGAGCCGACCGGCTTCGTCGACGACTTCCTGGAGGCCGGCTCGATCTTCCCGGCCGTGCAGAACTTCCTGCTCGCCGCCCGCGCCCACGGCCTGGGCACCGTCCCGAGCACCTGGTTCACCTTCGGCGAGAAGCAGCTGCGCGAGGTCGTCGGCATCCCCGACGGCTGGCGGATCGCCTCCCTGGTCGCCGTCGGCTGGCCCGAGGGCAACCACGGCCCAGTCCGCCGCAAGCCCGTCTCCCGCGTGACCGCCCTGGACACCTGGGACAACCCCTTGATCAAGGACGACGCCTGACGCACCGAGACGAGCGCCGCTGGCACGGCAGGCCCCTCCGGGTGATCGCCGTTTCGGCCCTCCCATGGTCGTCATCGAGGCCGTCCTACAACCACGGGAGGGCGTAAACCGCGATCAAGAAGACGCGGACGCGCCGGAGACTCGTTCGCGGCGGCCTGTCGGCGTCCCGCGTGAGCGTTGGCCGGCCGCGGCCGGCTCGGCGTCACCGGTCGCGCAGGCTCATGCCGTCGGGGGTCCAGTCGAGGGACCAGCCGTAGCGCAACGCGGCTTCTGCCTGTGGGCCGGTGAGGAACTCGTCCTCCCGGCGGATGACCAGGTCGTCCTGGGCGATGTGGAAGGACGCGACGACGCAGGTCCGGGACCCGGCCGGTGCGTCGCCGAGGCGGATCTCCAGGCTCTCGCCGGTACGGGCGCCGATGGTGAGGACCGGCCGCAGCAGGTCCCATTCCGGCGCTCCGTGCAGGCCGTAGGCGAAGACGAAGAAACGTTTGAACGTCGCCAGCGCGCGGAGGTCGACGAACATCGTCTGGCCCTCGTGCTCGTCACGCGAGGTCAGGGCGAGGACCTGCCGGCCGGACGCGCCGGCTCCGGGCGCGCTGGTGGCGCCGCCGAGGGTCTGCAGTACGCCGGAGGCGCCGTCGAGCGACTGCCACAGGCAGCCGAGCTGCAGGTCGCTCGGGCGCGGCAGCCCGGTCCTGGTCGTCAACGCGGTCCAGCGCAGGGTGACGGTGAGTGAGCCGGATCCTCGTTTCTCCGCGGTCCAGGCGGTCACGGGATGGCCCTCGTCGAGCGAGGTGACGTGCTCTAGGCGTTGCCGGTAGCGGGCCGACCGCTCGCCGAACGTCACCGGGCGCGGCCCGTCGCCCGATGAGGCGCCCGATCGGCCCGCGCCGGAGGCGGACGACTGACCGCCTAGGTCAAGCGCGGACGGTCCCGGCGCGTGACCGGCAGGGGCTGGCGTGTCGTACGCGCCGCCACCGAGATCCAGCGCCGATCCACCACCCGCAGCGGCTGGCCGCCCGGCGGCGGGCGGAGCCAGAGGGGCATCACGGTCCAGGTCAAGCGGCGAGCGACCAGGGGCGGACGGCTGTGGTCCGTGCCCGGCACCGCCGAGGTCGAGCCCGGAGCGGCCGCTCGGCGCGGCCGGCGGCGAGGACGCACCGGGTGGCACGGGCGAACCGGGTGGCGCAGGGGCGGCATCGTCCAGGTCGAGTGGCGACCAGGTGGCCGGCCGGGCCGGCGCGGGTGGCTCCGGGCGTGGCGGCGCCTGCGGTCCTGGCCGGGGTGGCGCCGCGGGCGGGCGTGGCGTCACCGGCGGCCGGGAGAACACCGGGCCGCGTTCGCCCGGCCGGGCGGCCGCGGCCGGCGGGCGCTGCGCCGACGGCCGGGACGGCGCGGGCCGGCCTGGCGCAGGGCTGGCGGCCTGGGTCGGGCTGGCCGCCGGCGTCGCCGGCCGTGGCGGGTGCAGATGGTCGGCGACCTTGCGACGCGAGCGGGTCGGCGAGGAGCGGGTGACGAAGGCGGCGACGTCGGCCGGGCGGGCCGGCTCGACCTCGTGGCCGTGCTCGACCAGTCCGGGCAGGCCGTTCGTGTACCCCTGGCCGACGGCGCGGAACTTCCAGCTCCCGGCATGCCGGTAGAGCTCGCCGAAGATCATGACGGTCTCCTGGCCGGTCTCCGGCGCCACGTCGTACCGGGCGATCTCGGCGCCGTCCGCCTGGTTCAGCACCCGGATATACGGGTCACCCACAGAGCGGAAGGTCTGCCCGCGGGCGGCGGCGTCGAAGATCGCCGCACCGAGTCGCAGCCGGGTGATCCCGGCCGGTATCGCGGAAAGGGTGACGACGAGCGTCTCGGCATCGGGCCGGCCGGCAGCGGCCGGTGCCGAGGTGACCGCCCCCTCCCCCGGGTTCGGCGTCTGGTGCGCGAGCAGTACCTCCGGCGACCCACCGGCCGCGCCGGCGTGGTCGACGACGATCACGCCGTCCACCTCGAGGGCGCTCGGGCCACCGGGCAGGTCGCGCCAGCCGAGCTCGACACGGACCTGCCGCAGCCCGGGCGCGGCGGCGGCGAGCTGCAGGTTTCCGCCCTTGGGCAGGGTCACGCTCATCAGGCCCCCACCCGCTCACGGTCGCCGGCCCGCGCCCGTCCACGGCCGTCGTTCGTGGGCGCGGTCGTCATCGGCTCTTCGCCGTCGGCTGGACGTGGACGGTCCAGGTCTTCAGTGGTCAAGGCGGGTCGCCCGGTCAGTCGAGGTCGAGGTCGGAGCGGCGGAACTTGGCGTCCAGGAACCGCGCCTGGATCGCGAGCTTCGCGGCATCTCCGGTGTACACGAGATCCTGCAGCTCGTTCACGCCTTCGTCGAGCAGCACCAGTTGGCGGAGCAGGTCGTCGCCGGGCGAGCTGCCGGTGAGCCCCGGCCGTTCGGCGTACCGCGCCGGCAACGCCAGGTAGTCGCCGAGCGCCCGCGGCAGGTAGTCGTTGATGATCGCGGTGAGGTTGCGCAGCTCCTCGGCCTGGGCGGACCGGGCCTCGATGTAGCGCAGCAACGGGCGCAGGACGTCGTCGATGTCGCGTACGACCGGGACCGCGCCGGGTGGCAGCCTGGCGCCGTCCCGGTCCGCCTGGGCGACGATCCCGGCCAGCTCGGTCCCCAGCTCGCGAGCCCGCCCGGCGGCCGCCGTGCGCGGGTCGTTCTCACCGGGGGCGACGCGGGTGCCGCTGTCTGGTTCCTCCGCGTCTCGCCGTCGCCGGAACACCGCTCCTCCAGTTCGTCACTCAAGCCGAGCGGTTCCGCGCGCGCCGGGCCGCCGCCGGATCACCAACGGCCGGCGGTCGGTCGTGGTCAGCGCTCGTTCGCGCGGGCCCGCTCCAGGTACGACTTCGATCGTCCCACCTGGGTCTCCAGCGCGGCGACCGTCGTGGCCATGCTGTCGACCGCCTTCGCGCGGTAGGTGTCGATCGCGTCCATCGTGGCGAAGATGTTGTCGAACGCGGTCTGCAGCGCCTCGACGCTGACCGTGCTGGAGGCGGCCTGCTCCTGGATCTCGGCGGACTGGGTGCGCAGCAGCTCGCTGGTCCGCACGATCATGTCGTTCGTCGTGGCGTTCAGCGCGTTGATCTGGTCGAGCACCAGCTTCTGGTTGGCCAGCGCCTGCGCGACGATCACCGCGGTGCGCAGCGCGGCGACCGTGGTCGTCTGGGCCCGGTCGACGCCCTTGATCAGCTCGATGTTGTTCTTGCGGACCAGGTCGAGGGCCAGGTAGCCCTGCACGCTGACGGCGAGCTGGGTGAGCAGGTCCTGCTGGCGCTGACGGATCGGGAACAGGCCGTCGGAGCTGAGCGCCTCGGCCGCCTGTGGGTCGGTGTACCGCAGCTGCTCGACCTTCGCCGTGACAGCGCCGTCGAGCGCCTTGGCGAGGGTGGCGTACTCGGTGAGCTTGCCCATCGCCGCCCACAGGTTCGCCTTCTCCTGCTCGATGGCGGCGTTGTCCTGGCGCAGCTCGTCCTGGCCCGAGCCAAGCGCCGTGATGATGGCGTCGAGCTGCTTCTGGGCCGACTGGTAGCGCTGGAAGTAGGCGGCGATCTTGTTGCCCATCGGCACCATGCCGAGCAGCTTGCGGGCGCCCTTGAGGTCGGCGCGGCCCGGGTCCAGGTCGGTGACCGTGTGGCGCAGCTCGACGAGCGTGCCGGCCACCCGGGTCTGGGCGTCGCCGACCGGGCCGCCGCGGCCGCGGCTGGCCTTCATCGCCGCCGCCGGCCGGTCGAGCATCCGGTTCGACACCCGGGCGGACGCGATGATCTCCCGCTCACCCATCCGGGCGATGTCGTTGATCTTTTCCTGGAACGCGGGGCTGCGCGGGTCCTGGCTGGCGAGCTCGTCCGCGAAGGCGGCGGCCCGCTGGCGCAGCTGGGCCCGCGTCGACTCGTCGATCGGGACCATGCTGTCGACCTGGTCGTCGGGGATCACGGCCACCGGCGCCGGCGGGGTGAGCTGAACCGCGCTCACGCCGGGCTTGGTCGTGGAGACGGTCGGCGGCGCCAGTGGCCCGCCGAGGTTCAACGCATCCGACATGTCGGCCCTCCCGCCGCGCCCCGGCGTTCTCGCCCTGAGCAATGCTCGCTCTAACCAAGGCTCACGCGGGGTGTTCCAACTGTCCACGACCCTACGCCGACATACTTAGCAGACCTTCTCGCGCGCGTCGGTCGTTCAGCGGACAGGCTGGCAGCGGCGGGTGTCCAGGCCCGCACGGTGATCGTCATCGGCTCGGCGGGCCGGCCGGGGCCGCGGGCCCGGGACAGCCGTCAGGCGTCCCGGAGCCACGCGCCCCGTCGGGTCAGCCCGTGATCGGGCCGACGGTGAGCTGCTGGACCGAAGGGTTCAGGCAGGCGTTCGTGCCCTTGGCCGACAGGTAGCGCGGGAAGCCGCCGCGCGGGGCGGTGATCCGAAGGCCAGCCGCGGGCCGGTAGGTCTTCGCCGAATCACACCCGACCTGCAGGCCCGCGTGGACCTCGCGCAGGGTGATCGTCGCCTTCCCGCCGGGCCGGAGCGTCACGAGCTTGGGCGGGCCACCAGTGCGGGCAGCCGTGGCACCGAGCTGGCGACCGTGCCCGTCCACGAACGCCACGCCCGGATAGCCGCTCACGAAGCAGGTCCGCGACCCGACGTTCCGATAGGTGATCGTCCAGTAGGTGCTGCCGGCGGCACCCTCGGTCTCGGTGACCGACGGGCTCAGCGCCACGCAGGGAATTCCTCGGTGCCCGGGGACTGGGTGCTGGGCCGGCGGCCCGCCCGCCGCGGCTCCGGTAGCGGCGGCGCACACGACGCCAGCCGACAGGGCTGCGGCCACCACAGACTGACTGATCCTTCGCATGGCCTCTCCCTTCGCGCCCACAGGCGCGCCGTCGCGACGGTCACGACGGTCGCCACGACTTCCCGCGCGACGGCCCGGTGACGGACCGCCGATTGACGGTGACGCTCCGAGTCAGCCTCGCGAGAAGCGTCCTTCCCCGTGAGCCGTCCGCCGAACACAGACAGTGACCGGGAGGCTCGTAGCCGAGTCCGCGCCGCCGCCGGAAGCCCCACCGGACCGCTCCGCGCCGCCACGCCACCCAGACCGCCGACCGACCTGGCTACGTAGTAGCTTGTAGTAGTCCAGACGGCCGGCGGGCGGAGACGATCGGGTGCGTGCGGTGGCGTTTCCACGAGCGGCGCTGACCAGCCCACGCCCCTGCGCTGGGCGCCGGGACCGCGACCGGGCATCGCGCGGGAGCCGCTGATGCGCGGGGCTGTCGCCGTCGTCGACGACGACCAGGTGCTGCGCGCGACGATCGTCCGGGTGCTGCGCCTGGAGGGGTTCGCCGTCGCGTGGTCAGCCGGCAGCGGAGGCGAGGCGCTGCGCCGGGCGCAGGGCTCGGCGCGGCCGGACGCCCTGCTCCTGGACATCGCGCTGCCCGACACCGACGGTCGCGACCTGCTCGGCGCGCTGCGCGGCCGTGGCGTCGTCGCGCCGGCGCTGCTGCTCTCCGCCAAGGGCTCGGTAGCCGACAAGGTGCTCGGCTTCGGCGCGGGCGCCGACGACTACCTGACGAAGCCGTTCGCGATCGACGAGCTGCTCGCGCGCCTCGACGTGCTGGTGCGCCGCTCGCCCGTGGCCGCGGCGCGCGAGCTGGTGCTCGACCCGGTCCGCCACGTCGTCGCCGGGCCGGACGCGGCGGTGCCGCTCTCGCCGACCGAGTACCGCCTGCTCGCCGCGCTGGTCAGCCGGCCGGGCGAGGTCGTCCGGCGGGCGAGCCTGATCTCCAGTGCGTGGCCGCCTGGCGCGGTGGTCCGGGAGAACACCCTGGACAGCTACGTCACACGGCTGCGGCGCACCCTGCGGGTCGTCGGGGCGCAGGCGTCGATCGCCACCGCCCGTGGCGTCGGCTACCGGCTCGACTGATGCGCCGCCGGCTGGTGCTGCTCACGGTCACCGTGCTGGCAGCCTCACTCGCCCTGTTCACGGTCGCGTTCTGGCTGCTGCTGCATGGCTGGCTGCGCCACGACGCCAGCGCGCTGCTCGCCTCACGCGCCCGGGGTGCCACGGCGCTGGTCGCCGTGGACGGTGGCCGCCTGGTGCTCGAGGAGACCCCGGGAGACGAGGCGGTCGAGCCGGTCCTCTGGCTGTACGACCCCGGGTTGACGCTGGTCGCCCGCCCGCCTGGCGATCGTTCGCTCGACCAGGCCGCCCGGGCGTTGGCAGCCGGTGGTCCGGGCACGCGGGTGGTCGGCCAGGTGGAGCTGCGTGCCGTCGGTGTCCAGGACGGGACCCGTCATGTCGGCATGGTCGTCGTGGCCCTGAGCCTCGCCCCGTACACCCACAGCGAACGGCTGGCCGTCGGCGCGGCGGCGCTGCTCGACGTCCTGGTGCTGGCCGGGGCGGCGCTGCTCGCCCGCCGGCTGGTCGGCTCGGCGCTGCGACCGGTCGCCGCGATGACGGCCTGTGCCCGCGACTGGGGCGCGCACGCCCCGGACCAGCGGTTCGGGCTCGGGCCGCCGCGCGACGAGATCACCGGCCTCGCCGCGACCCTGGACGGGCTGCTCACCAGGCTCGCGGCGAGCCTGCGCCACGAGGCGCTCGTGACCTCGCAGATCGCGCACGAGCTGAAGGCGCCGCTCGCCCGGCTGCGGGCCGTGGCGGAGACCTCGGCGCGCTACGACGCGGGCAGCGAGCCGCTGCGCGCCACCCTCGGCCAGGTCGTCGACGAGGTCGACCAGCTCACCGGCGTCGTCGAGACCCTGCTGAAGGCCCACGGCGGCTCGGCGACGACCGGCGAGGTGGATCTCGTCACCGTCGCCAACCGGGCCGCGCGGGCGGCGCCGTCCGGAACCCCGGTCACCGTCGACGGGACCGCCGCCGTGGCCCTCTGCGACCCGGAGCTGGCGGAACGGATGCTGGCGCCGATCGTGGCCAACGCGCTGCGTTACGCCCGGGGGTCAGTCACCCTGCGCCTGGACCAGATCGGCGCCACCGCCGACGGCCGGGAAGCGGTCCGGCTCGCCGTCCTCGACGACGGGCCCGGGTTCGCCGCCGGTGAGGCGGACGCGGTGTTCGAGCCGGGCTACCGGGGGGCCGCCGCGACCGGTGACGGCGCCGGGCTCGGCCTCCCGTTGGCCCGCAGGCTCGCGCGCCTCGCCGGCGGCGACGTCCGGGTGGTTCCAGAACCACGTGGCCACGTGGTTCTCACGTTGCCCGCACCGCCGGTGTCCGGCTGGGCCGAGCAGCCGGACACCGGCTGGGACGACATCGGTCCCGACGCCACCGGGCGGCCGCTCGCCGCCGCCGGCACCCTGGGGGGGCAGGGCGCCAGCGGCGGCGAGGTCGGAGCGACCGGATGACCGGCCGCCGTCTAGCGCTGGCCGAACCGGCCAGCCGACTCGTCCACCCAGCTGCCGTCCTCCGACGCCGCGGCGTAGTCCCGGGCCGGTGGGATGACACCCCGGTCGGCGGCACCGTCCGCGCCAGCCGCCTGGACGACCTCCGTACGGTCTCGCCCGGTGATGCTGAGGTAGACGACCGTCAGGGTGATCGCGGCCAGGAACAGCAGGCTCGTACCCAGCGTGCCGAGGCCCGCGCCACCCTCGTCGGGGCCCAGACTCAGGTAGTCCCCGGTCGAGCCACCGAGCGGGCGGGTCAGCACGTAGGCGATCCAGAACGACACCATCGGCCCGAGGCCGAGGAACTGGTACGCCGCGAAGACAACCGCGAGCGCGGCCGCGTAGGTGATGACCGCGGTCAGCGGGGAGAAGCTCAGCCGGTCGATCAGCAGGTCACCGGCGGCCGTGCCGAGGGCGAACGCGAACAGCACGACGAGCCAGTAGTACGCCTCACGCCGGCCGGTCACGATGCTGTGGATCGACAGCGTGCCCTCGGCCAGATACCAGAACACGAAGGTCAGCGCCAAGAGCGCGGAGAACGCGATCGTGCTGACGATCAGGCTGACGTGCAGGCCGTCGGTCAGGTTGTCGGTCACCAGTGTGCCGACGACGCTGATCAGCACCACCGCCGTCCAGTAGACGCCCGGAACATACCGGTCCAGCCGGAACTGGGCGACCAGGGCGATGACGAGCAGCACCGCCATCACCGCCGTCGTGTTACCGAGGCCGAAACCCAACGTGCTGTTGATGTAGTCGGCAGCGCTTTCCCCGACCGTCGTGCAGAGGACCTTGATTATCCAGAAGTAGACGGTTATCTCGGGGACCTTGTTGAGCATCGTCCGGCCCGCGCGCCGCCTGCTTCCCGCCGAATTTGTCAGGTTCACGGTCGAGACGCTCGCACCGCCGACCTGAAAACAACCTGACCAGCACCGACCAGTGGCGGGCCTGGGCGCAGAGCCGGCACCGCCACGCTGATATGTATCAGTTCACGCGCCCTTTGACCGACAGGACCGAACAACCGCCTGGTGCGCCGCGACCGCGCGGCCGGCACCGGCTGCGACCCCGAAAGGAGCGCAATGACTTCGTCATCCCAGGGCGGGAGATCCCAGGGCGGGAGGCGTCACGCGGCACGGCAGGTCGCGGCGAAGGTGCCCGAGATCACCGTCATGTTCTGGATCGTGAAGGTTCTCACGACGGGGATGGGTGAGGCCGCGTCCGATTTCCTCGCCAACAAGAGCGTCCCGGTCGCCGCGGCGCTCGGGCTGCTCGGGTTCGCCGTCGGCACGATCCTGCAGCTGCGCACCCGCAGGTACGTCACCGCCGTCTACTGGTTCGCGGTCGCGATGGTAGCGTTGTTCGGCACGATGGCCGCCGACGGCTTCCACAAGCTGATCGGAATTCCGTATGCGGTGGTGACCGCCGGCTACGCGATAGCCCTGGCTGTGATCTTCTACCTGTGGCACCGGTCCGAGGGCACACTGTCGATCCACAGCATCAACAGCCGTCAGCGGGAGGTCTTCTACTGGCTGACCGTGCTGGCGACGTTCGCCCTTGGCACGGCCGCCGGCGACTTCACCGCGTTCACGCTGAACCTGGGCTACGCGGCGTCCAGCCTCCTTTACGCGGTTTTGATCCTCGTGCCGCTCGTCGCCTACCGGATGCGTTGGATGAACGAGGTCGTCGCGTTCTGGTTCGCCTATGTGCTCACCCGGCCGCTGGGGGCGTCGGTCGCCGACTGGCTCGGGAAGGACAAGACGAAGAACGGCCTGGGTTACGGCGACGGAACGGTCACCATCGTCGCCGCGGTCCTGATCGCCGTCCTCGTCGCGTACCTGGCATGGACCGGAGCCGACGTCCAAGCCCGCGACACGGCCACGCCGCCCGCGCCCGCACGGAACGCGCCCGCCTTGCCCGGCCAGTACGGCGAGACCTACCGAGACGTCCCCTATGGCGAGCCCTACGGCAACCGGCGCACCGTCGAGACGGAACCGACAGACTGGTGAGCGGCCGCGGATTCGCGGCGAGAGCGGGAGGTGGCAGGTGCGGGTCGACGGCACACTCGGCGGCCTGGAGACGGCCGTCAGCCAGGCCACCACGGCCGAGGCGGCGGGTTACGACGGGGTGTGGACCGGCGAGGTCAACTCGGACCCGTTCCTGCCGCTGGCGGTCGCGACCCCGGCCACGTCCCGGCTGCGGCTGGGCACGTCGATCGCGGTCGCGCTGGCCCGCTCCCCCGTGGCGCTCGCCTACACGGCCAACGACCTGCAGCGGTTCTCCGGCGGCCGGTTCTCCCTCGGCCTCGGCTCGCAGGTGAAGGCGCACATCACCCGGCGGTTCTCGATGCCGTGGGGCCGGCCCGCCGCGCAGATGCGGGAGTTCGTGCTCGCGATGCGGGCGGCGTGGACGAGCTGGGAGCAGGGCACCCCGCTCGCCTTCGAGGGCGAGTACTACCGCCACACGCTGATGCCGCCGGCCTTCGTGCCGCCGGCACATCCGTTCGGGCCGCCGCGGATCCTGCTCGCCGGGGTCGGCGACGGGATGACCAGGGCCGCGGGCGAGGTCGCGGACGGCTTCTTCTGCCACTGGTTCACGACGCCGCGCTGGATCCGGGAGCACACGATTCCCGCGCTGGTCGAGGGCCGCCTGCGCGCCGGCCGGACACTGGCCGACTTCGACATCTGCGTCGGCGGCTTCGTCGCGACCGGCACCGACCAGGAGATCACCGAGGCCGTCGGACGGATGCGCGCCCAGATCTCGTTCTACGGCTCGACGCCGGCCTACCGCGCGGTCCTCGAACTGCACGGCTGGGGCGACCTGGGCACCGAGCTGACCGCCCTGTCCAAGCAGAACCGCTGGACCGAGATGGCCGCCCTCATCGACGACGAGGTGGTCGAGACGTTCGGCATCGTCGCCGCGCCGGACGACCTGCCCGCCCGCATCGCGCAGCGCTACGGCGACCTGGCCACCCGGCTCACCCTCAACCCGCCGGCGTCCTTCAGTGCCGAGCAGACCGGCGCGATGATCGCGGCCATCCAGGCCCTGCCCGGCGCCACACCGGCGACACTCGCCGCGGCCGCCCCAGCGACGACCACCTCCTGAGCCAGGCGCGTCCCGACGCCGGGCGCACGCCTGCAGGCGCCGCTGTCGCCGAACGGGGACGTCAAAGGCCCAAGTCGCTCAGCCCGGGGTGGTCGTCGGGCCGGCGGCCGGTCGGCCAGTGGTAGAGCCGGTCGGACGCCGCGATGGGCAGATCGTTGATGCTGGCGTGCCGGCGGACCATCAGGCCCTCGTCGTTGAACTCCCAGTTCTCGTTGCCATACGAGCGGTACCACTGCCCGGAGTCGTCGTGGCACTCGTAGGCGAACCGAACCGCGATCCGGTGCCCGTCGAACGCCCAGAGCTCCTTGATGAGGCGGTAGTCCAGCTCCCTGGTCCACTTGCGGGTCAGAAACTCGATGATCTCGGCCCGGCCGTTGACGAACTCGGCACGGTTGCGCCAGCGGCTGTCGGCCGAGTACCCCAGCGCGATGGCCCCGGGGTCGCGGCTGTTCCAGGCGTCCTCGGCCTTGCGGACCTTCTCGCGGGCACTCTGCGCGGTGAACGGCGGCAACGGTGGGCGGGGTGAGTCGGGCATCGCCTCTCCTCGGGTACTCCCGCGCGGCACCTGGCACCGCCCGGCCGGATGACGACGACCACGATAGACAGCCCGCCGCCGCACCTCACCACGCGACGCGGCCAACCGGGGCGACAACGCGACCGTCCTCGACCTCAGCCAGTCACTCAGTTCAATCCGGTCCCGACAAGATCCAGGCCAGCGGTCCTGCCGAACCGGTGACGGCGGCAAGGACCGGTCACACGCCGGGCGAAACGAACGTACGGTGACGAACAGGCAGCCATCGTCCGTCTGACCACGCGTGACCGGCGGTGGGCCCGCTGTCGCGCGCACCGCGACTGGCTCGGTGACCGGTGGTCCACGGCGACGGGAGTCGGATGCTGATCTTGACCTGGCAGGCGGCCGTCATCGTGGCGGGCGTGCTGCTGGCGGCAGCGCTGACGGGCACGGTGCTCAACCACTTCCGGCCCCACCGTGCGTTGGAGATCGTCTCGGCGGCGGCTCGGGAGTCGGGGATCATCCTCGCACTGTTCGGGCTGTGGCAGGTCGTGCGCATCCTCGCGATCACCCGCGTGGCCGGCGGGATCCGCAACGGGGAGTGGCTCTGGCACACGGAGCAGCGGCTGCACCTGCCCAGCGAGCTCGGCCTGGAGCGGTTCATGCTCCGGCACGAGGGCGCGCTCCGCCTGGCCAACACCTTCTACAGCAACGTGCACTTCCCAGCCATGATCGCCTTCCTGTGCTGGCTGTTCATCCGGCACCGTGCCTGCTACCCGTCGGCTCGCAACACGATCGTCCTGTTGACCGGCTCGTGCCTGCTCATCCAGGTCTTCCTGCCGGTGGCGCCGCCCCGGATGCTCACCTCGGTCGGTTTCGTCGACGAGGCGGTCCAGCTCGGCCAGTCGGTGTACGGGGAGTTCGGTGGTGGCGTGGCCGCCCAGCTGTCGGCCATGCCGTCGGTCCACGTTGCCTGGGCGTTCCTCATCGCGGTCGAGGTGATCCGGGTCAGTCCCAGCCGCTGGCGCTGGCTCATCGTCGTTCACCCGATCCTCACGACCTTCGTCGTGGTCGTCACGGCCAACCACTACTGGGCCGACGGCATCGTCGCGGTCGCCCTGCTGGCCCTGGCCGAGTTGGGCAGCCGGGCCATCGCGGAAGGGCGGCGCCGCTTCTGGCCGGCAGGAGGTCTGCCGGCCCTTACCCGGCAGCAGGACGGCCAGAGTCAGCCGCCGCGGGGCGTTCCGGGGTCACGCACCAGCCCGGACGAATGGGCGATCAACGGCTGACCACGAAGGGCAGGTCGCGCCGGGCCTCGGCTGCGGAGCGTCGCGAGGCCGGCGTCGCGCGCAGCGATCGTCGCGCCGGACCGCGATAGTGTGCCGACTGACCTGGGGAGTGTGGATGAAGTACCGCAAGTTCGGCCGAACCGGCGTCGAGGTCAGCAGCCAGTGCCTGGGCGCGATGATGTTCGGGGTCATCGGCAACCCCGACCACGACGCGTGCGAACGCATGATCGGCCGGGCGCTCGACGCCGGGATCAACTTCATCGACACCGCCGACATCTACTCGCGCGGCGAGAGCGAGGAGATCGTCGGCCGGGCCGTCAAGGGGCGGCGCGACGACGTGGTCATCGCGACCAAGTGCTTCAACCAGATGGGCGACGACCGCAACCAGCGCGGCGGATCCCGGCGGTGGATCATGAAGGCCGCCGAGGACAGTCTGCGCCGGCTCGGCACCGACTACCTCGACCTGTTCCAGGTCCATCGCCACGACTGGGACACCGATCTCGAGGAGACCCTCGGCGCCCTCACCGACCTGGTCCGCCAGGGCAAGGTGCGCTACATCGGCTCGTCGACCTTCCCGGCGGACTGGATCGTCGAGGCGCAGTGGGCCGCCCAGCGCCGGGGCAGCGAGCGCTTCGTCAGCGAGCAGCCGCAGTACTCGATCTTCGCGCGGTCCGTCGAACAGTCCGTGCTGCCGACCTGCCTGCGTCACAACATCGGGGTAATTCCGTGGAGCCCGCTGTCCGGTGGCTGGCTGACCGGCAAGTACCGCCGTGGCCAGGCCGAGCCGGCCAGCTCCCGGTACGCCGCCGGCAGCGTGTTCGCCCGGGGCCGCACGATCTCCGCCGACCCGGCCTCCGAGGACAGGTACGACGCGGTCGAGGAGCTGTCGAAGATCGCGGCGACGGCCGGCCTCTCGCTCACCCACCTGGCGCTCGCGTTCGTCGACCGCCACCCGGCCATCACCTCGACGATCATCGGCCCCAAGACCATCGAGCAGCTCGACGACGTGCTGGCCGCCGTCGACGTGGTCCTCGACGACGCCACCCTCGACGCCATCGACCAGGTGGTCCGCCCGGGCACCGACCTCGCCGGCGTCTTCCACATGACCGGAGACCCGTCGCTGCGCCCCGAACTTCGGCGCCGGGCCGCCGAGCGGTCCTGACACGCGGGTCCGGCTCCGTCAGAGCGGGTTCCGCCCGGTCTCAGCGGCGCAGGACCGTCTCCTGCTCGATGTGCGACAGCTTCTCCGGGATTGCGCACGGCGTAGAGCCCGGTGATGAGGCCGTCGTCGATCCGTACCGCCACGACGGTGTCGATCTCGCCGTCGAGCCGGACGACCAGCGCCGGGAAGCCGTTGACCTGGATGGGCTCGAACGACGCGGCGGCGTCGATCCGGCCCAGCCCGGCGGCGAGCAGGCGGGCCACCTTGCCGGCCCCGACGACCGGGCGCAGCACCGCCTGCCTGACTCCCCCGCCGTCGCCGACCAGGACGACGTCCGGGGCGAGGATGTCCAACAGGCCCTGTAGGTCACCGGTCTCGACCGCCCGCCGGAACGCGTCGAGCGCCCCTCGGGTCTCGGCCGCCGAGACGGCCCCACGCGGGCGGCGAGCGGCGACGTGCGCCCGCGCCCGGTGCGCGATCTGACGGACCGCGGCGGGACTCTTGTCGACCGCCTGCGCGATCTCGTCGTACCCGAAGGCGAACACCTCGCGCAGCACGAACACCGCCCGCTCGGTCGGCCCGAGCGTCTCCAGCACCAGCAACATCGCGATCGAGACGCTGTCCGCGAGCGCGACGTCCTCGGCGACGTCCGGCGCGGTCAGCAGCGGCTCGGGCAGCCACGGGCCGACGTAGGACTCCTTGCGCCGGCTGAGCGTACGCACCCGGCTCAGCGCCTGGCGGGTGGTGATCTGCACCAGGTACGCACGCGGATCCCGCACCGCGTCGAGATCGACGCCCACCCACCGCAGCCAGCTCTCCTGCAGGACGTCCTCCGCGTCCGCGGCCGAGCCGAGCATCTCGTAGGCAACCGTGAACAGCAGGTTGCGATGGGCGAGGAACGCCTCGGTGGCGGGGTCCGGGCGGCCGTCCTGGTCCATTCGCTCCTCGCGATCTGCAGGCGCGGTCCTCGACATGGGCGTCTCCTGTTCGCGCTCGACGGTGTCACCCACCAGACGCCCGGGCCAGCCGGTTTGTGACACCGCGGTCCGTCGTCATCCTCGGTCACGCGCCTACCTGCTCCCGGCCGGGCGCGACGTCGGCGGGGGCCGTCCACCGGTGGTGACGCAGGTCACGCGGGCCGGACCGTCACAAGGACCGGGGTGACCGGCATCTGGTGCTCGTTCGACGCGGCAATCCGCGACGCCCGAGGTGAGGACGACATCATGGAAGCCCGGTTCAACCTGTTCGACAACGAGATCTCGACCAAGTTCGGCAAGCGGTTCGCCGCCGCCAGCCTGGTGATCGGCCAGTCGCCGCTACCGAAGTCCACCCAGGAACTGGTGTCCCTGCGCGCCAGCCAGATCAACGGCTGCGGGTTCTGCGTCGACATGCACACCAAGGAGGCCGCGGCCGCCGGTGAGACCCCGGTCCGGCTCAATTTGGTCGCCGCCTGGCGCGAGGCCACCGTGTTCACCGACGCGGAACGGGCCGCACTCGCGTTCGCCGAGGAGGGAACCCGGCTCGCCGACACCCACCACGGCGTGTCTGACGAGACCTGGGCCCACGTCCGCAAGCACTACGACGACGACCAGCTCGCGGCGCTCATCTCCCTAATCGCCCTGATCAACGCGGCCAACCGGTTCAACGTCATCGTGCGCAACCCAGCGGGGTCCTACACGGCCGGCATGGCCGCCAGCCTGAAGAGCTGACCAGCGGCCGCGCCCCGGCCCGACCTTGTGGGAGGCGGGCCGGGGACGCCGGGCCCAGCCGTCAGCGGCTCTCGCCTTCCTCGGCGTAGACCCGGGCGGCGTATTCCTCCAGCGCCCGCTCGCAGGCGTCGAGGGCCTCCAGGGTGGATCTCGCGCGGGAGGCGCCGAAGACGTCGCGGGCGCGGACCTTGGCGTACCAGTTGCGCAGCTTGGTGAGGTCCTCGTCGTTCTCCTCCAGCTCGGCATAGGTGAAGTGGCTGGCGGCGTACTCCTTGCGCAGCTGCGCCTGGAAGTCCGCGCATTTGTCGACGATCTCGTCGTACTCGTCGTTGCGGGCCGCTTCGAAGGCGGCGAGCACGTCGGCCTCGCCGGCCATCACGTCGCAGCCGAGCAGGTGGGCGGTGCCCCCCATGTCGGTGATCTCCTTACGCAGTGTGCGCAGCGCGCGCTCACCGCCCGGGGTGATCACGGGCAGCGCGGCGACCGAGTTCTGGAGATAGATCGCGCCCAGTCCCTTGAGCTTGCGCCACACCCCGGCGCGCAGCCGGGTTGGCTCCGAGGGGACCCGGTAAACGAGCAGCAGCCACCGGGTCCCGTCACCCGCCGCCGCCCGGTCGCCGGTCGCCGGAGCATGGGCGCCGGTTGGGCGCTGCTCATCGCCGGCCGGACCGCCCGCGGCGTCCGGACGGTCCTGTTCGGCGGGCGCGGCCCCGTCATGTGGCCGAGTGGGTGGCAAGACTGACCTCCAGCGAGCCGGCAACAGACGACGCGGGCGAATATGTACGGAGTCCGACACCCGGCCGCCAGCCTATGACGCCCGCACCGCGGCAGGCCTCCGCCCGCCTGCCGGAGGTTGGTCTGTCGGCGGTCACGAGTGCCGGTCAACTATCGTCGCCGTAGTAGACGATCAGCCAGCGTTCACCGGTCCGCCATGCCCGTTCTCATTGCGGTACACGTCCATGCTCGATGTTTTCGTAACAGCCGTTACATCTTGAGTGAGACGACTCGTACTGGGAGAGAACGATGGCTGCTCGACGTCACAGGTGGGGCTTGGCTGTTGGCGGGGTGAGCGCCGCTGTCGCGGTCGCGCTGACCGCTGCCTGCGGCGGTCCGACGACCGGCGGCTCGACGCCGTCCGCGGCGGCGACCGCTGGGTCGTCCGGCGCGGCGAAGGTCCCGCTGACGGTGTACTCGGCGCAGGGCTACGACTCGGACGTGGTCAAGGCGTTCACCAAGGCGACCGGTATCAACGTCAAACTCGTCGACGACTCCACCGGCCCGCTGCTGACGAAGATCGCGGCGGAGCGCAACAACGCGCAGTGGGGGCTGCTCTGGGTCGACGGTGACACCGCGTTCGCCGCCCTGGACAAGCAGGGCCAGCTGCTGCCGTACACGCCGTCCGCGACCCTGACCGACGTGGGCCAGCAGATCGTGCCGTCCGACCACGCCTACGTCCCCACCGGCACCACGGTGATGGCCGCGCTCATCTACAACGCAGCCAAGGTCACCAACGTCCCGACCTCCTACCAGGATCTGTTGACCCCGGCGTACAAGGGCCTCGTCGGCATGAACGACCCGTCCCAGTCCGGGCCGACGTACCCGTTCATCGCCGGCGTGATGAACCAGCTCGGCGGCCAGGCCGACGGCGTCGCCAAGGGCGAGGACTTCTTCACGCAGCTGAAGAAGAACGGCCTGCACGTGAACCCGACCAATGGCGACACGCTGCACGCCCTGGAGACCGGCCAGATCCAGTACGGGCTGATCCAGAGCTCCGCCGCCACCGGCGAGATCCTGAAGGCCCAGAAGAGCGCCACCTTCGACCCGAAGGTCGTCTACCTGCCCAAGTCCACACTGCTGCCCAGCGTCATCGGCGTCGACAAGGCCGCGCCGCCCGCCGAGCAGGCCGAGGCCAAGCAGTTCATCGACTTCGTGCTGTCGCCGGCCGGCCAGAAGGTCATGCAGGGCGCCGACGCGACCGGCGACTCACTGTTCTGGCCGGTCGTCCCGGGCGTGACCGCCCTGTCGGGCCTGTCGGCCTTCCCGACGGACTTCCAGAAGATCGACCCGTACTTCTGGGGCCCGCTGGAGGGCCAGGTCAACTCCTGGTTCGACGGCAACATCAAGTAACCCGGTGACCTCTGCGGTAGAGGACGGTGCCCGCGCCCCCCCCCCCCGCGCCACCGCCCCCCTCACGCCCCTGCG
>NZ_JADWYX010000057.1 GCF_016786355.1 Frankia sp. AgB1.9
TAGATCACGCCACCACGCCGGCAAGATCAGGAACGGACCACAACCGGTACACACCACCAAGATTCAGGACAGGCACTTAGAGATCTCTATCCCCGCGCTGCCATAGATCTGACACTGTTGCGCTGAACTGACGCAAGACATGGCGGCCTCTGGCTGCGGTCGCAGTCAGATGGTCATGGTGAACTCGGCGAAGGAGGCGTGCGCCGCTAGCGTGGTTCGAGGTTGGCGGCGAGTTCGTAGTGGCCGCGGCCAATGCTACGTACGAACGCGTGCCCGACCCAACAACCTGTGCGGAAAGTAGTCGTTTCTGACGCGCGTGGGCCGTAGTCCCGCTTTGGCTCGATCGTGATCGGCTTCGGTCTTCACCGCGTGGATCTTCCGATGGCCCCACGCCGGCCAGTCCGCGCCGTACTTCGGCGCCACCGGCTCGACCTGGTCGACGGCCGACGCCGGCGACGAACCCTTCCCCGCTGACACCGTTGGGTGCAGAACTCGGTCATCGGGGTTGGGTCTGTTGCACGAACGGCTCTGTCAACGGGCCGCTGGCACACCCGACTCGGAGGGGCACCTGCTCATCACCCCGACCGCCGGGGTGATCGATTCGCAGTCGGTGAAGGGCGCGCAGACCGTCACCGCCACCAGCCGGGGGTTCGACGCGGGGAAGAAAGTCAACGGCCGCAAGCGGTTCATCCTCGTCGACACGCTCGGCCTGCTACTCGGCGTGCTGGTGGGACCCGCGTCCCGCCAGGACCGCGACGGCGCCCGCCAGCTCCCCGTAGACCACTTCACCACCCCGTCCTGCCGTTTTCTGTTCGCCGAGGGAGGCTTCGCCGGCCGGTTCGTCGACTGGGCCGCCGACATCGTGAAGACCACCGTGGAGATCGTCCGGAAAGACGGCCAGAAAGGGTTCCAGCCACTTCCGAGACGATGGGTCGTGGAACGCACCCTGGACTGGATCACCGCGCACCGCCGCCTCGCCCGCGACTACGAACGCGACCAAGCCACCTCCGCGGACTTCGTCCACTGGGCCATGATCCGCACCATGGCCTGCCGCCTCCCCGCGGCACCCCCGTCCCACGGTGGACCACCCGAACCACCACCGACATCTAACCGACCATCAAGATTCAGGACAGGCACTCAGCAAGCTCAATCCTCCCAGCTCAGGAGCACTTTCCTATTTCCGGATACCCAACAGATGATCATTCCCATGAGAGTGCGAGGTTAGGGATCCGCGGGACGCGTTGTCCTGTGCCGAGGTCTCGAGGGACGGCCGCTCGGGGGCCCTCCTCGGCCCTTCGTGGTCGGCCGGTCGTTCAGAGCCTGCTAATCCAGCCGCCGTCGACGAGGATCGTCTGTCCGGTAATCCAGTCGCCGGCCTTGGAGCACAGCAGCAGCAGGGTGCCGACGAGATCCTCGGGAGGGCCGGACTTCTTACCGGGGATGGTGGCATAGAGCGCCTCACGGAAGGGCGAGTCCTTGGGTAGCGAGGCGTAGCCACTGTCGTTGTCGACGAAACCGGGCGCGATGGCGTTGACGTTGATTCCGCGCCCGCCGAGCTCGGAAGCGAGGTTCACGGTTAGGCCGTGCAGGGCGTACTTCGAGACGCTGTAGATCCCGCCGGCCATGAAGGCGCCTGCGGACAGCCCGTTGACGATTCGGCCGCCGCCGCGGGCTCCCATGGATTCGAGTACGGCCTGGGTGCAAAGCAGCGGGCCGCGCAGGTTGACGTTGACGACGCGGTCCCAGTCGGCGGTCGGCATGTTTGACAGACCGTACGGTGGCAGATCGGTCATGATCGCCGCGTTGTTGATCAGGATGTCGATCCCACCGAACGCCGCCGTCGCGGCGGCGGCCATTGCCTGCGCGGAGTCGGCGGACGTGACGTCGACAGGGACGCCGAGGGCGCGGGATCCGCCGCCAGCCAGGGACTTCGCGGTGGCAGCGGCCGCCGCGCCGTTGAGGTCGGCGATGACGACGCTGGCGCCGGCCTCGACCAAGGCCCTGCCGTAGGCGACGCCGATGCCGCCGGCGCCGCCGGTGATCACTGCGACCTTGCCGGTGAGGTCGAACAGCTCAGAGGGTGTCATACCGCATGACTAACGCATCCGATTGACCTCTCTGTCAAGTCGTGTAACTTCTAAAGCAACCGAATTAGAGGAGGTCGTCCCGCCATGATGATCAATCGGACCGTGCCGCCGTTACATCTCCACATCGGTGACCGCATGGTCGCGGAGGGTGCGGGTGGGGTGCACCAGCATGTGTTTCCCGCGACCGGCGAGGTGCAGGGCCTGGTGCCGCTCGCGGGCAGGAGCGACGTCGATGCGGCGGTCGTCGCGGCGCAGAAGGCGTTCGCCGGCTGGCGGGCGTGGAAGCCCGCGGACCGCGCGCGGGTACTGGGACGCCTAGCCGAGCTGATCCAGCGGGACGCGGACGAGCTAGCCCGCCTCGCGGTGCTTGACAACGGAATGACGCTGTCGACCGGGAAGGTCTCGGCCGGCGCGATGGCGCAGTACACCGGCTACTACGCACGCTGGGCTGACAAGATCGAGGGACGGGTCACATCTGTCCCAGCGCAGTCGCGGGAGCTCGCCTACACGATCCCCGACCCCTACGGTGTGGTCGCGATCATCATGACCTGGAACAGCCCCATGTTCTCGGTCGGCATGAAACTCGCGCCGGCTCTCGCGGCCGGGAACACCGTGGTACTCAAGCCCTCGGAGCTCACCCCGTATACGAGCGAGCGGCTGATGACGCTGGTGCGCGAGTCCGGAATCCCTGACGGGGTCGTGAACCTGCTCCTCGGTGGCGCGGAGGCCGGCGACGCGCTCGTGCGTCACCCGCTGGTGCAGAAGGTCAGCTTCACCGGCGGCCCGGCGACGGCCCGCAAGATCCTGGCGGCCTGCGCCGAATCGATCAAGCCTGCGGTGCTGGAGCTTGGCGGCAAGTCCGCGAACCTCATCTTCCCGGACGCCGACCTGGACACCGCGGCAATGATCACCACCTACACGGTGAACGGGGTGCTGGCCGGCCAGGGCTGCGCGATCGCCTCGCGGATGCTTGTGCACGAGGACGTCTACGACGAGGTCGCCGAGAAGGTCGTCGAGCAGGTCCGCGCGATGCGCTACGGCGACCCCTTCGATCCGGCGACAACGATTACTCCGGTCATCACCAAGGCGGCGCAGACCCGCATTCTCGGGATGATCGACCGCGCCCGGGCTGAGGGCGGTGGCACGCTCCTGATCGGCGGCGGGGTACCGAGCGAGCTGACCGGCACGGAACTCGAGGGTGGTTTCTTCGTCGAGCCGACCGTGTTCGGGGACGTCGTCCCCGCCAGCGAGCTCGGCCAGGTAGAGGTGTTCGGTCCGGTGCTGTCGCTGATCCGTTTCTCGACCGAGGACGAGGCGGTCGAGATCGCCAACGCCACCGAGTACGGGCTGGCGTCCTATGCGTACACCAAGGACATCGACCGGATCGCCCGCCTCACGACGCGGCTGCAGGCTGGCGGGGTCTACATCAACGGGGCGCAGCCGGTGTTGGGCTGCGAGTTGCCATTCGGAGGTATCGGTATCTCGGGGTTCGGACGCGAGGGCGGTCTGGAAGGTCTGTTGGAGTTCGTGCGGACCAAGGCCGTGGCGATCGCATGACGCGTGCGTTCACGCTGGATGGTGCCGTCGCGGTCGTCACCGGTGCCGGCAGCGGCATCGGTGCCGCGACCGCTCGCGCGTTCGCGGCACGCGGCGCCCGCGTCGTCGTGAGCGACCGCGACGCGGGCCGAGCCGGCACTGTCGCCGCCGCGATCAACCAGGCGGGCGGCGAGGCGGTCGCCACCCGGGTCGACGTCACCGCCGAGTCGGACCTCGTCGGTCTCCGCGACAGCGCGCTTGGGCGGTTCGGCCGAGTCGACCTGGTGATGAACAACGCCGGCGTGCTCGCGATGGGTGCGCCCGAGTCGCTGCCGGACGTGGCCTGGCGGCGGGTGCTCGACGTGAACCTGATGGGCATCGCGCGCAGCAACCGCGTCTTTTTGCCCCTGCTGTTGGAACAGGGCAGCGGGCACGTCGTCAACACGTCCTCCGCGTCTGGATTGCTCGCCTACGGCTTCGACCGGTTGCCTTATGTCGCCAGCAAACACGCCGTCGTAGGGATCTCCGAAGCGCTGGCGATCTATTTGGGGCCGCGAGGGATCGGGGTCACCTGTCTGTGTCCGTCCGGCGTGGCGACCAACATCGCCGAGCAGATCACCAACTACGGCCCAGCGTCGATCACCCCACGGGCACCACAGCACGAGATCGTGACCGCCGAGCAGGTGGCCGCCCTCACCGCCGACGCCGTCGAGCAGGGCCGCTTCCTCGTCCTCACCGTGCCCGACATCCAGGCCGAGCTCACGCAGCGGGCCGTCGACATCGAGTCCTACCTGCAGGCGCGGATCACGGAGCAGGCGCCGTGACCGCGACCCCGCGGGTCGGGTTCGTCGGACTTGGAGACCAGGGTGCCCCGATGGCACAGCGGATCGTCAAGGCCGGCTTCACGACAACGTTGTGGGCGCGGCGTCCCGCCACCCTCTCCCCGTTCGCCGGGCTCGGTGCGCGGTTCGCCGACGCCGCGCTCGCCGCGATGGACAACGGGCTCGCCCACCGGAAGGACCTGCATGAACGCTGACGAGACCTACCGAACCGTGATGACCGTCGATCCGCCCGCCACCGACTCTCCGTTCGAGGTGGCCAGCCGCGAGTTCCTCTTCGGGCAGGTCTGGAACCGGCCCGGCCTGTCCATCCGCGACCGGCGTCTGGTTGCGTTGGCCTGTGTAGCCGCCGCCGACGCGGTCAAGCCGATCGACGACCACGTCTACGCCGCGTTGCGCAGCGGCGACCTGACCATCGACGAGCTCAACGAGGTCACCCTCCACTTCGCGGTCTACTGCGGCTGGCCGAAGGGCTCCCAACTGGAGGTGACCGTCCGCACCCAGTGGCACCGCATCCACGCCGAACGCGGCGAGCAGACCCCGCCCTGGCCGGTCCGCACCGTCGACGATCTCGGACCCGCTGACCGTGAGCAGCGCATCCGCGAAGGCCAGCAGCTGTTTACCGACGTCAATCTGGTCGACGCGCCCCCGTCCGACTCGCCGTACTTCTACGCCGGCATCCTCAACTTCGTTTTCGGCCACATGTGGGCCCGGCCTGACCTCTCCCGCAGAGACCGCCGCCTTGTAACACTGCCCTGTGTGGCGCTCTCCGACGCGATCGGGCCCATCCACTCCCACGTAGACTCCGCCCTGGGGTCCGGAGACGTCACCTACGACGAGATGCAGGAGATCTGCTTGCAGTTCAGCGCCTACTACGGCTTCGCGAAGGGCGAGGTCCTCCAGGACGCCGCCGAACGCTGGCGCGCACGCGCTTCGAGGTGACGCACGCGCACGGCGTCCCGACGAGCGCGACCGCACTGCAGCTCCTCATCACCGCGGAACGCCTGTTCGCCGAGAACGGCCTTGCGGGCGTCTCCCTGCGCCAGATCGCCGCCGCAGCCGGCTCGGCGAACACCTCCGCGGTCCACTACCACTTCGGCACCAAAGACCGACTGGTAGAGGCGATTTTCGCCTACCGGCTGCCGCAGCTCCTCGAGCGCCGTGCGCTCCTCAAGGCGCGCCTCGCCCCCGACGATCTCCGCGGACACCTCGAGGCCCACCTCCTCCCGACGCTCGAACTCGCCGAGTCACCCGGCAACGCCTATGCCTCCTTCATCGAACAGCTCCAACGCAGCCCCGAATCCCGGCGCGTGTTCGCCACACAACCTGACATCCACCGCGCCGTGAAGGCATTCCTCGGCGATATCCGTCAACTGCTCCCGACCATTCCCGCCGCGCTGGTCGTCCAAAGGGCCGTCCAGATCCAGTCCCTGAGCATCAACGCCGCCGCCGAACGGGAACGCGCGATCAACAACCACGACGACGTGATTCCGTTCGGCCTGTTCGTCGCGACCCTCACCGACGGGCTCACCGGTTACCTCGCAGCCCCCGTCTCACCCGAGACCGCCCGGCTCCTCACCCGATCATCCGGTCACGCAGACTCGGCGCTCCCGACACCCACAAGCTGACTCACGACCACAAACCGCGACGATCAGGGTTTGCTGGTGACGGTTGACCCACATGTGGACTAGCAACCCGCGGGTGAGCAGCAGGCGGAGCGCGTGGATGGGGAGAAGCCCCGCATTGAGGGCGAGCACCTCGTCGACGTACGAACCTTGCCATGCGATTGTTTATAAAGGCAATTCGCCATTGCAGCATCACCGCACATCCTTTGCAGGAGGTCCGAATGGCCGAGACGACCGATTTGTTGAACGCCGCTCCACCTCGGCCACCGCTGCCCTTCGACGTCGCGGGGAAGGTTGCGCTCGTGACTGGAGGCGCACGTGGCATCGGCTACGCGACCGCACGCCGATTCCTGGAGGCGGGTGCGGCCGTGGCGGTCAACGACGTCGACGCGGCGGCGCTGGACGTCGCTGTCGCCGAGTTACGGACTGTTGGGCCGCCGGTGCTCGCCCTGCCCGCGGACGTCGGAGACCTGACACAGCACCGTCCGATGATCGATCGGACAGTTGCCGGCCTCGGGCATCTTGACGTCCTCGTGAACAACGCCGGCACCTTCCAGCCGACACCCCTGGACGCACTCGACCCGGCTCTCGTCGACCAGCTGTTCACGGTCAACGTGAAGGGCCTGCTATTTCTATCCGCGGCAGCGGTGGAGGTGATGAGCCCTGGCAGTTCGATCGTCAATGTGTCATCGCTGGGCGGGGTCCGGCCGCCGTTCGGGGGCCTGGCTGCATACCACGCCACGAAGGGCGCCGTCGACAGCCTGACCCGCGACATGGCGATCACTTGGGGGCCGCGTGGCATTCGGGTGAACGGTGCCGGGCCTGGTGGGATTCTCACCGAGGGCCGGGGTCAGGTCACCGAACATCCGCTGTTCCCGCCCGAGATGATGACGGAGATCATGAGGCGCGCGATGGACCGACCGCTCGGACGGATGGGTTACGCCGACGACCTGGCAATGGTGATCGTCTTTCTCGCTACTCCTGCGGCCGGGTTCATCACAGGCCAGCATCTCCTGGTCGACGGCGGCTACTACTACGCCTAGCGGCCGCTCATCGCGCCTTCCAGCTACTCGCATGCTTCGGCCCGCTCGTGGCGACGAGCCGGCCGAAGCCTTCCGAGTGGCTGCCCGCTGGGTGCGGCCGCGGTCCGGCCGTAGACTGTCACGGGGCCGGTCGAAACGTCGTCCCTGGTAGATCACCTGCCGTGATCTACCAGTACGATCGCCAGCCGGGAAGATGCCGGCTTCGTTAGCGCTATGGGAGCGGCTGGCCGCACCAGAACCCATTGTGGTCGAGAGCAGTCGGTGGAGGTACGGGGGCGAAACTCCTGCCGGTCGCATCGACCTTGATGAAGTTGAAACACCTCACGGGCTGTTTCGGCTGACTCAGGTCAACCGGAGCGATGATTCCGCTCCCGGTGAACGACGTCACCTTGCGCAGATTCTGGATGAAAGACTGCCGCGTCGGACAGGTGCCGGCGAGCCGCAGGCCCTCGATCATCTCGTCGGCGGCGACATAGCTTGCGAGGGAGCCTTTGTCGGTCGGGTCGGCCACCTCGGGGGCGTAGATGCTCATCGCCTTCTTGTAGGTGGTCATGGCTGGCGAGTCGAGCGCCGCGTAGCCGACTATGACCGACATTCCCGCCATCTGCCGCCCCTGCGTCCCGAGCAGGCTGGGACTGTAACCGGATTCGTTCAGCGCAACGTTGATCTTCGCCCCGAGAGCCTTCGCCTGTGAGTAGATATCAATAAAGGCGCTGGTCTGGGACGCTCCGATGAGGGTGTCGGCGCCCGACCCCTTCAGCTGGTCGGCGACGCGCGCCGCGTTACTGAACCCGTCGCTGTAAGTAATCTCTCCGAGCACCTGGATGCCGCGGCTGCGTAGGCTGGCGCCGAACTGGGCCGCGAGGTCCTGCGATGCCTCGACGGTCGAGTCGACGAGGATCAGCGCTTTCGTCCCGCCCTGGGCCTTCACGAAGTCGCCGTAGGTGGTGATACCGCCGGGGATGAAAATGTTGCCGAAATCGAACAGGTTCGAGTAGTTGCTCCACACGGCACTGGTGGATACCCCGGTGACAGGCACACCTTGCTGATGTAGCCATGGTGCCGAGTCTCCGACGACGATCGACTGCGCGATGAGACCGAAGACCTTCCGATCATCGATGAGGTTGTGCGCTACCACGGAGAAGGTTTCGGGGTTTGAGCTGTCGTCGCCCCACACCAGGTCGATCGAGCGGCCGTTCACCCCGCCTTCGGCGTTCTGCAACTGGACACGGGCGTCGATTGCGCTTCGCGCCCCCTGGAAGGTGTCCGCGACGCCGGCGGGCCCGGTATCGGGGTAGATGAGTCCGATCTTGATAGAGGTTGGTGTCACACCCGACACCCCCGTCGGACACCCGCTGGTTCCACCGGCCGTTGTATTACCCAATCCATCGCAGCCAGTTAGCACACAGGGTAACAGGACCAATGCAGAAAGGGCCCCGGCGCCGACTGTCCGAAGGCGTCGTGATTGGAGTTTCATGAGGCGCATCCCGCTTCTTCGTCTGGCGCCAGTAATTGCGACGTAGTACTTACTACGTGATGGTCGCCACAATATAGCGCGCCACCACGGATGGCACGGAACAGAGACAGAAGAACTCGCTGACCAGCGATCGGAGTCATCCTCGCCGGCACCGTCGGCGCCGATTACGCGCCCGCAGCGGCGGGGCAGATTCGGCGACTTGAAGTGACGGACAGCCTGACGTCAAACGAGGCGGCGGGCGGCGCTCTCGGATCGTCTACGACCCACGAACGGTAGAACGTGCTCGTTTAGCTGCCCCATGCGACGAGGCGTGCCTGGTAGGCCATCACCACCAGCTGGGCGCGGTCGCGGGCCCCGAGCTTGGTCATCGCCCGGTTGACATGGGTTTTCGCCGTCAACGGCGACAGGAAGAGCCGCGTGGCGATCTCCTCGTTCGACAGCCCCGTGGCGACGAGGCGCAGAACCTCCGTTTCGCGGTTGGTCAGCCGGGCCTCGATCCTGGTGCCTTGGACTGTGGACGGACGGGGCTGCGCGACACAGTGCGCGATGAGCTGGCGGGTGGCCAGCGGCGAGAGCAGCGCTTCGCCGCAGGCAACGACGCGGACAGCGCGCACCAGCTCCTCGGGTTCTACGCCCTTGCCGAGGAACCCGCTGGCACCGGCGCGCAACGCCTCGAAGATGTACTCGTCGACCTCGAACGTCGTCAGCACGAGGACCCGGGTGTTCGCCAGCCTCTCGTCGGCGCTGATCGCCCTGGTCGCGGCGATGCCATCCAGGCCGGGCATCCTGATGTCCATCACGACGACGTCGGGGACGAGCTCCTGGGCGAGCCGGACCGCCTCGGCACCGTCGGCCGCCTCCGCGACGACGTCCAGGTCGGGCGCCGCGTCAAGAAACACCCCGAAGCCGGCGCGGACGAGGGGCTGGTCATCTGCCAAAAGAACCCTGGTCATCGGCGGTGTACCCAGGTCCCCTGCGCGGCCGCCTGTCGGGGCTGCGCGTAGGGCGGTGACGACTCGTCGGAGGGGGGTGGCACAGGCAGCCAGGCGGACACGGCGAACTCTCCGTCCGCGGCCCGGCCGGCGCGCAGCCACCCGCCGAGCGCGGCCGCGCGTTCGCGCATGCCGGTGATGCCGTGTCCAGCGCGATCGACGTCCACGAGGTCCGTGTCCGCGGCCCAGCCCGGCGACAGGTCACGGCCAGCGCCGGCCGTTCGAACCTGGATGCGCACCTCGTGGGGGCCGCAGGCGAGACTGACGGCGGTCGGGGCGTTCCTGGCGTGCTTGTAGGCGTTCGTCAGGGACTCCTGGATTATCCGGTAGGCGGCCAGGTCGATGAGCGCGGGAAGGTCTCCCGGTGTTCCCGTGACGTGATGGCGCAGTTCCATACCGGCGGCGGTGAAACCGCCGACGAGCTCGGCGAAGTGGGCGAGTCCTCCCGCCGGGCGGGTCAGCACCGGCTCCGTCGGGTCGCGCAGCACGCGGACGAGGGACGCGAGTTCGTCCAGGACCGTCCGGCCGGCCCGCCGCACGTGCCCGAGCGACTCCTGCGCGCGGGCGGGGTCTGCGCCCATGACATGCGCGGCGACGGCCGTCTGCACGTTGATGAGCACGACGTGGTGGCCGACCACATCGTGCAGCTCGCGCGCAATCCGGAGGCGTTCCTCAGCGACCTGCCGCCGGGCCTCCTGTTCCCGTCCTCGCTCAGCGCGGTTCGCCCGCTCCTCGATCGCGGCAACGCGTTCCCGCCGTCCGCGCACCGAGTGTCCGGCGGTCGTGGCGATGCCGGCCGCGCTCCAGAGGGTCAGCAGGACGCTGAAGCCCTGGCCTCGCAGAAGGTCGGTGGCCGACATGACGACGCCGACCGCCGCTACGCACCCCCACACGGCGGGGCCGCGACGGCCTGCCGCGACGGTGAACAAGGCGACTCCGACCGCGAGCGCGAGCGATGGATTGTCGCGATGAGTGCTCCATCCGGCCACAAACATGACGAGGGTGGCGCCGACGACGGCCAGTGGAAAGCGGCGGCGCGCGAACAGAAGCAGCAACGCAGACATGCTCAGACCGATGGATAGTCGATCCAAAGCGCCCACGTCTGTCTTAGGCCGCGTAAGGGCGAGAAACATTCCGGCGCCGAACGTCCCGGATACCACAAGCCAGTCGACGGCATCGGGCCGCGATCGCACGACGGAAACGACAGCGGCCCAGGTCGGTGCGAGTCCGACGGACATTTTCCCTACGCTACTCGGCCTTATCGATATGTCGCCCGCTCCGCGAAGTATTCGGCGTACTACGGACGTGGTATGAGGGCCCGCAGGCCGATGCCCCGGACGTGGTACCTGGAATGTCTGCGTCCGCCAGATGTCCGGGGCGGCCTCGGACGGCAGGTTCGGCCCATGACTCGTTACCTCGACCATCTCGGACGTTTCGCGTTCCGACGAGGCTGGCTCGTGCTCGCGGCATGGCTTGGTCTGTTGCTGCTGACGGCCCTGGGCGCTCTGACGTTGTCGGGTTCTACCTCCGACGCGTTCAACCTTCCGGGGACCCAGTCGCAGCGCGCGCAGAACCTGTTGCAGGATCGGTTCCCGGGGATCCGGGTCGACGGGGCGATCGCGAGGATCGTCTTCTCCGCGCCCGCCGGCGAACAGCTCACGGCGCCCCGTTGGAAGGAGGCCGTGTCCACGGTCGTCGCGAGGCTCACCGCAAGCCCAGAGGTTGTGACCGTCACCAGTCCCTACGACGGGGCGCTCTCCGCGGACGGACGGGTCGGGCTCGTCCAGGTCGCCTACGCCGTTCCCGCTGCGTCGATGTCCGACGCAGCGCGAGGGACCCTGTCCGGCGCGATCGCCGCCGGGCGAGCCACCGGCTTGACGGTCGAGGCTGGTGGCGACGCGACGAGTCACAGCAGCGGTCAGCACGCCACCGAACTGATCGGTTTGGCCGTCGCCGCCGTTGTGCTCGTGGTGGCGGTCGGCTCGCTGGTCCTGGCGGGTCTGCCGCTGCTGGTCGCTTTCGTGGGGGTCGGCATCTCGCTGACGGCGGTCGCCACGGCAACCGGCTTCATCCATCTGTCCTCGCAGACACCAACACTCGCGCTGATGCTCGGGCTCGCGGTGGCGATCGACTATTCCCTGTTCGTCATCACCCGGTACCGCGCCGAGCTGGACCAGGGGCTCGATGGCGAGGAAGCCGCCGGCCGGGCTGTCGCGACCGCCGGGTCCGCGGTCGTCTTCGCGGGTCTGACGGTAGCGATCGCGCTCGCCGGGCTCGTGGTCGTCAACATCCCGTTCCTCGCGGACATGGGAATCGCGGCCAGCCTCGCCGTGCTGCTGGCCGTGGCCGCCGCGTTGACGCTGCTTCCTGCGCTGCTCGGGCTGACTCGCCGCAGGGTCGGTCCGCGCGGTGTCCGGGCGGGGCGCGACCACGTCACCGCGCCGACGCTTGGCCGGCGCTGGGTCGGTTTGGTGACCCGCCGTCCGAAGACGGTCCTCGTCGCCGCTGTCCTCTCCCTGGCGGCGCTCGCCCTGCCCGCGCTCGGGTTGCGGCTCGCCCTGCCCGACGACGGCACAGCCGCACCGGACACCTCCGCGCGTAAGGCCTACGACCTCCTGGCGGCCAACTTCGGCGCGGGCTTCAACGGGCCGCTCACGGTCGTCATCGATGGCCGTCCCGCCGGTAGCGGGGCCATCGCCGACCCCGGGGCCGCGGCCACCACCGTCTCCGCGGAGATCCAGCGGCTGCGCGACGTCGCGTCGGTGCGCCCCGCCCGGGTGAACACCGCCGGTGACACAGCGGTCTTCAGCGTCGTTCCGAAGTCGGGCCCGTCGTCGCGACAGACGACTGGGCTGGTGCGCTCCATCCGACGTCTGCCCTCCCCGGACGGTGCGCAGATCTCGGTAACCGGGCCTACGGCCCTCAACGTCGACATCACCGATTCCCTCGATCGAGTGCTGATGCCCTATCTCCTGCTCGTTGTCGGCCTGGCGGTCGTGCTCCTCGCCGTGGTGTTCCGCTCGGTCCTCGTCCCGTTGACGGCTGTCGTCGGCTTCCTGCTCACCCTTGTCGCGTCGCTGGGGGTCGTGGTCGCCGTGTTCCAGTGGGGCTGGGCAGGCCAGGTGTTCGGCATCGAGGGCCAGACAGGGCCGATCATGAGCCTGCTGCCTGTCCTGGTCGTGGGCCTGCTGTTCGGTCTTGCGATGGACTATCAGGTCTTCCTGGTCGCGCGAATGCGGGAGGATCACACCCGCGGGGCGCGGCCGACTCAGGCCGTGGTCTCCGGCTTCGAGCGCAGCGCCCGGGTCGTCACCGCGGCCGCCTTCATCATGATCAGTGTCTTCGGGGGGTTCCTCCTCGCGCCGACGGCCCTGATCAAGCAGCTCGGCCTCGCGCTGGCGGTCGGCGTCGCGGTGGACGCCTTCGTCGTGCGCATGACGGTCGTCCCCGCGGTCATGACGCTGTTGGGGCGCGCCACCTGGTGGCTGCCGGGCTGGCTGGCCCGGGTGCTGCCCGACCTCGACGTCGAGGGCGCGCGGGTCGGTGACCAGCACTCGCGCGACGAGGACGCGGACCTGATGGCCGCACCCACCTCGCCCGCCGCAGACGCGCCAGGCAGGCTCGGCGGGTCGGGCTCCGCTGACTGACCGCGTCGAGCGGTCCTCTGGCGGCGCGGCCGGTGCCTGGTTCGACGGGTGATCGTTCCTGTCGGCGGCGAGACCAACCGGGTGGGGGCTCGATTCCGGGCTGGACGTCACCTCGCGGGCTGAAGTCTTCGTACTGGCGTTGCCCGGCGGTCCGCAATCGACTGGGCGGCGGCCGCCAGCACCGCGTTCACCTCCCAGCCGAACCTCACATCACAGGCATGGGCGGGTGACGGCGCCGCGGCCGCGCGGACCAGTTCCCCCGCCGCCTTGGCCAGTGCGGCGACCGGCTCCGCGCTGGCGACCGGCACCGGCACGACTCCGTGGACGCCGAGCAGGGCGATGTCGAGCGCGCTTGCTGCCCGCGGGGTGTCGACGCTCAGCGTCAGGGTCGACACCGCTCCGCCCTCGTGCTGGAGAATGGCGTGCGCTGTCCGGTACCGGCCTTCCACGGCGGTCACCTCGGCGACCGGTCCGAGCACCGGGTGGAGCAGGGACACCACGTGCGGACCGAGGTCCCACAGGCCGCCCCGGTCACGCCGCCACGCCGAATTCGCATATGGGCTTTCGGACCCGAAGATCGAGAACAGCATGGTGCCGCGCGCCCCATGCCAGCCTCCTGTGGCTACCGCGTCTCGGAGCATCTGGTCGATGTCCGGAACGAAGCGGTTGGTGAAGAAGACGGCGGACGCCACGCCGCTTTCGGTGACGGCGGTCAGCACCTCGTCGGCGGCCGCGGCGGACAGGGCGATCGGCTTTTCCAGCAGAAGGTGACGGCCTGCCTTCGCGGCGCGTCTGGCAAGCGGCGCCTGTACGTCCGGCGGGACCGCGATCGATACAGCGTCCACGTCGTTCAAGAGGGCATCCAGGTCGTCGTACGCCGTGATTCCGTGCGTTGCGGCGACGGCGGCCGTCCTGGCGTGGTCTCGCCCCCATACGCCGACGAGCTGCGCCTCGGGGGCCGCGTTAAGCGCCACCGCATGGGTTTCGGAGGCCCAGTAGCCAGTGCCGAGCAGGCCGAATCGAAGTCGGTGAATCATCGGCATACGTACTCCTCACACGTTGGCAGATCGCTGGTCGCCGGCGTCCTCATGCCGGCCGGCTCCCGATCGCTTCGGTCATCGGATGGGCGCCGTCGCTGGTCGGCGCCATGGCCCGCGGGTCGACGCCCAGGTACGCGGTGGCCAGCCGCTCGCCGTCCACCTCCGTCGTCGGGCCGGTCCAGCTGATGCGCCCGACGGTCAGGAAGGCGACCCGGTTGGCGATCGCGAGGGCGTCACGGGTCTTCTCCTCGGCGATCAGCAGCGAGGTGCCCTGGGCCTGGACCTGGCGCAGCGAGTCGAAGACCTGGTCGATGATCCGTGGCGCGAGGCCTAGCGATGGTTCGTCGGCCACGAGCAGCTTCGGCGGCCGGACGAGTGCGGGGGCGAGGGTGAGCAGCTGCTGCTCGCCGCCAGACAACGCGCCGGCCGGCTGCTTGCGCCGCTTGGCGAGCAGTGGGAATGCTGTGAAGGCCGCCTCGCGCTCCCTGGCGTCGCGCACCCAGATCGTCAGGTTCTCCTCGACCGTCAGCTCCGGGAACACCCCGCGCCCCTCGGGCGCGAGGTAGACGCTGTCGCGGGCGCGCCTGCGCGCAGGGACCCGCGAGACATCGGCACCCGCCAGCCAGACCGTGCCGGCGCGGACCGGCACGAGGCCGCCGACCACCGAGCACAGTGTGGTCTTGCCGGCGCCGTTGCTGCCGAGCAGTGCGACCGCCTCGCCAGGGCCGACGGTCAGCTCGACACCGTGAAGCACCTCGATCTCGCCGTACCCGGCCTTCAGCCCGCTGATCCGAAGCACAGGTTCGGCTATCGCGTCTTTCTGCGTCGTGGGGGCCACGCGTGGCGAGGTCCTCGCTGCGGCGGCAGCCGAAGCCCTCTCCATGGGGATCGCCGCCTTCACCCGCCTGCGCGCGGCTCGCTCATGTCGGGCCCGCGCCCCCGCGCCCAGGCCTCCCTCCGGGTCACGGGCGAGGCTGATCGCGCCGAGGCCGAAGAGCATCTGCATGAAGTAGGTCGACGCGGGGACACCGCTTAGGGCCTGCGGTGCGAGGACCGTGACGAGGCCCGCGAGCACCGCGCCGGCGGGCCGGCGGATCGACAGCGTCACCGTGGTGGCCAGCCACCCAAGGCCGAGCAGCAGGTCGTAGTCGGTGTTCGTCACCCGGCCGCGGCTGGTCGCCAGCATGACGCCACCGAAGCCGGCGATGCCTGCGGAGACGACGAATACCAGCAGTTTCATCCGGTCGACCGCGATGCCACTGGTCCGGGCGCCGACCTCGGTGGAGCGGACGGCCAGCATCGCCCGGCCGGTGCTGGACTGGCGCAGCGCGTGCACCAGCCAGACGCCGAGACCGACGAGGACGAGCATGAGCAGTACGAGCCAGCGCGGGTCGGTGGTGTCGAAGCCGCCCAGCTTCGGCGGGTTGACCGCCCAGCCATCGGAACCGTTGGAGATGCTGTGGATCTGGAAGAGCAGGTTCTGCCCGACATACGCCAGGGCCAGGGTGGACAGCGCCAAGGGCAGTCCGCCCAGTCGCCTTGTCGGCAGTGCGACGACGAGGCCGACGAACGCGGAGACCAGGGTGCCGGCGATGAGCGCGGGCACGAACGGCACTCCGTGTCCCAGCAGGATGCCGGCGGTGAAGGCACCGGAGAGCACGAAGGCCGCCTGCGCGAGGCTGACCATGCCGCCGATGCCGGTGACGACGGTGAAGGACAGCAGCACGATCGAGGTGGCCAGGCCCTGGGCGAGCAGGCCGGCCCAGAAGTCGGTCGCCCCCCAGGCGGTGTAGGCGAGTAGGCCGCCGGTACCGATCGCCCAAAGCGCCCGGCGACGCCACCGCGACGCGGCGTCGGTCAGCTCATCGGCCGGTGGCTTTTCCTCGAGGGTTGTGCCCGCGGACCGTCCCCGCTCGGCGCCGAAGTAGATCAGCAGGCCGAACAGGATGATGAACGGCACCGCCGTGCGGAAGCCGGTGATGTCGAGGTTGATGTACCCGTCGACTAGATTCTGCGCGACGCCGAGGATCAGGCCACCGAGCATCGCGATCGGTATCGAGGCCATCCGGCCGAGCACGACCGCCGGGATCGCGATGAACAGCAGTGTGTTGTAGCTGAACGAGCTGAGGCCGAACATCGGCGCGAGCAAGACGCCGACGAGGCCGGCAAGGCCGCACGAGGTGATCCAGGAGACCGCCGAGGCCCGGTCCGGGTCGACGCCGCGCAACGCGGCGATCTTCGGCCGGCTGACCGACGCCCGCATCTCCAGGCCAATCCGGGTGTGGCGCACCAGGTACCACAGCAGCAGCGCTGCGAAGATCGCGGCTCCCAGCATCGATAGCTGGTCGCTGTCGATGATCAGGCCGCTACCGAGACTGTAGATCTTCTTCGGGCTGGGCCCGAGGCCCGGGATCCGGAACACGTCCTCGATCGCGGGCAGCTTCAGGTGCGCCTCCTGCGTGAGCATTGCCACGATCCACAGCCCGAGCGAGGGCAGCGCGATCAGCAGCCCGAGCGACGCCACCATCCGGGCCGCGATCGACGCCTCCCGGAGCGGGTTGAACAGGACCAGGTGCAGCAGCCAGCCCAGCAGTGGCGCGAAGAGCAGAACGCTGATGATGGCGCTGGGCACGATGGGCAGGTGTTCACCAGTGTTCAGCTGGAAGAACAGATAGGCCGTCGAAAAGGCGACGCCACCCTGGCCGAAGTTGAAGACCCCGGACGTCTGATAGCTCAGTGTGAGACCGGACGCCAGGATGGCGTATAACGCGCCGGTGACCAGCCCCGCGACCACCAGGTTGAAGAATTCGGTCACGTACCCCTCCTTATGGCGCCCCGCGCTGGTGACCGCGTGGGCGCGGCGTCCGGACTCGCGTCCGGGCGGCGTGCTTTCGACCGGACCGGCGGGCGCTGCTGTTGCCGCGACCGCTGGCCCGGGAGGGCCTAGCCGAGGTAGGCGTCGCGGACGGCCTCGTTGGCCTGGATCTCGGCGGGTGTGCCTTCGGCGAGCACTGATCCCAGGTTCAGGACCGCGATCCGGTCGCACATCCGCATGACGAAACCCGCGTCGTGCTCGACGAGGAGCACGGCGGTTCCCTTGTCGCGCAGCGACCGGATGAACTCTCCGAGGCGCTCGGACTCGGTCTCGTCGAGGCCCGAGGTCGGCTCGTCCAGCAGCAGGAGCTGGGGCTGGTCGACGATGGCCCTGGCGAGCTCGACGAGGCGTTGTCGGCCCAGCGGCAGCGAGCCGGCCGGGACCCGCCGGCTGTCCGCCAGGCCGCACCACTCGAGCACCTGCTCGGCCTGCTCGCGACGGGTCTTCTCCAGCGAGCGCCGGGTCGGCCAGGCGACGAGGTCGGCGAGCACGCCCCCACCGCCACCGCGCCACTCCAGCGCGGCGAGCACGTTGTCCTCGACGGAGAGCCAGCTGAATACCTGGGCGCGCTGGAAGGTGCGGCGCATGCCGAACCGGGCGCGGGCGGTACACGACTTCTTCGTCACGTCCTGCCCGATGTACGTGACGGTGCCTACGCTGGCGGCGGTGATGCCGGAGATTATGTCGAACAGCGTCGTCTTGCCGGCGCCGTTCGGCCCGATCAGGCCGTGGACGCGGCCGGCCGCGACGTCGAGGCAGACATCGGTCAGCGCCTGCACGCCGCCGAAGTGCTTGCTGACCCTGGCCACGCTCAGCAGCGGTTTTTCCGCGGCCGTAGGGGGCGCTGGGGCCGAGCCCGGCGCGGTCGACGTCCGCTCAGCATCTCTCGACGACATGAAGTCCTCCACCTGGCTGACGGACGAAACTGGCCGAGCTGGTCCTGGAGTCCACAGGCGGCGTCCGGTGTCGACGTCGCGTCGAGGCCGGACGCCGCCTGGTGGGTGGACGGCTATTGGGTGCCTGTGGCAGCCCGGCGGATCAGGTCGGCGACCACCTCGGGCCGGGAGATATAGATGGCGTGACTGCCGGCGGTTTCGGTGGTGGTGGCACCGGCGCGCTCGGCCATGGCGCGTTGGGCGGACGGGGGGATCATGTGGTCGTCAGTGGCGACGAGGTACCAGCTGGGCCTGCTGCGCCAGGCCGGTTCAGTGACGGCTCCGTTGAGCGCGTCGACGCCCCACGGGACCTGCGAGGCGGCCATGAACTGTGCTATTTCCACGGGCAGGTCACTGGCGAAGGACGCGGGGAACTTCTCGCGGTCGAGGAAGAGGAAACCGTCGCGAGGCGGGAGGATCGGCGGCACCGGCGCGCCGGGCGGCGGGGCGGAGGTCAGGGTGTTGACCGACTCGCCCTTGTCCGGCGCGAATGCCGCGATGTACGCCAGCGCCGCGACGGCCGGGTGGCTGCCGGCTTCGCTGATGACTGCTCCGCCGTAGGAGTGGCCGACCAGCACGGCTGGGCCGGTGAGGCCGTCGAGGACGAGGCGGGTCGCCGCGACGTCGCCGCCCAGTGACAGGGTCGGGTTCTGCACGATGCTGACCTGGAAGGCGTCGCGGCGCAGGAGCCGGTAGACCTTCTGCCAGCCGGAGCCATCGACGAAGCCGCCGTGTACCAGCACGACGTTCGTGGCCGTGGTCATGTCTTCTCCAGTGCTCATCGGCGATAGATCTTGACGATCAGGGCCGCGAGGAGGCGGTCGTGCGATGCGGGCGTCATCGGCCGCGACGACGTGCGCACCGGCTTCCCAGGCACAGCCGGCCTACTTCTTCGCTGGCTTCTTCACCAGAAGGGAGCCGCAGGTCAGTTGGGTGATGGGTTTCCAGGTACCGTTGACCAGTTGAATGAGCGAGCTGCATGGTGTCGGTACAACGTGGTTGAGCGGCCAGCGCGTTTCGGGTACGGCGCCGTCGCCGTTGTGGACGTATCCGGAATTGAGGAACTTCAGGAAACTGTTGACGGTGAGGTCTCGACCGGCGGCGGTGGCGGCGGCCACGAACAGGTCGGCTGACCAGTAGCCGGCGAGCGCGGCAATGCTGACCCGCTGGTTGGGTGCGTATTTCGCGAAGTCCGCGACCATCTGGTTCGCGGCCTTGTTGGAGTGGTCGATGCCGGGCAGCCAGCTGCCGGTCGCGTACATGCCGTCGAGGTCCTTGATGCTCGACAGGGCGGGGTCGTAGATGGGGCTGAGGTGCTTACCCTGATAGCCGGCCGCTTTGAGTGCCTGGATGAGTTTGAGTGTCGAGCCGAAGTCCGTGACGTAGTAGACGACATCGGGTGGTGTGCCGGCGTTGGCGGTCATGATGGCCTGGACGAGGGCGGTGGGGTCGGCGAGGCCACTGGCCGGGATCTGGGCTTTGGCGTAGACGACTTTGGTGCCGCCTGCCTCCGCGTCGCGGGCGAGGGCGTCGACGCCGCCGCGGCTGGAGTCGATGTCCTGGCCGACGATGGCGAGGGTGCGGTTGGCCGACGGGCCGGGGAACATGGCGTTGACCAGTCCGGCGATGTTGTTGGCCAGGACGGCGGTGTTGTAGTTGCAGCCGGTCACGCCGAAGGCGAGCGCGGAGGTGCAGAAGCCGTCGTTGGTGCCCCAGCCGAAGTAGGGCACCGTGTTCCGGCAGAAGACGTCGGCGTAGCCGGAGGAGCTGGCTACGACCGGGACCGCGGCGAAGGCCTTGTCCCGGCTGGCCAGGACGTCGGCTTGGGCGAGGTTGCGGCTGACTTGCCCACCGTCGTCGAGAACACCCTTGAAGTCGATCCTGCGGCCGTTGATACCTCCGGCGTCGTTGGCGGCGTCGAACCGGACCTTGGCGCCGACGTCCACGCCCTGGAAGGAGACTCCGGTGGTACTGGTCAGGAAGCCGAGGCCCTCGACGGTGATCGAGGTGTCGGTGATGCCGCGGGTGTCGTCCTTGGCGGGCTGGGTGCAGGTGAGTTTGCTGGTGTCGACGGTGTAGCCGCCGTCGCTCCAACCGGTTGAGGGGCCGCTGGTTGGCCCCGTCCTCACCCACGCGGACGTGTCGCTCAGTGAGGCGACGCCGGAGCTTCCGGAGCCTCCGCAGGCCGCGGCGGCCAGCGCGAGGACCGCGACAGCGGTCATCGCGGTGGCGCGCCGCGCGATTAACGGACGCGGGAGATGCATGGGTGTTCCTCCGGCGATATCGAGGCCGGCGCAGGTGACGGTCCGCCATAGCGGATCCGGCGAAACGCCGGTTACGGAACGTGGAAGTCTCGGCCGAAGGCCGGGGGATGCTCGATAGCTCATAGGCCTTGGGGAAAGCGACCGTTGGCCTGCTACGAGAAGG
This sequence comes from Frankia sp. AgB1.9, assembly GCF_016786355.1. Taxonomy (GTDB): domain Bacteria; phylum Actinomycetota; class Actinomycetes; order Frankiales; family Frankiaceae; genus Pseudofrankia. The sequence goes on from NZ_JADWYX010000057.1 coordinate 20,524, forward strand.
GTCACGGTAGCAATTACTATGAAGTAACGCAACGGCCGGATTGGCTCTGTTTGGCGCGGCTCAGTTGCGGCCGAAATGGCGATGTTGGAGGGGATGGTCCGATTCGCGGCACGCCCGAGCGGCGGCGACAGGAATCGCGAAACCGTTGGACGAGCAGGCCTTGGCCAAGCGGACGAGGACGACAGAAAAAGAACTCCCGACCGACGTTCAAGGCGCCGAACCCGGCACTACCGAAACCAGGGTCCAACGCGGCCAGGAGGCACCGTCGTCGCGGTCAACCTTAGTGGCGTGTCGACGACGTAGACACCGCGCGGGTCAGCGGGAGGTCACGCTCGCCGACGAGAAGGGATCAAGTACATAGGCGGCTCCCACGGGTCGTCGGGAGCCAAATTTTATCACTCAAAAGAATTTGGGCCAACACCAGGGTCCGTCGGGTCCGTCGGCGTCGCCTGCCCCGCGCCCGCCAGCAACCGGGTGAACGCCTCGGTGATCGCGGCGATGTCGACCGTGGGGTCGTACATCCATTGGATCTGTAGGCCGTCTAGTACTGCCAGCATCGCCCTTGCCAGGTGGCCTGCCGGCTCGTCCGCACGGATCACGCCGGTCCGCTGCCCGTTCTGCAGGTCCTCGGTGATCTCGGCTGCGTACCTACGGTAACGTTCGGTGAAGTAGCTGCGCGCGGGACTGTCCGGATCGGTGGCCGCGGCCGAGAGCGTGACGTACAGCTTGGCGAGTCCCGGATGATCAGTGGTCAGCCGGGTGCTCGCGACGAGCCCGTCGATCGTTTTCTGACCATCCTCGGCCACGTCGGCCAGCATCCGGCCGAGTACGTCCCGGCGTTGCAGAACCGCGAGCAGCAGATCGTCACGGGTCGGGAAGTAGTAGGTCAATGCCGGCTGCGTGACTCCGACCCGGTCGGCGATGTCCTGGAGCGAAGCGCGCTCGCCGTGCTCGTCGATGGCCTCGTAGGCGGCTTGGAGGATCTGCTCCCGTCGTTCCGCGCTCTTGCGGTATGGGCCTCGCGGCCTTCGAGGACTCGCCACTCGACTGACCGTACTTCTCCTGGTTCGTCGGAGCGAAGGCGAGGGGGTGGGTCTGGTCGATCCTGGCGGACCGACCCACTCCCCCGTCCATTGTCCTCATGGCGACACGGGAAAGTTCCCGGGCCCGCCCTGGTCAGGTCGCTGCCCTCAGGCCGCGCACCAGGGCGACCCGGCGGTCGGCCATCATCCGCCGGCTCACGGCGGCGGTGAAGGCGATGATCGACGCGTGGAAGGTTCCCGGGTAGAGGTGCAACTCGGTGGAGACGCCGGCTTGGATCAACCGTTGGGCATAGATGATGCCCTCGTCCCGCAACGGGTCGAACTCGCAGACGCTCACGTAGGCCGGAGGCAGCCCGCTCAGGTCCTGGGCCCGGGCCGGCGCGGCGTGGGCTGGGACGTCCGGCGCGCCGGGCCGCAGCGGCTCACCCGCCTCGCCGCCGAGGTACCAGGCCCAGCTTGTCTCGGCGTTCGGGCGGTTCCACATAGGCGTGTCGACGAACACTTTCATCGACGGGGTGTCGAGCCGGTCGTCGAGCTCGGGAATTCCGAGGTACTGGAAGCAGAGCGACGGGCCGCCCCGGTCGCGGGCCAGGAGAGCGACCGCGGCGGCCAGGCCACCGCCCGCGCTCTCGCCGCCCACCCCGATACGGTCCGGATCAACGCCGAGCTCGACGGCTTTGCCGGCGAGCCACAGCAGCGCCGCGTAACAGTCCTCTAGCGGCGCCGGGTATGGGTGTTCTGGCGCGAGGCGGTACTCCACTGAGGCGACCACGACGCCGACCGAAACGGCGGTGTCGGCGGCCAGTCGGTGCTCGGCCTCGACGCTGCCGGAGACGAAGCCGCCGCCGTGCAGGTAGAGCAGCCCTGGCAGCGGTCCGGGCCGGTCAGTCGGGGTGTAGATCCGGACGGCCACCCGCGGTGCGCCGGGGAGGCCAGGGACGGTCTGGTCGGTGATCTCCAGCCCCGCCGGTGGCTCGAAGGGCGGTGCCTTTGCGAGCAGCACGTCGAGGCTTCCCCTGGCCTTGATCGGCCCCTCGCCGGCGAGGTCGGATGTGGGAAGTAAGGGCAGCCAGGGCGTGAGTTCGGGGTCGAACGCATACGACATGTGATTCTCCATCGAAGAAGCGGCGTACCAGAATCCGACACGCGCTTCTTGGACTATCGGTGCAGGGGCTGCCAGGCGTGGACCTGGATGGACGCGGGATCGACGGTGTCCGAGAGCCCGGTGATCTGGATCGTGGCGGTCTGGCCGGCGCGCAGGTCGAGATAGTTGGTATCAAACCGGGTTTCGCGTGACGGTGTGAGCGCGTGCACGAAGTACGCGAACCCGGTCGCGGTGATGGTCAATGCGGCCGTGTCTAGGCCCGTTTTCGTCGTGGCGGTCGCGAGTTTGGCCTCGCCGAACGGGACGTCCCTGATTTCCGCGAAAAACAGCCGATTTGACGGGAACGCGTCGTCTTGACTGTCCACCCAGGCGTAGCGATCGGCGGTCAGTTTCAGCCCAACGCCGGTCCACACCGCGCGGGACTCGCCGGGCGCGACGGCAGCGGTGACGTGTTCGTGGAGGTGGTCGGTGCCGTCGAAGCCCGCGACCGTGACGGCGGCGGTGGTGGTCACCTCGGTTCGACCGCTGTTGCTCAGCCACAGTTCCAGGGCGTCGCCGTCTCGCCGGAAGCTCGCCAGCACCGGCGCGTAGGCCCGGGATAGGTAGTGGTAGCTGGCCTTCGGCACGAGGTCGTGGTCGACGACCGACCAGCTGAACCCGGGCCAGACGTCGTTGAACTGCCAGACCAGCGTGCCGTTGCAGTGCGGGGCTCGACGTCGGTAGTGCTCGACGCCGAACTTCAGTCCCTCAGCCTGCGAGATCATGGTGAAGTCGACGTACTGCTCGATCGTCTGGGGCAGGCCGGTCACGATCTCAAGGACGGCGTCGTGTTTGTTCTTCGGATGGTCCTTGTTGTGGTGGTCGAAGGACTCGCTGTGGACGTACAACTGGTCCCGCGGCAGGTACCGGCGCAGGGTGGCGAGTTCCGGCGCGGCATGGATACCGAACTCGCTGATGAACTTTCCCTTGTCATCGGCGTAGCGGCGGTAGTGCCGGGCGTCGCCCGGGTTGTCGAAGACCTGGGCGTTCGGGCCGAAGTTGACGCCGTGCCACACCTCCCAGGCGTGCCGGTCACCGTCCATGACGCCGTTGACCGCGGCCCAGCCCTCGCTGGGGTCTTCACCCCACGGGCTGCCCGGCCAGTACGGGGTTCGACCGTCGAACTCGGCGACGGCCTCGGGTAGGACGCGGTAGAAGAAGTCGTAGCCCCAGTCGCCGGGCTCGTAGTTCTGGTAGGCGGCGCCATGGATGGTCTGGACCTCGTTGTTGCCGCACCACAGCGCGAGGCTCGGGTGGTTGCGCAGCCGCCTGACCTGGTACTCAGCCTCGTGCGCGACCTCGGTGGCGAGCCTGGGATCGCTTTCGGGGTAGTCGAAGCAGGCGAACATGAAGTCCTGCCAGATCAGCACGCCCTGCTCGTCGCAGGCGCGGTAGAACGCGTCCTGCTCGTAGACGCCGCCGCCCCAGACACGCAGCATGTTCATGCCGCCGTCCCGGGCGAGGCCGACCAGGGCCCGGACCCGGTCCGCGTCGACCGAGCCGACCAGCATGTCCGCGGGCAGCCACGCGGCGCCGCGGGCGAAAATCGGCACGCCGTTGAGGATGAAACGAAACAGGTGGCCGCCCTCGGGATCCGCACCGCGGTCGAGCGTGATCGTGCGCAGCCCGACCCGGTCGGTCGTGTGGTCCAGCGTCTCCCCGCCGGCCAGCAGCACGATCGTCACGTCGTGCAGGACGGGGTCGCCCAGGTCATGCGTCCACCACAGGTCCGCCTCCGGCACGGTGACCGTGCCATGCGCCCGCCCGTTCGACACCGGCAGTTCGACGCTGAGGCGCCAGCCGCTCGGTGCGGCGAGCTCGACCCGCACGGCGAGCGGAGTATCAGTCCCGAACTGGTCGACCTCGACCAGCACGCCTACAGTCGCCGCGCCGTCCGCCAGGATCGCGTCCGCTCGGATGTGGTGTCCGGTCAGTACGGCCGCCTTCTCCACACACAGCTCGACCGGGCGCCAGATGCCGATCGACGGCACGCGCGGCCCGAAGTCCCAGCCCCACGAGCAGATTGCCTTACGACGCTGGGTGGCGAGCGCCTTCGTCGTCGTCATGAAACCTTCGGATTCCGCGGGCGTCTTCTCATCGGTCATGAGATGGGCGAACAAGGCGACGAACCGTTCGCGGAGTTGGGCAGCCGATGCCGGGACCGTCAGACCGTCAAGCGGCGGGGAGAAGCGCAACAGCATGTCGTTGTCGTCGCGGAGCCGCGCGGTCACGTCGAACTCGGCCGGCCGGAACATGTTCTCGTGATGGCCCAGCGGCTCGCCGTTCAGCCAGATGTCCACAACCGTGTCCAGGCCGAGGAACACCAGTCTCACCCGTTCGTCGTCGGCGAGGTGAGCCGGTCCGGCGAAGGAGGCACGAAACCACCAGTCGCGTTCCTCGATCCAGCGAACGTCGTCCTCATTGCGGTCCTGGTATGGGTGTTCGATCCGGCCTGCGGCCCATAGCGACTCGTGCACACCGCCGGGTACCACGGCAGGCAGCCAGCCGTCGGTCGGCAGCGCGGACACGTCGAGCCCGATGTCGGTGCCGACCAGCTCGAAGTCGTGGATCTGAATGATTCGCTCCTTGTTTGTCGGGCGAGCGGCACGGCCGGGGGCGTGCACTGGTCTCCCGGCACCAGTGCACGCAAGATCGCAGCTGCCACCGAAAAGGCGATCGCGGCCAAGGTCAGCAACAACACATCAGCCGCCGGCGAACAGCGAGGGTGCGGCAGCGAAGTCCGGCGACTGCGGGGCGCGCGGAGGACGCTGCTGATCGCCGTACGAATCCGACGGCGACGATCGGCGGGGAGGTTGGCCGGTCCGCTAGCAGTGAAGCCGAGGCGAGCAGCCCGTGCCCGCTGTCCGCGGATCCCGCTGGCGCTGTCGATCAGCACGACCGCGGCCCGCCCGCCTCATCGTGTGGGTCAGCTGGTCCGAGGTCGCCGCGGGCGAGAGGGGAGGCCTTCGTCTCGGTGGGACGGATCACCGGATCGGAGTGCTAGCACAGGCGAAATCCCTTCTGCGTACGGGAGTTCCGGCGGCGTCGCCGGCTCGGCGCCTCAGGTCGTTCGAAAATCTATCATTCAACGAATTTTGCGGCCAGGGGTGCAGCTCCCCGAGGCCCGCTTCCGGGTCACTGGCTACTTTGAGTCGCCACTCCGACACGACGAGGTGACCTGGTCGCCTTCCGGTCGCCATGTGCGACCAGCAGTGGCACTGACAGGATCACCTGAAGGTGGTCACCGGGATCGTTGAGCGGAAGCCGACCCGGTGCGCCCGGGCCAGGACTTGTCTGGGCGGCGTGCAAGACGCACGCACCCAGTGCCATCCGCTAGCCGGGTCCCCTGGAATCAATGGTCGAGACCTTGAAACGGACTCTCGGACGCGTCGAGGGGAACACGACCCGGGCGCCGTCGGGTCAATCCGCGCGAGTGCTGGTCAGAGTCCGGACCGGCGCGAGCTCCCGCAGCGGTTGGGGCGATCCGATCAGCGGGCCCTGCCCAAGGGCGCAACCAGCGGCCTGTAGATGGCGAAGCTGCGCGCGCGTCCTGACGCCATCCGCGCCTACCCTCAGACCGTTCGCCACCGCGAACTCGATGACTGCGGCGCGGGTCGAAGACAGGACCGACCACGGTGCCCGCTGGTCAGCCACCAGGTCACCGGACAGCGCGGCATCGATCTTGAGGAGGCGAACCGGTAACTGGTAAAAGGCGGCCAACGAACTCTCCGAAGCACCGACGTCATCGAGGGCGATGACTGTGCCCGCATTGGCCAGCCGGCTGAGCGTCGCCCCGGCGGCGAGTAGATCTGGGATGCGGCTCGTGCGGGAGAGCTCGAGGACCAGTTCATCGGCGCTCACGCCGTGGCGACGCAACAAACCTTCGACGTGGTCGACGAGATCAGGGTCTGCTGCACGGCTCGGTGACACGTCCAGATGGAGACAGACGTGAGCGCCCAGCCGGTCACGGAGCTCCGGCAGTTCCCCGAAGGCACGCTCGAACACGGATTTTTCGAGCTCATCGACAAATCCCTCCCGTTCAGCCTTTACGAGCAGTTCTCCTGCTGGGATGAGATCACCGCGTGACGGCGTCCGGCAGAGTACTGCCTCTGCGCCAACCGTGCGCCCGTCGCTTAGCCGACAGATAGGTTGATAGCAGAGAGCCACGGAATGTCCGAGAGTGAAGTCTTCGAGAGTTCTTGGGACGACGACGGAACTACTTGGATCTTTGGTTTCAGCGGTGAGCGGTTCAGCCCGTCGATAAACCACGAGCTTGCCTTTTCCTCGCTGCTTGGACTGGTACATGGCCTCGTCGGCACGGTGCATCAGCTGTTCGGGCACATCTACTGGGTCTCGGGAATCGGCTATTGCAAGGCCGATGCTGACCTGCACGTACCGTCGGGCCCCGTGAATCACGCATGGGTTCCCCATGGCGACAAGGATTCGTTCTCCCGCCCGCTCGCCGGTGACATGGGCATCATCGGCGTCCTTGGTGCCAGCCACCAGGACGGCGAACTCGTCGCCGCCCAGGCGGGCGGCTAGGTCCTCACATCTGATCGCGGCCCGCAGACGGCTGGCGACAGTTCGCAGAAGAGCATCGCCGGCGGCATGCCCGAGGGAGTCGTTTACGGCCTTGAAGTCGTCGAGATCGCAGAATAGTACGATCGCTGAGCTGCCGTCGGCACGGTGCCGCTCGATAGCGCGCTCAAGTTCCCGGGTGAACAACGCGCGGTTGGGCAGCCCCGTCAGAGAATCATGGAACGCTTGGTGACGAAGCCGCTCGTGCGCGGCCCGCACGGTAGCGAGGAGCCGGATGTTCTGGCTGACGGTGATGACCTGCCGTAGTGCCACGAGAGTAGCCAAGACCAGCGTGAGGTAGAGGGCGCCACCTCCTAGTTCCTTGCCGTCGGCGGCAAGCGCGACGATAACCACGGCGGCCGCACCGAGTGGAAGGTATGGAACGTAGGCGTGGCCCCAGAAGCCGGACAAGCGTCCGGATACCGGCTTCGCCGACGTGGCACCGTCTTCGAGACCACCCATCGCTCTTTGGCGCTCGGGCACAACAAGCCCCAAGGCGATCAAAGGTTCGCCGAAATTGACCCCGACCCAGTAGGGTGCCGTACTGCTCGCCAACTCCGCTTGGCTCACGGTCAAACCGAAGACTGCCGACTCCGGGATGATCAACACCGCGAGTCCAATGCCGAGCAGTGCCAGCGACCGACCATTTCTGGGGCAACGGAAGGCCGTCATCAGAACCACCAAGGCCACCGTCAGCATTCCCCCAAGCGGGAGTGCTATAGCGAGGAAGAAAGGAACACCCTGGACACCACTGGCGACGATCCTGCTCAACACGGCAATCCAGGTGATCAATAGCAGGGATACTACGATCACTAGGCCGTCTAATACGACGAGAGGGTCCGAATAGCGCGGCCTCCCATCGGGGTCCTCGGCGGTCATCCGGCTACGATCTTCTTGCTCCGTCGGAATCAGCAGCAGACCGATCACGACCAGGACGAAAGGTAAGAGATACAGAATGTCGAACGGGTTGAGCGTCACGACCGATGGATGGTAGCGGGACGCTCGAATCCAGTCGGCCAGTCCGCCGAACTCAAAGATGAGCACCGCCCAGATGAACAGTCGCCAGCGACGCTCCACTCCGTTACTGCGGACCACTCCAACCGTGGAGATCAACACCGCAATCAGATTAGCCGTACCGAGCGACACAGCTTGTGCAAGCAACCGGCTTTCACCCTCAAGGAAGAGCAGCGGAATGCTCGACAACGTCAACAGCGCGGCGACACATCCGGCCGTGACCCGAAAGGACTTTTCCGAAATCGGCGATGTATCCCCCTGGGTGCACCCTCCGTGCACTCCCCTGTGCGCTCCCGACCTGCGCCATCGCACGAGATACTTCGCCTCCTCCAGACGACCCTGTTGCCGCTGGCAAGCCACCCCAAACACCCGCTCAGCGCGATCGCGTCGTTTGGGAGGCTTCCCTCCATAGCCAGGTCGCTGGGTGGCTCGGCGCGGCCCACGCGCATCGGTCCCGAGATATTCCGACAAAATGGCCGATCGCCGTCCTTTCGCGGCGCGGAGATGCTGATCTGCTGACGGCGCGAGGCGGCCCCTGGTCGCCCCCACTGTTCCCATGGTCTACAGGTGATCCCCGATCACCTGTAGACCAGACTCCCCCTTGGCCAAGGAAGACGCGTTTACACCTCGTGAACACTGATCGATGTGTGGCGAGAGAGAAGAGCGCCCGTCACGCACAGAATCTCACACATGCACCGCGTACCCGCAGCATTCATTACGGCCAGCATCACGGCTTGTCGAGTTGTTCGTTTGCGCTATCGAAGGTCGAGGGGCATTGCCTCGACCGGCCTGGTCAGCGCTCACACAACTGGCCAGCCAGTGGCGGGTCGCCAGCTACCGCCGTCTTAAGATCGAGAGCCCCTAGGACGTCGGCGACCGCCTGGGATACGCTGGTCCGGAACGTCGCCGGGGCTTCCAATTATTTGCGCAGAGCGACGCCTTGTTCACGGTACGAGCCCAGAGAGATTTCCATGTGCTAGACGGCCGCATTCATTGTCACCACGCCGGTACGTTTGGCGGCACCGACACCGCGCGCGGTGGCCGCGCTGCTTTGATGGATTCAACGACCGGCAGGAGACCGAGACCAGCATGACCGAATATCGTCAGGACGCGCGGAACGATGAAAAGGCGGTCCTTCATTCACTGCTCACAATCCCCAAAGGACTCTTTCCGCTGACGGCTCCTGGCCAATCCTCTCGCCCAGAGCCAGGCCGGGCACTCCTGCTCGGCGTCGACGGCGGTGGGACCAAGACGAGCGCGGCCGTGCTCGATCTCACCGATCACAGCCATGCGGCCGCGGTCTCGGGGCCGAGCAACGTCGACGTCGTCGGATTCGACGCGGCCGCCGAAGCGATCCACGATGCCGTCAACCGCGCGCTGCGACGACTCGGAGGACGTGTAGAGAACGTCCGCGCCGCTGTGGTCGCGGTGGCGAGCGCCGACACGGACGAGAACCAGGAGCTTCTCCGGAGCCGGCTTGTCGACCTTCGCGTGATCGACCCGCTGTTCGTCGTGAACGATGTCGTGGCGGCCTGGGCCTCCGGCACGCTCGGGACCCAGGGCATCGGCGTGATCAGTGGCACCGGCAGCAACACGCTCGGCGTGACCGCGGACGGACGGACCTGGCGTTGTGGCGGCTGGGGGCATCTCCTGGGCGATGAGGGTTCTGGCTTCTCGATCGGTCTGGCCGGGATGCGAGCAGTCGTCGCCTACCGCGACGGCCGTAGCCCCTGGACGTCCCTTGTCGGCCGTGTGAGGGACTTCTACGGGATCGGGAAAGTCGAAGAACTGGAGGACCTCGTCTACAACTCGCTGGACAAGCCGGGGATCGCTGCGTTCGCCGTCGAGGTAGGGAACGCCGCCGCGGAAGCCGACGTGACGGCGATGGGCATCCTGCGGGAGGCGGGAGATCAGCTCGGTCGTCAGGTGTGCACAGTGATCCGACGCCTGGGTCTGAATGGAGGGTTCCCCGTCGCCACCATCGGAGGCACGTTCCGCGCAGGCGCGCCCTTCATGGATGCCTTCCGATCGCGAGTACTCGAAACCAGTCCGGAAGCCGAGATCGTGACGCCACCCATATCTCCAGTAGGCGGTTCCATCCTATTGGCCGCTCAAGCGGTCGCGCTCCGAGATCACGTCGACATCCGGCGCCTCAGCATCGAACCGGGCGGCGAGAACCAAGACCAAGAGCTCGGCGGCCCGCCACGCTGCGCAGGTGCGAAGTAGTCGCTGCTGTCAGAGTGCCGTACTGATCGTTTTCGTCTATCGTCGCGAACTATGGACACCGGCCACGGGCATCTACGAAAGTGCGGCAGAGCCGCTACCGAGAGAGTCCCTTAGGGCACGATTCCCCGGACCTTGAGGTCGAGCGCGGTGTCCCAGTCAATGCCGAGTTCGGCGAGGATGTCGTCGCCGTGTTCGTTGAAGTGCGGGGCGCGGCGTGGCGTAGCGGGCTGGCTGTCGTATTGCACGGGTACCGCGACCAGCGGGAACGGGGTGCCGTCCGCGGTGTGGCATTCCTGGACGTATCCGTTCGCGATGGTCTGTGGGTCGTTGGCGGCTTCCAGGGTGTTCTGCACAGCGGCCCACTGCCCTGCGAACGGCTTCAGGCGCCACCGCCATTCTTCGAGGGTCGCCTGGGCGAATACGGCGTCCAGGATCGCGACGGCCTCTCGAGTATGGGTGATGAGTGTCTCGTGGTTGGCGAAGCGTGGATCAGTCACGAGTTCGGGCCGGCCGATGACCTCGCAGAGCGGCTGCCAGTACACGCCTGCCTGCAGGCAGGTGAGCATGAGGGCGCGGCCGTCTTTGGTCTCGTAGGTGCGGACCAGGGGGTTGTTGGTGATCTCGTCCAGGGGAGGAACCACCCAGGGCTGCTGCGTCAGAAGCGACATGGTCATTGCCTGTCCCATGGCCCACAGGCCGGTCCCGAGCAGGGAGATGTCGACGGTAGTCGGCTCGCCGGTGCGCTCCCGGTGGAACAGCGCCCCCATGATCCCGCCGGCGATGGTCATGCCGCCGAGGGAGTCGCCGTAGCCCGGTCCGGGCGGGTTGGGGACCAGGTCGTATTCGGGGCGCATGGTTCCGATCGCGGTTCCGGACCGCGCCCAGAACGCGAGCGAGTCGTAGGACCCGTTGTCCGCGTCTGGTCCTCGTTCGCCTTGACCGGTCCCAACAACGTAGATGATCTTCGGGTTGGCTGTGCGGATGTGGTTGACGTCGATACGAAGTTTCGCGCGGATGCGTGGCAGTTTGTTGGTGAGGAAGACGTCGGAGGTGGCCGCGAGCTTGTAGAGGATCTCCTGGCCGTCGGCAGTGGTCAGGTCCAGGCCAAGGCTGCGTTTGCCCCGGTTGGAGTGCTCGACCAGCGCGTGGACGGCGCCTACGGTCGACGTGACCCCGCTTGAGGCTAGACCGCGCATCGCGTCGCCTCGCTCGACGTGCTCGATTTTGATGACGTCCGCACCGAGGTCCGCGAGAGCGGCGGAGGCCACGGGGACGAAGGTGTGCTCGGCGACCTCCAGAATGCGGACGCCTTGCATGATCGCTGTCATGGTCATCGCCTGTCGATAAGTGTCGGACAACGTCATTCCGTGTCGCCGCGTCTTGTTCCTGGCGCGGGATTGTCGAGCTCGCTACGTCCCGTACCTCGCGGGCACCCTTCACGCCGAGATCGACGATCGATGCGACGTCGGGTAAGTTCTCGGCCGAGACCCCCGCTGCCTCGGACTGGGTACTGTCAGTCCGGCACACCGGCGATCGTCTTGAGCTCTACGAAGTGGCCGAGCGCCTCCGGGCCGAACTCGCGACCGATGCCGGACTGCTTGAAGCCGCCAAACGGGGCACCGAGGTCGATCCCCACCCGGTTGATGCCGAAGGTCCCGGTCCGGACCCGGCGGGCCACCGCCAGCCCGCGTCGCGGGTCGGTGGTCCACACCGAGCCGGCGAGGCCGAACGGTGAGTCGTTGGCGATGCGGACCGCCTCGTCGTCTCCCCCGTCGTAGCTGATCACGCTGAGGACGGGACCGAAGATCTCCTCTTGGGCGATGCGCATGTCGTTGGTCACCGAGGTGAAGACCGTCGGCTCGACGAACCAGCCCCGGTCCAGATGGGCCGGCCGGCCGCCTCCGACAGCCACCCGCGCTCCGTCGGACAGCCCGCTCTCGATGTGGCTCAGCACCTTGTCCCGCTGCCGGGCGGACACCAGCGGCCCGACCTGGGTGACGGGATCCAGCGGGTCCCCGACCACGAGATCACCCACGGCCGACACGAGCTGGTAGACCACGGCATCGTGCATCCGCCGCGGCACGAGCACCCTGGACGCGGCGGCGCAGGCCTGCCCGTTGTTGGTGATCCCAACCTCCAGCAGACCTGTCGCGATCGCCGCGGGGTCGGCGTCGTCGAGCACGATCGACGCCGACTTGCCGCCCAGTTCCAGAACAACCCGTCGCAGGTCCGCGCCGCACAGGGACGCGATTCGGGCTCCCACGGCCGTGCTCCCGGTAAAACTGATCTTGTCTACGCCGCGGTGACGAACGAGACGCTCGCCGACAGCCGCCCCGCCAGTGAGGACGTTCAGGACTCCAGGCGGCAACCCGATCTCGGCGGCCGCCTCGGCGAGCCGAAGCAAGGACAACGGTGCCTCCGGCGGGGCCTTCACCACGACGGTGCAGCCGACGGCCAGCGCGGGAGCGATCTTCGCCGCGGCGATCATCAATGGCACGTTGAACGGTACGATCGCGCCCACCACGCCTACAGGTTCCTCGCGGACCACGAGCGTCGTGCCCCGTCCCGGTCGGGTGGACTCGCATTCACGGTCGGCGAGCGCACCGTAGTAGTCGAACAACGCGATCGGGGAATAGGCCTGGCTGTTCGTCCCCCAAGAGATCGGCGAGCCGTTCTCGCTCGCGACAGTCCGGGCGATCTCCGTGGCATGAGGTTGGAGAGCAGCGGCGAGGCGGCGGAGGTAGCCGCCACGCTCGGCGCCAGCCATCGCCGGCCATGGGCCCTCGTCGAAGGCCCGGCGAGCCGCGTCGACGGCCGCGTCGACGTCCGCCGGGGAACCCGCGGGCACCCAGCCGACCGGCTCCTCGGTGGCAGCGCCGATGACAGCCACGATCTCATCCGTCGCGGGGTCCTGCCAGGCGCCGTCGATATAGAGCTGCGTGCGCCGGACCGGCTCGATGCCGATCATCGAGCGAGCGTTCCGAAGTCGACGGGCAAGGAGACCCCGGTGATGTGCCGGGCCTCGTCCGAGAACAGGAAGGTGGTCACGCCGGCCACCTCCTCGGTGGACATCGGCGTGCCCGCCAGCGACGACATGAAGATCGGCCCCAGCCGCGGGTAGGCCGCGACCATCGCGTGCAGGACGCTGTCGCCCTCGCTCATCCCGCTGTGAACCGCCCACGGATGAATCGTGTTGACCCTGATCTGGTGCTCGCCGAGCTCGTTGGCGAGCACCTGCGCGAGACCGACGACGCCGTACTTCGACGCCGCGTAGTGGCCCATCAGGGGCAGGCCCTTGAGCCCGGCGACGGAGCTGGTGATGACGATGGCGCCGCCGGAGTTCTGCTCGATCAGCGTCGGGACCGTGGCCCGCACGGTGTGCCACACCCCGGTCAGGTTGATGTCGATGACGGTCCGCCACTGGTCGGGGGTGAGCTCCCACACCCGGCCGTAGCTGATGACACCCGCGTTCGCGGCGACGTAGTCGAGACGGCCGAGCGACTCGACGCCGGCGCGCACCGCCTCCTCGACGCCGGTGAGATCACGGACGTCCACCGGCCGGGCGACGATCTGGCGCCCCAGATCCCGGACGAGCTTCTCCGTCTCCGCCAGATCGTCGGCGGTCGCCACCCCGTACGGCAACGACCCGACCGGCGCACAGATGTCAAGGGCGATCAGATCGGCCCCTTCCCGCGCCAACCGCACGGCGAGGGCCCGCCCCTGCCCTCGGGCGGCCCCGGTGATGACGGCGACCTTGCCTACGAACCGTTGTCCTGCCACGTCTCGCACGCTCCAAAGACGATGGGGATCGAGCCGAAAGGTCCTCGACCAGGCCCGCCGGTACCGTCGCGATCGTCCGTCAGTCCTCCGACGAAGCGCTCCGGCCCGCATCCCCTCTCGATTGCCGTTGGGATTGTATTTTATATACGATCTGGCCGCCGCGCCCCTGAACTGCGCCAAGGGCCGAGACCTCGCCACCTTGATCGCGAGGCTGGCCGAGCTGCTGGACGAGCCGGTGGCCCCAACCCGCTGGCCACAAAAGCCCAACCTGCTACTGAGGAATCGGTTCGCCGCACCACGTGGAGGGGTTGGGCGCTCCGGGCGTGGCGTTAGGGACGATTTCGAATCCGGTCCCGCTCTGGTTGACCCGCACGAACGTGTAGCAGTTGTCGGCGGCGTTACCGTCGTGAGAGAAGTCGACTTTCCCGGCAAGCAGACCACCGGCGTCGTAGTCGGTCACGGCCCTCAGGCCGGTGATGAAGCTCTGGCGGCTCGGGCAACTCCCCGCGGCGGCGAGCCCACGGAGGAAGAGATCAGTCGCGATGTAGCTTCCGTACGCGACCTCTTGGTCCGGAGGCTGCAACTCCGGTGCGTAGTCGACCATCGCCTTCAGATAGACGCGCTGAGCGGGTACTCGTGCCTCGAACGGCACGAACTTGAGGAAGGTAGTTAGTCCGGCGGCGGCGCGGCCGTAGTTCTGGATGGTGGACTTGTTATATCCACTGACCCCGAGGATTACCTTGGGCGCCGCGCCAGCCGACCGGACGGCGGCGACGGTGCCGGCTACGTCGTCGCCTCCCAACCCTACGACGAGGACGTCCGCACCCGATTTTAGGATGTGCTCGGCAAGGACCTCGGGGTTGCTGATTTTCGGGTTGAACGTGACGGGTTCATACGGAACATGGGCCGCCCCGAGACTCTGTTCGACTTTCCTGCTGAAATCCGTAGACACGGCCGTGCTGTCCGTGACGACAACGGCCCGTGTGCCGCCCTGCGCGCGCACGAAACGTCCGAACGTGTCGACGGGCGGTCCGTCGAACGAGGACGGGAAGGAGAACAGGTTCTGGTACGAGGCGTTCGACCAGATACTCTCGACCGGTAGCCCGACGGCAGGTACGCCCTGGGCACGGAGGAAGTCCTCGCCTCCGGACCCGGCCGTTGTCGCCTCGACCAGCCCGAACACACCGACCTGGTTGACGAGCGCTCGGACCGCCTGGTCGTTGCCCTGGGGAGTGCCACTGTCGTCGCGCCACTCGTAGCTGACCTTGCGTCCGTTCACGCCACCGGCGGTGTTCGCAAGCTGCAGACGCGCGTTGATGCCACTGCGTGCCGCCGCTACCGCGCCGCCGAGGCTGCCTGCGTCCGGGTAGACGACTCCTATCTTCACCTCATCCGCGGAGACGCCGGGAGAGCCGCAGGATGACGCCTGCCGCGAACCACCTCCGACACCACAGCTGGCCATCGTGGCCGCGGCGATCGTGGTGGCCACGATGATTACCACATACTTCCGGTACGGCGCAGCGGGTAAGGGTATCGCCATGACTGTTATTCCTTCGAGATAGTGAGCGCCGCTCCCGCGGTCCGTGAGGACCCTCGTCCCGGAATCTGCCCATCAACGATGGCGATCAGGTCCCGCGGCGACCGGAGAAGCCGGTCCAGGCTCGACTAAGGCGGACGTGCCGGGGCGCAGACATTCCAGGCGCAGGTCGGCGAGGGGCCTGGCTTCGTAGACCGGTCCCGTGCCCAGGTCGAAGCCGGCGAGGGCGAGTTCGCGTTCCTGGGACCGGGCGTCTATACCGGTGGCCAGCACAGTCAAATCGAGGCGCCTGGCGGCGGCCAGGATGCTGTCGCGGACCCGGCGGACCTGGGCACGGTCGGTGGCGGCGGTGTCGGTCATTGATGGGTGGGTTTTAATCATCCGAATGGGAAGTAGACGGCATGCGGCGAACATGTCCGCGTTTTCGCCGACTCCATCCAGGGCAAGCGCGGCGCCGCGGTCGGTGAGGGGCAATAGCGGGGAAACGGTCGCGGCGAGTGCGGCGCCGTCGCTGACGTCGGCGAGCGCGAGGATCAGAGAGCGTGGGCCCGAACCGGGCAGCAGCGCGGAGATGTCGGTCAACGGCAGCCGGT
This sequence comes from Frankia sp. AgB1.9, assembly GCF_016786355.1. GTDB lineage: Bacteria > Actinomycetota > Actinomycetes > Frankiales > Frankiaceae > Pseudofrankia. Next base: position 36,439 of record NZ_JADWYX010000057.1, read on the forward strand.
CGAGAATCGCGTTGAGGGGGACGGTGACCAGCACCGGCGGCGGGGCGGACGGTTGCTCGGCAGCGGCGAGGTCGGCGCAGACCCGTCGGAGGATGAGGCGCAGCAGCCTGTCGGCCAGCCGGGCCCTGTCGGCGAGCGGGAGCAGGCGCCCGGACGCGATCTCACCGTGGTCTGGATGACGCCAGCGTGGCTCGGCATCCGCGGCGACGGTACGCCCATTCCGGAGCTGGATCACGGGCCGGTAGGTGACGTCCAAAGTGCCCGCGTCCTCGTCGCCATCCAGCAGACGGGAGAGGTCGTCCGACATCCGCGACGCGCTGTCGATCATCGCGAGGTCGGGGTGATAGACGACCAGCTCGCCTTTCCGTTGGCGCTTCGCCGCATACATGGCGAGGTCGGCTTCGCGTTGCAGGGTCTCGGCGGCATCCGGGCCGCGGTCGCGGCTGGCGAGGACCAGCCCAAGGCTCGCGCCGACACGATGGCGGTGTCCCGCGAGGGTGCACGGCGCACGGATGGTCGCGGCAAGCCGGCGCGAGCGTGCCTCGGCCTCCGAGCCGTCCCGGGCGTTCTCGAGGATGACCGCGAACTCGTCACCTCCCAGTCTGGCGACGGTGTCCCCTGATCGGACACCATCGCGGAGCCGGCAGGCTGTGATCCGTAGCAGCTCGTCTCCGACGGGGTGGCCGAGGGTGTCGTTGACCTGTTTGAAGTTGTCCAGGTCGCAGAACAGCAGCGCGCAGGGGCGGTCGTCGCGCTGGGCGAGTGCGTGCCGCAGGCGGTCGGCGAACAATGCCCGGTTCGCAAGTCCTGTCAGTGGGTCGTGGGAGGCCTGGTAGCGCAGGTCTCGTCGGCTCGCCTGCACGGCGGTAAGCAGTCCGGCGTTGTCCCGCAAGGTCAGTACCTGCCGGAGCAGCACGACCAGCAGTAGGCCGAGCAGGCCGTACCGTTCGAGGCGGTCGATGGGCGTGCCGGCGATCAGCTGGCCGACAGCGAGGGCGCCGAGGGCTCCCAGCGTGACGTAGGGCAGTACAGCGTGAGTCCACAGCATCTCGGGAAGGGTTCCGTCCCGGCCCGAAGGTCCGGCCGCCCGGATCGGTACAAGACCGGACAGGAAGACGAGCAGCCAACCGACGACGAACCCGACGTCCATCACCGGCGCGATGGCGCCTCCTCCCGCGACGGCTACGAACAGGTAGGCCGTGATCGTGAAGGCCTCCCCGGCCATGCCGGCCCCGAGCAGGCCGAGTGCCAGGCCGGATCGCGGCCGCCGGAAGGTGCCCATCAGCAGGATGGCGACCACGAGCAACAGACTGCCCAATGTTGTCAAGATCGGGAGTGTGAGTAAGCGGTTGCCCATGTGTGCCGATCGCGCGATCGGTATCAGCAGCACCGACCAGAGGAGCGTCATCACAGCGCCGACGACTGCCAGACTGTCGACCGCGACGATCGCGTACCAGTGATACCCGCCGCCGCCATTGACCCGACGAGTCTGTGGCGGGTCGGTAGGAAATGCCAGCACACCGGCCAGCGCCACCAAGATGGTCAGGCCGAACCCCAGTGCCGACGCCGAGAGACCGTGATTTGCCGGGCCGTGCTGGAGCCCGAACTGGGCCCACCACACCGCGGTGACCGTCAGCAAGGCCGCTACTGGCGCGATGATCAGACGCCAGCGACGATCCGCGCCGTGGGTCCGCCAGCCGGTCCAGGTCATGCAGACCGCGGCGGCCAGGCAGCTAGCCACATTCACGAATCGGACGATCACCGTGGCCACGGTGACGGGCAGCGCCACCGCGCAGACCGCGGTGGCCAGGGTCAGGACGGCACACGCCACCGCCGCCGACCGCCACCGCGAGCGCAGGCCGCCGGTCGCCGAAGGCTCCCCCCGGCACATCCGCGACCGCGGCCGGTCCGCCGCCACCCGTCGGAGCCACCTGAACACCCAAGGTAAGTATCCTAACTCGTTCCGTTATAACCCTCTGGTCATCGCATCCGGCCCGACGACGGGCGGGCTCGGCGACGGCCCAGGCGAAGAATCGCGGGTGGCCCGAGCCACCCGCCCCTCAGCTGGGTTCGACGCCGAGTGCGCGGGCGAGCACGTCGCGGGCCTCCGCGGCCTCGCGTCGACTTACGGCCGCGTGTCGAATGGCGGCGGAGCCGTGGAACGTGCCTGGGAACAGGTGCAGCTCGACGGGTACGTCGGCCGCGAGCAGGGCCTGAGCGTAGGCGATCGCCTCGTCGCGCAGCGGATCGAACTCCATCGCCGAGATATAGGCGGGAGGCAGGCCGGTGAGATCGGTGGCGCGCGCTGGGGCGGCGTGGATCGAGACCCCCTCCGTGCCGCGGACGCCAGGGCCGAGGTAGTAGTCCCAGCTGAGTTCCGTGTTCGACCGGTTCAAATGTGGCGTGTCGATAAATCGGCGCATGCTGGGCGTGTCGAGCCGGTCGTCGAGTTCCGGGATGGCCAGGAACTGGAAGGCGATCGCCGGTCCGCCGCGGCCGCGGGCGAGCAGCGCGAGCGCGGCGCACAGGCCGCCGCCCGCACTGGCACCGTGGATCACCACCCGAGTCGGGTCGATGCCAAGGTCGTCGGAGTTCTTCACACACCACGTCAGGGCCGCGTAGCAGTCCTCCAGCCCAGCCGGGAACGGTGCCTCTGGGGCAAGGCGGTAGTCCACGGACACCACCGCCACGCCGAGGTCGCGCGCCAGCTCGATGTTGGCCGAGTGGCCGATGTCGGCGTCCCCGACGACGAATGCTCCGCCGTGGACGTCGAACAGCAGTGACGGCAGGGCGCGACGCTCCGGGAGGTACACCAGCAGGCGGACGTCGGGAGCCCCAACCGGGCCCGGCACGAACTTCTCGTGTACGGCGACCCCGGAGGTGTCGACCTCGCCGGCCAGATCGGCAAACATCTGCTTCATCTGCAGCCGTGTCGCTGGTAGGTCCGACAGGTCTACCGTGGGGACGGACGAGACCACGGCGGCGAGCTCGGGGTCGAGCTGATAGGGCACGGCGTCCTCCTCAGGAGTGGCGACTTCTGCTCTTCGGCCCTCGGGTGTCGCCCTGTTCGCCTGCCAAGTTGCGCGATCTGGGCGTTTCGGGCCACCAAGCACGCTGAGAGTTCCAGCGCGCCTCAACGGGTACTTGAACGGGAGAAACTCGAGCCTCGTCCCGGCGTCGACCAGGTCCGCGAGGAGCGATATCGACGCTAAAGGCGTAGTTTGGGGAGGCGGGTTCTTGCACTGTGCTACGCGGCGGCCAGCTTCGATTCGATGTATTCCCTGAAGATCTGCGGTACGTCTTCTTCCGCGACCTTCTCGAGGGACTGGACCGGCTGGCTCCAGCTCTCCTCGCCGAGGATCTTGCAGTTCTCGTCGAACGGCCAGATGATGAGGAGACGCACAGCCATCAGGTACGTGGCATCCGGATCCTCGATGGGGATGCCCCGCACCGCGAGGTCGTGACCCCACTGCAGGATCCGCATGGTCCCCTCGGTGATGACGGTGGAGTCATCGACAATAACTCGATCGTCGTTCGCCTCAAGGATGTGACGACCGGCGCCGAAGATGTGGTTGACGTAGAAGTCGCGCACGGCGTCGATTCCGTTCGGCCCCTCTGCGGGGTAGTCCGGCATGTAGCGATAGACCGGGTCGGGCGCCAGCGTCGCCAGTACACCCTCGAGGTCTCCCGCCACCTCGCTCTTCGCGTGCATCAGGACCCCCTCGAGCATGCGGCGGTGCCGCGGATTCGTAGTGGTGGCCAGCTTCTCCTCGAGACCTTTCCACGTCCGCGTCGGATCAAAGTCAATCGCCATGAATATTCCTTCCTCGCCCGGCGGCAGAAGACGGCGGTACGCCGAGAACGGCCAACCTGGCCATGGGGTCTAGGAGTCTGTGAGGGCCGTTCGTCGAGTCTGCGACCAGGCCGCCGCGATGTCAGCCGCCATGCGTCGGAACATCAGACCCGGCCGTCCGCCAAGCGTGCGGCCGGGTCACGGCCTCGGCGACGCCCGGTCGGCTGTCGACCTGCCGGACGACGAGGTGCGGGCCAGCAGTGCGAGCATCGCCCGGAACCTCCCGAGCGGGTCGTCGAGCCGCCACCCGAGCGCCGCCTCAATGTTGTCGAGCCGGGCAGCCACGGAGCTGTGGTGCAGATGCAGCGCCGCCGCCGCCTGCCGCAGTGAACCGGAAAGGCAGAACACCTCCAGCGCCTCGATGTCCGAGGCCGTCAGCGCCTCCAGCGCGACGAGGTCCGGGTTCTGCCGCAGCCTGGCCTCCGGTACCTCTGCCACGATGGCGAGCGCGCCAAGTCCGTCAAACTCGACGACTCGGGACTGGTGCCTGCCGTGGGCCGTGAAGCGCAGGGCGAGCGTGGCCTGGCGCCACGACTCGTGCGCGTCGAGCGCCGTCACCGCCCCGCCGACGCCGACGACGACGTCGAGAAGCTCACGGTCCCCGCCCGGCTGGTCGCGGTCGGCCCGCAGCACGGCGGACAGGTCCCCGGCGGGGGAACAGCCCGGGTTCTTCGCGCTCTGGAACAGGACCGCGGCCACGTCGGCGAGGACCGTGCAGCGGTGCCTTCCGCGCAGCGTCCCACCGGCGAGCCGGCCCACCGTCTGCCGGCAGTCGGCGGCGTTGGTCCCGGTGGCCACGGCCAGCACCCGAAGTCGCTGGTCGGGGTCGAAGCCCATCAGCCGCAGCGCACGGCTGCGGTCCACGGCCGCCTCCCGCTCGGACAGCGCCAGCTCCACCAGCGCGGGGTCGGCGAGGCGCCGAGAGGGAGTGTGGGACGCGGGAGCCGCCTGGGCGGGGACGGTCGTCAGTGCCGGCATGGCTGAAGGCTCCTCACTCGTCGGGCGGACGCGGCAAGCCGGCGGGGCCGAACGGCCGAGCCAGGTGGCTCGCATCGTCGCCGGGTACAACCCCGCCGGGCTGAGGCCGGGCGCGTGATCATGGGGCGGCCTCCGGCTCGGCCAGGACCGACGGCCTTGGCTCGACGAGGAGAGGCCCGACCTCGCGGCGCAGACCGTCGATCACGAACCGGAGTTGGGTGACGAAGAGCTCGTCGACGTCGGATTCGACCGTCCCGACCACATGGCCCGACTGACGAGGAGCCGCCGTGTCACTCTCCGCCCGGGCCGCGCTTTCCGCGCAGGACTCGACGATGACGAACCCGTGCGTGAGCCACATCAACATCCGGCAGACTTGAGATACCTGCTCCGCGGCCAGCCCCGACGCGTGGAGAGCGCCCAGCAGCGGCTGAGCACACCGGGCCATGACCTCCCGGCCCAGGTTGCTGAGCAGAAGATGGCGGTCGGAGACGGACTTCAGCCGGTCCCGGTACCGGTACGCCCACTGTTCCGCCGAATCCATCCACGGGGATCCGGCCGGGACGTCCACCTCGATGTCGCCCAGCAGGCGTTCCGCGACGGCGTCGACCAAAGCCTGCTTGTCGCCGACCTTGGTGTAGAGCGGTATGGGCGAGACCCCGAGCCGCGCCGCGACCGCCCGCATGGTGAGAGCCTGAAAGCCCTCCTCGCGCAGGAGATCGATCGCCGCGTCGACCAGGTGATTCCGGTTGACGCGGGTTCGGGCAGCACTCGCGGCGGCCGGCGGCCGTCGCGCGGCCTGACGGTCGGTCATAGCGTCGGGGTCGCCTCCAAGATCTCGGTGAACCGCGTGCTCATCGGTTCGCGCATCTCGCCGCTGGTGATGACCCAGAAGCGATCTTGGTGGATCGCCTCGAGGACCGCGGCGGCGACCTGGTCTGCCGTCCGCGCGGCGGGCCCGGTAGACACGGCACGGACGATTTCACGCAGGCCCTCTCCCTCGACGGTGCGGTCTTCTCGTCCGAGCTGGTCGGGACGGTTGCGCTCGCTGTCGAGGATCCCGGTGGCCGTGCTCCCTGGGCACAGGACGCTGACACCGATCGGCGCACCAGCCATCGCCAGCTCCTGGCGGAGCGTCTCGGACAGGGCCAGGACACCCACCTTGCTGACGGCGTAGGGGCCGAGGCCAGCCAACCCGCTCATCAGCCCAGCGATCGACGACGTGTTCACGATGTGTGCGGGCTGTCCCAGGTCGAGCAACCTCGGGAGGAAGGTCCGGACGCCGTGCACCACGCCCCAGAGGTTGACTCCAAGGACCCAGTGCCAGTCCTCGAGGGCCTGGTTCGACACCGGGTTGAACGTCGAGACACCGGCGTTGTTGCAGACGACGTGGACCGCGCCGAAGTGCCGGAAGGCCTGGTCGGCCAGCCGATCGACAGCGTCCGGATCACTCACGTCGGTGACGACCGGCAGGACTTGGCCGCCTGCCGCGGCAGCGGCGGCGTTCAGGGCCCCCCGGTCCACATCGGCCAGCACCACGGCACACCCCGCGGCCACGAACGCCCGCCCGAGCGCCGCCCCGATCCCGCTCGCCCCGCCCGTGACGACCGCGACCTTGCCCTCTAACGTGTCCACGTCGCACCTCCCGTAACATCGTTATATTTACGTTATATCAGCGCTGCCGGCAGACCGGAAGGGCCGTCACGGCCGGGACAGGCGGCAGGCGCTGATCGGCTCACTGTGGGCGGCGTCCACTTCGCCCCCACGCATGGTCGGACTCGATATCGCGAACGGCAGACCGTGCTCGGCGGGGCGCGACCTCGCGATCTTTCCGACCTACGCCAGGTTCAGGCGTGGCGACTTTTGGCGATGTCGTGGAGGCTGAGAAGGCTGATGGCATCTTCGCGCATCTGGACTTTGCGGATCTTGCCGGTCACGGTCATCGGGAACTGGTCGACGATGTGCACGTAACGCGGGATCTTGTAGTGGGCGAGTTTTCCGGCGCAGAATTCGCGCAGGTCCCGGGCGGTCAGCGGTGTGGCGCCGTCGCGCATGCGAATCCAGGCCATGGTCTCCTCGCCGTATTTCGGGTCGGGCACGCCGATGACCTGGGCGTCGAGAATGTCAGGATGGGTGTAGAGAAATTCCTCGATCTCCCGCGGATAGATGTTCTCCCCGCCGCGGATCACCATGTCCTTGATACGCCCGGTGATGGTGACGTAGCCGTCCTCGTCCATCACCGCCAGGTCTCCGGTGTGCATCCAGCGTGCGGCGTCGATGGCCTCGGCGGTCTTGTCCGGCTGGTCCCAGTACCCCAGCATCACCGAGTACCCGCGCGTACACAGCTCCCCCGGCGTGCCAAGTGGAACGGTCAGCCCGGTCTCCGGGGCTACGATCTTTCCTTCCAGGTGCGGACCCACCCTGCCCACCGTGGACACCCGCCGCTCGATCGAGTCGTCGGCGCGGGTCTGCATGGACACCGGCGACGTCTCGGTCATGCCGTAGCAGATGGAGACCTCGGCGATGCCCATCCGCTCGATGACCTGCTTCATCACCTCGACCGGGCACGGCGAGCCGGCCATGATCCCGCTCCGCAGGGACGACAGGTCGAACGACTCGAAGTCGGGATCGGCGAGCTCGGCGATGAACATCGTCGGCACTCCGTACAACGACGTGCACCGCTCGGCCTGCACCGCGGCCAGGGTCGCCTTCGGCTCGAACGACGGTCCCGGGATCACGACGCATGCGCCGTGGCTGGTAGCCGCGAGGTTGCCCATGACCATTCCGAAGCAGTGATAGAAGGGCACCGGCACGCAGATGCGGTCCGCTTCGGTGTAGTCGCAGAGCTCGCCGACGAAAAACCCGTTGTTCAGGATGTTGTGGTGCGACAGCGTCGCGCCCTTGGGGAACCCGGTGGTGCCCGACGTGTATTGAATGTTGATCGGGTCGTCGGCGGACAGGTCGATCACGGCCAGCCGTGCCAGATCGCCGTCGTTGCGGCGCAACGAGTTCCAGTCCTCACCGCCAAGCAGCACGACCTGTTCCAGCGCCGGGCACCGCGGCCGGACGTCTGCGATCATGCCTGAGTAGTCGGAGGTCTTGAACGTCTCGGCCGCCACCAGCAGACGGACGCCGGCCTGGTTGAGCACGTACTCGAGCTCGTGGGAGCGGTAGGCGGGGTTGATGGTGACCAGAATGGCGCCGATCTTCGCTGTGGCGTACTGGGTCAGCATCCATTCCGCGCAGTTCGGCGCCCAGATCCCCACCCGGTCGCCATTGCCGATCCCGAGATCGAGTAAGCCGAGCGCGAGTGCGTCGACGTCGGCGCCCAGTTCGGCGTAGGTCCAGCGACCGCCGGTCGTCCGGTCGACCAGCGCGTCCCGTCCCCCGAAAGTCCGCACAGTCCGGTCCAGATTGGCCCCGATCGTGTCCCCCAGCAACGGGACATTCGAGATGCCCGACGAGTAACTCGGTACGGCTGGCTCCACGGGCACGGCTCCTCCGGAGACTTTCGGCGTCGTCATTGTTCGGGCATCGCTTTATACCGGCACCGCTCGATAGAATCCGCGTTCCGGGATTCGGCACCGGATAACTGTCAGCTAGGTTAGAGCCTCGACCTCGTCGCACCACATGGTCGACAGGACTCTCGGGCAGCTCGGCGCAGCGGTCGCGGCCCGCGAGTCATCGATCGCTCGCCTTCCTCATGTTCAGTGCAACCGCCGGTGCCCGCTACCCCCGGAAGTAGGTCCGCGGGCTGGTCCGCGGGCAGAGGTCCAGGTACGCTGCCGACCCGCAGCAGAGCACGGGAGGTTCGCCACCATGACCGCCCCTCACAGCCGCTCGACGGGGGAGGCCCTGCGCGCCGAATTACGACGGACGCAACGCCTGGCCGGAGTGCCCCTGGTCTTCGCAGGCACCATGTCGGGTGACCGGCTGATCCTGACCGACTTTCTCGGCACTCGCACAACCGCCATGCGGAACCTTCACGTAAGCGTCGGAACTGGTCTGGGCGGCCGGGTCGTCGCCCAACGACGCCCCGCCGCCGTCGAGGACTACCTCACCGCTCGCACGATCACCCACGACTACGACCGCCCAGTGCTGGTCGAAGGGATCTCCTCAATACTCGCCGTCCCGGTCCAGGTACAGGGCCGGTGCACGGCGGTGCTCTACGGAGCCGTCCGGGAACGCATGCCGCTCGGCGACCGGGCGCGTGAGGCCCTCCTGTCCGCCGGGGCACGCCTGTCGATGACCTTGTCCGTGCAGGCCGAGGTGGACAGCAGGCTCGCGATGGCCGAATCACGGCTGGGGCTGAAGGATCTCGCGGACCTTGAAGAGATCCGCGCCGTTCATGCCGAACTGCGTTCCATCGCCCCCGCCGTCACCGATCCCGAGCTACGACGCCGGCTCTGCGCCACCACTGACCGGCTCGCGCGGTTGGGTGCCCCGACGGCCGGAGCGCCCACCGTTCGCCTGTCACCGCGAGAGACCGACGTGCTGGCCCAGGTGGCACTCGGATACACGAACGCCACTGTCGCCGAGCGGCTCTCGCTCGCGCCGGAGACGGTCAAGGCCTATCTCTATGCGATCATGCGCAAACTTGACGCACGGACGCGCCACGAGGCCGTCGTGCATGCGCGACGACTACGGCTGCTGCCGTGACCGGCGAGGTGACCATGCCTCCAGAGATCGCGGGCGGTCACCTCTTCCTTCCCTGCATCGATGCTCGGCCCGCCGAACGGCGGCTACCCAGGCGCGACAGGCGTGCTGAGGCCGCCGAACGTGCCTCCGATCAACCCCATGACGTGGGTGGCGACGTCGACGACCCGACTGGCGACCCGCCGTAGCTCCCTTCCGCTGATGTCGCTGGGCAGGGCGGTCAGTGCGATGGAACAGGCAAACGTGCCGTCGGCGGCCCAGACAGGCGCACTGATACCGATCACCCGCAAGCAGGCAGACGTCAGGTCCGCGTCCGTCACCTCATGGGCTCCGCTGATCGCCTCGGCCCCAAGGGCGCTGACTGTGGCACTCCAGCCACGAGTACGAACGTCCACCAGTGCCACCCGCATCGACTCCCGCTCAGTCGAGGTGAGCGGTGGCGCAGCGTGGTCGAGCCACCGGGCGGCGGCCTCCTCGCCAGCCCACGCCACGTAGATCGGGCCGACCGGCGCGCGCAACGGCAGGGTCCCGCCGGCTTTCACCGTCAGCCCGTATGGGTGCGGCACCGGGCACGCCGCCGCGATGACGACGCTGTCGCCGTGGACAGTTCCGCCCATCGTGGTCGCCTGAAACTCGTCACGCAGCAGAGGCAGCTGCGTGGCCAAGATGTCGGTCAGCATGACCGCGTGGCTCGCTGCGCGACCCAGCCCGAGCAGTTGAGGACCGAGTCGGTAGCGCGGCCCGGGGTCGCGACGCACCGCAAGTCCCTCGTCGCACAGCGCGAGCAGTATGGCCTGGGCCGACGAGCGCGGTATTCCCACGGCCTGGGCGATCTCGGAGAGGGACCGATCGGTCTCGGGTGCGGCTGCCAGGACTTTGAGAACCTGGGCTGCCCGCTGAACGGACCGCGCGGGTTGGGTGGGCACGTGTTGACGCCTCCTCGGGATGCACCTTACGGTGTCTTGTGACGAAGATACTGTCTCTATATATAGACAGCGCAAGGGCTAACGCGTGACGGCCGGTCGGCCGCGGCTCGCGCTCGGCCTACCGGTCGCGACGTCCGTCTACGGAGCCGGGGAACAACACCGGATCGTCGACCTGGCCCGTGCGGCCGACGACGCGGGCATCGACACCGTCGTAGTGAGCGATCACGTGGTGATGGGAGAGCGCTTCGACCGTTACCCGTTCGGCACGTTCGCGTTCTCACCCGGCGAGCCTTGGCTGGAGCCGTTGACGACGCTCGCCCTGTTTGCCGGCGCGACGTCGCGGATACGCCTTTCGACCGGCATCCTGATCGCCGGGTTGCGACGAGGGCCGTTGCTCGCCAAGACGACGGCAACCCTCGATGCGCTCTCGGGCGGTCGACTTGAGCTCGGTGTTGGCACGGGCTGGCAGCCAGAGGAATACGAGACCATGGGTCTTGATTTCGAGCAGCGCGCCCAGATACTGGACGACACGGTTGCGAGCTGCCGGGCCCTCTGGGCAAGGGGTGGGTCGGCCGCCGTCGACCTGCCGACGATCAGCTTCAGTGGAATCTGGTGCGACCCGAAACCCGCGCAACAGGGCGGCCCGGCCGTGCTGTTCAGCGGCCCGCTCACGAAGCGCAACCTGCGACGCATCACCGAGCTGGGCGACGGCTGGATCCCGATCATGGGCGAGTCGGTGGCGGGCGTGGCCGCGGGGGTCGCGCGCATTCGGGAGGCCTGGACGGCGGCTGGCCGCACCGCGACCGCGCCGCGGGTCAGGCACACCCTCCCCCTCCGCTCCTCGGCTCCCGACGACGATCGGGCCAGCAGGGCCGACCTGAGCCTCGACCGAACCCTCGCCGGGGCAGCTGCCCTCGTCGAGGCCGGGGTCACGGAGGTCTCGGTGCCGATCGCGGCCTTTGTCACCGACCCTGACGAGGTCCACGGGTGGATCGCAAATCTCGGCCGCCGATGGGAAAGACAGTGGAGCTAACTGACGGGACGGCGCCCGAATGGCCCCGGGTGGTGGGTCGCTCGGTCGGGGACCTCGCCGATCGCCTCGCGCTGCGCGACCTCGCCGAGTCGTACGCCGCCGCCGTCGACAGTCGCGACGAGGGCCTGTTCGTCTCCCTCTTCACCTCGGACGCCGTGGTCCGGGTGTATCACTCAGACCGCGAGGGGGAAGTCGCCCGTTTCGAGCGCGCTCGCGAACTGCCTCTCCTGGTCCAGGCGCTCTCAGGCCGCTACCCGGCCACCCTGCACCTCGTCGGCAACCACCGGGCACAGGTCGTCGCCGACAGCGCGGTCGCCGAGACCTACTGCCTCGCGCATCACCTGCACCGCGGCACCGACGGCGCTCCCCAGGACCTTCAGATGCTCGTGCGCTACGCGGACAGCTGCGTCCGAGGGTCCGACGGCCTCTGGCGGTTCCGGGAGCGGGTCGTCACGGCGGTCTGGCATTCGTCGCACCCAGCCCGTCACAGCGCGCTCGACCGCCAGCAGGCGGGGACATCCGAGGCAGAAGACCGGCGAGCTGGGCGGGGCCGGTAGCCAGATCGCAGATCGCGCAGAGGCACCTGCGGCCGGCAGGTATAGATGCATGCGCATGATTTCAGTAAGGTGGGTTACATGGACGACCCAGGTGGGAGGCCGTTGGCGGTGCCGCGGCTGGCTACGGCATCAGCGGTGGCGACGGGCGCGGCGAGTGCCCCGTTCTGGGCGGGGTGCGACGCGGGCGAGCTGCGCTTCCAGCGCTGTCGCGCCTGCGGCCGTGCTGACCTGCCACCGGCCGAACACTGCCGCGAGTGCCTGTCGGGCGATCAGGCCTGGGAGGCTTCCGCCGGGCTCGGCACGGTCTACTCGTGGACGGTGGTGCACCGACCAGTCACCCCCGACTTCGCCGCGCCCTACGCCCCGGTGATCGTCGAGCTCGACGAGGGCCCGCTGCTGGTGACCAACCTCGTCGGCTGCCCGCCCGCGCGGCTGCGGGTGGGCCTGCGGGTCGCCGTCCTCTTCCACCGCGCCGGCGCCGGCCCCGCGCTGCCCTACGTCCACCCGGTCACCCACGCCATCCCGGACGGGAGCACCCGTGAAGCCTGACGACCTGATCCTCATAAGCGTCGATGACCACATCGCCGAACCGGCCACCATGTTCGACGCCCACGTGCCAGCGAAGTTCCGCGATCAGGCGCCCCGCGTGGTCGACGAACCCGACGGGACGCAGCAGTGGTACTACGGCGCGCTGCGCGGCCGGAACCTGGGCCTGAACGCGGTAGCGGGCAAGCCGCCGGAGATGTTCAACATCGACGCCAGCCGCTATGACCAGATGAGGCCTGGCTGCTACGACGTCCACGAGCGGGTCCAGGACATGTCCGCCGGCGGCCAGCTAGCGGGCTTGAACTTCCCCAACTGGACCGGCTTCTCCGGCCAGGTCCTCAACCAGGGCCCGGACCGCGACGTGAACCTGGTCATGATCAAGGCGTACAACGACTGGCACGTGGACGAGTGGTGCGGTGCCTACCCGGACCGGTTCATCCCCTGCGGGATCCTGCCGCTGTTCGACGCTGACGAGGCGGCGGCCGAGATCCGCAGGCTCGCGGACAAGGGCTGCCACGCGGTCACGTTCTCGGAGAACCCCGAGGCGCTGGGGATGCCGAGCATTCACACCGACTACTGGTACCCGCTGTTCCGAGCTGCCTGCGATGCCGGAACCGTGCTGTGCCTGCATGTCGGCTCGTCGTCCCGGACGCCGCTGTACTCCTCGGACGCGCCACCGAGCGTCAACCTGGCGGGCTCGTCGATGATGTCGATCTACTCGATGGTCGAGCTGGTATGGGCGCGATTCTGGGCGGACTTCCCGGATCTGCGGTTCTCGCTGACCGAGGGCGACATCGGCTGGATTCCTTATTTCCTGTGGCGCTGCGAGCACGTCCAGCGCCGCCATTCGGGCTGGACGCAGGCGACCTTCCCCGACGGCGTCACCGGTCCGGCCGACCTCTTCCGCCGGCACATCCTGACCTGCTTCATCTCCGACCGGGTCGGCCCACACCTCCTCGACTGGTTCGAGCTCGACAACGTCTGCTGGGAGTCCGACTTCCCGCATTCCGACTCGAGCTGGCCGAACGCCCCCGAGGATGTCATCGCCAACCTCGGCCACCTGGCCGACGCGACCATCGACAAGATCACCCATGAGAACGCGTTGCGTCACTACCAGTTCGACCCGTTCGCGACCCGGCCCCGAGAGCAGTGCACCGCCGGGGCGCTGCGCGCCGAAGCGACCGGCGTCGACGTCGTCACCCGCGTCGGCCGGGCCGCGGACGAACGCGACCTCGCCTCCTGGAAGCGGATGACCTCGCACGCCGGGCGGGCTTGACCGATGGCCGCATTCCCTCTCGATGGCATCCGCGTCCTGGAACTGGCGACGGGGATCGCCGGGCCCTACTGCGGCAAGTTGTTCGCCGACGCCGGCGCCGATGTCGTCAAGCTCGAAGGCCCGGGTGGCGACCCGACCCGGGCCTGGTCGGCGTCCGGCGTGCACGCTGACGGCGACGGGGCGCTCTTCAGATTCCTGAACACGTCGAAACGCTCCGTAGCCGCCGGCATCGACAGCCCGCTCGGCCGGGCGCTGGTCGCCGCCGCTGACGTCATCGTCGTCGGCGGAGACCTCGCCGCGCAGCCCACTGGCCCCCAGCTCGCCTTCGTACGTCGGCTGGCGGCGGACGGTCCGCGCGCCGTCGTGCTCGCGATCAGCCCCTGGGGGCTCGCCGGGCCGTGGCCGGACGAGCACCGCCCGGCGAGCGAGTTCCTCCTACAGGCGCTGTGCGGGTCGATCGCGTGGCGCGGTGAGCCCGCTGGTCCCCCGCTGCAGGCCGGCGGCCGGCTTGGCGAGTGGGCCTCCGGCGCCTATGCCGCCGTCGTCGGACTCGCCGCGCTGCGTGGCGCCCGCCGCGACGGCACCGGCGAGATCGCCGACATCTCCATGCTCGAATGCATGGCAATCATGATGGGTGGGTTGTCGGTTGTCGGGCCGACCATCATGGGCCGCGGGCCGGGTGTGCCCGGGTCGGCGGGGCGGATTCCCGAGCTACCGTCGATCGAGCCAACCAAAGATGGCGGACTCGTCGGCTTCTGCACCATCACAGCTCAGCAGTTCCAGGACTTCCTCGTTCTCATCGACCGTCCCGACCTGCTCGACGACACAGACCTGCTCAGGCAGGCCTCCCGCCACGCACGCCGCGAGGAGTTCCTCGCCGCCGTGCATGCCTGGACCACCCAGCGCACCACCGCCGAGATCGTCGAGACTGCCGCCGCGCTGCGCATCCCAGTGACTCCAGTCGGCACCCCCGAGACGGTGACGACGATCGACCAGTTCACGGCCCGCGGTGTGTTCGTCCCCAACCCTTCTGGCGGCTTCCTACAGCCCCGGGTGCCTTACCGGGTTGGGGAGTTCACCGGCAGGCCGTTCATGCCCGCGCCCGCGCTCGGCGAGCACGACGACGCTGTCGACTGGGCGCCCCGGCCCGCCGGCCCGCCCGCGCCCTCTGGGCCTCGACCGCTGCCGCTCGACGGGCTGCGGGTCGTCGACCTCACCGCGTTCTGGGCCGGGCCCTCCGCGACGACGCTGCTCGGTGCGCTCGGCGCTGACGTCATCAAGATCGAGGGCGTGACTCGTCCGGACGGAATGCGCTTCTCCGGCGGCAAGCCACCGACCGAGGCGGACTGGTGGGAATGGGGCACCATGTTCCTCGCGACCAACGCCAACAAGCGGGCCATCAGCCTGGAACTGTCGCCCTCCCGCCCCGAGGGGCTGGAGCTCGCCCGCCGGCTGCTCGCCGCGAGCGACGTCGTGATCGAGAACTTCTCGCCCCGGGTGCTGACCAACCTGGGCCTCGACTGGGACGCGGTGCAGGGCGCCAACCCCGCCGCCGTGCTCACCCGGATGCCCGCGTTCGGCCTCGACGGGCCCTGGCGTGACCGCACTGGGTTCGCCCAGACCATGGAGCAGGCCTCGGGCCTTGCCTGGCTTACCGGCACCGCCGACGGCCCGCCGCTCATCCCACGTGGCCCATGCGACCCGATCGCCGGCCTGCACGCCGCGTTCGCCACCCTCGTCGCCCTGACCGAACGTGACCGCACCGGACGCGGCAGCCTCGTCGAGGCCACCATGGTCGAGGCCGTACTCAACGTGGCCGCCGAACTCACCGTCGAATACACCGACCACGGCGCCGCGTTGCGCCGGGACGGCAACCGTGGTCCTCTCGCCGCCCCGCAGGGGGTCTACCCCTGCGCCGGCGACGACGGCTGGGTCTCGCTCGCCGTAACCGATGACACCCAGTGGCCGGCGCTGTGCGCGCTACTCGGTCGGGCCGACCTGGTCGCCGACGCCCGGCTCGGCAGCGCGGCGCGCCGGCGGGAGCGGGCCGACCAGATCGACGCGGCGATCCGGGCCTGGACCACAAGGCGGGAGAAGACCGAAGCGGCGACGGCGCTTGCCGCGGCCGGGATCCCCGCCGCGCCGGTCACCCCGGCCGCCGACCTGCTCGACAACCCGCAGCTGGCCGCCCGCGGCTTCTTCGAACCACTCGCCCATTCCGTCGTAGGCAAGCATCCGATGCCTGGCGTCGCCTTCCGCCTGGCCAGCTACGACGGCCAGCTGTTACGGCGTCCGGCGCCCACCTTCGGCCAGCACAACGACGAGGTCTACGGCGACCTGCTGGGCTTCGGGGCCGACGAGATCGACGGATGGCGCGAGAGAAACCTGATCAGCGACCGGCCGGCCGGTGTCTGACCCAGCCGCTGCGCCCGCGCGGCGATGTTGGTCCCGGCCTCTCCCTGCTCCGTCGACGCCGGCCTGATCTTCAGCGACACGATCTACAACCAGCTACTTCGCCCCAACGTCGACGGGGCGACCCGACCGCAAGGAGACCGACCATGGCCCCACCCGACAACCTGCCGGCGCTTGCTGTGCCGGCGCGTGAGATCCCGGTCCCGACGTCCGTGAGTCCGCAAGCGCGGGCCGTGCTGGCGATGGGGCCGATGGACATGGGTGAGTACCCCGCCCAGAATGACGCCGACGCATGGCGGGCGATGATCAAAGCCGCGGATGACGCGGTCCTGTCCATGCTGCTCGCGCAGGCGTCGGGACTCCCGTCCGACGTGCAGGAGATCGACGTCGCCGGGGTTCGGATATACACGATCAGACCCCAGGACCTGCCCGCCGACGACCGGCGCGTATTCCTCGACGTACACGGCGGCGCCCTGGTCATGGGTGGTGGCGAGTGCTGCCGGCTCACCGGCGCCGGTACCGCCGCGCGCGTCGGCGCGACCGTTTGGGCGGTCGACTACCGGATGCCCCCCGACCATCCGTACCCGGCGGCGCTGGACGACTGCGTCGCCGCCTACCGCGCACTCCTGGAGGATCATCGACCGGATGAGATCATCGTGGGTGGGGCATCGGCCGGCGGCAACCTGGCCGCCGCGCTCATTCTGAGAGCGCGCGACGAGGGACTGCCGTTGCCAGCGGCCGCGGTGCTGAATACGCCGGAAGTCGACCTCACAGAGTCGGGAGACACCTTCCAGACCAACCTCGGCGTCGACACCGTCCTCACCCGCAGCGCGATGCCCGCCAGCCTCCTCTATGCCGCCGGGCACGATCTCGCCGACCCCTACCTGTCGCCCTTGTTCGGCGACCTCTCCAAAGGCTTTCCACCCACGCTGCTCGCCAGCGGGACACGCGACCTGCTTCTTTCGAACACAGTGCGCATGCACCGGGCCCTACGCAAGGCGGGCGTGCCAGCCGACCTGCACGTGCTCGAGGCCGCGCCGCACGCCGCCTTTTTCGGAACCGCGCCCGAAGACGGGGAGCTTGACCGCGAGGTCCGCCGCTTCGTCGATGCCCACTGGGGCACGCTGGCTTGACGGAGAGGTGGCTTTCTCTGCTGCTCCCGCTCCAGGGGATCGAGATCGACGGCGCCCTAGCCGGCGTCGCGAAACTGTCGTAACGATTGCCCCGGCCCGTCGATGACCTGCTCGTACTCACCGGGCTGACGGGTGCTGACTGACTGTCCCTCTCGATGGCTGCCTTGGCCATCGCGTGCTCATGGACCCGGACTTTTGGGCCGTCGATGCGCTGCCAAACATGGCGGGCGCTCGGTCCGGGGCGGCTCAGACCAAGACATAGACGATCTGCGCGCTCCGCCGCGCGCCAGAAGGCATTGCGGCCCTCGACATCGTCGCCATGACCTCGCCCGTCGCTCGGAACACTTCATTTTGAACGTCCTGGTCTGGAGGCAAAGTCATGTACCGATTAAGAACCCTGACGGCAATTACCGCCGTCGGAGCATTGTTGGCAGTCGCGGCCTGTGGGAGTGGTGGTTCGGGGGGTGGTAGCGGGCCGAAGCCCGCCACGGCCATACCCGCGTCCGCATTCAAAGCGAGGCCGATCGACACCTGGGATAACGCCGGGGTCACCGTGGACCCGGCAACGCTGAAGTGTTCGGGCAAGGCGCCGAACCCGACCCGTGGCATCACGGACACGTCGGTGAAGGTCGGTGGCCTGGGGTATCTGACAAGCCCGAGCGGCAGCTCGATGGCTGGCTCGGACGTCGGAGCGATGGTCCGGTTCCAGCGGGCGAACGACACGGGCGGGGTGAACGGCCGGAAGATAGATTTCATCGGCATGAAGGACGACGGTGGGGACCCGGGGATCGACGCCACCCAAGCCCATATCCTCGCCCAGCAGGACCAGGTGTTCGCGGTGGTGCCGCTGCTTTCGGGTTCGGCCAACTATCTCGACACCTTCTGCAGGGAGATCGTTCCCTTCTTCGGCTGGGCTACCAACGACGGCTTCTGCAAGAACGCCATCGGCTTCGGCTTCTCCGGCTGCCTGACACCGGATCCGGACCCGAGCAAGCGGATCGACTCGACCACCTGGGGGATGCTGATGCGGTCCCTGTTCAAGGAGGCCACAAGCAAGACCATTGCCGTCGTCGGCCAGGACATCGACTCCTCCCGCATCGGCGTCAAGGGCACCGCCCACCTGGCAACGCTCAGCGGTGACAAGGTCGTCTACCAGGAGTCACCGATCCCGGCCACCGGGTTGACCGACCCGACTCCCGTCGTCAACGCGCTCATGACGTCGAACCACGGTCAGCCGCCGGATGTCATCACCGTCGCGCTCGATTTCACGACAACAGTGAAGCTGACGGAGGCCCTGCGGGCCGCCGGGTTCAAGGGCATTTTCATCAGCACCGCCACCTACGATCCCCGGTTGACGTCCTTCGCAGCCCTCGACGGCACCCAGACCCTCCTGCAGTTCGCGCCGACCGAGGCAGCTACACCGGGTATCGCCCAGCTCAAGGCCGACTTCGCCAAGTACGCCCCGAAGCAGGTCCTCAGCCTGTCCGCGCTGGCCGGGTACTGGTCCGCCGACCTCTTCCTGAGCGTGCTGGCGAAGACCGGGAGAAACCTCACCGTCGACTCCTTCCTCAACAGCGCCAACAGCGGCTTCACGCACAGCGTGGAGGGAGCTCTGCCGGAGACCCAGTGGCCTCTCAACCACGTCGTCAGCGTTCCGTGCGCGGCGCTGGTGGAACTCAAGGACAAGAAATATGTCGAGACGGTGAAGGCATCGTGTGCAAGCCTGATCAAACCCTGAGAAGGGCCAGCGCATGAGCCTGGACAAGTAGCGCGGGAAGGATGACCGGCCGGAGGTCCGCCGGGGGATCTCCGGTGTCTGTGGGAGGTCGCGGCCGGCGCGGACGTTGGCGACGGGCCTGGGCGCGTTCCTGTTCGCCGAGATCGGCGGAATGAGTAGGCAGGCGAGTTTCCGGACGCGCGCTGGGCGGCTTTACCGGATTTGATGGAGCAGTTTGATGTTTTGAGCGCTGCTTGCCTCGACGCGGGGCGGAGCCCGGGAAGTGGAAGGAGAGATGTAGATGGGAATCCTCGACGGCAGGGTGGCGATTGTGACCGGAGCCGGCCGCGGGATCGGACGCGGGATCGCGCTGGCGCTCGGGTCGGAAGGTGCCTCTGTCACGGTGGTGGACCTGGACGCCGACAACGCCGAACGGGTGGCCAAAGAAGTCACCGCGCGCGGCACCCAGGCCTTCGGCTACCCCTGCGACATCCGCGACTCCCAGCAGGTGGACGCCTGCGTGACGGCGGTCGTCGAACGGTTCGGTGGTCTGGACATCCTCGTCAACAATGCGATGGCGTCACGGTCAGGGGTGCCCCTGGAAGAAGCCACTGACCAGGATCTTGCCTTGGCTCTGGAAACCGGGCCAGGCGCGACACTGGCCTTCATGCGCGCCGCCTTCCCACACCTGAAGGGCGACGGACGGATCATCAACCTCCGCTCCGGATCGGAACTACAGGGCCTACCCGGTTTCGGCACATACATCGCTGGGAAAGCGGCCGTCGGCGGCCTCACCAAAGCCGCCGCCCGGGAATGGGGGCAGCACGGCATCACCGTCAACGCCATCGCCCCGTTCGCCACATCCGAGAGCATGCGTCAATTCTTCGACCAGCATCCGACAGAACTCGAGCAGGTCGTCGCCGGCCTGTCGGTCAAACGGGTCGGCGACCCCGAGAACGACATCGGCCGAGCAGCGGTCTACCTCGCCGGCCCGGATGCCGGCTACGTCACCGGGCTCACCCTGCACGTCGACGGCGGCGGCTCGTTCGAGTAGGCCCCACCCGGCTCGAACACAGGGCCGCCGCTCCGCACCGGAAAACCATCGGAAGAGCCGCGGGGGGGGGGGGGGGGGGCGGGGGGGGGGGCGCGGCCGCCGTCAACGCGGCCGCCGCGGCGGTGGCCAGCGGCCAGGCGGAGTGCGTCGCGGTCTACCGCTCGCTCA
>NZ_JADWYX010000058.1:0-8658 GCF_016786355.1 Frankia sp. AgB1.9
ATGCCACAGAATTTTGCAGCGGGCTAGGGCGCCTGTCGGATGGACAGTTCACGGCGCGGCCGCCATCTCCCGCCGCGGCCCCGCGCCCCCGCCCCCCCCCCCCCCCCCCCCCCGCCGGCCGGGCCGGCCTGGCCAGCGGTCGCGGCGCCGGCCTGGCGGGCCACCGCCGGGACGATTCCGTCGGCCGCCGGGTCCGGGCCGGGCTGGGCGAGCGTGCCTGCGACGGGGATGCCGATCGCGGTCGCGAGGGCGGCGTCGAGACCGGCCAGCCGGGCGACCACCTCGCGCGGGGTGCGGCCGTCATGGCCGGTCGGCCGGTCCCAGTCGAGCACGCTGAGCTCGGCGAGCACCCGGTCGACCGTCGCCGTCCAGGCCGCGAACGGCGCCGCGTAGGGCGGCGTGGCGGCGACCGCGGGGCGGTAGGCGAGCGCGGTGGCGAGCAGTTCGACCCGCGGGTCCGCGGCGTCGTCGTCCGCCGATCTTGTCGGCCCCGTCACCGGGCCAGGGAGGCGCGGGCGGGGCCGGCGGGCCGGGCCTGGGCCGCGGACCTCGACGCGCTCGGCGCCGCGGGCGGGCTGCTCGGCGACATACTGGCTGGTCGCGACGGCCAGCGCGGCGGCGAGCGCGTCGTCTCCGGCTGGGTAGCGCAGCGGGTGCTCCCACAGCCGGGCCAGCACGGCCCGCACGGCGGCGGCCCCGTCCGCCTGGGCGTGCCCGGCGGCGACCTCGAGCAGGCGGCCGGAGAACCGGGTGTAGGCGTCGGCGAGCGCGGTCGGGTCGCCCGCCGCGAGCCGGCCGGACAGGTCCGCGACGCCGGCCCCGCCCAACGCCGGCGGGTCCGCCGGGACCGCCGCGCCTCGGGAGCCGGTCATCGCCACGGGCGCAGTGTCGCACGCGTGGGCGCGCCGATCCCCCAACCTTCATGATCGCAACGGTCAGACCACAGCGCCGGCCCGGGGCGCGGACACGCAGGTCGACGGACGCGCGGATTGACGGACGCGCACAGTGGAGGCATGGGACGGGCGAGCACGCGGCGGCGGGTGGTGCGGGTGACCGTGGGGGCCACGCCGGACCAGCGGGTCGACACGGTCGCCGGCGAGGAGCCGCTGGAGCTGCGGCTGGGGGGCAAACCGCTCGCCGTCACGATGCGCACGCCCGGGGACGACATGGACCTCGCGGTCGGTTTCCTCGTCGGCGAGGGGCTGATCGGCTCGGGCGCCGACGTGCGGACGATGCGGTACTGCGCCGGCACCGATGACGACGGCCGCCAGACCTACAACGTGCTCGACCTGGTGCTCGACCCGGCGGTGCCCGAGCCGGATCTGACCGCCGCGGCCCGCTCGTTCTACATGACCAGCTCGTGCGGGCTGTGCGGCAAGGCGAGCATCGAGGCGATCCGGCTGCGCTCCCGGTACACCGTCGCCGACGACCCGCTGCGGGTCGAGGCCGCGACGCTCACCGGCCTGCCCGCCGCGCTGCGCCGGGCGCAGCGGCTGTTCGCGACGACCGGCGGGCTGCACGCCGCCGCGCTCGCCGACGAGCACGGGCACCTCGACCTGGTCCGCGAGGATGTCGGCCGGCACAACGCCGTCGACAAGGTCGTCGGCGCGGCGGCCAGGGCCGGGCTGCTGCCGCTGCGCGGGCGGGTGCTGCTGGTCAGCGGGCGGGCGTCGTTCGAGCTGACCCAGAAGGCGCTGCTGGCCGGGATCCCGATGCTCGCCGCGGTGTCGGCGCCGTCGGCGCTCGCGGTGGACCTGGCAGCCGAGAGCGGGATGACGCTCGTCGGCTTCCTGCGTGGCGACTCGATGAACGTCTACGCCGGCGCCGAGCGGATCGTCACCATGACCAGTCGTCCGGAAATCCCCCTACATCCCGCCAGATGAGCCGATAGAGTCGGCCACCGTGACCTGCATCGTCGGGGTGGAGTACAACGGGCGGGTTGTGATCGGCGGCGACAGCGCCGGCGTCGCCGGGTGGTCGGTGACCGTGCGGGGCGACACCAAGGTCTTCCGCAACGGTGCCTACATCATGGGCTTCACCGACTCGTTCCGGATGGGCCAGCTGCTGCGGTACAGCCTGGTCCCACCGATGCCGCACACCTGGGACCTCGACCGGTTCATGGCGACCGAGTTCGTCGCCGCGGTGCGCGACTGCCTGCGCGACGGTGGCTACGCCCGCAACGACTCGGGCAACGAGACCGGCGGCCAGTTCCTCGTCGGCATCCAGGGCCGGCTCTACCGGATCGACTCGGACTTCCAGATCGGCCGCAGCGTCGACGACTACCAGGCGGTCGGCGCCGGCGAGGACTTCGCCCGCGGCTCGCTGCACACCTCGGCCGCCCAGCCGCCCGAGGACCGGGTCCGCCTGGCGCTGGCCGCCGCGGCGCACCACTCCACCGACGTCCGGGCGCCGTTCCACCTCGTCTGGGACCCGGACCAGCCGGCCGGCTGAACACGGTCGACGGGCGCGGCCGCGGGCCGTGTCGGCATCCTGACAAAGGCCCGGTCGGGCCCGAAATCCCCCTAGCCAGGCGCGAAATGCCCGCCAGAATGGGATTTGCGCACTCCGTGACCGGGCCGGCACAGCGGTCCCGCGGAACCGGGCCCGCCGCGCGACGGCCCTGCGCGACCACGTCATCAGACGGCCCACAGGGGGCGCGGGGTGCAGCAGCCGCTCGATCCGACCGGCCTGCCGGCGGACTCCCAGGCACTGATCATCTGTCCTGGCCGGCCACCGGAGCCGGGCGCGGCGCAGGTCGTCGCGACCGCCCTGCGCGGTGCCGACGCGCTGCGCCGCAGCCTCACCGGGCCGGGCGCGCTGGCCGAGAACCGGGTGCAGCTCGTCGACCAGCCCCGCACGGCGGTCGACGTGGCGATGGCGCTCACCCTGGCGGGTACGGTCCCGCGCGACGTCCTGCTGGTCTGCTGGCTCGGCCCGGTGGCGCCGCCGGACGGCGGTGAGCCACTGCTCGTCGTCGGCACTGAGCCCGACGCCGAGCGGTCCGGGACCCTGCGCTTCGGCCAGCTGCTGGCCCTGACCGCCGCCTCTCCGGCCCGGCGCAGGGTCGTGCTGGTGGACGGGTGGCGGCTCGGTTCCGACTCCTCGGTCACGGCCAGGCCGGAGGAGGACCTGGCCGCGGGGTTCGCCGAGGTCGCCGGCCGTTACGGCGACGAGCTGGAGCTGCTGGTCGCGGTCAGCCCCGGGGAGCAGGGCTTCGCCGCGGGGCCGCTCCCGCCGGCCGTCGCCTCCGTCGACCAGTTGCTGATGGCCGGCGACCCGGACGGCCCCGAGCAGCTCACCGTCGGCGGCCTGTTCGCTACGGCCCACCGGCGCCTCGCCGCGGCCGGCGTCGTCAGCGCGACCCACCTGGCGGGGCCAGCGACCAGCGAGACGCCACTCGCGCGCAACCTCGCCCGGGTGACCAGGACCGACGCGGGCCGGGTCGAGGCGACGGTCCTGCTCGCGGACCCGTCGCCCGCCGGGCCGGTGCCCGCCGCGGCCGAGCTGGCGCCGACGGCCTCCCCCTACCCGGGCCTCGCGGCGTTCGACGCGGGCTCGGAGCGGTACTTCTTCGGCCGGTCCGAGACCGTCGCGGAGGTGCTCGCCGCGTTGCGGGACCGGCCGGCGGACGCGGGGCCGCTGGTGCTGGTCGGTGCCTCAGGTGCTGGGAAGTCCTCGGTGCTGCGGGCCGGTGTGCTCCCGGCGCTGCGCCGCGGCGAGCTGGGGCGCGCCGTGGCCGCCGGGCCCCAGGTGCTGCTCACCCCGACCGAGCGCCCGCTGGACGAGCTGGCCGCCCGGGTCGCCGAGGCGATCGCGCCACCCGGGCTCGCCGGGGTGATCCGGGACGCCGTGCGGACCGACCCGGGCCGGCTCGCGCAGATCGTCGGTGACCTGGTGGCCCGCGCCGTCGACCCGTATGACCCGGCCGTGACCACGCCAGCGGGCCCGGCGGACTCGGTCGAGCCCACCGCCGAGCCGCCGCGGGCCCGGCTGGTCGTCGCCGTCGACCAGTTCGAGGAGACGTTCACCCTGGCCGGCGACACCCTGGCCGGCGACGAGGCGCAGCGGGCCGGCTTCGTCGCGGCGCTGGCCGCGCTCGCCGCCCCGGGACCCGCCGGCGAGCCGGCGCCCGCCGTCGTGCTGCTCGCGGTGCGCGGCGACTTCTACCTGCGCTGCGTCGGCTACCCGGAGCTGGCCCACGCGCTGGCGCGCGGCCAGGTCGTCGTCGGGCCGATGCGCCGCGACGAGATCCGCGCGGCCGTGGTCCGGCCGGCGACCGCCGTCGGGCTCACCGTCTCCCCCGCGCTCGTCGAGCTGATCCTCGACGACCTGGCGGCCGACGAGGACGCCGGCGACGCCGGTTCCGGGTCGCTGCCGCTGCTCGCTCACGCCCTGCGGGCCACCTGGGAGCGCCGCGCCGCCGGCACGCTGACCGTCGACGCCTACCGCGCGGTCGGCCGGCTCGGCGGCGCGCTCGCCAAGACCGCCGACGACTGGTTCACCGGCCTGGACGCCGCCGGCCAGGAGACCGCGCACGGCCTGCTGCTCGGCCTGGTCCGCGTCGGCGAGGTCGGCGAGGCGACCAGGCGCCCCCGGCCACGCGCGGCGCTGCTGTCCGAGGTCCCGGCCCCGGGAGCGCCCGGCGTGCTGGACGCGCTGATCCGCGGCCGGCTGGTCGAGGCCGACGAGAACCGGGTCCAGCTCACCCACGAGGCGCTGGTCCGGGCCTGGCCTCGGCTGCGGGAGTGGGTCGAGCTGGACCGCGCCGGCGCGCTGGTCCGCCAGCGCCTCGATGACGGCGGCCAGGAGTGGGAGAGCCACGGCCGCGACCCGTCCCTGCTCATCCGCGGCCAACGGCTCACCAGCGCGCGGGACTGGGTCGAGGCCGGCGGCCGGCGGCGGACCCTGGCCAGCCCGGCCGCCGAGTTCTACGACGCCTCCGTCGACCGGGAGCGCGCCGAGGCCGAGCAGGCCCGCCGGCGGACCCGGCGACTGCGGTCCCTGGTGGCCGCGCTCACCGTGCTCGTCCTGGTCGCCACCGGCACGTCCGTGTTCGCCTTCAACCGCCGTGCCGCCGCGCGGACCGCCGAGAGCGCGGCCGTGACCGCGAACGCGACGGCGCTGTCCGCGCACATCGCGGGCGTCGCCGAGACGGTGGCCGCCAACAACTCCGAGGTCGCCGCCCAGCTCGCGATCGCCGCGGACCGCACCGCCGACACGCCGGACGCGAAGACCGCGATCCTCGGCGCGTCGTCGCCGGTGCGGCTGCTGCACGCGCACGACGGCTCGATCGGCACGGTCGCCTGGAGCCCGAACGGCCGGGTGGTCGCCAGCGGGTCGGACGACGGCATGGTCAAGCTCTGGGACGTCACCCACCTGCCGGCCGTCCACCCGCTCGGCGCCGCGCTGCGCCAGGGCGATGCGAAGAGCACCCATGCCGTGAAGGCGGTGACCTTCGACGACACCGGCCGGCTGCTCGCCGTCGGCACGGCCAACGGCGACGTGAAGATCTACACCGTGACCAGCCCGGCCGCCCCCGTCCTGCGCGACACCCTGCCGACCGCGCCGCTCGACGGCGGTGGCGTGTTCGCCCTGGCCTTCAGCGCCCACGGCGACGTGCTGGCCGTCGGCGGCTACGGCGGCTCGGCGGTCCGGCTCTACGACGTCGGCGCGCCGGGCGCGCCCCGCCTGCTCAGCACGCTGAACGGCAGCGCCGAGCAGGTGCGATCCCTGGCGTTCAACCCGGACGGCACGCTGCTCGTCACCGGCAGCGAGGACGGCTACGCGTACCTCTGGGACGTCACCGACGCCGCCAGCCCGCTCCAGCTGCAGACCCTGGCCACGCCGCCGGCCGCGACGGCGGCGACCTCGGACATCCGAGCGGTCGCCTTCAGCCCGACCGGCCGCGAGCTCGCCGTCGGTACCAGCTACGACGACGTCCTGCGGTTCACGGTCGACGGCAAGACGGCCACCCCGGCGACGACCCTGGCGGCGAACAACACCGAGGTGTCGTCGCTGGGGTACGTCGACGGCCAGACCCTCGGGGTCGTCGAGGCAGGCGCGGGCGTCGGCCTGTCCCTCTTCCGCCCGGGCGAGTTCAGCTACCTGGTGCCGACGCCGACCAGCAAGAACGACGTCGCGGCGTTCTACACACTGCCGCAGCCGTCGACGCCGTGGTCGTTCGCGGCCGACCCCCTCGACGACCACTGGATCGTCACCTCGGGCAGCGACGGCGCGCTGCGGTGGGCCCGCTGGAACGACGGGATCGCGGCGGGCGGCGAGGTCCCGCAGTTCCTCTTCCCCCGCTCGAACACCTCGATCGCCCTGGTGACCTCGCTGGACACGCTGGAGATCTACGACTTCACCCCCGACCCCGGCCACCTGCCGGCTCCCACGCTGCGGGCCGCGGCGGACCTCACCGCGGGCAGCGCCTACGCGCCCTTCGCGGGTGACCTCGCCGCGCGGTCCGGGCTGCTCGCGGTCGCCGCCTCGGACCAGGTGACGCTCTGGGACGTCTCCGACGCCGCGATCGCCCGCTGGCCCAGCCGCACGCGCGGCGACCCGCCGGCCAAGGTCGCGCCGCTGGCCAGCATCCCGCGGACGGCCGGCACCACCACCGACGTCGCGCTCAGCCCCGACGGCCGGCGCCTGGCGATCGGCACACCGGGCGGCCTGGAACTCTGGGACATCACCACCCGGACCGCGCCGAAGCTGCTCGGCCGGCAACCGACGGCGCACAAGTCGACCGGGCTGGTGCGGGTCGCGTTCAGCCCGGACAGCAGGTGGCTCGCGTCGACGAGCAACGACAAGGTCCTCAAGATCTGGGACGTCGGGCACCGGCTGGCCGGTGGCCCCACCGGGACGCTGACGCTTCCCGCCGGGCAGAACGCGGTGGCCTTCAGCCCGAAGGGCGCGACTGTCGCGCTCGGCGGCCAGGACAACCGGGTCCGCCTGGTCGACGTGGCCGACCCGGTCCGGCCCCGGGTCGCCGGCACGTCCACCAGCCAGGCGTTCCAGGTGCTCGCCGTCATCTTCAGCCCGGACGGCCGGCAGCTGGTGGCCGGCGGCGCCGAGGACATCCGGGTCTGGGACGTGACCAACCCGGCCGACCCGCGCTGGACGCTGTCGCTCCCGGCGATCCGCGGGCTCAACTACCCCTTCACCTTCGCCTCGTTCCTCGGCGGCGGCCGGTATCTCGTGGTCGGGCGCAACTACGCCGTCGGGTCGCTCTACGACCTCGACATCGGCCAGGACCTGAGCCGGCTGTGCGCGGGCCTCGGGGACGTCATCACCCGCGAGGAATGGGACACCTACCTCAACGGCGTCCCCTACGCTCGCCCGTGCGGCGCCACCTAGCGCCGCAAGGCGGGGCGCGGGTCGCGACGGGAGCACGGTGGCGTTCGAGCGTGAAGAAGCGCTGTTGCACGGGGTCTACGAGATCACCGAGGTGCTCGGCAGCGGAGCGTTCAGCGTCGTGCTCGGCGGCCGGCACCGGGACATCGGCCAGCTCGTCGCCATCAAGCGCATCGACGGGCGCAACCCGGACCTGCCGGCCGGCGCCCGCGCGGAGCTCGCCGGCCGGCTGCGCGCCGAGGCCCGGCTGCTGACGAACCTGCGCCACCCGCATCTGGTCGAGGTCTACAACTTCGAGAGCGACGGCGAGCTGCACCTGCTCGTCATGGAGCGCCTGGACGAGACGCTCGGCGGCTACTTCGGCCGGGCGAGCCGCACGATCCACGACGTCTGCGCCGCAGGGGTCGCCGTCGGCGCGGCGCTCGGGGTGGCGCACGCCCGCGGCGTCGTGCACCGCGACATCAAGCCGCACAACGTGCTCGTCGCGACCGACGGCACGTTCAAGGTCGCCGACTTCGGCATCGCCAAGATCCTCGGCTCCGGCCAGGGGAAGAGCACGAACGTGGCCACCCCGTCCTACGCCCCGCCGGAGCAGCTCGACGGCGGCCAGGTCTCACCGGCCAGCGACGTCTACGCGCTGGGCGTCACGCTGTACGAGCTGCTGACCGGGGCGCCCCCGTTCCGCGGCGACCTCGCCGAGCTGCGCCGGGCGCACCGGGAGGACCCGCCGCCGCCGCTCATCGGCCGGGTGCCGGCGCCGATCGCGGACGTCGTCCTGCGGGCGCTGCGCAAGGACCCCGCCGAGCGGCAGCGGACCGGCCGGGAGTTCGCGGCCGAGCTGTTCGCCGCGACCGCCGGCCTGTACGGCCCGGACTGGCCGGCCCACGCGGCCGTCCCGGTCTACGCCGACCCACGGCTGCGGGCGCCCGCGACGCCCGACTCGTCCGGGCTGTCCTCGGGCGACAGCGCCGGCGGCGGCACCCGGCCGCTCGACCCAGCGGACCAGCGGACGTCGACACCGGGACCGGGACCGGCACCGGCGAGTCCGGGCGCGGTGCCGCTCGCCGAACCCGAACGGCCTGCGGACCCGGCCGCCGCGACGGCCCCGGCGGCGCCCGCCCCCGCTTCCCCGCCGGGGCGTGGCGGCGCCGACGGGGACCAGCCGGCCGGCGCGACGTTCGTGGTCCTGCTCGCCGACGGGCGGCACGGCACGCTCGGCGCCACCGGGGCCCGCGCGGGGTCCCGGGCCCCGCGGGCCCGGCGGGGCCCCGCCCCCCCCGGTGCCCGCCGGGGGCCCGGCGCCCC